>JAMLHJ010000001.1 GCA_023957245.1 Chitinophagales bacterium
ACGTTAGTGGCAAGTTAAGCAAGCTGTTTCCGTGAAAAAACAATGAAAAGAAAAACGACAAGAAATATTGCAACTGAATCAATTGAGTTACCAAAGGTAGCTCTACGCTCACCTACTCAAAAAGAAAATTTGCCTTATGCCTATGTACATTTTCCAAATCATTATGGAACATTTATTTCATTTTCTGAAATTTTAACCAGCGAACATTATCTCTGTACTTGCATTGAACAAGCTGTTTATAACTATTTTGAATTATCAGACGCTCTTATGTCAGATAAAAACACTATAAAAAGAATACCTTGGCAACCTTCTTTCAACAATCATTACTTAAACCTAATAAAGCCTCAAAATAAAATATCAGAAATTTTTAAATTCAAACCAAAGCTCTGCCATCGTTGTAATATAGCAACGCCAACATTAAGATGGTGTCACGAAATGTATGGTGGAAATTTTAAACAATATTATGGTTGGTATATAAAACAAGCTTCACTTAAATTGGGCTTTTTGAATTATGATTATCTGCCGGATAAGTGTCCAAGTGAGCTTATATATAAAATTAAACTTGCAAAGCGACTTGTTCAAGGCACTCCTGATTTCAAGAATGAAGAAGAAAGGACATTAGCAATAAAATATTATAAAGAATTAGAAAAATTGCCTGAAAATTCTGCACGTAAGGAATTTGGGTTTAGAAAAATTGGCGATGGTTGGGTAAGTGAAACTATACTATTACATATTGTTTCTCGGATTTTCTCTTCGTCTAAAATTGAAAGACATCTTAGGGCAAAATGGATGGAAAACTTAGAACTTGATATATATTTACCAGAAGAAAAAATAGCTTTTGAATACCAAGGACAGCAACACTTTTATCCAATTGAACATTGGGGTGGCGATACAGCATTTGAAAACCTAATTAAACGAGATAAAAGAAAAAAAGAGCTTTGTACGGAACTTGGTATAATGCTAATTGAAATTGATTATACTGAACCTTTAACTTTTGATTATATTTCGAGGAAAATAAATCGTAGCAGACCTTAAATAATTAAAACATTTACCAATGAATAATCCAATAATAAGAAAATATGCGGAAGACGAATGGGAGTTTATTTACCCTACTTCAATGGACAATGAACAGGTTTTTAATTTGTTTTGGGAAGGTGTCGATTTTCTTGATTATAACGACTTAAAAGCCGAAAAAAATTTCAAAGAAATTATTGCTAAATACCCGTTTCATATTGATGCATATAATCATTTAAGTATGGCTTTCCGAAACCAAAATAAGACTTTCGAAAGCTTGTTGACAGCGGAAAAATCGTATAAAATAGGCAAAGACTGTTTTCCAAAGGAATTTAAAAAAGGGAAAGATAAACTAATTTGGAGCTGTCTTGATAATAGACCCTTTTTAAGAGCCTGCCAATGCTATGGTTTGGAGAATCAATACCATAAGAACTTCGATTTAGCTATAAAACTTTATGAAGAAATCTTATCTCTAAATGAAAACGACAATCAAGGAATAAGATATTTACTTTTAGAAACATTCCTATCCAAAAAAGACTATAAGAAAGCCAAACGGTTTTTAAATAAATACCCCGATGACTATTCAATTGAGTTTAAATTTGGTATGGTCTCATTGAATGTTATTGAAGGAAATTATACACAAGCGGATAAATATTTAGCAGAAGCAATTAACACGAATGAACATTTTATACAAGAAGTGGTTAAACCCAAACATACAAAGCCTGCACCATTCCGAATACCAAATGAACCGAACTTCGATGCAGGAATACCCATCGGCTCTATTCAGCAAGCCTATGATTATTGGGAAAGAAATAAGAGTTTTTACAAAAACAAGAAATTGATTGAATATTATAAAACTAAATGACAACCAGCCACTAACAAACAGTTTGCCTCAATGGCCAGGAAACAGCTTCGATTGAAGTTTTTTGATAAATTGAAAGTTTGTGCTTCGATTGAAAATTATAGAAAAAATGGCCACTGCGGCAAGCTGCAAACCGTCAGACTGTAAAAAAAGTCTTTTTTGCCTAAAAAATGCCATTTTTTAACACTTCAAACGCATTCTAGCATCTTTTACAGCAAGCTGATTTTAAGCAGCAATATTTTGAAGAAGATAGTTGGATGGCTTAAAATGGCTCAAGAAAAAAACTGTAAAAAAATTATTTTTCTTGCCTGATTGTAACTCCTTTGCTATTTAATTCCTGAATTTCTTGTTCAGAATACCCTAAACTCAAAAGGACATCATCATTATCTTCTCCCATTAATGGAGGTGCCCAGCCACCAGAGCTTGGAGTGCCATTAAACTTAATAGGCTGATTAATACCTTTCAACTTTCCATAGACAGCATGTTCGTGTTCGACAAACATATCTCTCTTTTGTAAATAAGCATCATTTTCTAGCTCATCCATTTCCAAAATAGGTGTCAAACAGATATCCATCGAAGCTCCCAACGTAGTCCATTCATCTCTGTCTTTAGTCAAAAACAAAGCTTCTAGTTCAGTTTTTATATTGGTATCAAAAATTCTATTTGCCCACTCTGGTTTATTAATCAGCATACAAAAACCCGCCCAAAATTTAGGCTCCAAAGAACCCAAAGCCATCCATTTACCATCTTTACACTGATAAATATTATAATTAGGCAAACTTCCAGCCAAGGCATGCTCTTGTCTTTGATATGACTTATTGGTATTCAAGGCTTCTGCCATATAAAAAGACATGAGCGGCAATGAACAATCTACCATCGCTACATCTACGAACTGCCCCTTTCCAGTTGAGTTTCTTGAAAGCAAAGCCGCCAAGCAAGCCATGACAGTAGGATAAGATCCTCCAGCTATATCAGAAATTTGCACACCTGGTTGCAATACTTTATCCGTCGTACCATTGGTAGCTAAAACACCAGCATGACCCAAGTAATTGATATCATGTCCAGCTTTGGATGCCATCAGATTATTATGACCATAACCAGTCACCGAAACATAAATAATATCTGCCTTGTATTGAGTGGCAGTCTGATAATCAATTCCCAATTTATTCAATACACCTGGTCTGAATGAATCAATAACAATATCAACTGTCTTCAATAAGTTCCAAAAAATCTCTTTCCCCTTTTCATTGCCCAAATCAATAGCCACACTATGCTTAGAACGATTTAATGCTAAGTAGCTCACACCTTGTCCATGATAGTGAGGAGCCATATATCTAGCGTAATCAGGAGCTTTGGGGTCTTCTACTTTTATTACCTCAGCGCCCATATCTGCCAACATTTGCGTAGCCAAAGGACCAGGCAACAATCTGGATAAATCTATTATTCGTATCCCTTTCAAAGGACCTTCTTTAATTGGTCTGTTCATATAGAACTAAAATATAAAAATCTTACAACAATCCTATGTATGCATTGAAAATTTTCATGATAAATTAAGAAATATATTTTCTCTGTTGATCAAAAAACCTATAGCCGCAAGAAAACAAATAAAGCATATATTAATACTCCTACAAAGAAAAAAGAAAGATTGAGGAAAATCAATGTAGATAGTTTCAAAATTGATCTTTTCGCATTCAATTCATAGTTTCTTTTATAAGCAATAATGTAATAGATAAGCATCCATAAAATAAAAACAACTTGATAAATTGTCGTAGATAAATCAAACAATTCTGATTCTCCAAAAAATCTATCTAATGCTTCTACACAAGGAAATGTTAAGAAGAAAGCCAATAATAAAAATGAAAAATAGTGAAGGGTAAAAATACCATGGTCAAAATAATAAAATCTCTTTTTATCTTGAAAAAGCCACAATAGAAAAGCAAAAACAGGCATATAAATGAATAAAAACTTAGGGAAATTATCCAGAATCTTATCCCATACATGATACCAATACTCGCCAGTTTTATATTCGCCATGGCTATCAGCCACTTTTCTCTTCAACATTCTCTTCAGTCCAGTATCTCTTTCATTGACAGGCAATGAAGCTTGTAAAGCATCATACTCTTCAACACTCATAATTGATGTAGTATCAGTATCCATCTTAATACTTAATACACTAGTATCTGCAACCTCATCTATATCATTAAAGCCAAGTACATCATCTGTAATCATTCCTCCAGCGAGAAAAACAAAAAAGCTAATAAATATATATAGCTTGACGGGGGCAACAAACTGACTGCGCTTTCCCGCTAGATATGTCTTTGTCAAGGTTCCTGGAGAAAACATCAAGTATTTGATTGTTTTCCAGAAACTACCATCCCAATGCACCAAATCTTCTACAAAATGGGTAAACAAATAATGAAATGCTTGCCTTGTTTCAATATTTTCCTGTCCACATCTACTACAATATCTTTCTTCAACTGTAAACCCACAATTCTGACATTGTTTTTCTTCTCGCAACTGATGATGCCCCATTATTATTTTTAAATGGAAAATTAAAAAATATTTCAAAAAAATATACTAACTCTATAAAGCATTTTTCACAAACAGCTATCTTATTCAGAAATGATTACTCAATTCTTATTTTGACACATTTACCAACTTTTATAAAATAAAAAAGAGGCATGAAACCACACCTCTAAATTTTTTTTTTGACTTTAGCACTTACTAATTAAGTCCTATAAATTATGTTTTGAATTATTAAGGTCTAAAATTGACATTATAAACACCTTGCTGATATCCTAATCTCTTTTGAGAATACTCTATCCAAGGAGCCCATCTATTGCTCTTACGCATATCGTTCAATGTATGAAACCCATTGATTGCAATCCCTACTCTATCTTCTCCTTTTCTCAAATCATGTGAAGAAAGTGGAAGTTTGATTGTTTTACCTAATAAGAACTCTCCAAATTTATTTGTACCGATAAAAATATCACCAAACAATGCCATACCGCCTTTAGTAGCATCATGCATCCAAATGTTTAATTGTGCCATGATACCCATGATTTCAGTTTGCCATAATGGATCTAATGTATAAAGTTGCTCGTGAGCACCAAACCATATTGCAGCTTCAGTCTGTAAATCTTGAAATTCATTCACATTACCAGCAGCTAGAGCAGCTTCTGCTTGTTTCTGAATTGCATATCCATTACGAGCTTCTTGTGTCAACCAAGATGCATCCAAAAATGGTTCTTGACCATATCTTCTATTCAACAAACCTAATGCACCAATATCTGTAAATACTGAAATCTGACCATCCATCAATATACGAGTAGATTCAAACAAAACTTCAGACAAATCCACTCCACTAATACCATCAATCGCCAAATCAATTTTAGACTTTTTCAATACTTCACGTAAAGTATATGAAAGAACAATACCATTTCTCACTTCATTTGCAGCAAATAATCCCAATTTTGTCCACAAAAACTCACTCATGTATTTCTCCATAGCATCGTAACTCATTAATACATAAGAGTTTTTAGCTAAGATGATTTTACCTTCATTGCCATTATACTCGATAGCAGCTTTTGTAGCGGCAGCATCAACTGTCCTATGCATATTTGCTCTGATTCTATTGTATTTTGCTTCCCAAGAAGGTTCATCATCGACTCCTTCATAATAAGCTTCAACATCAACAGCCCAAGTCCTCAATTCATTAATTAAATCTCTTTCTTTGGCAGAAAACTCAGGTGATTCTTTCACCATTCTTGAAACTTCTCCAAAAACAAAGTTTTCTTGTTCTTGAGAAAGATTGCTAGTCACTTTTCGCTCTTCACTTGGGAGAACATCTTTTTTACAAGAGGCAAAAAATATGCTTGAAAAAGCAACTAAAAGAATTAAAAGGTATGGTTTACGCATACGGCTAAAAAATTTGCAACTAAAATAAACAGAATATTAATCAAAGAATAACATTTCTCACCAAATGATATTAAATATATTCATAAAGCCATTATTTGGTTTGTTTTTTGATATTTATCACATCATTATAAACAAATAGCATAAATATTACGTTTGTCGATAATGAAACTACAATTGTTTTGACCTAAAAAACATAGAAAAATGAAACTACTTACTGCTATATATTTCCTTCTAATGATAACAAATATTCAAGCTCAAGACGAGTACAATAGTCAGATTGAGACCAGTTTTTATATGGATAAATTTCAAAGAGATGTTCTATTTTTCGCTTATGGAGAAAATCCTACATGGTCATTAGAACTTACCCATAACAATAATATAGAACTAATAATTGCTCCAGACAAAAAGATAGTTGGATACAATTATAGCACCGAGTATAACCCCAATACACGTACTCAAATTTATTACGGTTCTTTTGAGAATGGATATATTCAAATCGAAATCTCCCAAGACACTTGTGTAAGCATCCAACAAATCAATAATACTGCACACAAGGTATTAGTACATTATCACGACACACTACAATCAGATTATCAACAACTTAAAGGTTGCGCAAGATGGATTCCAGATTTCCGTCTCAATGATATTTATATGCTGACTCAATTTGATCAAGATAAAATAGATAAAATAAAAGATTATAATATTATACCTAGACTTGAGTTTCATTTGGACAATTTCACTATCACTGGAAGTACTGGAATTCATGAGATTGGAGGTTCATTTACTTTAGACAAAGATGTAATTCATCTTCAAAATGTCAAAACGCTAGAAAATAAAGAAGATAATTTGACTGAAAATGAACAAAAATATCTTCACAGCATTCAAAATGAAGCATTTCGATTTAAAATTAACGAAGGCATCCTCACATTAACTAACTCAGCTCATACGCTTATTTTTCAACGAACTGACTAAAGAATAGATTATTTGTCAACAAAGCACTTCAGGTTTTTGCTTATACTTTTCAAATATTGTACTTTTGCGCAAAACAAGACATCATGCGCAATGAATTGACTGCTATTTCTCCGATTGATGGTAGATATGCATCAAAGACCCAATCTTTGGTTGATTTCTACTCTGAATTTGCATTAATTAAATATCGAATTCGTATCGAAGTAGAATATTTTATTGCATTAAGTGGGCAAGTTCCTCAAATAGCACCTATCAATGAAGATCAACAAATTATTTTGCGTTCTTTATATTTAGATTTCAGTGAAGAAGATGCATTAAGAGTGAAAGAAATCGAAAAGACAACCAATCATGATGTCAAAGCAGTAGAGTATTTTATCAAAGAAAAAATCAGTGATCCTGTATTACTCAAAAATGCTGAATTTATCCATTTTGGATTAACTTCTCAAGATATAAATAATACTGCAATTCCTTTATTATCAAAAGAATGTAACGAAATAGTATATCTACCTGAATTAAATAATCTTGTCAACGAAATTAGAAAATTAGCTATTGAATTCAATACAGTTCCTATGTTGGCGAGAACACACGGCCAGCCTGCCTCTCCTACCCGATTGGGAAAAGAGTTAATGGTATTTGTAGAAAGATTGGAGCATCAGATTATTTATTTTGCTTACATCCCTTATGCTGCAAAATTTGGTGGAGCGACAGGAAATTTTAATGCGCACCATGTAGCATATCCCAAAATTGATTGGAAAAACTTCGCTAATCATTTTGTAAATAGAGTACTCAAATTGCAACGTTCTCAAACGACTACTCAGATTGAGCATTATGACCATTTAGCGGCTTTACTCCATAACTATTCCCGAATAAACACTATACTGATAGACTTCTGTAGAGATATTTGGACATATATCAGTATGGAATATTTCAAACAGAAAATCAAAGCGGGAGAAATCGGTTCTTCAGCAATGCCACATAAAGTCAATCCTATAGATTTTGAAAATGCAGAAGGCAATCTAGGTATAGCCAATGCATTATTCAGTCACTTAGCAGAAAAATTGCCTATTTCCAGATTGCAAAGAGACTTAACTGACTCTACTGTATTGAGAAATTTAGGTGTTCCATTGGGACATACACTCATAGCATTTTCTTCATTAGCGAAAGGATTAAACAAACTTCTTCTCAATGAGGCAGCAATAAACAGAGATTTGGAAAACAATTGGATGGTTGTTGCAGAAGGAATTCAGACCATACTCCGAAGAGAAGCATTTGAAAAACCTTATGAAGCATTAAAAGAATTGACTAGAACCAATGAGCAAATCAATAAAGAGAAAATTCATCAATTCATCGATTCATTAAATGTTTCTGAAGATATCAAAAATGAATTGAAACTCATTACTCCTGAAAATTACACAGGAATATAATAATTGATTTTTGAAATAGATTGACTGAGAAAAATCTAAAAATCAGTTCATCTATCTAGCTATTACCATCAAAAATAGTCCACATTCTACAAATGTGAATAACTCCTTTTGTTGTAAGTCATAGAGTTCATTATTTTTATGCTAATCAATTGCATATATGGAAGAATTGGAGGGAAACACTTCATCACAAGCGGACATCAATGAGAAAGATTCCATTACTACGATTAATGGAATGTATAAAGACTGGTTTTTGGACTATGCCTCTTATGTTATTCTCGAAAGAGCTGTACCAGCAGTTTTAGACGGGTTCAAACCTGTACAGAGAAGAATCATGCATGCCATGAAAGAAATGGACGATGGTCGTTTCAACAAAGTGGCCAATATCATCGGAAGTACTATGCAATTTCACCCACATGGTGATGCTTCAATAGGTGATGCAATTGTCAATTTGGGTCAAAAAGATTTATTAATTGATTGTCAAGGAAACTGGGGAGATATCCGTACTGGTGACAGAGCAGCTGCAGGAAGATATATTGAAGCACGATTGTCAAAGTTTGCTTTGGATGTCGCTTTTAATGCGGAAATTACAGAATGGCAACTTTCCTATGATGGTAGAAAAAAAGAGCCTGTACATTTACCAGTAAAATTCCCTCTTCTATTGGCACAAGGAGCAGAAGGAATCGCAGTAGGACTATCCACAAAAATTTTACCTCATAATTTTATTGAGCTGATAGATGCTTCCATTGCTTTTCTTAAAAATAAGCCCTTTGAATTAATGCCTGACTTTCAGACAGGAGGATTTGCAGATTGCAGGAACTATAATGATGGGAAAAGAGGAGGAAAAGTAAGAGTAAGAGCTAAAATTGAAGTCAAAGATAAAAAGAGTATCGCTATTACTGAAATTCCGTTTAGCACCACAACATCCAGCTTGATTGATTCGATTATTAAAGCCAATGAAAAAGGTAAAATAAAAATTAAAAAAGTTATTGACAATACTGCCAAAGATGTTGAAGTATTGATTGAGCTTCACCCCAATGTCTCCACTAGTGTCACAGTAGATGCTTTGTATGCATTCACAGATTGCGAGGTATCAATTTCTCCCAATACTTGTGTGATTGTTGAAGACAAACCTTTGTTTTTAGGGGCTAGTGATGTATTGAAAATATGCACCAATAGTACAGTTGATTTATTAAAGAGAGAATTAGAAATCAAACTTGGGCATTTGGAGGATAAATGGCATTTCTCTTCATTGGAAAAAATATTTATTGAGAATAGAATCTATCGTGACATTGAGGAATGTGAAACATGGGAAGCTGTTATTGAAGCCATTGACCTTGGATTGGAGCCTCATAAAAAATTGTTTTTCAGAGAGATTACTACAGATGACATTATCAAACTGACAGAAATAAAAATTAAACGAATTTCTAAATTTGACGCTTTTAAAGCTGATGAATATATCCGTCAATTGGAAGCTGAAATTGAAGAAGTTAAATACCATCTTGCACATTTAATTCAATATGCTATTGATTACTACAAAAGACTGAAAGAAAAATATGGTGCTGATAAAGAAAGAAAAACTGAGTTAAGCAGTTTCGATCAAGTAGAAGTCAAACAAGTTGCTGCTAACAATGAAAAACTATACGTCAATAGAACAGAAGGTTTCGTTGGCTATGGAAAAGACATGAAAAAAGAAGAATTTGTTGAGGACTGTTCTGATATAGATGATGTAATTATCTTCTTAAGAAATGGAATCTACAAAGTCGTTTCTATTAAAGATAAAATATTCGTTGGCAAAGATATCTTGTATGTCAATGTCTGGCACAAAGGCGATGAGCGCAAAACTTATAATGCGATATATTTAGATGGCAAATCAGGAGTTACATTTGCTAAAAGATTTAATGTTACTGGTGTTACAAGAGATAAAGAGTATAATATAACCAAAGAGACACCTCGCTCCAAACTATTATATTTCTCTGCCAATCCCAATGGAGAAGCAGAAATCGTATCTATTCAATTGTCACAAGGTTGCTCTGCCAAAAAGAAAACATTTGATTTCGGATTTTCAGATATCGCTATCAAAGGCAAAAGTTCACAAGGAAATCAAGTCACTAAATATCCTGTAAGAAAAATTGAGCAACGTTCAGTGGGAATTTCCACATTAGGAGGTTTGGACATCTATATGGATGAAGAAATTGGAAGGTTGAACAAAGATAAAAGAGGGAGATTATTAGGTACTTTCTCAGGAGATGATAAAATATTAGTCATCTTCAAAACTGGAGAATATATGCTGACTAATTTTGAATTGACCAATAGATATGAATTGAAAGATATTTTGATTCTAGAAAAATTTCATCCGAAAAAAGTTATTTCAGCCATACACTATTATCCTTCAAAAAAATGCTATTACCTCAAACGTTTTTTAATTGAAACAACAACATTAGACCATAAATTTATCTTCATTGACGATTCCTCAGGAGCTGAATTGACTTTTGCCACAATAGCTAAAGATCCTATCGTAAAATACATTTTAGATTTAGGTAAAAAGCAGACAGCAGAAGAAGAAATCGCACTAGCAGAATTAATTGAAGTGAAAGGTTGGAAAGCTATGGGTAATAAACTGGTAGCTGGGAAGATAAAAGAAGTCCAATTAATCGGTCAAAGTGAAGAACCAGATGAAGAGGATGAAAACACCAATGACAATGACCCTGATACTGATCCTGATGGAAATGATAACGGTGATAATGGCAATGGCGATAATGGTGGAGGAAACCCTCCTCACCCCAAATTTAATATTGAACTAGAAATCACCAATTATCCTCAAGGAGAACAGGGAAGTTTGTTTTAATACTTTCATTCCAATATTAGCACTCACCCTAAAAGACCGACACGACCGACAATAAACGAACGGAAACGAAAGACAAAAATGCAAATGTTTCGCAAACCTAAAAGAGGTTCACCAAAGCACTTGCCGACAAAAAACATCATATTGTCTTCCAACCGAACAAATCCAACGCTAAAAACCAAAAGAGCTTGAATTTTCCATACACTCCAATATAAAGGTAACAATTCCCACCTTTATAAAAACTACTTGAGAAGCAAAATTGTATTTTTACAAAGATTATAATACTTTGATTTCAATTAAAATGTACAATAATATCCCTGAATTACTTAGAAAAGAAGCTGTTCAAAACTTATTTTCCACCAATACGTTTAACAATAGTTGGACTGTTTGGAAACCTGAAATTCAAAGAATACTAGGAGCGAATTTTGACGAAAACACAATATTAAGTTTAGGAGATTATCTAACTCAAATTTTTAGGACAACTGGAACAGCTGGACGAGGGCAAGGAGAACTTTCTGGAGGTGGAGCTGCTTGGGAATCATTAATTTGCTGGTATATAAATCTTTGTACAGTTGGCTCTCGCATTGTAGCAGTTAAAAAAATGAGCTTAGTACCTGAACCTATTCGTGATGCAATCACCGTAAATTATGGAAATTTTGGCTGTAACACAGAGTCCGATATTACAATTATAATTTTCCCAAATCTTCCTGAATATACGCAAGAGATTAACTCGCTACATATTCAAAACAATCAAAACCAAGATAATCCCATATTAAACAGAAATGGAAAGATTAATTTAAATACTTTAAATTTCTTAGCATCAAGAGATTTCCAACAATATGAAATAGGAATCATTCAATGTAAAACTAATTGGAATGATAATGCGCAAATCCCAATGCTTTGGGATATGATATATTCTGCGGGTGGTTTCCGTGGTAGAAATATCACAATCGGCAAAAATGGCTATAGCATTCAAAACATTCATCAATTTACCTATTCATTTGTAACAGTACCTTCTAATCAAAACCAAACCTATTCTTCAAATCAAGTTGCTGTTAAACGTGTAACAAACCTTTCCGGTGGAAATTATTGGGGGCAACCAACAGAACAACACGTTGCCAAATCAATTAAAGAAATATTTACAAACAACTTTAATAACGGAACAAACGGTATAAGAAACGGCATAAGAAATGCTATTCCTATGTTTAATACCAATCAAGCGCTTTCATACTTCAATTTTATTTGATGTTTTTTAATATTTCCAATGCAACGGCTCTTGCCATCAATGGTGGAACAGCATTACCAACCAACGTAAATTGAGGCACTTCAAATTTTCGTTTATTTCCACCAGTAGAACGTTTACCTTGAAAAACAAAACTATCATCAAACGACTGTAAACGAGCCATTTCACGAACGGTCAAAGCTCTCGGACTTGCATAATGAATATAATCATCGGCAATCGTCATAATCGTAGAACTCTGACCTTCAGCTTTCAGAACATTGTAATTTCTTTTTTCAGAACTCAATCCAATTTTTTTCAATTTTTCTTTGGCTTCATCATAGTTTCCTGTATCTAAAATCACGGACAAACGCTTAACAACATCATCACTTTGATTACTGGTTTTATGATTTTGCAACGGAGCAACAAGATGTGATAAACCATTTTCCAACTCTTCAAAATTCCGCACATAAAATGGATTTTTAGCATTTGTAAATCTACCATTCAATCTTCCTTTTTTTGACCATTCTGCATACGTCAAACCTTTTTTGGTGTCAGGTTTTCCATCAATAGAACGCTTTTTTAACAAATCCTTCATTTGCTCTGTTCTTCCATTGAATTTTACTTTAAAATCAATGGTTTCATAATTGTATTTTTCATCATCATTTCCCACAAAATCCAAGTCATACAAAGCTTCAAAAACCGTAACTTTCTCACTGGGAGCGACAGTTGCAGGAACTGTTTTTATCGACTTTTGGTCTTTACGACAACCAATAAACAAAACTCTTTCTCGATTTTGCGGAACACCATAATCAGAAGCCAAAGCCACAAAAGGTTGGTCAATATTATACAATCGAATATGAACCAATATTTCGTTCAACTCATTTTCAATATTCTGTTTTTTAGCAATTTCAGCCAATCCTTGTACACATTCATCAAACGAATAATTGTAGATTTCCAAAGCTAAAATAATATCAGCTATTTCGCTTTTAAAAACGGTTGACGGATTTAATTTTTGAAAAGCATTATGAACTTCTTCGATGATATTATTTAGCTCAATAGACATCAAAAATTCATCAAATTTTGGAGCAAAAAAATCATTATCTAAATCACTGTGATTTTTCTCTTGAATAACCTTTTTACGAATATATGCCAATTCTTTCGCTCGCTTTAATAAATTAAAACCGTGGCGAATAGTCGCGAAATTCATATCCGTTTTGCTCGTTTTGTAATCTGCAATTTTAGGAGCAAGCCCTCTAAACTTATTTTCGATGCCCTGAATGTAACTTTCTCTAATCGTATCTAATTCCTTATCAATTGCCTTTTCAAAATTTAAACGTTGCAAATAACAATCAAGTATAAATTGATTCTCTGAACTTGATTTTTTAAGATTGGCAACAAAATAAATCAACTGATGAAACTCTTTTAAATCAATAATTGAGCGGATTTCTTGCAAAATCATTTCTTTAACTTTTCCACCTTCTTTCGTCAAAATGCCTTTCACATTTTCCATCACAAAATACTTTGGACGGAGCATTTTTATCACATTCAAATAATGAGCAAATAAATCGTCTTTCTTGTCAAACTTTTTTCGCTTCCCTGCCAAACTAAAACTTTGACAAGGTGGTCCGCCACAAACAACATCTATAGTCTGACCTTTTATTTTTTTCAAAAGATTATCAATAAAATCAGGCTCTGTTATGTCTTGACGAAGAAATTCAGCATCCATCCCTAATTGATGATTATAACGAGCTAAATGTGTTAATTCACAATTCTCATTAATATCACTCGCTAAACGAAAATCATAAAATTTATTACCGTACTCTGCTTGTAAGAAACCCTCGCTAAAACCACCTGCACCAGCAAATAAATCTAAAAATGTTATTTTTTGCATTGTTTCATACTCAGAAGCATCTTCACAAACCATTGATATATCAGTATTTTGCTTGCGACTATTTACTAATGATAAAATCATTTCTTTAATCTTCTTGTCAGTAAACTGACTATGTGGCGCAGTTTCAAAATATTTCTCAACTTCTTGCTTTAGAAACAATAAGAATTTATTGATTGATTTGTACGTGCATTCGGTTTCTTTGACCAATTGACTTTTTGCATCCCAATCTTTTTTCAAAACCTTTTCGCCAGTCGCAACCTTGACCTGAACATCTTTTTGTCTTAAAACCAAATGAATTGGAAAGTGCTTTGACTTATCAGCCTTATCTAAATAAAATTTAACATTTACCATATTGCGGATATTTTTACGGACACGGACAAATTTACGGACAATTTTTAAATAAGCAAGAAAAATATCCTATTTTATACCGTCTGTTGTCGGTTTAGTGTTCCGAAATCCACTTATTCGCAATGCTGAAAAACGAAAAAAAGCTATTGAGTTATCTATTTTTCAATAGAACTGAATAGCTCTTTTTAATCCATAAATTCCCAATTAAATACAACTCCAGAAGGTTTACTGCTCGTAAATTTATCTGTATAGATTTCACGATCTCCTACACTATCATATTCATATAAATAGCTTTCATAGATAACGTTCCAGCCTTTTTTCAAAGCCAAATCGTATTCTTCAATATCTTTTTCAAATGAATCATCTGTAGTCACTACCTTTCCTTTAATAGTCACATCACTTTCCACATAAATCCAAGAAGTATAATAATCATTGTCTTCGAAATATTTATACAAATAAAACTCTCCTATTTCTTTGTCTTTACTATCAAAAGCTTCTACATCTTCAATATATAATGCTAGTACATCTTTATTACTAATTGAAACACTACCTTCTACTATATCATCGTAATCACCAAAAAAATCAATAATTTCATCTAAATATTTGTTATCAACCGTAGCAGGAAGTTCAATAGTAAATCCATTATTTGAATAAGGAGCTTGGGCAATAACTCCATCTAAAAAGTCTCCATTCAAATAATACTCTGCTATTACTTTAGCTGTAATAATTGTTGAACTAGAATTACTTACATCTTTAGCAATGATTCTAAAAGGCGTATTAATATCCTTGTCTTTATCTTTATTACAAGCAACTGTAATTAATAAAGAAAATAATAAAGCGAATTTTAATATTGGCATTTTCATATTGGAAATATTTATTGTGAATATGCAATCTAATATACATATTTCAATAAGTCAACTATCCAACATGAATTTTATTGCAAGTCAGCCAACAAAAGAAAAACAACAATTTCGATTATTGCTCTCTGAAATAGCCTAAGATTTTCAACATACTTTCAGCAGATTGCTCTTCATTAAAAACATAATGAGACAATTTACCTTTATCATCTTTTTCAATTACAATATGCTTAGGTCCAGGTATCAGACAATGCTTAATACCACCATATCCACTGATTGAATCCTGATAAGCTCCAGTGTGAAAAAATCCAATATATAATTTCTGATCACCCATAATTTTGGGCATATACACCTGATTGATATGTACTTCTGAGTTATAATAATCGGACACATCACAACTCAATCCTCCAATAATCGTCCTTTGATAGACTTGATTCCAACTATTAATAGGCAATAAAATAAATCGTTGATTTAAACCCCATGCATCTGGAATAGTCGTCATCAATGAACCATTAATCATATACCAAAGCTCAGAATCATTTTGTTTTTTCTGACCTATCACTTCAAAAATGGTAGCACCAGATTCACCTACAGTGAAATTTCCAAACTCAGTATAAATATTAGGATGGTCTATCTCCGCTTCATCACAGAAAGTTTTGATTTTATTGACTATTTCCTCGATAATATATCCATGATCAAATTTTGAACCCAAAGAATAACGGATAGGCATACCTCCACCAATATTCAAGCTATTCAATTCAGGACAGACTTTTTTCAACTCCACATACATGCTCAAGCATTTATTCAACTCACTCCAATAGTATGCACTATCTTTTATTCCAGAGTCAATAAAAAAATGCAACATTTTGAGATGTAATTTGGGATTTGGTTTGATTTTCTCCAAATAGAATGGAATCATATCTCTCTGACGAATACCTAACCTTGAAGTATAAAACTGATAATTAGGTTCTTCTTCAGCAGCCATTCTCAAACCGATATTCAAATCTTTCTCAACAGTCTGGTAGGCTTCCAATTCGTCCATATTGTCCAAAATCGGAACGATATTATTAAATCCATCAGCAAAAAGGTCTAAAATACTCTTGGTATATTCCTCTGTTTTAAAACCATTGCAAATAATACGGATAGCTTTATCAATCTTTTTCTTTTCGTACAAAGCTCTTATTAGAAAGATATCATAATTGCTAGAAGTTTCTAATTGAGCATTACTCGCCAATACTTCATCTAGCACAAAAGCAAAATGTGAACTTTTTGTACAATAACAATAGTAATAATGCCCATTGTAACCCAGACTTTCAAATGCTTCATGAAACCATCTTCTTGCCCTATTGATATTTTCTTCAATCTTTGGCAAATAGCTAATCTTCAAAGGAGTACCGTATTTCTCTATCAGTTCCTTTAAATCTACCTTGTTAAAACGGAGCCAATCTCCATCCAAATCAAATCCCTCTTGAGGAAAATAATAGGTCTGTTCAATCAGGTCAATATATCTATCTCTCATTTTTAATTTAATACACTATCTTTCAAGCCATCAAAAGTAATAACTTTGCAGATTGATTATCATTTTAAATTAGAATAAATTGGAAAATTTAAAGGAACAGCTTGTTAAAACTGTTATTGGCATATTTAAAAGTACTTTTAATACTGAAATTTCAAGTCATGAATTGACTTTTAATGAAACTCCTAAAAATTTTGTTG
Organism: Chitinophagales bacterium; assembly: GCA_023957245.1. GTDB lineage: Bacteria > Bacteroidota > Bacteroidia > Chitinophagales > JADIYW01 > JAMLHH01. The sequence goes on from JAMLHJ010000001.1 coordinate 17,064, forward strand.
GGGATTTGACTTTGGTTGTTTTTCCTCTTCTCAAATACACTAAACTAAATCCAGAAGCCTCCGCAAATGCGATTGGACAAGAATTGACACAATTGGATATTGTAAAAGAGTTCAATGTCGTCAAAGGATTTTTAAACATTGTAATTGCAGATGAATATTGGAAAAAATATTTTGTATCGACATTTCACAATCCTCAATTTGGAAAAGGAAATACTAAAGACACAAAAATATTAATAGAATACTCCTCTCCCAATACCAACAAGCCATTGCATCTCGGTCATGTCAGAAATAATGTTTTGGGATATGCTGTTGCTGGAGTTTTAAAAGCTGCAGGGTATCAAGTAAATACTTGCAATCTCGTCAACGACAGAGGTATCCATATTTGCAAATCTATGTTGGCATGGCAAAAGTCAAAAGATAAACCTACGCCAGAAAGTGCGGGACTGAAAGGTGATAAATTGGTCGGATATTTTTATGTCGAATTTGAAAAAATGCTACAAGCACAGGCTCAGCCATTAATAGAAGCTGCAATTCAATTGGATTTCTCTAAATTTCAGAATACCGACACAAGTGCTATTAGTGCAAGCGTAAACAGATATTTACAAGCTGATGAAAATAAAAAAGATGACTTGCTTGATGCCTTGAAAACACTTGTTCGCAATGCTACTCCTATCATGCAGGAAGCAAGAATCATGTTGCAAAACTGGGAAGCTGGAGATGAAGAAACTGTTGCATTATGGAAAAAAATGAACCAATGGGTCTATGATGGATTTGCAGTAACTTATGACGCATTGGGAGTAAATTTTGATAAGATATATTACGAATCTGACACCTATTTATTAGGGAAAGATATCGTCAATGAAGGATTGGCTAAAGGTGTTTTATTTAAAAAAGAAGATGGTAGCGTCTGGATAGATTTGACAGATGAAGGACTAGACCAGAAACTCTTGTTACGTTCAGATGGTACTTCGGTATATATTACCCAAGACTTGGGTACAGCAGATTTGAGATATCATGATTTCAAAATGGATAGAACTATCTATGTAGTAGGAAATGAACAAGAATATCATTTCAAAGTACTCCAACTTGTATTAAAAAAACTCGGTCGTCCTTATGCCGACGGTATTCATCATTTTTCTTATGGAATGGTAGATTTACCAAGTGGCAAAATGAAATCACGTGAAGGCACTGTTGTAGATGCAGATGATTTGATTGCAGATATGATAAATACAGCTCAGGAAAGCAGTGAAGAATTGGGCAAAACAGATGGATTTACAAAAGAAGAAGCACAAGCATTATATCAGACATTAGGATTAGGAGCACTGAAATTTTTCCTATTGCGTGTAGATCCAAAGAAAAGAATCATGTTCAACCCTGCAGAATCCATTGATTTACATGGTTATACAGGTCCATTTGTACAATATTCTTATGCTCGAATTCAAAGTATTTATAGAAGATATTTGAAAGAAAATAATCAATTAAATATTGAAATTATTGACAATATTCAGCCAATTGAAAAAGAATTGATATTAAAAATAGCTCAATATCCGACAATTATTGAATTGGCAGCTCAAGATTTAAACCCTGCTAAACTTGTTGATTATATCTATGAATTGGCAAAATTGTATAATAAATTCTACTCTGAAGTAAGCATTTTTAACGAAGGCAAAGAAACAACAGACAAAAGAGTGGCTCTTTCTGTCTTATGTGGAAGAATCATTAAAAATGGCTTTAACACTGTAGGCATACAAGTACCTGACAGAATGTAGTGAAAAAATATTTTTTTACAATTTAAAAAAAATGTTTTTACTTTAGAAAAACATTTATATATTCGTATTGTGTTTGAAAAAATACAACTTCAGAATTTGAAAATTTGAATTCTGGATTTATAAAGAAGTGGTGAGAGACTGGCTCGTTGACCCACTGGCAACCAATAGAAATATGAAGGTGCCAAATCCTGTCCTTCAAAAGAGGAAAATATAAATTAAAAAACAAAAAAATGAAACGCAACAACAAAATGAACCAACAGACAAATCTTGTCACAACACTCAGTTTGAATCATCACAATATGATTTCAAATACTATGATGTGTTGCTGTTGTTGTTGCTAGTCCTTTTCTCTCTGATATGTATTTAGCTATCTGAAAGAACCCTCTTTTAGAGGATATTTGAATTTTTATTTCAAATATTTTAATCAACCCTTATTGCAAAAAATCAATTGAATTCTTTAATAGTAATTTTCATTTGAAAATAAATCTTTTAAAAATTTATTCATTTAACAATTAATAAAAATCATTTTTATGTCAACAAACATCAAAGCGTCCTTTGAAACGCTCATAGGACAACTCAAAAGCCAACCAGAGCAAGCAAATGCTATCTTCCAAGCTACGTCAACACTTGGGAAACAACTCAATGTCAAAGCCAATTCAGGAAAATTTGAATACAATTTTGACGAACCAGAAATACTAGGCGGAAACTACTCTGCACCTAATCCCGTGGAATATGTTTTAGGTTCATTAGGTGCTTGCCAAGCTATTGTCTATCGTGCATTAGCCTCATTAAGTGGCATTGATATTCAAGGATTATCCGTAAAGACAAAAGGACATTTAGATTTACAAGGATTTTTAGGACTAGATGAAAATGCAAGACCAGGTTTCAGTAAAGTAGAATTTGAAACAATTATCACTTCCAATGAAGACCCTGTTAAACTACTTGAATTATCCAAACAAGTAGAAGCATTATGCCCTGTTCTAGATATTATCTCCAACCCTACTCCCGTAAAAGGAAAAATCACTATCAAAAAGACTAAAGAAGTTGAAGTAGCTATATAGTAAGGAATGAAGCTATTGTGTATAAAATGTGTTTAGAAAGAGGAGAGCTGTCAAGGAATATTGGCAGCTCTCTTTTTTATCAAAAAAAATTATTTCTAAAGCCATTTTTCAATATTATTAGCAATAACTTTATTCAGTATGGATGAGCAATACAATTCAAATACTAAAAAGAGTTTTTTAATCGAAGAATTATTCAACACAAGTATTTTCTCTACCGACTTGAAAGAAATTGATATTAAGCACAATAGTGAAATCAATTTACTGTCCTTCCTTTTTTCATTTCAGAATGATAAACCAGATAAAAATTTTAGGAAAACCATCTCAGATAATAGAAATACCTATTTGAATTACTTTCCTGACAACGATAATATAAAGGGAATTATAACACACAACTTAGCATTTGTCCCTTATTATCAAGATATCCAATTTCAGAGTTTCCCATTATGGATATATAAAAAGTCAAAACAGTCGGAGCAAGAAAAAATCTCAAATCTGAATCCTCATATAATAGAACAATTTTCTAAAATTTTAGCTTTAGAATATCTAGAGAAGGCACCTCCAGAAGGAAATTTATGTTTTGCTCAAAACATTGAAATAAGAGATGAATTTCGTACCTACTTCTCTTCCATAGACATTATAGATTACACTTTGAATTGTATGAATTCACAGCTAAAAAATCAACAAACACCTCTTATTTATTTTCCAGAAGATGAATATACATTTTGGCAGAAAGTTCAAGCTGGGAAAAAACTTAGAACAATACAACAATTGGAAAATATTGATGTCGATCATAATTTTTTTCCAATAGGAGATTTGACACAAATAATTATTCAAAAAATAGACTACAACAACGAACAAATATTTATTAATGACAAATCATTTCTTTCCAAAATCTCCGAATGGGAATGGAGTTTTCAAATCGGACAACTAAAGCCTATTCAAAAATATTTAAAAGATAAAATCGGGTCTTCAATCAACATGGAAGAAATAGAACAATTTATTCAATATATCTCAGCAGTCCGACAGATGAGAAAATGGTGTTCTAAGCACTAAAAACTCAATAAAAGAGGGAGGTTTGCCCCAAAACTATATCTTCATTTTAAATTAACTTTAAATTATTTCGGATAAAGTTATCCGAAATGAAATATTTTCATAGATTTGCTTTAGAATCATTCAAAATAAGATATGTTTTCAAAATCTTGCGAATATGCTATCAGAGCAACTATCTATATTGCCACCCAATCGCTGAACGACAACAGAGTGAAATTGGGAGATGTCGCCCAAAATGCAGGTTCACCTGAAGCTTTCACAGCAAAATTATTGGGCATATTGACTAAAAATCAGATTATACAATCTACCAAAGGCCCTTATGGTGGTTTTGAAATCTCAAAAAACCAAATGCATGAAATAAAAATCAGCCAAATTGTCTATGCTATAGATGGAGATTCTGTATATAACGGATGTGGATTGGGTTTAAGTGAATGCAATGCTGCTGTCCCCTGCCCTATGCATGATAAATTTATCAAAATAAGGGCTGAACTTAAAAAAATGTTAGAAACAACAACTATTTACGACCTAGCAACTAAAATAAAATCAGGCAAATCAATTTTAATACGATGAAAAAAAGAATTGTGAATCTTTATCAACTCAAAACACTCAATAAAAGGTCGATACTCCTTCCTTTATTACTTTCAGGATTTTCAGCACTTGCGCAACCTCAAGCTAATCCCAATATTGACAACTGGCAATTAAGTCCAGCTGTATTGGGAACAATATTACTCATTGCAATTGTCATGATGGTGGCAGTTGTCATCATTTATATTCGAATATCGGATTACCTCAGTGGTATGAGGAAAAAAGAAGATACTCAAAACAAACATTTATTCAATGAAAAGATTATTGGTCTCAATGATAATGAAATAGATAATCTATTAGAAAAGAGAAAAGAAGCACTCAACTATAAATTAAGTGGAAATGAATTGGGTGGTAATACCAATGCAATCGATGATAAAGGTATTATAGCTCAAGTCACTCACGACCCCAATAATCCTCTTGTTGATGAAAAGAAAAGAGCAAAATTAAATTTAGAAACACCAGAAGAACTCAAAAAAGTGGTGATTTGGTATGTAGGAGCAGCAGTCTTTTGGTTAGTATTTGGAACAGCAATAGGTCAATATGCAGGTATGAAACTTGCTTGGCCAGAAGTGGACACTGTTTCATGGCTATCATTTGGAAGGCTTAGACCTGTTCATACAAATACTGTTTTTTGGGGCTGGGCATCATTTGCAATGGTAGGATTGGCATATTATGTCATTTCAAGAACATCCAACACTACAATATATAGTTATAAAATGGCTTGGCGTGCATGGTTCTTAATGAATGCTGCCGTCATTCTTGGAGACTTATGTTTAATGATGGGTATCAATAATGGTGGTGGTGAATATCGTGAATATATTTGGCCGGTGATGGCACTATTTGCGATTGGTCTTATCATGACTTTTATCAATTTCTATAAAACAGTCGCAAAGAGAACAGTCAAAGAAATATACATTTCTAATTGGTATTTATTTGGAGCATTGCTTTGGACATTGACCATTGTTACAATTGCCTATCAACCTTTCTTTCAAAATGGACTAGGTGAAACTGTCATTCAAGGGTACTATATGCACCAAGGAGTTGGGATGTGGTTCATGACATTCACATTAGGATTGATATACTATTATCTTCCATCAACATTAAACAAGCCGATTTATTCCTATTCATTAGGAGTTCTAGCATTCTGGACACAGATGTTATTCTATACTTTGATTGGAACACATCACTTTATTTTTAGTCCACTGCCTTGGTGGTTACAGACAATAGCAATTGTATTCAGTGCGGGAATGTTTATTCCAGTAGTGGCAGGTACAACTAACTTCTTGATGACAATGAGAGGCAGCCGACATGAAATCTCAAAAAGTTATGTTCTTCCATTCTTCTTAGTAGGAGTTATATTTTACTTTGTAGGTTCTACACAAGGAAGTCTTCAAGCATTTAGATTTACCAACTTTGTATGGCACTTTAACGACTTTAACGTAGCACACTCACACATGACGATGTATGGTATTATCACCTTTATCTTATGGGCATGTATCTATGTTCTTTTACCAAAACTTACTGGAAATGAACCTAAACAATTTCTAGTTGGAGCACATTTCTGGATGGCATTTATTGGACTATTTGCTTACATGATTTCATTGATGACAGGAGGAACATTAAAAGGTTTGAGTTGGATAGAAGGCAATCCATTTATTGACTCAGTTATATTGATGCAACCTTATTGGGTATGGCGTGCCATTGGAGGCTCACTGATGTTTGTATCGCATCTCATATTTGCATTTAACTTTTATGTGATGGTTAGAAAACCAATAACCATCAGCAATGACTCTCTTTCTTTATCGAATACTGTAAACGCTTAAAAGACATTCCAATGCTCAACTTAAATAATAATCATAAAAATTTAGTCCTTACTTCACTTACTGTATATGTATTTTTAAGCATATTGATAGCTGTAATTCCTGCCTATCAAATGGATAAAGTACAAGCACTCCCTTCGATGGAGCCTTTCAGTGAACAACAATTAAATGGCTTAAAAATATATAACTCTGAAAACTGTATGGCTTGTCATACCCAACAAGTTCGTAATATCGAAATGGACAAGGTATGGGGAGACCGCCCTTCGATTCCTTCAGATTATTTTTATAGTAAAAAGAGAATAGATATTTGGAGACAATCTCCTTCAGTACTAGGCAGTGAGAGAACAGGTCCAGACTTGACCAATGTCGGCAAACGTCAATCTGGCAAAGAATGGCATTTACTTCACCTCTACAACCCTAGAATTGTTGTAAAAGAGTCAGTAATGCCAGGATATCCTTGGTTGTTTGAAGAAAAAGAAGCCAGTCAAGTGACAGATAAAGATGTCGTAGTAGCAGTACCCGCTAATTTCTTAAAAGACCCTAACAAAAAGATCGTTGCTACACAAAGAGCTTTAGATTTAGTATCCTATTTAACATCTTTAAAACAACCCACTATCGGGGAGCAACCTGCTTCAGATTTTATTCCATCTACCAAGAAAGAAAATGCAAAAGCAGGAAATGGTGATGTACCAGCAGGATTGGACGGTGCAGTATTATATACCAATACTTGTTCTGCATGTCACCAAGCTGATGGCAAAGGGCTTGCTGGAGCATTCCCTCCATTGGCTGGAAGTCCAATTGTGAATGATGCCAATCCAGAAACACTCATAAAAATCATCTTGCAAGGATATGATGCAAGAGCAGAATATGGTGTAATGCCTCCATTTTCTGAAAGTTTATCCGATGAAGAAATATCTGCTATCGCAACACACGAAAGAAGTAGCTGGGGCAACAGTGCTCCTGCAGTCACTGCAGATGATGTGAAAAAAATAAGAGAAATGATTGAATCAACCGCTAAAAAATAACATATATGGAAAACAAAGAAATTTGGTTAGAATCTTTGATTACAAAGACACCACAAGAAGGAAGAGAATTGGCTATTAAAATGTCAAGAAAATCTATTGCAGCCATCCAAACTGATCCAGAAATAAGAAAAAGTTTGAGAAAAGATTATGCCAGTGACACTGCTCAGTTAATAGCATCTGCTAATGTTATTGCCATTGAATTTCAAACTATTGCCCAAGCCAATAATTATTGGAAATAGTTCAAAAGACGAAAAGAGCAATAATGAAAAAAATTATTATCATCCTATTTTCTCTCTCCTTGTGGAATATTTCATCCCTTCTGGCTTGTGATGTCTGTCAAGAAAAGCAACCTGATATATTAAAGGGTATCACACATGGAGCAGGACCTCAAGGAGAAACTGATTATATCATTATATGGTCTGCAGTATTTATAGTATTAGCTACTTTATATCTAAGTGTGAAATTTTTAGTCAATCCTAAAGAAACTGAGCCAGATCATATTAAAAACATTGTAGTAGAATAAAAAAATATCTATGGAAGAAAATAGGACAGTAAAACTGTTTTTAGATGACGACCCAAATCCATTTGCAGAATTTGCTTCACCAGTAAAATTTGTATTTGACACCACTAAGATACCAGATGGGAAACATACATTAAAAATAGTTGCAAAATCAACTGACAATGTGGAGGGAATTCGCTCTATACCATTTGAAGTAAGAAATGGACCTGCTATTGCCGTAGTAGGCTTGAAAGAAAATGAAATTGTCAATGACCAAATCCCTATTACTGTCAATGCTTATGGAAGTGAACGAAATGACGTATTTGTAGTAACAGGATCTGAAACACCCAAAGCTATTCCTGCATGGGTGTGGGCTTTATTGATTGCATTTGGCGGATTTGCTATTTTTTACTTAATCATGTATTTATCGCCAGATTTGTATAAATCATTCGTATAATGATACAAAAGAAAGAAATAGAAACCTTAGAAGATGTTCGTTTATTGGTTGACCAATTTTACGGGAAAGTTCAACAAGATGAACTATTGAAAGATGTTTTTAATGATGTCATTCAAGACAGATGGCCAGAACATTTGGAAAAGATGTACCGCTTTTGGCAAACAGTTTTATTAGATGAACACACCTACTTTGGCGCACCATTTCCTCCTCATGCTTTTTTACCAGTAGCACAAGAGCATTTTGAAAGATGGATAAAACTATTCTCAGAAACGGTAGATTATTATTATTTCGGAGAGCGAGCAGATAGAGCCAAATGGCAAGGAGAACGAATGGCAGAAATGTTCCAAGTCAAAATGCAACGTTATACCAACTCATCTTTCAGACCACTGATATGAAATCACAAAAATTACCTGTCGCAATAGTTGCCATATTTCTTTGGTTAGGTTTTGTCGGAGCAATCAGTTTCATGGAATCGTGGTTGAAGTTTTTGGCACCCGGTATCAATGTTCCACTTGGATTAGGAATTGGAAGATTAGTATTTGGAGCTTTAAATAAAGTAGAATGGTTATTTGCAATAGTCGTATTTACCAATTTATATTTTGCCAATAAAAACACTATCATTTCCAAAAACAATATTGCTTATTTCATTCCAGTTATCCTTCTTGTTGCTCAGACAGTTTGGCTCTTGCCAACTTTAGATGCACGAGCTCAATTTGTAATAGATGGAGGGCCAATAACACCATCTACTTTACATTATTGGTATGTAGGAATGGAGATAGTTAAAGTATTTTGTTTATTTCAATTTGGTATAACAATATTAAAAAATAGTTATTTATTAACAGTTGAAACAAAGTAAATTGAACAAATAATTGAATAATAAGTTAAGATACTAGTGCAAACGAAAGTCAAAGTCTGTTACTAATAAATTAGCTTGGCATTGAAAGAATAGAATATTAACTCAGTAAAAAGATAATCATGGAAGTTAAAGATTTTTCAAAAGCACAAGGACATTGGATATTAGCCAAAATGGGAAAAAGAGTTTTGCGTCCTGGAGGGAAAGAACTCACCCAAAAGTTAGTTGATGGATTAAATATTACGAAGCAAGACAATATAGTAGAATTTGCACCTGGTATGGGATATACAGCTTCGTTAACTATTGCCAAGTCACCTCTGACATACACAGGAATCGATGCTGACAATGAAGTGGTAAGTTCTTTAAGCCAAAAAATCAAAGGAGAAAATATTCAATTTATATTCAGCAATGCCAACTCCACTCCTCTTCTTGAAAACTCAAAAGACAAAGTATATGGAGAAGCGATGCTCACTATGCAAGCCGACCATAGGAAATCTGAAATCATCAGAGAAGCCCATAGGATATTGAAGAAAGGAGGATTGTATGCCATTCATGAATTGGGATTAGTAGATATTGATGAATCCTTAAAAGCTACCATTCAGAAAGATTTAGCTTATGCTATCAAAGTAAATGCAAGACCTCTGACAGAAGAGGAATGGAAAAAACTATTAGAAGATGAAGGATTCGAAGTCCTTAAAGTATTTAAAAACGACATGAGCTTATTAGAATATGGCAGAATCATAGACGATGAAGGATTATTGCGATTTTTTAAAATAGGATGGAATGTCATCAGGAATGGAGCCGCAAGAAAGCGAATCCTCGAAATGAGAGATGTCTTTAAAAAATATCAAAAGCACATGAATGCAATCGTATTAATAGCACAAAAAAAATAACAATTTTAAATAAATTCAACATGAGTATTACAAAAGAAACAATCGTAGGAGACTTAGTGGCTCAAGATTATCGAGCGGCTAGCGTATTCAAAAGTAGAGGAATTGATTTTTGTTGCAATGGCAATAGAAGTGTCGATGCTGTATGTCAAGAAATGAATATTTCATCTGATGAAGTCATCAATGACCTCAACAATATACTACAACAACAAGCAGGTGGTAGTATAGATTATAATTCTTGGCCATTAGATTTATTGGCAGATTATATTGAGAAAAAGCACCACAGATACGTTGAATCTAAATCAACTGAAATTATTCCATACCTTGAAAAAATCGCAAGAGTACATGGTGATCGCCATCCAGAATTATTAGAAGTGGAGCAATTATTCAAAGCATCAGTTGGAGAATTGGCTATGCACATGAAAAAGGAAGAATTAGTGCTTTTCCCTTATATTAGAAAAATGGTTCAAGCTCAAGCAACAAAATCTGAAGTATCAGCATCATTCGGAACCGTACAAAATCCAATCAAAAATATGATGCACGAACACGATACTGAAGGCGAGCGTTTTAGAAAAATTTCTGCACTAACAAACAATTACACCACACCAGAAGACGGATGTAATACCTACAGAGTTACCTTATCGTTATTAAAGGAGTTTGAAGACGATTTGCACTTGCATATCCACCTAGAAAATAATATCTTGTTCCCTAAATCTATTACTTTAGAAGAACAACTTTTAACCGTATAAAATCTTTATTCTTTTCACATTTAAAAAACCTATTAAAATGAAAAAAGTATTTTTAGCATTAGCAAGTAGCGCATTTTTATTTGCAGCTTGTAACAACACTAGTGAAACTTCAACAGCACCAGTAGCAGAAGAACCAGCAGCAACTGAAGCAGTAGCTCTTGAGCCATTAGAAGTAACTATCAATGCAGGTGATGATATGAAATATGACGTATCTGAAATCACTGCAAAAGAAGGACAACAAGTAAAACTTACATTGCATCACACAGGTAAATTGCCTATCGCATCAATGGGACACAACTTTGTATTGTTGAAAGAAGGTTCTGATTTAGCAGCATTTGCTATTGAAGCCATCAATGCAAAAGATAATGACTATATTCCTGCAAGCCTTGCTGACGAAGTGATTGCACATACAAAAACTATCGGTGGTGGCGAAACTGCTGAAGTAGAATTTACTGCACCTGCAAAAGGTACTTATGAATTCTTGTGTTCATTCCCTGGTCACTCTGCAATGATGAAAGGTACATTTATTGTAGAATAATCTTACCTTTTTGAAGATTTAGGAAATCAACAAAACATGTAATAATTGCACTAGTTTAAATAGCACATATTTAGATTAGTGCAATTATCATTTTTAGCCAAATTTTAAACTCCTCATCTTTATGCAGATAGATAATAATATTCTAATAGCATACGGTGGTGTTGCAAAGAAAATTAAGAAGAAAGAGTTTGTTTACAAAGTAGGGAAACCAGCCAATTTTTATTTTCAAGTCATACAAGGAGAAATAAAAGAGTTTTTTGTTCATCCTGAAGGGAAAATTTTCACACATGCTATATATAATGCAGGAGAAAGTTTTGGTGAGTCATCTTTAATATTGAATTCACCCTATCTCAATTCAGCTCAAGCCTTATCTAATAGTATTATCATTAGGATAGAAAAAGAAAAGTTTAATAATATTTTATCGGATTATCCCGACATTGCATTACAACTGATTCATCATCAGGCTAAAAAAATAGATGACATCTCTTATTTTGCTTCAATTTGGTTAAGCAATCACTCTAAAGAAAAAATTAAATTATTTTTGCAGCATTATAAGAAAAACCTAGGTGTTGATGGGAAGATTTTAATTCCATTCACACGACAACAAATAGCAGAATATACTTGTTTGAGAGTGGAGACTGTTATTCGGACATTAAAAGAAATGAGTACTCAAAAAGAAGTAGAAATTATAAATCGCAAGCTTTATTTTTAGTTTTATGGAACAAATACAATCATATAGAAAATGGATTTTATGGGGAATTTTCAACCTCAGCTTAGTAGCACTTTTTGGTGCTTTAATGAGATACAAAATCGCATTTGACTTTCCTTTCTTTCATCAAAAAAATCTTTTACATGCTCATTCTCATTTTGCATTTGCAGGATGGATTACCCATGTTCTTTATTCAGGATTGGCTATGCTCATAGCTCCATATATCAGCTCACAACAAAGAAAAAGATATACGTTTACAGTTATTTTCAACCTTATAGTTGCTTATGGGATGTTGATTTCATTTACTATTCAAGGTTATAAAGCTGTATCAATCACATTTTCAACATTATCTATAGTTGTTGCTATCCTTTTTGCATATATATTCATCAAGGACAGTAAACAGCTCCCTAAAAATACATCTTTTAAACCTTGGGCAATAGCAGGAGTATTAGTCAATATCATTGCTGCTTTGGGACCTTTGTATCTTGCCTATATGATGGCGACCAAAACAATTACCCACAACTATTATTTAGGTTCGATATACTATTATCTACATTTTCAATATAATGGCTGGTTCTTTTTTGCAAGCATGGCATTGATTGTAGCTTGGTTACCAAGTGACTTCCCTGATTTAAAAAAATATTTTAATCTGTTTGCCATTACTGTTATTCCCACTTATCTCCTATCCATTTTATGGGCTAAGTTACCTGTTTGGTTATACGTAATAACTGTTATCATGACATTCATTCAGATGTATGCATGGCTGGGCATCTTGTATAAAAGTTTCCCAATTATCATTCAGTTTAGACATAACAAAAATGCTTGGATAAATATTTTCTTTTATGGAGCTACTTTTGCAATGACCATTAAATTTATCTTACAAACAATATCTATCATTCCTTCATTAAGTCATTTAGTATTTGGCTTAAGATCAATAGTTATTGCTTACATACATCTGATATTATTAGGTGTATATAGTTTATTTATTATTGGATATGCATTCCAAAATCGATTATTAAGAGCAACTCCATTGGCAAAATTTGCAGCATTTGCATTTTTATTGGGAGTGGTATTAAATGAAGCAGTTTTGGGCATTCAAGGAATGGCAGCTTTCACATACACACTTGTACCGTTTAGTAACGAGGCACTATTTGTTGTTGCATCATTATTGTTTTTAAGTGCATTTACTTTGGCATTATCACAAATTTGGAAGAGGGAAGTGAAGCAATAGAGGCAATTGTAATTTGTCCCAAACCACCTTCACATTACTTCATTGTTTCATTACTTCATTAAACTCTGTGTACTTTGCATAGAAACTTAGTGTACTTTGCGGTTGGTTTCGAAAACATCTACCACCAGCTTTCGTACTTCGTAAATCGTACTTCTCCATGGTTTCGACAGCATTTTTCATCTTTCCTCTCGCCTCTCACAACATCTTCACATTCTCACATTTCCAAATCTCCAAATCTCCACTCCACATTATTTCATTATTCAACTACTTCTCAGCATACTGCCCTACCTTCAAAAGTGTCTCCAACTTAGAGAGTCGGGCATCAATATCCATCTTTTGAGCTTCTAATGTTGCTCTTATATTTGCATTTTCTGTTTTTTCATTTTCATTGTCAGATTTCAAACTAGCGTTTTCTGCTTTCAATTGTTCATTCTCTTTACTGAGTTCTTGAATAGCTTTCACCATAGGAGCCATGAGGTCATTATATCTCAAACTATACATTCCATCATCATCCTTTGTAATGACACCAGCTGGATCAACACCTGCTTTAAGGAGTGCATCTTCTACCTCTTGAGCTATAAATCCATATTCTGTATGATGGCTTTCATCATTTTTACGAGTATAAGCAACAGGTTTCAATGAATTGACAAAAGCTAAAGCCAAAGGTGTAGAAATAATATTTTCTTTCCAACGACGATCACTCGTTACTGTCCATGCCACTTGAATACCAGCATAGGTAATATCATTATCACCCATTCTTATTTGATTATCGCCATTAGCATTAGGCACTTGTGCATTATAACCGATGCCGATATTATTGTTTCCACTTATTAAGTTAACAAGGGCATAAGAGCCATAAGCTGTGTTATTATTTCCCATGGTATTGGAAACTAAAGACTGATAGCCTGTAGCTGTATTGAAATTTCCTGATATATTGGAAAATAAAGAATTCATTCCATTTGCCATATTGGAAAACCCTGTGGTATTGGAATATAAAGAATACACTCCAGTTGCCGTGTTTGAATATCCTGATGTATTGGAAAATAAAGAATTCATTCCAGTTGCCATATTGGAAAATCCTGTGGTATTGGAATATAAAGAATTCACTCCAGTTGCCGTGTTGGAATATCCTGATGTATTGGAATATAAAGAATTCACTCCAGTTGCCGTATTGACAATTCCTATGGTATTGGAATACAATGTTTTACTTCCAATAGCCGTATTATAAGAACCAGTTGTGTTAGCAAATAAAGTTTTGCTCCCTACGGCTGTATTTTCTATGCCATCTGTTGAATAAGACACACCTACACCATTATTAAATAATGCACTATCTCCGATGGCAACTAGATTACTTCTGTCAGTATTGTGATATAATGCGCTTGTTCCTATTGCCACATTTAATGACCCACTAGAATTTGAACTTAGAGCATTATCACCTGAAGCAATATTATTATTCCCAGTAGAATTAGATTGTAGAGCATTTACGCCATTGGCAGTATTAAAGCTACCTGTTGTGTTGGAATAAAGAGCTTGAGATCCTATTGCAGTATTAGCACTACCAAATAAGTTCCCAAATAATGCTTCTCTTCCAATAGCAGTATTATAGCTACCATTTTGATTAAAAGATAATGCAGCGGAACCTAATACTGTATTATCAGATCCTGAAATATTAGAATTTAAAGATGACCATCCTACTGCAGTATTATCATTGCCAGAAATATTACTATTCATTGAATTTATTCCAATAGCAGTATTTCTGCTCCCATCATTATTGGAGTAAAGAGTACTATAACCAATAGCAGTATTTGAATTACCTATTGAATTCATATACATAGAATTATAGCCAATTGCAATATTTCTGTACCCAGATAAATTAGACAACAGCGCTTCTGTTCCAATTGCAATATTAAAATCTCCATTAATGTTACTATATATTGCTCTGTAACCTATCCCGACATTTTGATTATTTGATTTATTATCATTATTTCCAGCCTGATAACCTAGAAACACACTTCCATCCCCAGGATTTCCTATTCTACCTGCTTTTTGGTTGGCCACTCTAAAATTGAGTGGAATATTATCGGTCGTTCCTATGAAATGTGTACCATCGACAGTACCTGCATTGCCATAAGTACTCCAAAATGAATTGGAGTCTGTCGCTTCCAATAGACGCACCCATTGGGGTAATGCTTTCGTGCCAGCATTGCGATAAAAACCTATGCCGCTATTGAATTTACTGCCACTTCCATAAGTCGAATTGAGATTGGCAACCATCAAATGTGGTGCTGGTCCATCTCTGAAGGTAATACCTACATTGCCCAACTGCAACCGTGGTACTAATAATCCTCCTCCGACAGTGGGTGATGTCAAATCTAGCACCGCACTTGAATCAGGGTCTGTTCCACTCGTATTAATGGCTACGCCTTGCGCTCCTAATGTCTGAATACTACCTATAGCTAGTAGTAGTGTAAAAATATATCGTTTCATATTATTTAGTTATTAGTTGTTAGTGATTAGATATTAGGGGTTAGGAATTACTTCTTACTTCTCTCTTTTTACTTCTTACTTCTCTCTTTTCACTTCTCACTTCTCTCCATGGTTTCGACAGCATTTCAACAGCATTTCGACAAGCTCAATGACCGTCTCAATGACCGTCTCAACCACCAGCATTTTTCATTCATAATTCATAATGTCATTCCCTGATATAGGTTGACCACTTTTTAAAACAGAATTTTATGTTAAAGAGTGAAAAACGAATTAAAAGACAACGCAGGTTTTCAGAAGATTTCAAATTAAAGATTGTTCAAGAATACGAATCTGGTCAATCCTCGGTTTGTGAAATGGAAAGAATTTATGATATTGGTAATGCAACAATTTACAGTTGGATTTACAAATATTCCAATTATAACAAAAAATCCATTCAAGTCGTTGAGATGAAAAATAGTCAATCAGAAAAAATCAAACTTCTAGAAGCTCGTGTTAAAGAGCTTGAACGTGCTGTTGGTCAGAAACAGATGAATATTGATTACTTGGAAAAAATGATAGACCTAGCCAAGGAACAGTTCGATATTGATATTAAAAAAAACTCAAACACCCAACACTCTGGTGGTTCCAAGACCATAGAGAAGCTCTAGATTACAGTTTAAATAGTATGTATCAGATGTTAGACATAAGCAAGCAAGCGGTTCATAAAAGTCGCAAACGGCAAGAATTGTTTGATATGGAATTAAATGATTTAATACATCAAGTAGATGTAATCAGAACAGATCATCCGGGATGTGGGGTGGAGAAGTTATACAAAGCACTTCTGCCTAAAACAATGGGCAGAGACAAGTTTTGTGAAGTTTTTATGGAATTGGGCTACCGTGTCAAAGCGATGAAAAACTATACTAGAACAACAATTCCAGCGTGGTTTGATTATCCCAATCTCATAGAAGGAATGCAGGTAACCAGACCTTATCAGGTACTGCAAAGCGATATTACTTATTTTGACATAAACGGTAAGTTTTATTATCTGGTCTTTATCATTGACGTTTATACACGAGAGATTTTGGGATATAACGTCGGAGATAATTTGAGGACACAATGCAACATTAATGCGCTGAAAATGGCTTTAAGTAAAATACCGACACAATGCTTAGAAAACATGATTCACCACTCCGACAGAGGCTCTCAGTATGGCAGTAAGGAATATGTTCGGCTATTAAAAAGTAATGGCATAAGGGTCAGTATGGGTGAAATAGCACAGGATAATGCTTTTGCTGAAAGGATTAATGGAACAATTAAGAACGAATACCTTAAGCATTGGCACATCCCGGATTTTAAAACCCTGAAAAAGAAAACAAAAAAAGCGGTCAACCATTATAACAAATCACGGTTGCACCTTGCCTTTAATAATGAGTACTCTCCTTTGGAGTTTAAAGAAACTTTGTTAGATTTGGACAACCAAGAAAGACCGAAGGTGATTATTTATGCCGAAGGTAATTATAAAGTTAAGGTGGCATCGAGCCACCTTAACTTTAAACCAAGAAAAGAACCAAAGGCTCATAATTGTCCGATGGTTATTATAGATAAATAAATGAATTATTAACCAAAACGGTCAACCCTATTTAGGGAAGCTCATAATTCCATTGTCTTGACTCTTGATTCTTGACTCTTGATTCTTGACTCTTGATTCTTGATTCTTGATTCTTGATTCTTGGCTCTTAAAGTTTTTGAACCTTGAAATTTGTTACCTGTCCTACTATCTCTACTTGCAAAATATATGTTCCTGCGGCTACTCCTCTCAGAGATAATCTATCCGTACTTTGTGCACTGAGCAGATATTGTCCCATCATATTGAGTAGTACTGCTCTATCAAATGGTTTGGACACTATCAATATATCATCTGTCGGGTTGGGATATACACTTAAATCTCCTTGTGATTCGTCTGTCAACTGAGCTGTTACTACATTGGAAAGTGTATGGGTATCATCATAGTCGATAAGTCGTAATTGATAGTAATAGAGGATATTATCTTCTACATTTTCATCTGTAAAATAATATTGTTGAGGTGTATTGGAATTGCCATGCGCAGAGACTGTGCCTATCTTCTCAAAGGTCTTAGCATCGGTAGAGCGTAACACTTCAAATCTATCTGCATTCTTCTCCGAAGCTGTCGTCCATTGAAGTTCTATCTGGTGTAGCTCCTCATTGGCTGTAGCGGTGAGGTTTGTCAGCTCTACAGGCAAAGGATAGAATGTCCCTGTAGCAAGTGCTAGCAATCCTCCTCCCTCATAGATGCCTCCTGGAACAGTATCTCTCGTTCTTGTCCAGTCCGTATATAAACAGAAATTGTCTGATATAGGCAAATCTTCTACATCTTCTACATTGGTGATATCAAACCATGCGTTGCTGGGTACAGTCCCAGGTACTCTAAGTACTCTTCTTGGCCCTACCACATCCATTCCACTTAGTTGCATATAACAAGTAGGATTAAATACTTCTACAAAATACTGTGAAGAAGCATTAGGGGTAGAAATATCCCAATAATGGTCTGTCAGACATTCAAACATCACGCTGCCTGAAAAGGCTCCTGATATACAGCCTGTCCCATAAGGAACAGATTCAAATCCTGAACTATACACTCTCACATAGCTAGCAGGTAAGGGTGTAGCACTCGGCGTTCCATTCACCACTCTCAATCCCACATAGCCACTCTGTGCACTTATTGGATAATAATCCATCAAACGATACTTGGCTATATCACTCCCTACGGGCAATGCATATTTATGGATAGTCTGCACTGCTCGTTTCAGTGTACCGTGCTGGCTATTGACATTAAAAAATCTTGTCGAATCATAATTTTTTATGGCGGTATCTGCATAGCTCATTATTCTAGCGGTATCTGCACTAGGAAACTGTACTTTGCCTGCATTGCTTCCAAAGTCAAAAGTACGCATCTCCCAATCTGAGCCTAGGATTATATCTGTATTGGCGGGCTGGACTTTAAATACATTTCCTAGATAAGAATTAGTATGTACTCCCGTTATCGTCTGATTGCTATTGCCTTTTAAAATCTCATATCCATCAGAAGTGATAATTCCCAAATTGGAAATATCTCCAGATATATGCATAGTACCTGAATTATTAGATTCACTTATTCCAGATTTGACTATGAAATCATCGATTCCTGTAATATGGGTATTAGCTGTTGACCTTAATTTACTATCATTAATGACAATATCTCCTGCATATCCGTTTGGAATATGGCAAGTAGTGAAAAATATAAATAATCCGACGTAATGTATAAATCTATTCATAAGCCATTGGATAAATTTATTTATAATTAAGCATTAATTTTTACTGTTGAAATATTAACAACTTTAATAGTAGTATAATTCCAAAACAAATTAATAAAATTACAATACAAGCACAAGAGTTTTGAAAAATATTTTTTAGAAAAAGTACAATGTATATTATTGATAGTCTAACTTATACGTATTTATATTATCATAGAATTTGTATTAAATATTGATTTTTTACTGCATTAAATTTTTCTATTAAATCGAAGCATGAAAATATAAAACTCTAAGTTCAATTATCAAATGCAACACATTATGCAATGTATTAAAGAATTTGAATTGGATTGAAAAAAATAGAAAAAAATTTTGATTTTAATATGCAAATACTAAATTTGTCTTAGAAAATAAAAATGAGACAAAATAATACAATTCAAGCATGGTGGTGGAACTTACCTTCTTAGGTGGGCTTGAAGAAGTATGTAAATATATTATTAAAAGGCTCGCATAAAGTGAGCCTTTTTTTATTGAAAAAATATGAAAATGAAACGATATCAATTGCATGTGCATACAAAACAAATACTGGCAGATACGCTGACGCCTGTGAGTATTTATTTGGCATTGAGAGATCAATTTCCAAATACTATCATGTTGGAAAGTTCTGATTATCACGGCACTGAGCATACCTACTCCTATATCTGCGTGCAAGCAATAGCTGGATTCAAAATAGTAAATGATATATTTTACGCACAATTACCAGATACCGAGTATGAACATGCTGTAACCCATGAAAACACAGTTGCTTCTATTGAAGAATTTAAAGGAATGTTTGAATCTGTATGCAAAGAACAATTGGCTTTTATTCATAAGGGCTTATTTGGATATATGACTTATAGTTCTGTTCATCTTATGGAAGATATCAAGTTGCAAAATGACGACAACGAGATTCCTACTATGGTTTATAATGCATATAGATATATCATAGCTATCAACCATTCCAATCATCAACTCCACTTGGTAACAACTACTGTCAATAATGAAGAATTAGATACTTTAGAAGTAGATAATATTGTTCAAGCCATCAAGAAGAACAAACAACCGATTTATGATTTCAAACGTAATGGTGAAAAGACTTCTAATTTAAAAAATGAAGATTTTATAGAAATGGTGAAGCGAGGAATTGGTCATTGCTATCGTGGTGATGTCTTTCAGATTGTTTTAGCTAGAAAATTTCATCAAAAATTCAAAGGAGATGATTTTCAAGTATATAGAGCTTTACGTTCTATCAACCCATCACCCTATTTATTTTATTTTGATATGGGTTCATATAGGATATTTGGTTCTTCTCCTGAAGCTCAATTGGTGATCAATGAAGATAAAGTATCTATTTTCCCAATTGCAGGAACATTCAGGAGGTCAGGAGATGATGCCAAAGACGCAGAAATCGCCCAACAGTTATCAGAAGATCCTAAAGAAAATGCAGAGCATACAATGCTAGTAGATTTGGCGAGAAATGATTTGAGTCGCTGTGGAACTGATGTCAAAGTAGATGTTTATAAAGAGATACAATATTTTTCACACGTGATACATTTAGTATCTAAAGTAAGTGGAAAATTACATCCAGAAACTTCAAGATTCAGAATGGTAGGAGATACTTTTCCAGCAGGCACTTTAAGTGGTGCTCCCAAATATAGAGCCATGGAATTGATAGATGAAATCGAAAGTTCTACTCGTAGTTTTTATGGTGGAGCAATTGGACAGATGGATTTTGATGGAAATTTTAACCATGCAATTATTATCAGAAGTTTTCTGAGTAAAGACAATACTTTAACATTCCAAGCAGGGGCTGGAGTGGTGGCAGATTCCCAACCAGAAAATGAATTACAAGAAGTAGAAAACAAGCTCATGGCACTGAATAAGGCCATTATTTTAGCAGAAAAATTATAAGAGATGAAAATTTTAATGTTGGACAACTACGATTCATTTACGTATAATGTCGTGCATATTTTAAAAGAATTGGGAGCAGATATTGATGTTATCCGAAATGATAAAATCACGGTTGATGAAGTAGCAAAATATGACAAAATTGTACTTTCTCCTGGACCTGGACTTCCAGAAGAAGCAGGAATTATGATGGCTCTACTTGAGCGATATGCAACAAATAAACCTATTTTGGGAATTTGTTTGGGTCACCAAGCAATAGGTCAATATTTTGGAGCAGAGCTATACAATGTAGGCGAAGTGATACATGGTAAAGCCAAAAATACAATAGTGGTTTCTGAAGATATTTTATTCAAAGAGCTACCCAAAGAATTTATTTCTGGAAGATATCATTCATGGGCTATAAAAAATCTTCCTGATTGCCTTGAATTGACAGCTACTGATGAAAGAGGGGTTGTACAAGCTATCCAACACAAATCTTATCCTGTGCATGGGGTACAATTTCATCCAGAATCTATCATGACAGAATATGGAAAGGAAATACTTGCCAACTGGTTAAATGCGGAGATATAATGAAAGAGATATTACATCAATTGTATGCAGGAGAAATCTTACGTGAAGATCAGATATATGAGCTAATGAAACAAATTGGCGAAGGAGCTTATTCTGATATTGAAATTGCCGCTTTCTTATCCGCTTTAAATATGCGTTCAATAGGAGTCGATGAATTGCGAGGTCTGAGACGTGCATTGCTCGATTTATGTATTGCAGTAGATTTAGGAGGATTAGAAACTATTGATATGTGTGGAACGGGAGGTGACGGTAAAAATACTTTTAACATTTCTACTTTATCTGCTTTTGTAGTTGCAGGTGCTGGAATTCCTGTAACAAAACATGGCAACTATGCTGTTTCATCTGGTTGTGGCTCTTCAAATATTTTGGAAGCATTAGGAGTCAAATTTGGCAATCATCCAGACATTATCAAAAGGCAATTAGATGAAGCAAATATCTCAATCCTACATGCTCCTCTTTTTCATCCTGCAATGAAACATGTTGCACCTGCACGAAAAAATATGCGTGTAAAAACTGTTTTCAATATTTTAGGTCCACTTTCTAATCCTTGCAGACCAGCAGTGCAAGTAGCGGGTGTTTATAGCTTGGAAGTAGGAAGGTTGTATTATTATTTGTTGCAAGATAGTACTGACCGTTTTTCAGTCGTACATGCATTAGATGGTTATGATGAGATATCTTTAACTGGAGAGGTAAAACTATTTTCTGCTCACGGTGAACAATGTTTTTCACCACGTGATATTGGATTCAAAGCATTGCACGCAAACGACTTAGCTGTTAACGGTGGAGTAGATGATTCTAAAGCTATTTTTTTAGATATTATCAATGGTGGTGGAACTGAAGCACAAAAAAATGTTGTCTATGCCAACGCTGGTTTGGGTATATCTACTTTTAAAAAAATCAGTCTTTCAGATGGTATTGCTGAAGCTAAAGAAAGTTTAAAAAGTGGGAAAGCAAAAGAATGTTTGCTGAAGCTGATTAAGTAATTTGGGTAGTGGGTAGTGGGTAGTGAGTAGTGGGTAGTGAGTAGTGGGTAGTGGGTATTGAGATGTGAGAACGATGGACGATGGTCAATAGACGATGGTCAAGTTACGAATGAAAACGCTGTTGATTGAGGTTCTAGAAATTCAACCGCAAAGGATGCAAAGTTTTACGCAAAGTTCACGAAGATTAACCCAACTTGCGCATCAATCAGGCGGAATTCCCCATTTACTGTGGGTTTCATTTTTTTTGCTTCCGATTTGTGTACTACAGATTTTCTTTTGGTGTAAGGATAGTGTTTTATACATAGAGCATCATAGATTTTCTTCAAGCCCTCATTTGGATCAGTGCAACGTTTTATCTGTATATATTTATTATAAGTGTTTTGTCCTATAGTCTCCACTATTTTCTGCGTATTGCCTATTCTAACGATTTCTGACCAGCTATGCTTGATGTTTTTTGCTTTTAATTGATGCCTTACCGTGTTTACCAACCAATAGGCTAGGATGCCAAGGTGCAGATGAGCCATTGTGCTATCGTCCTTTTGATGGTAGATAGGGCGTAAATCTAAGTCTGTTTTTAGGCAGCGGAAACTACTCTCTATCTCTCGTATCGTGTTATAAATATCCCATAGACTCTTCTCGTCTTTGACATCCAAATCTGTTCTTAAAAAGTAATGATCTATAGTAGATTGCTTCTGCTCGTCTCTGTTCCTATTCTTTTCCCAATGGATTTCTGTGGCTATCCTTTTTTGTTTATCTTCTATCACTTCTATATCATACAGTCTTCCCACAGATGGATATTTCTCTTTTGCTCGTCCTATGCGTTCATATACTTTGTCTATTCGTTTGACACCACTTTTCTTAGTTACAGCAATCGCTACTTTCTCTAATTCCTCTTCAAACCGTTTCTCAAAAGAGGTTTTCATTGACTGTTCTTTGAGTGCTTTGGCTGGGCTATTCACTTCCAAAAAATAATCGGTCTGTTCAGATAGGGTCACTGCTTGAAGTTTTATCTCTTGTTTACTTTTTGTGGTATGGACCACCTGACCATTTTCTTTGGCATGTTCAAAGTCTTTAAGCTTGGTGCGGGTTACACAAACATAATGATAACCCTGCTCTTTTATCATCTTCAAATTTTCTTCCGTGGCAATCCCTGCATCCAATACAACGGTAGGTTTATGTGAGGGAAGTGTATGCTTGTGCAGCTTGGTTATCATTTGCTTCAGAGTATTGCTGTCGGTCATATTGCCTTCATGTATGGCAGTGTACTTAATAAATCCCTCAAGGTTTATTACCATTGCTAGTACAACCAATTTAGCATCTTTTCTCTTCTCTTTACTCTTGCCGAAAGCTGCTATTTTACTATCTACTTTCCTACCTTCAAAATAAGTATTGGTTAAGTCGTACAAGATGATTTTATCATCTAAATTAAACAACTCATTGGTGCGTTTGGATAAGTGTTCTTCTAATTCATCTTTAATAGAATAGAGTTTTAAGGCACTCCTGTAAAGCTTGTCTTTGTTGATAGATTCAGGGTTATAGTCGGTCAAATCACAAATGGCAGAATTGTCCTCTATCCACCAGCTGGTCTTTAATTCAGATGCTGGATAAACTGCACGACTAATCACCTGCGTAGCCGCTAATTGAACACTGTCTTCACGCCAGCCCAACGAGGATAGAAAAGAAGAAAGTTTAAGTTGTTCCCATACTTGTTTGCCTATCCATTCGGCGCCTATCTCACGTGCCTGCTTGTGACTCATCGTATCGGTATCAATCATTCTATGAGACTTCTCGATATCAACTTTCTTTTCAGTAATGAGTCTGTTCCAAAGCTCGATTGTAAGTTTCTCTACTATGGAATCCTGCTCTTTAAACAAGGTCTGTTGACCTCCAAGACGTTCCATAATATGTTTACGTGTTTTGTTTAATTGTTCGGGGCTTACTTCGGGGAGAAAACCAACATTCAACATTGTTCGATGACAAACTCGGTCGTAAGCATTGCGATAGCTCTCTACCAAACGATAGTAGCCATCCAATTCTCCAGTTTCAGGGTTTTTCCTTATCGAACTTTTGAAGTACATCAAAGCAAAGGTCTGTATCCTTGGTTAAAAAGACAACACCCCCCTGTGTACTACAAACCGATTAATCCCTTTGAGAGTGAAATATTTGGGTTTTATCTGTACCTCCCCACAGGTGTTTTATTGAAAAAAACTGTAAATTATTTTTGTTTTTGGTAAAAGTGCGCAAGTTGGGTTAATGAGGAAATGTGGAGATTTGGAGATTCGAAGATGTGGTGAGAGGAAAAATGTAAGATGAATCAAACTTGCGGTTGAGTGCACTTATAGAAATGCTTATCAAAACCATAGAAAAAGAAAAAAGCTCTGTTATTTATTCAACGAACGATAAATTTTATTGTCGAAATACATTAATAAAATTGTAGGGAAATTTATTTTTTGACAATGTAAAAACAGGTTTTTGAACAGCTCCAAAACTTCTAAAAAATCGTTCCACACCTTTCAACATACTCCCTTCAAAATTAAAAGATAGTTGTTTTTGATGAGCCAATTTTAATGCCTCCCAAAATAAAAGAGTCATGGCTCCACTATCATTATATTTGTCGTCATATCCTCCATACAAATACAATATTTCCTCTTTATCCCACACTAAATAAATAGCTGCCAAAAGTGCTTCATTTTTATCTTTAGCTTGTAGAATTATACATTTTTTTTGTAAAATAGCTACCTGATGAATAGCTTTCAAAAATTGTTCATTTACAAGATGTTCAGCTTTGTTTTTCAGGCTCAATCTCAACATTTCTATAGCAACATTCACTTCATAAGTATGAGTAACAATAATATTGCTTTCAGCTTTGCGAATCTGCCGTTGAGTGCTATTTTTAAAATTTTTGAATACAAAATCAATATCTTTTGTGTCTTCAATTACATAAGTATAAGCAGTTTGTTGGTGATATGAATTCCAATAATAAGGCAACCAATTGTTATATCCTCTCATCCACTTCAATTTCACCTCTGCAAAATCAGGTAATTGTTGTATCAAATCTTCTAAGACTTTATTTTCAAAGCTAATCCTTTCATATTCATTCAGTCCTTCAGGATAAAATAATCTCGGCCCCATATATGGAGTAAATGGAGGCATAGTGATTTTAGTCCAAAACAATTGCTTTTTAAATACATATACCCAAAAACCTTGAACTTCATTCTTATCATTCAATGAAAATATCACATCCCAATCACAAGATTGCTCTATAATAGCATCCAACCAATCCGCTGTCTGATAAACAGGCAAATCGAGTACTTCCAATAATTGATGATATTTCTCTTTATTACTCATAAATCTGAACAGCTATTCTAAGTCTATTTTTTCACACCAGTATTCCACAAAAAGAAGGACCAAGCATCTCCAGTTTCATTGATAATCTTATCGACTGACTTCCCTGCTCCATGTCCAGTATCTGTAAAAATCTGAATCAAAGAAGGTTGAGATTTATCTGCCAACTCTTGTAACCTTGAAGCAAATTTGAATGAATGTGCAGGTACTACCCTATCGTCATGATCTGCCGTGCGCACTAAAGTGGCAGGATATTTCACTCCTTTCTTTAAATTATGCAAGGGTGAATAAGCCAATAAATACTGAAACATTTTCTCGCTTTGTTCGCTAGAGCCATATTCTGGAATCCAACCCCAACCGACAGTAAATTTTTGATATTTCAACATATCCAAAACTCCAACAGAAGGGATAGCGACAGCAAATAAATCTGGTCTTTGTGTCATGCATGCACCTACTAATAGTCCCCCATTTGAACCACCAGCAATACCTAAATGCTGAGCATCTGTATAATTACTTTTAATAAGATATTCTCCTGCCGCAATAAAATCATCAAAAACATTCTGCTTATTGAACAACATTCCTGCTTTATGCCATTGTTCTCCATACTCACCTCCACCTCTCAAATTAGCGATGGCGACAACTGCACCTTGTTCCAGTAAAGCAATATAACTCGGTGAAAAATTTGGAGTCAAATTGATATTAAACCCTCCATATCCATATAAGTAGGTAGGATTTTCTCCGTTGAGCTGAATGCCTTTTTTATGAATAATAAACATAGATACTTTTGTTCCATCTTTAGAAGAATACCAAACTTGTTTGGACTCAAATAAATTGGAATCAAAGTTCAATTTCACTTTTGAAAGAGATTTTGTTTCCTCAGATTGAACATTATAACTAAAATTTTCTCCTGGTTGTACAAAAGATGAAAACGAATACAATATTTCATTGTCATCTTTATCAGCATATTGCAAACTTACTGTTCCTAGCCCCGGCAATTCAAGAGCTTTTTCCAGATGTCCATCGATATCATAAACCAAAAGTTCAGATTGTGCATTTTTGAGATATTGAGCTACAAGCTTATCTCCTGCCATACTTACACCTTCTAATAAATATGCTGTTTCTGGAATGACAATTTCCCAATTTGCTTTTTCAGGAGATTGAGGATTGACCGCAATTAGTCTATAATTTGGTGCATCAATATCTGATAAAATCAAAAGTTCATCTCCTCTATTTCCTACTACTGCATTTTTAGAACTGAAGCCTTTAAATAATGGAATAAATTCACCTTCAGATAGATAATTTTTTTCATCTACTTTTCTATACAATGTTTCAAAACCATCTGTACCTTCTTGACGATACAAAATCTGATACGGACTGTTTTTCAATTGTTGTAAAGTATAATATAACTGCTCATCTTCTGCTCCTTTATATATCAAAATATCTTCTTGCTGTGAAGTACCTAATTTATGAAAATAGATTTGCTGGTCTTTATTGAGAGAAAGTAATTCTTTGTCTTTCGGTGGTTGGTGATAACGGCTATAATAAAATCCATCATGCAACCAATCTATACTTGTAAATTTTACCCATTTCAACTCATCTTCTAAAAATTCTTTCTTTTCAATATCAAAAACTTTCACTGTCATCCAGTCACTTCCTGCATAATTGATTCCTACTGCATAAAGATGTTTTTGTTGATTATACTTGATGAAATTAACTGTCGTTCTACCTAATGAATCTAGTTGATTGGGGTCTAATAATATTTCTTCTTTTCCATTTTTGTCAGCTATCATCCAAATAGATTGTTTTTGCAATCCATTATTTTTCAAATAGATATATTTATCACCAACCTTAGAGAATGAAGATTTTCTTTCATAATTATAAAGCTCTGTCAATCTATCTTTAATTTTTTGACGATAAGGAATTTGAGATAAATAATCATCTGTCAATTTATTCTGACTAGCCACCCATGATTTCACTTCTGGTGCATAATCATCTTCTAACCATTGATAATCATCTCTCACTTCATGACCAAAATACTGATCTACATGGCTTATTTTATTTGTTTGAAATTCATTCATCGTTGTTCTCGAACAGGAAAGTGTAAAAATCGAAAAAAATAATAGCCACACTAAATGATTCATCTTTTCAATACTATTAATACTCATCAATTATCTATTATTATGAAATTAGATTAAAATATTTCATTCATTCAATGAGCTAATTTACTTCTATTATTAATCATTCTACGCTTGACAAGGCTAAAAAATATTGTCAAGGTTAGAAACTAAAAATTTTCTTTCAACTTCTAATGAGGTAGAAAAAAGGCTATCCTTTTGAGACAGCCTTCCTAAATATATTTAACCAACACTTCACCTAGGCATATAGCCCGGCAATTTCCTTCTTATATTTTTCGCAAATAAATTTACGTTTCAATTTCATTGTAGGTGTTAACTCTCCTGTTTCTTGCGTCCAGTCATTAGCCAATAATGCAAATGTTTTGATTTGCTCCCATTGCCCAAAATGCTTATTTAAAGCTTTGATTTCTTTATCAAATAAGTCTTTAACCTGAGCATTGACAAGTAGGGCTTCATTAGTGGAAATTGCAATACCATTTTCCTTTGCCCAAGACTCTAATTGTGGGAATGAAGGAATAATTAAAGCAGAAACATATTTTTTGTCATCACCGCCGACAACCATAATTTGCTCAATAAAATTGCTCTCTTTAAATTTATTTTCAATTGCTTGAGGAGCAATATATTTTCCTCCAGCTGTTTTAAATAATTCTTTTTTTCTATCAGTAATCTTCAAAAATTCAACACCATTTCTCTTTATCCAAGTGCCAATATCTCCTGTATGAAACCAACCATCTTTATCAATCACTTCATCAGTTAAATCTTGGCGACCATAATAACCTTTCATGACACTATCGCCTTTCACAATAATCTCCCCATCTTCAGCCAATTTTACTTCTACAGTAGGAATCGGAAGCCCTACAGTACCAATACATCTTTTGGATTCCTCCACCAAATTACAACTAATTACTGGCGAAGTTTCTGTCAAGCCATATCCTTCAATCACATTCACACCAGCAGCTGTAAACAAAGTGATTAATCTAGGTTGCATGGCTGCAGCTCCAGTAATTATAAACTTGACATTACCACCCAAAGCTTCCTGCCATTTAGTGAAAACTAATTTTCTAGCAATCTCCAATTGAATATTATACCACAAGCCTTTATTTTTTCCCAATTCGTATTCTGAGGCAACATCCATTGACCAATTGAACAATTTCTTCTTGAACCCAGTCAAATCAGCTCCTTTCGCCATGATTTTCTCATATACTTTTTCCAATAATCTTGGAACAGTCGTAAAACAATATGGCTTTACTTCTTGAAGATTTTCTGCAATCTTATCTAGACTTTCTGCATAATGAATATGAATACCAAAACTCAAATATGCATAGAAAACCATCCGTTCAAAACTATGGCAAAGTGGTAAAAAGCTCAAAGATTTTTCTCCATATCCGAAATGAACGACTTGCTTCACACCATTGATATTAGAAACAATATTTTTATGCGTCAGCATCACTCCCTTAGGATTACCAGTAGTTCCTGATGTATAAATAATTGTAGCTAAATCTTCTTCTTGGATAGATTGTTTGGCATTTTGAATCTTCGCTTCATCAACATCATTTGGTAATGCATCCCAAAAATTTGTTGCACCTTTCTCCTTATCAAAAATATAAATCCCTTTCAATGAGGCACTTTTACCTAAAAGTGGTTGAACTTTTTTTAATAT
The DNA here is from genome assembly GCA_023957245.1 of Chitinophagales bacterium. Taxonomy (GTDB): domain Bacteria; phylum Bacteroidota; class Bacteroidia; order Chitinophagales; family JADIYW01; genus JAMLHH01. The sequence goes on from JAMLHJ010000001.1 coordinate 46,717, forward strand.
CGTATTATCACCAACAAAGGCATATTGAATACCAGCATCATTGAAAATATATTCATAATCATGTTCAGAAATAGTAGGATACATCGGAACAGCAGTAACACCAATCTGTTGAGCACCTAAGTCTGCAAAGTTCCATTCTGGTCTATTGGCAGAAATGATTGCAATCTTATCATCTTTCTTCAAGCCTAAATTCAATAGTAATTGACTGACCTTATTGACATAAAATTGTGTTTCTGTAAAGCTATAATCCTTCCATACTCCGTCAACTTTCGCAGAAAGAAATTTATTATTCGGATTTTTTTCTAATTGTTCTGTAAGAATATCAAATAAACGTTGAGCTGCCATAGTTGAATTATTTTATTTTATTAATTGGCTTATTGCTTTAAATTCTGCTGTACCTGCTTCATTCATCAATTGAAATAAAACCATTTCGGTACTTGCTATAAATGCTCTAGATTGCCTCATTCTTTCTAATGCAATTTGTTTATTTTCCTTTGTCCTAGAAGAAACTGCATCAGCAATAACATGTACTTCAAATCCAGCATCTAATGCATCCAAGGTGGTTTTCAACACACAAATATGAGCTTCCACTCCACAGATAATCAAAGATGAAATGTGATGCTTTTTCAAGTAAGCTTTCACTTCATCTGACAACATTGAACTGAAACAAATTTTTTCAATTATAGTAGGATTTTCAGGCAATTTAATCTCCTGACAAGTCTTTCCTAAACCTCGTGGGTATTGCTCTGTAATCACAGTAGATATACCTAAAATCTGAGCACCTTCTATCAATTTATTGACATTCAAAAAAATCTGTTCTTGACCATCTATTACAGGCATTAATCTTTCCTGGACATCTATTACTAATAGTGCAGTAGATGACTTTTTTAATAATCCTATCTTATTACCCATAATTGATTACATTGAAATAGAACCTTTCCTAAACTCTGTTTTTCCGATAATAGCATTGATTACATACGGAATTCCCTTTCTACTTTTAGTCAAGGCTTCTGCAGCTACTTTCTCGAAATCTTCCAAATTATCCACCTTAGCACCTTCTGCACCAAAAGCTTGAGCTATCATTTCATAGTTGGAATGAGCCAAACCTAAAGCACAATCACTTCCTAATATTTCTATTTGATCTCTAGCAATTTGTGACCAACAAGCATCATTTCCTATCAATGAGATAACAGGCAAATTATGGCGAACAAAAGTATCGTATTCCATCAAACTATATCCTGCGCTACCATCTCCATAAATAATCCAAACATCTTTTTCTGGATAGACTAATTTGGCTCCTAATGCAAATCCTGCACCTACACCTAATGTGCCAAACACACCTGGGTCAAGCCAAGATAATGGTGAACGAGCTTTCAAAGTATATGCTGATGTTGCCACAAAATCTCCTCCGTCAGCCACTAAAATAGTATCATCACTTAATTTAGGATCCAATTTTCTGAACAAAGCGATTGGGTTCATTCCATTGGAATCATCAGCTGCCTGTTGATCAATATTAGATTCACGTGCATTATCACGATCTCTCAAAATTTTGACCCATTCAGGATAAGAACCTTGGAATTTTGCGGATAAATCTGCTAAAAAATCTTGTGGATCAGCATGAACAGCTACTGTTGGTTTTTTATTTTTGAACAAATCTTCCTTGCTTCTATTGATAGACACAAAAGGACGGTGACCAATATGATTTCCATAATCTAATCTAAAATCATTTGGAACTCCAGCCAAAATCACCAAATCAGATTCCTTAATGGCTTCTTTTCGTTTATGGCGCATTTGCAAAGCATCATCTTTTCCCAACAAACCTCTTCCCATACCACTCAAATAAACTGGGATACCCAATTTTCTTACTGATTGAGCCAATTCATTGATCTTCTGAGGTTGCATAGCTGCACCACTACCAACAATCAACACAGGTTTTTTGGCTTTTTTTAATCTTGATACTACTTCATCAATATCTGAAGTAGAATGATTAGGAAAAGAGAAAGAACGCACCCTTCCAAACTCAGCCGAATTTTTGCCTTCAAAAAGTCTATTAGCATGCCAATTGACGTACCATTGAACAGCATATTCTTGAATATTCTTTGGAGGAACATCTTTACTTTTGATACCATACCATTCCCTTACCAACTCTTCTCCATATAAGATATCAATTGGACATTCTACAAATACTGGTCCCGGCACTCCTTCTTGAGCAATCGCAAATGCTTTTTCCAATGTAGGAATAATATCTTTCACCTTTGAAATCGTTACTGCCCACTTCACGTTGGGTCGCATCAGACTCATTTGATTAATATCTTGTAACGAGCCTCTTCCTTTCAATATCGTAGCTGCTGCACCTCCCAATAAAACTAATGGAGATTGGGCTAGATATGCATTTTTAATTGCTGTAATAGTATTTGTAATACCTGGCCCAGCTGTAACAGTAGCTACTCCAGGCACTCCAGTAAGACGAGAAACTGCGTCTGCTGCAAATACTGCATTGGCCTCATGTCTGGTATCTATCACTCGAATACCTATTTCTTTTGCACTCACAAAAATTGGTGAAATGTGACCTCCACATAAGGTAAAAAGAAACTTTACGCCGTGATCTTGTAAGACTTTTGCAATAATTTGACCTCCATTCATAATGAAAATAATTTTAGATAATACACTTATCAGTAGTACAGAATTTTTCTGCTTCTACATCTTCTGATAAATTTGTGAAATTGATGTTTTTAATATTTTTTATTGATTCTTGATATACCTCTTTAGTAATTGCTTCGTAAGGCATTTGTGCATAAGCTCCTAATTCTAATTTGGGCAAGAAGCTAATAGCCTTCATATCATATTTAAAGTAATCGAGAACAGTCTTAATCTGATTGCTTTCTTCTGGTCTGAATGTGACTGTACAAGACACTTGATTATCTGACCAATATTTCTGTAAAAATACAGCCAAAGCAACTTGTTCCCAGATAGTAACATCTTTGAGGCTTTTGCCCACATTATGAACAGGAAATTCTACTACTGCAGAAGATGGATCAACTACATCGTCTTCAATTTTCAATCCAGCTTCACGCAATGCTGGAAGAAGTGAAGAAATTTTTGACACTCTTACTCTACGAATATAATAATCAAACTCTGGGAAATGGCAACCTGGATTTACACCTGCAAGAAGACTTACTGTTCCACTTGGCTTGACACTCGTCGTCTTAATACTTTTAGGTACACACAACCAAGAAGAATAGATATCATCCCATCTTTTAATTTCATGATAGCCATCTTCCAGCCAATCTCTCAATACTTCCAAATTATATTTCTCAATAAAATTGGTCACACCAGAAACTGATGTTCCGATACGGCGATTTCTTTTTTGCACACGATTGGTTTCATGCCAAGTCGTATTGACCAAAGTAGCTGTTTTACCCAAAAGGTAAGCAAATTTGAGTGTTCTGAGATAATCTTCTTTAGATTCTGCACGAGAAGGAAAGGTCTCAACAAGGCAACAAAGTTCATAAGACTCCAAGGATTGCTCACCACAAGGATTGGTACCTTTTACTTTGATATCTTTATAATCAGCAGGGTCACTCATTCTGGAGAAATTTCTAATATTTTCCATGAACACATAACCTGGCTCACCATTGATAGCGGTTTGTTTAGCTACTTCTTCAAAATCCGATTGAGTATCTACCAAAACACTATTATTTGAAGCCCAACCCCACGCAGCTCTATGTGCCATTGACCCTTCATAACCGCCAATCTCACTATTCCAACGATAATCTTTTAATTTTCGATATTCTTTATTGTCTATTCTACCCAGTGCAATCTGAGCAGTTCTTCTCACATTTCCAGCCACAACACACTGTCCAATCATATTCATGATATCTGCAATCGCAGTGATTGAAATAAGTTTTCCATTCAGATTATCCAAGATTGTTCTTATCTGTTCATGCATTTTAATTAAAGGAGCTGGCCCTGATGATGTTCCTCCAAAACCTTTAATAGGTAAACCTGCAGGTCGGATTTCATCATAGTTGAAAACAACCTGACTGACATTATTAAAACCAAAGTTTTTAGCAAAATAGCTGAACAATAATTTCTCTAAACTTTTCACCCAACCTTCTCTTGAATCAGAGATACTAAAGTGTTCTTTATACTCACTATCTGGTGTATTGACTTCAATTTTTTTCGCTCCTTCAACATCAAAACCTACTCCTACTCCTACCATACTCATATCCATCATGAAAGCAAATGGTTTGATAGCCTCGTCAAGGCTCACTCCCAAATTCTCAGTAGAAACAAAAGCACAATTAAACAATGCCTGACCCACTTTTTTCTCATGAATAATTTCTGTACCCAATGCCCATAACATTCTACCTGGAGGTAAAAATTTCATCTTGAAAATTCTATCATACATTTCCTGAGCAGAACTTTGAGCTTTTCGGTTATTCCAACCTAATTCATTGTTTTGAATATGCTTCTTCTGTAGCGAATAAGCACCTTCTACAACTCGTCTTACAGTCTCATACCATTGTTCATTGGTACCATCTTCTTTTAGTCTGGAATAAGTACGATAATAGGTGAGCAAACCTAATCCGTTAAAGCCGAAATCCGGAGTTATTCCTGCGTACTGCTGGACGAAATCTTCGTCTAATTTGAAATGGAGCATAGTGTTATTTTTAATTTGGAGTGAAAAAATTTATTATCAAATCATTGTTTGCCTTTTAATGAATTAAAACCTTAAATTTTTAAGAAACTATTGCCTTTTTTGAAGCTTTCTGACATATCCCAGATACTTGTATTCTCAAGCATCTTTCTAATATCTGCCTTTATCGGTTTAAATGTAGGGTGAACAGGACAAGGATGTTCTTCTGAACAATTTTTCAAGCCCAATGCACATTTGGTATAAACACCATCACCATCCACCGCATTAACAATATCTACTAATCGGATTGTTTCTAACTTTTCAGGTAGAATTTCAAACCCACCATAAACTCCTTTGATTGAAAAAACAATCCCATTTCTATTGAGCTGTTGTAAAATTTTTGCTGTAAATGCTTCAGGAGAATCTATCTCCAAAGCAATATCCTTTAATGCTGGGCGGTTGCCAGCCTTAGTCTGCTCTGCTATATAAACTGTCGCTCTTATGGCGTACTCACAAGCTTTTGAAAACATGAATTACTTTTCTACTAAAATTACAAATTAATATCTCTAAAGATACAAATAGGATAAACAAGTCCACTTTTTAGTTTTGCACATTTCCACATTTTGGTATGTCGAAAACACAATATTATTAGCACCAACTTATTGGAAAATCAACTAAAATCTTTCGAAATGAATTTAATATTTTGATAGTCAAATACATAACAGCTATCAAAAATCAAATCATACTTATTTATATCCATTTTTTTAGAATAAGTACGTTAAAAAGTGAAAGATTAATTGATTTTTATCAATAGAAAAGCAAGGCAAAAAAATTAATAGATTTTCACACAAAAATATTGCTTATTCAACTACAAAATAATAAATTGTATATAGTTTTTTATCACATTTAATCAAGATAAAAAAATATTATTTTGACAAGGCATGAAACAATTAAAAAATATAGAGTAAGTTCATTCAATTTTCATTTTGTATGAAAAATATTTCAACCCTAGAATTTATCATCATAATAGCAATATTATTACAGTTCAGCACACCTATATATGCACAATGGCAAAACTTTGTAAATAGGCTAAAATATGTTCTAAGTAATAATCCATCCAAAAATCTACCTACACAAATAACAATATCAGAAGATGTAGTTTCAGAAACATTTTTATACAATTATTCTTTCAATTCAGATGGATAGGATACTGAATACAATGAAAAACATACAAACTCTCAAGGAACTATAACTAATAATTTAAAAAATCTTCTTATGAAAACAATATTTTTTTTAATTGCAGCTTCAATTTTCTCTTTAGTCATATTGGGATGCAAAAAGGATGAAGCTAAATGTACCCCATCAATTACTTCCATTATTAAGAATGATGCAAGTACAATAAAGGTTGCTTATGATAATCAGAATAGAATATCTGAATACACTTCAGAAAATAATATCAAATTTAAATTTCAATATAATGGCCTGACTGGAAAATTACAGATTTTTAATGCTGATACACTTTTTAGAACTGACAACCTTACTTTCGATGCAAATGGAAGGTTAACTTCTTACGAGGAATTCGTAAATTTTTCAGGTGATATCCTTAGATATTTCTATCTTTTTTATTATAATAATGAAGGTTATTTATCTTCTACAGTACAAACTTTAACTGGGGACGGATATGATAGCTATTACAAAGATACCTTAATTTACACCAATGGTAATCTAACTAAAAAGATAACTAAACTAAATAACGGAACAACTACCTATAGAACCATTGATTTCACTTACGGAAGCCTTTCTAATAAAACATGGAATTTCTATTGGAATGCTTATACTGAACCTTTTGAAATAGTATCTGGTTTTATATTTTTATATTCAATGCTTGGAAAACCTTCCCAAAATTTACCAACAAATATAGTAGTTACTGAAGGCACATTTATCGACAATTTTTCTTATGATTATTCATTAAACTCAGATGGTAGCGTTTTAGAATATAATGAAGCTCGAACAAATTCCATAATCGGTAGTATATCGAATAATTTTAAATTAAATTATAATTGCAAATAATTTTCAAATTCCCAAAATGAAAACAAATAATCTATCACTCATCTATTTAGTATTTATTTTAAGTACTCTGACCTTGAATTCTTGCTCTAAAGACAAACAAAAAAATGATGAAAAGACAATAAAGCTTAAGCAAGTAGTTACAACATTTGATGGCAGCTCATTCGATACATTAAAGTATATATATACAGGCGATGATGTAAAAACAATAAGCTCTTATTCAAACTCTCCTACAATATATACTTGGATATATACTAAAAATGAAAACAAATACGATATGAGTATATACAATGGAACAACACTGACACACAATGGCTTTTATGAAATTAATGCTCAAGGGTATTTAGATAGTTTAATAATCATAAATTTAGCTACCTCTACAATCAATAATAGAGATAAATATTATTATAACAGTAATGGATATAATGTAAGAAGCATTTCAAACCACATTACCTACATAAACGATATTTATAAGTATTATAATTCAGATGGCGATTTTACATATTGGATATATAATTTTGAAGATAATAGGGTGCCAGCAAATCCTTTCATAGATTCTATAACTTTTGAATATTATCCTAATGAGCTTAAAGTTCCTATAGATTATGCATTACAAGACAAATTTGGCAAAAACAACAAGCATTTAGTAAAGAAAAGAAACAACTATGATAGAGCAACTGCAACTCTAAAAAAGACTTATGAATACATATATGAATTTGATTCAAAAGGATTAGTGACAAAAAGATTCTTGAAAATATTCAGCCAACCTGGCAATATTTTGATTTCATCAGAACAAGACGAATATTCCTATTATGAATAAAGATCTTTATACGATTGTATTTTGGTCATGGTCTTATTTAATTACAATATTCAAAAAAGGGAAAACAACGTCTTAATGAATTAGAATACGTTTTACCTGATGATAATTTTCTCCACTTTTTAAAACTAAGAAATACTGCCCTGGATTATAATTTGAAACATCTAAAATTTTAAAATTTTCACCAGGTAATATCGGCCACAGTTCTGAATATTTTCCATCAATACTATACAACTCTATAGATTGTACATCAATAGAAGATTCCCACTTAATGTTCAACTCCTGACTTGCAGGATTGGGATAAACATTTAGTTCCCAATGCTCATGTTCAAATCCACTAGTAGGAACACCTATATGACCTAAATTCAATGAATCTATCCACTTAGACACATCTAAAGAAAACAATGCCGCATCTATAGATACTATTTTTTTCAGTTCTTCATTAGTCAAATAATATTGGCTTTCTTCTTTCCAAGCAATACCTTCCATTTGATAAAATGGCAATTGAAGATTGACCCTCCTCTTATTACCGCCCCAAATATCCTCAGCTGAAAAATCCCATAAAAGCCAAACAAATGGTTGTAAAGCTACATTATACCCACAAAGCACCAATACTCCATCTTTATTATTAAATGTAGCACCAGTAATCATCCCATTTGAATTAAACAAATTTATAGGAGAAACACTTTGAACTGCCAAATTCTTATCTAAAATATAGGTTCTAGTTTGCTGATTATTCCAATTTTTAGAAAATACATATAACTTATCATCAATGCTCACAATAGACTCCGCATCATAATCTGTTTTGAGAGGATTACTCGTAAAATCAGTTTGATCCGAAAAAGAGAAGTCGATTTTTGAGGCATAAGCAGTATCTTCTTCTAAACTAGCTATGGGAATTTTAAATATTCTAAGGTTTTTTCTATCCCCATTATTATTTCCAAAATCACCAATATAAACAGACTCATCATCATTAGTAATATCTTCCCAATCTATATTTGTGGCATTAGCAATCACTACTCTTCTAATAACATTACCTGAGGATGGATCTAGGCCATAAAGAACTGCATCACCGCCACTATCATTATGCGTCCACAACAAACCATCTATATATACAAGTCCAGATGTTTCCTTTATTTCTGAAGGTAATTTATGAAGTTTTGTAGGCGAATAATTATTAATCGGATACTTACAAGAGCCATCATTATTGACAGCTTGAGGATTGTAATTGTTAGCCTTATAATCCCTGCAACCAGATAATTGAGCATTGGAAATAGGACTAGATAGGACATAAAGTCCCACTAAGAAAAGAAATCTCATACACACACTTTGTGCGAAGATATTTCATTATTCTTAAATACTTTTAAAAAAGTACTATTTTTTAGTAATTATTTATAATGATAACAAATACCTAATAATAGTATTTGCCCTACTAAAAAATCTGAGTTTGCATGACTTTGGCAATAGCTTTGGCATGAGATTTCATTTTTTCAACATTTTCGCCTTCGTAATAAGTATCTAAAACATGGTTGAAAATATCTAACCATCTTTCAAAATGAATAGGTTGAGTTGTCATTTTTTGATGTACACGCTTATGAGTTTCTAAAGGACTACCTTCAAAATCTCCTGTAAAGAATAATACATTTTGCCAAAATGAAGTCATTAGCTGAATATGTTTGTTCCAATCAAAGAAATTATTATCACCTACGAAGAAGGGGCTAATCATCTTATCTTCTTTGATGATGTCATAGAAAAGAATCATTGCTCTTCTAAGGTCTTCATTAGTAGTAATATCTAATTTCATGCGTTCAAATCTTCATTTTGTTTAATTTAAAAAGGCTGTAAAAGTTTGACTTTACGCCCAACAATTACAGCCTTAATATTTATTGGAGAAATTTCAATTCATATTAATTTCTCAGCAATTTAAAAAATTATTTTACTCCATCATTTTCACGCATATACTCTAATATGCCTCTTGCATCATCATCAGTTAAGTTTTGGTCTGGCATACGAACAAGACAGATTTCCAATTGAGATTGAACTTCAGGGTCTTTGTCAATCATTGGATCTGGATTAGTAATAAAATTCATCAACCAATGAGGAGTTCTTCTTTCAGTAACACCTTTCCATCCTGGACCGACTAAACGCTCGTCAGACATTTTATGACAAGAAGTACATTTTGTATTAGAGATAGCTTTCCCCTTATCAGCCAACGCTTTATCCAAAGCTCCTAAAGTCAAATTACTTTCATCATATTTACCTTCACCACGAGTAGGGTCATAAGGAGTTTCATCAGCTACAGGTGCTGCTTCTTCAGCTACAGGTTCAGTAGTTTCAGTTGAAGTAGATTTGGTTTCGTTGGAACAAGCAACGTAAAATAAGAATGATGCAAAAGATAATGCAATTAATAAGTTCCTTTTCATAATTGAATGTGTTTAATTTTAAGACAAATATATGACAATGCAAGGTATTGAAATTATGATATAAATCACAATCTTATTAAAAATTAAATATTGTTACTCATTTATCATTCATTTCATCAAATCACAGTCACTCTTACTTCGCTATTCTCGGCTATCAAATGTCCAAAAGACGTGTAATGAATATTTTTATACGATAAATAGTTTTCAAATTCTAAGGCAAATTGACTTTCAACAGCCACCAACAATCCTCCACTCGTCTGAGGATCTGCCAATATTAACCTTTGTTCTTCAGACACCTCACTTATCTTATGACCATAACTCTTCCAATTTCTCTCCGTACCACCAGGTACACATTTTTGATGAAGATATGATTTCATAGAAGGCACTACAGGAATTTTATCAAATTCAATTGCTGCTGACAATCCACTAGCTTCGCACATTTCAACTAAATGACCAAGCAGTCCAAATCCCGTCACGTCAGTCATTGCTTTCACCCCTTCCATCTTTCCAAACTCTGCTCCAAGATGATTCAAAGTAGTCATGCTATCTAAAATAATTTGTGCATCTTCTGGTTTCAACAAGCCCTTTTTCTGAGCTGTTGACAATGCCCCTACTCCTAAAGCTTTCGTCAAATACAATTTATTCCCAATAGTAGCTGTAGAATTCCTTTTTAAATTTTTAATATCTACCAAACCATTTACAGACAAGCCAAATATAGGTTCAGGCGAGTCGATACTGTGCCCTCCTGCCAGAGAAATTCCTGCCAGAGAACATACAGCTCTTGCGCCCTCTAATACGTTTTGAGCAACTTCCGGAGCAAGTTGATTAATCGGCCAACCTAATATTGCTATTGATAAGATGGGTTGCCCTCCCATAGCATAAACGTCACTAATCGCATTAGTAGCTGCAATACGACCAAAATCATAAGGATTATCTACTATAGGCATAAAAAAATCAGTAGTTGATATCAATGCAGTTCCATTTCCCAAATCATAAACAGCTGCATCATCACGTTCTTGATTGCCCACCAATAATTTTTTATCTTCTTTAGGCGAAGATGTATGATGTAATATTTTGTCTAAAATTGAAGGGCTAATTTTACAACCACATCCTGCACCATGAGAATACTGAGTCAATCTTATTTCTTCCATAGTCGATAGTTTATTGTTCTTGTTCTTTTAGTGATAAAGTAGAAAAATATTGCAATACTTCTTGAGCAGTATCCATAGAGTTATCATACTGAATATCAAGACTAAATACAGTTTGAGGTGCTCGTTTTTGAAGGCAATATTGATAGCTTTTATCATAATACACTAAAACAATTTCTATAAAATCTTTCAAGCGATTCTCCTCCAATGCCATTAATGCTGCTTGGTAATGCTGAGGGCCTAATCGCTTACGAATATGCAAAGTAGCTTCTGCCAAAAAATCTTTATCTAAAACCCCATATTCATTTAAAAGGAATTGAACTCTTTTTTCTTTATCAATTTTTAATTCCATCAAACGGCTGGATTGCATCTGATTCCATAAATTTCTTGGAACGACAATTTTCCCGATACGAAAGCTTTCATCTTCCACCCAAATACATTTGTCAATATTGAAATGAAACAATTCTTCAGCAAGATAATTTTCAAATTGCTCTTGACTGGGTTGGGTGAACAGATTTTTACTCCCATAAGCCGAGCCTTGATGCTGAGCTAAAGATTCCAAATCAATCACTTGTTCGCCTAACTTGCATAGCTCTTGAAGTACTTCAGTCTTGTGAGAACCAGTCATACCTCCTAAAACTATAAGAGGATAATCCTTCTCAAATTGTTGTAGAACCCAATTTCGATATGCTTTATATCCTCCTTGAATCACATACACTTCAAATCCATAAAAATCCAATGCCCAAGCTAAAGAACCACTACGCATACCTCCACGCCAGCAATATACTCCTATTCTTTTATCTGGAGCAATTTGTAAAGCTTGTTCTATGAACCCTCTCCATTTATTCCCCACAATATCAAAACCCAACAAAATAGCTTGATCTCTCCCTACTTGTTTATAAGTTGTACCGACTTGTACTCTCTCATCATTTGAAAATATTGGAAGATTATATGCAGTAGGTATATGTCCTTTTTCAAACTCTAATGGTGTACGAACGTCCAATAATGACAATGAAGCAAATTGTGAATAATATTCTTGAATAGTAATACGCTTAATCATCTTTTACTTCTAATCATTATTAAACAGTCGGCTATTGGCAGAAAATATATTTCTAAACTGCTTTTTCAATTCATTGGTAGCCAACAATATCATATCTGCATCAGAAGGGAAAGGAGCAGGACTATTGGAAACTTTCTTTTTAGATTCTTCTGTCAAAGCATTTCTATTTCCTGAATAAGTAGCATAATAATGATTAAAGACAGCCTCACCTTGTGCTACTTCTTGTTTGACATTGCGTCTTCTATTAAAATCATAAAAATCTACTGTCCCTCTCACTGCAGCTGAACGATTCATCTGAACTTCTACAACTCGAGCACTAATCTTGGTGTATTTAGGCACTTTAATATCATTGCCCAATGAATCTTTCATTACATTACCACGACTATCATACACATATTTCCAACCATCTTCTATCTCCTTTTCATCTATGTATGAACTTTCTTTAATTTTTTCAGGAGAAATATATGATTCCGAAAGTATCAATCTCACAGCAAAATCATATTGATTTCTATCATTGGCATTTGTATAAACTTTTACCCAATTATTGTTCAATGCACTTCCATAATTATAGTTAAACAGCTCATATTCAAAATCTTTTGGGAGGAATAATTGTGGATTTTTATCCACCGACATCAGTATATGTGCCGTCCCCTTATCTTTGGCTATAGCCAACAAATTTTGAGCATCTTTATAATCTTTGTAATAATAAAATATACAGTCCAAATGATTATATGCATCTCTAGCTTTGGAACGCAAACCTGAATTCAACAAATCTTTTGCTATCAAATAGTGATATTCTGCTGCACCTTCCCTAGCCTCTTCCCTAGCTGGGATAAAGTCATAAGTTTCTGGAGTATACACATTCCCATCTGTAAGATAAATTGGAGAAATACGCATAATCGCATCTTGCCTTTTCATCATTGAGGAATAAAGATTAAAAATTTCTATCCAATTCTGCCCTTGATAATTTGAACTCTTCAATTGTTGAATTTTAGTCTTATCCTTTTCTACTGCACGTATATATGCTTCTTCTAAAAGTTTGATATCCTGATCTTTAACTTTTCGATTTTTTGCGATTTTATCAATGATAATTCCTACTGATGTATCATAATCTTTACGGTCAAAACTTTTTAAAGCACTAGTACAAGAACTCGCTAGCAACATAATAACAAGAGAAATATAGAAGTAAATTTTCTTCATTGAAACTGTTTAAAATAGAATAGATAAAAAAGCATACCAAAATTAAGTTTGAAAATGAATAAAATCTCTTTTCATGCTTTTTTATTATAGATATATCTAAAAATTTATTTCTCTAAAAGAGTAGAAAGCAATTCTTCAGAGTTTAAAATTGGAGCACCGCAAGTATAGTCTTTGCATACATATATATAAGGTGACTTCTTATCTTTCAACAATGGAATTGTACTAGAAATCATATCTGAACCAATTGGTAACACTTGAGGTAAATAATGTTCCAAATACAAATTTTTCAACTGGTCTTTAGCTTGAGGAGATGTGAAAGCTACTTCATAAAAAGGATACAATTGTTCCCATAACAATATAGACCATTCAGCGTAATATGCTGGATGCTTTTGGGTGTCTTTTAAAACATTTTGCAACATCTGCTTAGATTTTTCCTTATATGAATTATCATCAAAATAAGTCCCTAATTGCCACAGACATCTAGCTATTACAGCATTGGAAGAAGATATTACATTGTCTTGAATTTCAATAGGCCGACTTACTAATTTATCAGCACTATGCATATTGAGATAAAACATTTTCGATTGTTCATCATAGAAATGAGTGGTAACAAATTGCATCCATTGATTGGCTTGTAAAAGATATTTTTCATCAAAAGTAGCTTGATAAAGATGAATAAAAGCCTGTATTGCAGGTGCATAATCAGATAAAAAAGCCTCTATGTATGATGTACTGTGATTGTAAGTATGCCATAAACCATCTCTGTTTTTGAATTTATTCTCAAAAAAAGAACTCAATTCTTTTGCATCAATTAAAAACATATCATCATTTGTTGCCCAATACGCCTGAATCCAAGCAGACAATAACAGTGCATTCCAGCCAGAGATTCTTTTATTGTCAGTAGAAGGACGGACACGTTCATTTCTTTTGTTTTTCAATTTTTGTTTACAATCTTGAAATAGTTCTACTGTCTGCAAAAAATCTAAATGATTTTTTTGACAATACACTTCCAACTCAATATCACTGTGCAAATGATTAAGACCATGTTCCCAATTACCATATTCTGTACATTGATAATAATCTACAAAAGGGTAAAGATTTTCTTTCAATACTTCTTTAAGTTCGCTCCATGTCCACACATAATACTTCCCTTCCACACCCTCGCTATCAGCATCTATCGCAGCATAAAAACCACCATCTTCAGCTTTCATTTCTTCTTCCAACCATTTAGTTGTTTGATAAATAACGTCTTTGAACAATGGTGTCCTAAATTCTCTATAAGCTTGAGCATAACAAGAAATGAGTTGAGAATTATCATAAAGCATTTTTTCAAAATGGGGAATATGCCATTTTTCATCTACAGAATACCTCATGAAACCTCCAGAAATAGCGTCGTTAATTCCTCCTAAAGCAATTTTAGTTAAAGTAAGTTGAATGAAATTTTTCACTTCAACATTTTCAGAACTTTTAGCATACCTCAATAAATATTCATAATTATTAGGCATGATAAATTTAGGTGCACCTTTACGACCACCATAATGATTATCTATCTGCAATTTCCATGAAGACCATTGCTGATGGAGTAAATTTATATTGAGGTTCTGATGTGAATCTAATTTTGGAATTTGTTCAAATTGTTGCAAACCATTTGTAATATTTTCAGCTTGTTCAATTAGTTTTTCTGGTGATTGTTGGTACATCTTCGCAAAATATTGAAGGACTTGCATCCAATTGGATTTTGGAAAATAAGTACCCACATAAATCGGGCTTCCATCAGGTAGCGCAATTGCGTTGAGAGGCCAACCTCCTCTACCAGAAATAAGCATAGCTGCATTCATATATACTTGATCTATGTCTGGTCTTTCCTCTCTATCAACCTTTATAGAAATAAAATCTTTATTCATTAAATGAGCCACTTCTTCATCTTCAAAAGATTCATGTTCCATAACATGACACCAATGGCATGCAGAATAGCCAATACTTATAATGACCAATTTGTTTTGCTCTTGGGCATCATCTAAAATAGACTTAGACCATTCCTGCCAATGAACTGGATTATTAGCATGTTGCAATAAATATGGTGAACGAGAATGCGATAATTGATTTGTCATCTTTAATAGAAATACATTTTAAAAATGACATTTTAAATTGCAAAATGTTTATAAAATCATAAATCAAATACACTCACTATTTTATTCATCTAAATATTCAAAGCTTGTACCAGCTCCATTCTCATATATGGTTTCAACACGTCCATATTCATCCTTAACATACTTAAAATTGGTATAAAAGGCATTAGAACGAACCATAGATTTTGGCAAATATTTCTGTGAAGGACCTATCGTATAAGGCAAATAAGTGATAATTCTATCAAATCTACCCAATACAGCATCTGTGTAAAATGTAGAAATATTAGAATTATATTCTTGATCTAAATAATAATCATAAGCCCTTTCTTCTCCTCTGAAATTACAAGATTTCAGTGTTCCATTGGCATTATAAACCATCTGATAACACAGAGAATCACCCTGATATTTTCCACCATGATAATAACTACTGACTACTCTATTCATGCCATCACCAAAACGAACTGAATCATAAATAAAAGTTGCCACATACATTCCGTCATCAAACTTCTGAATATATCCACTGACAGAATCTACCTCTAAAGTCACCCACCATTTTTCATTTGCAGTTCTATTGAAATAGTCGAGATAAACTCTATCCTTATCATAAATGACATCGCAAGTAATACTCTTATCCCTATCCTTGCCCTCAATATGACTGAGATATCCTTGCTCATTATAAGTGTATTTTAAAAATGAGCTAGAACCTATAATTGTTTTAATATTATAATTAATAACAGCAGGTGGTTCATTTCTCTTTTCCTTCTTACATGATGAAAAGGAAATTAAGATGAGTAATAAATAGAATAATTGGCGCGTGTTCATAAATAAAAATAGAGATTTTAAAATAATCTATCTTAAATATACATGTTAAGTTGAAAAACTCAATACTTGATAATCGATAAAGCTCAAAAATTTTAATATTCTGTTAAAAATTTTATTTAAAAATTTCAAGTTAAAACACAACTAATTAACTATCAATAAATTTAAAATACTTGTCTAAAATTTTAGAATAAGAAATAATCATTTGACAAGTTAAAATAAATCCAATAAAAAAAATAAAATAGGCACTTGCGGAAATGATAAAGTATTATTCAATATTGAAATATCAAAATAGAACTAATATGAAAACAGTAACAAAACTATTGGTAATAGTCGCAATACTAGCAATATCCATTGGTTCATGTAAAAAAATGAAAATAACGCTAGAGATTGTAGTGATGCAGCAAGAGACTATATAGCTGCAATTAACCAATTAACAGCAGACCCTGACAATGATGACCTTTGTAGAAGTGTTCAAAATGAAGTTAGAGCATTATACAAAGATTGCAAAGCCTATATGGGTGGAGGTATCACAGAAGATGATATTAATACAATGTGTGACTAGATGTTATAAAATCCCACTACTCAACAAAACAATGATTAGCAGGTAATTGGACATTAAAAAAGGGAGATTTTACAATCTCCCTTTAAATTTTATTTTGAATAAGTGATTTTATGCAACACCTTCTGTCAAAACAGAAATTTTGTTCTTAAAAACTTCAACAATACCAGTTTTTATATTGAAAGTTTGTTTTTCGTTCTTAGTTTGAACTTTTACAACTCCTTCGCTTAACGCAGCAATAAGAGGAGCGTGATTGTTTAAAATTTGAAACAAACCGTCTAGTCCAGGCAACTGAACTGCATCAACTTCCCCACTATAAACTTTTCCTGTCGGAGTTAAAATATCTAATAACATTATTCAATTATTTAGATTCAGCTAATATTTTTTCACCTTTAGCGATAGCATCTTGGATATTTCCTACCAAGTTAAATGCAGCTTCAGGATACTTATCTACTTTACCATCCAAAATCATTTCAAATCCTTCCAAAGTATCATCTATCGAAACGAATACTCCTTTCAAACCTGTAAACTGTTCAGCAACGTGGAAAGGTTGAGATAAGAATCTTTGTACCCTTCTAGCTCTATGTACAACTAATTTATCTTCTTCAGAAAGCTCATCCATACCTAGGATAGCAATGATATCTTGAAGTTCTTTATAACGTTGCAAGATTTCTTTTACCTTTTGAGCTACGCCATAATGTCTATCTCCTAAAACTTGAGGGTCCAAAATTCTTGAAGTAGAATCCAATGGGTCCACAGCAGGATAAATACCCAATTCTGCAATTTTACGGCTTAATACTGTTGTAGCATCTAAGTGAGCAAAAGTAGTAGCTGGAGCAGGGTCAGTCAAGTCATCCGCAGGTACATAAACTGCCTGTACAGATGTAATAGAACCTCTTTTAGTAGAAGTAATACGTTCTTGCATCAATCCCATTTCAGTTGCAAGTGTCGGTTGGTAACCTACCGCTGATGGCATACGACCTAATAAAGCCGACACCTCAGAACCTGCTTGTGTAAAACGGAAGATATTGTCCACGAAGAATAAGATATCACGACCTTTAGCTTCAGATGGATCTCCATCTCTATAGTATTCTGCAATAGAAAGACCAGATAATGCCACACGAGCACGAGCTCCTGGAGGCTCATTCATCTGACCAAATACAAGTGTTGCTTGAGAATCACGCAAAGCAGCTTTATCTACTTTTGTCAAATCCCAGTCACCTTCTTCCATTGAATGTTTAAATTCTTCACCATATTTGATAACGTTAGACTCAATCATCTCACGAAGCAAATCGTTTCCTTCACGAGTACGCTCACCCACACCAGCGAATACAGACAAACCAGCATATCCTTTAGCGATATTGTTGATAAGCTCCATAATCAATACAGTCTTACCTACACCAGCACCACCGAACAATCCAATTTTACCTCCTTTTGCGTAAGGCTCAATCAAGTCAATTACTTTAATACCAGTAAATAGAACTTCTTTAGAAGTCGCTAAGTCTTCATACTTTGGCGGTTTTCTGTGAATAGGCGCTCCACCTTCTTTACTCAAAGGACCGATACCGTCGATAGTATCACCAATAACGTTGAACAAACGTCCTTTAATGTCTTCAGAAGCAGGCATACGAATCTGGTCACCAGTATCGATGACATCCATTCCTCTAGTTAGACCTTCTGTAGCATCCATGGCAATAGTACGTACGCTGTCTTCACCTAAGTGTCTTTGACATTCTAATACAACTTCAGAACCATCTTCTTTTTTAACCACAAGTGCGTTAAGAATTTCTGGTAGTTTGGTGCCCTCTCCTGAGAACGCGACATCCACAACTGGGCCGATAATTTGGGTGATTTTGCCTATGTTAGACATTATGATTAAAGATTTTAAATTTTCAATTTGGCGCAAAAATAACCGATAAATCTCTTATTTCAAAAAAAAAATCTAAAACTTCTTCACATAGTCCACATTATACAACTAATTTAATATTGAGATAATGAAGCATTTGATGGTTTTAGTATGAAAGCATCCCATTTTTCAACCTTTGGAACTATTTAAAATTTTATTTTTCTCTCATTAAGAAAATTCTCAAACTCGCGATTTATTACATTGCTTCACTGAACTCCGTGAGCTTTGTGGTTATTTTCAGAAGGCTCAGCCACCAGCATTCCCACATCTCCAAAGTACTTAATTAATCTGGACTGCTTCGTGCCTCGCAGTGACGTACTGAATTCCGTCATTGCAAGGAACGAAGCAAACTATATATTACTTCAATATTTTTTCTTCATACTTTTCTTTAGAAGAAAAAGTATGCAAAAGAATCGCACCGGATTTTTCGCTGACCCACTAAATACTTGAAAGCTATTTCTTCAAAACTCGACTTCGTCTCAAACAGTTGAAGAAATTACGCTTTCTTCGTATAGTGGGTACCCAGCTTCAAAATCTATGGTGCAGGGTGCATTCGCAACGTATAATTCTATCTATCACTCCGTGAACTTTGCGTAAAACTTAGTGCGCTTTGTGGTTAAATTTTGGACGATTATATTATTAAAATCTACAAAAGGGTAGCTCCTACGGAGCAATAGTATGTTGTTTGTTTATTTTTACCAAGTGGTAGCCTCTACGAGGCAAACTCTAGCGATGCATTTTTTATTCGTACTTCGTACTTTTAATTTTTCACTCTTCTCCATGGTTTCGAGAACCTCAACCACCAGCAAATTTCATCTTACATTTCACTTTTTACATTAATTCATTGAACTTCGAGAACTTTGCGTAAAACTTAGCATCCTCTGCGGTTAGTTTCAAGAACCTCAACCACCAGCATTTCCACATCTTCAAATTTTCAAATCTCCTTATTACTTCCTCATCAGATTTTTTGCATTCTCGATAGCAGCTTGAGTAGGAACAGCTCCGCTCAACATTTTGGCGATTTCCAATATTGCATTATCAGTATCTAAGGACTTGATATTTGTGATACTCTTATCTTCAAGATGTTCCTTATATACTAAGAAATGTTTCTTACCAGCTGCAGCCACTTGAGGTAAGTGAGTAATCGTAATCACCTGATGATTTTGACTGATTTGTTTTAATAGCTCTCCCGTTTTAATAGCGACTTCACCAGAAGTACCCGTATCAATCTCATCAAAAACCATTGTAGGTAAAGAGGTCTCCTTTGCAATCAAAGATTTGATAGCTAGCATCAACCTGGATTTTTCACCACCTGAACCGACCTGATACAAAGTCTGAAATTGACTTCCTTTATTAGGTGCAAATAAAAAGGTTAATTTATCCCAGCCCAATTTGTCCGGTTCTTCTAATTGCTCAAATTGAAAATCAACTTTGGCAAACGGCATTCCTAAATCTTTCAAAACATCAGACACTGAAGCACTGAATACTATGGCTTGTTTTTTTCTGATATCAGTGATCTGAGCACCTAATTTGGATAATTGTTCAAGATAAATATCAATCTCTTCTTGCAATTCTCTAATCCTTTCATCTGAAAAGCTAAATTTTTCAAGTTTAGATTTTAATTCATTCTTCAATCCTATTAAATCTTTCACCTCTTTAAAATGATGCTTGAGCATCAATCTATTCACAGATGACTGATAATCCAATAGTTCATTCAATCTATTTTCATCTGAACTGACTGAATTTTGTATCTGTTTAAAATCTCTTGAAATACTTCTCAATTTCAAAAATATTTCTTCAACATCATTATAAGCAGATTCTATTAATGAATTACAGTGCGTAATAGATGACAATTGTTTTTGAACTTCTATCAATAAATCTTCAATATTGATTTCATTTTCAGAAAGTAGGTCATTTGACAATTGGAGTTGTCTGATAATAGATTCAGCATTAGAGAGAATTTTCAACTCATCTTCGACTTCATTCCAATACTCTTCGGAAAGCAGGATTTGGTCGAGTTCATCGTATTGATATTTCACAAAATCATATTCCTTTTGGAATGATATGGCTTCTTGCTGGAAATTACTTAATACTTTCTTAGCAGTAATATATTTCAAATATTCTGCTTCATACTGAGGTAGAAATGTATTGCCAACTATCTTATCTATTAGTCGAATAAAAAAATCTTCTTCCAACAATTGGCTACTCTCATGTTGAGCATGAATATCTATCAATTGGGAAGTCAATGATTTAAGCACATCTAATGTAACAGGAATATCATTTACAAAAGCTCTACTTTTACCTTTGGGATTAATCTCTCTACGAATGATGCTTATATCTGAATAATCCAAATCTTGTTCTTCAAAAAAATGCTGAAGTTGGTAATCTTTCACTTGAAAATGTGCTTCTACGATACATTTCTCTTCTTTATCCATAAGCACTTGACTATCAGCTCTATTGCCTAAAACCAATGATACTGCTCCCATCAAAATTGATTTTCCAGCACCTGTCTCGCCAATTATGACATTCAAATGTGGGTCAAATTGAATTTGAGCCTTTTCGATAATAGCATAGTTTCTGATATAAATTTCCTGCAGCATAATTTATCAACTGCTAAAGTAATTAAAGATTTTGTCCTTTAATATAGTCGCAAAAAATAGCCTCAATAATATGACAAGAGCATATCTCCAAACTTATATCATTGTGCGTTTATTAAAAAGTCTAATCAAAAAAATCCAATAAAAGTTCGGTTACCTTATCTGGTTGATCTATCTGTGTCCAATGGCTACAATTATCGAGATATATGACTTCATGAGGGGCATCTATTACCTTATTCAAATTGTCATTCAATTCTACACCTAATGCTTTATCATCTTTACCCCATATCACTCTTGTAGGCACTTTGACTTTTTTTCTTTTCAAATCATCTGCAATCCCATATCTGAGCCCCGCACGATAATAATTGATAGATGTCGTCAATGCATCTTTCTCTCTATATGCTTGAATATACAGACGTAAATCGTCATCAGTCATATTCTGAGGTTGATGCATCCATCCTCTTACATTCATTTCATACACTTTCTCTAATGTCTGTCCTAAAATCAATTCAGGAATCACAGGCACTTGAAAACTTATCATATACCAGCTCCTCAATAATTGCTTAGGATTGGTCAATAGATTTTCAATCAGCAATTGAGGGTGTGGGCAATTGAGTATGGCCAATTTTTCTGTTACTTCAGGATAAGCAGTAGCAAAATGCCATGCAACAGCTCCTCCCCAATCGTGTCCTACTAAAAAACATTTTTCAAAGCCCAATTGCTGAACTAGTTCATAAATATCTTTGATAACATACTTCGTTTGGTACTGGCTGGCTCCCTCTGGTTTGTCAGAAAGATTAAAACCTCTAAGGTCAGGAGCTACGACAGTATATTTTTCAGCTAATTCTGGAATCTGATATCTCCAACTATACCAAAATTCTGGCCATCCATGCAATAATACAACTAGTTCGCTACCAGTGCCTTGTATCACATAATGAAGATTAATTCCATTGACGTTCGCAAAACGATGTTCTAAATTTGACATGACTGATTACATTTTATATTAAGATACGCATCTATTTTGCTATTTGTAATCTTTTTGAAGGAAAATTATTATCGAAAACAGAAGTTGGTCGCAATGCGTGAAGGATAGAAGTGAAAAGACCTTTGAATCATCAAAGGTCTTGAAACGGATAGCCTGACCCGTCAGGGGCACGCCCAAATATTTTTTAATACTATTATTCTACAATAAAACTTGCAGGAAAAAACCTTCGGACTTCTCTCAAAAAAGTCTGTGCATCATCTCTAGCGACAAAAGTCCCTACTCTAAGTTTAAAAACGGGTGAATCAAAACTAAGAAATACAGGTATGCCAGGATACTTTGAAGAGAATTGAGATTTGATATCAGTTACTTCAGTTCTCGACTTAGATGCTGCTATTTGAATTCTATAAATTTTGGAAGCATCTGCTTTCAGCTTATTTTTTGCAGAATAAACTTTTTGTAAATAATCTATCCTCGGGTCTTTAAAAATCAAAACATGGTTTAAGGCTACACTATCCTTGGGAGTCTGTGCAAACCCAATACTCATAAAAGAAAGAAATCCTAAGAATAAAATAAATCTACAATACTTCATACTACATTCCTTGTCCATGACACTGTTTAAATTTCTTACCACTTCCACAAGGGCAAGGATCATTACGACCGATTTTTACTTCCTTTCTAACAGGCATTTGTTTCTCAGGGCGACTAACAGCTTCTCCTGCTTCCCTTGCAGCATTATCATCATCACCTCTGCTTTCTTTTGTCTTTTCCACTTGTTGAGTTGATAATCTTGCTCTCTGCTGAGCCAATCGCAAATCCTCTTCATTCGGAGCAGGTAATTCACATTTGACAAGGAAAGAAATAATGTTTTCATGGATTTCTCTCAACATATCTTTAAAGAGCTTAAATGCTTCAAATTTATATATTAAGAGTGGGTCTTTCTGCTCATGGACAGCCATCTGAACCGATTGGCGCAATTCGTCCATTTTTCTAAGATGCTCTTTCCAAATCTGGTCAATAAAGGAAAGAATCATATTTTGTTGCAAAATCTTAATTACTTCTCTACCTTCAGAATCGACAGATTTTTGCAAATTAGCTACCACATTTATTGTTTTCACGCCATCAGAGAATGGCACAATAATATTTTGAATCTGACTACCTCTATTCGTTAAAATCTCTTTTAAAACTGGTAAACTTTGCAAGCGAATAGCCTCCATACGTCTATTATAAGCTGCTTCAGCAGTAGTATAAATATGATTGGCTAGTGTTTCGACACTCCATTTTTCCAATTGAGATTTTTCAAGTTGAATTTCAGTTCCTAAGAATTTATATCCATCCAATTTAACTGCTTCGATATCATTAGATGATTTAGCTGCTTCTGCTACATCATAACACAATTCAAACAACATGCTATCAATATCATAAGCAATACGTTCTCCTTTTAAAGCATATTGGCGACGTTTGTAGATCACTTCTCTTTGTGAGTTCATCACATCGTCATATTCTAGTAATCGTTTACGAATACCGAAGTTGTTCTCTTCAACTTTTTTCTGTGCTCTCTCAATAGATTTGGTCACCATAGAATGTTGAATCACTTCTCCATCTTTATAGCCCATTCTATCCATGATTTTAGATAATCTATCTGAGCCAAATAACCTCATCAAATCGTCTTCAAGAGAAACATAGAACTGAGAACTTCCTGGGTCACCTTGACGACCAGCACGACCTCTCAACTGTCTATCCACTCGCCTTGAATCATGTCTTTCTGAACCGATAATAGCCAGACCTCCTACTTCTTTGACCCCTTCACCGAGTTTGATATCCGTACCACGACCTGCCATATTGGTAGCTATGGTCACTTTACCCGGCAAACCAGCTTCAGCAACAATATCAGCTTCTCTTTGGTGTTGCTTAGCGTTCAATACGTTATGAGGAATTTTTCTCAAAGTGAGTAATTTGCTCAATAATTCAGAAACCTCCACATTCGTTGTACCTACTAGTACAGGGCGATTGGCTTGACGAAGCACTTCAACTTCTTCAATAATCGCATTATATTTCTCACGCTTAGTTTTATAAACCAAATCTTGTCTATCATCTCTAACAATAGGTCTATTTGTAGGAATAATAACAGTATCTAATTTATATATTGTCCAAAACTCGCCAGCTTCTGTTTCAGCTGTACCTGTCATACCTGCAAGTTTGTGATACATTCTAAAGAAGTTCTGTAAGGTAATAGTTGCAAATGTTTGAGTTGCAGCTTCGATTTTCACATTTTCTTTAGCTTCAATCGCTTGGTGCAATCCGTCAGAATAACGTCTGCCATCCATGATACGACCAGTCTGTTCATCGACAATCTTCACTTTATTGTCCAGAACTACATATTCAATATCTTTTTCAAAAAGGCAATACGCTTTTAGTAATTGATTGACAGTATGGAGCCTTTCAGATTTTACTGAAAAATCTCTAATGATTTCATCTTTCTTAGTTTGAGCTTCTTCTTGTGCTAAAGAAGATTTTTCAATATCAGCCAACAATCCACCCAAATCAGGGAGTACAAAGAAATTATCCTCTTCCGAAGCCAAAGTTATCAAGTCAATCCCCTTTTCTGTGAGGTCAATTTGATTATTTTTCTCATCTATAACAAAATACAATTCTTTATCGACCTTAGGCATTTCCTTATTTTGGTCTGCCATGTAGTGATTTTCTGTTCTTTGTAAAATCTGACGAACGCCAGATTCACTTAAAAACTTAATAAGTGGTGTGTGTTTAGGAAAACCTCTATGAGCTCTCAACAATGCTAATCCACCTTCCCCTTCATTATATCCTGTTCTCCCGTCTTCAATTAATCTTTTTGCGTCTTGCAAAAATTTGGTTGTAGCCTTTTTTTGAGTTTCTACCAACTTCTCTATCCTAGGTTTTAAAAACTCAAATTCTTGCTCATCACCTTTTGGAATTGGTCCACTAATAATCAATGGAGTTCTCGCATCATCAATTAATACAGAGTCCACCTCATCGACCATCGCATAGTGATGTTTTCTTTGCACTTGTTCATCAGCAGTTCTAGACATATTATCTCTCAAATAGTCAAAACCAAACTCATTATTGGTACCGTAAGTAACGTCTGCTAAATAAGCATTTTTTCTTGCGTCAGTATGAGGTTGATGCCTATCAATACAATCAATTCTCAAACCTAAGAAATTGAATATTGGGTTCATCCACTCAGAGTCACGTTTTGCCAAATAGTCATTGACTGTAACAATATGCACACCTAAGCCAGCGAGAGCATTGAGGTAAGAAGGCAAAGTAGCTACCAAAGTTTTACCTTCACCAGTTGCCATCTCTGATATTTTCCCATTATGCAAAATAATACCACCTATTAATTGCACATCATAATGTACCATTTCCCATTTCACTTCTGAACCTGCAACAGTCCATGTAGTATTATAACGAACCTGATTACCTTCAATTTTCAGATAGTTGGCGGTCACAGATAAATCTTTATCCAAACTATTAGCTGTCGCTATTAAAGATTCATTTTCTTTAAATCTTCGAGCAGTTTCCTTCATGACAGCAAAAGCTTCGGGCAAAATTTCTAATAAAATTTCTTCGATTGCTTTATCTCTATCTTTAATGAATTGGTCAATATCTTTAAATAGCTTATCCTTTTCGTCAAAATCGGTATCGTCATTTTCAGCAATAGATTTGGATTCGGTGATTTTATTATTGATATCGGCAATATGGTTTTGTATTCTCTCTTTGAATTCTTGAGTTTTGTTTCTCAACTGGTCATTTGACAAAGATTGGAATGATGCAAAATGCTCATTAATAGCATTCACATAAGGCATTACCTCTTTAATATCTCTATTGGATTTGCTACCAAATAATTTAGCTAATCCTTTTGCAAATATATCTAACATTAAATAATTGCTTTTAAGCGGTGTAAAATTATAATTTATGCGGATTAATTTTAGTCAAAACCAATACCAAATGTATATTACTGACATTATTTCTTCATTATCTATAATAGCTTGTTATTTTTGTACAAAAATCAGACAAAAATGAATGTTTTACTTTTAGGTTCGGGAGGAAGGGAAAATGCATTTGCAAGACAAATCTCATTAAGTCAACGTTGTAAAAAATTATTTATAGCTCCTGGCAATCCTGGAACTGCTAATTATGGTCAAAACATTGCAATTGCTGCAACTGATTTTAAAGGTTTAAAACAATTTGTATTAGAAAATGCTATCAATATCGTCATAGTTGGACCTGAAGCTCCTTTAGTAGAAGGAATTTTTGATTATTTCATCAATGATGATACATTAAAATCTATTCCAGTTATTGGTCCTTCCCAATTGGGTGCTATGCTAGAAGGGAGCAAAGCATTTTCAAAAGCATTTATGATAAGACACCAGATCCCAACTGCTGCATATCAGGAATTTACTGAAGAAAATATAGCCGAAGGTATTTCATATATTGCCAATCAGACACCTCCAATTGTTCTCAAGGCTGACGGGTTAGCAGCAGGGAAAGGCGTTTTGATATGTACAAGTATTGAAGAAGCCCAAATAGAATTCAGAAATATGCTTGGAGGAAAATTTGGTTCTGCTGGTAATAAAGTCGTTATAGAAGAATTTATGTCAGGTATTGAATATTCTGTTTTTGTACTATCTGATGGTAATAATTATAAGATTCTACCTGTTGCAAAAGATTACAAGCGCATAGGCGAAGGAGATACGGGACTTAATACAGGTGGTATGGGTGCTGTCTCTCCTCCACCCTTTGTAACGCCATCAATGATGGAAAGAGTAGAGCAAGAAGTGATTATCCCGACAATTGAAGGACTAAAAAAGGATAATATCACCTATAAAGGATTTATCTATATAGGGTTAATGAATACACCAGGAGATGTTCCAAAAGTTGTAGAGTACAATTGTCGGATGGGCGACCCAGAGACTCAAGTAGTTTTACCTAGAATAACATCAGATTTTTTAGATTTAATGGAGCATACTGCACAAGAAACGCTTGATAAAGCAGAATTGACTATTTCTGAAGAAGCTGCTGTAACAGTCATTTTGGCATCTGGTGGGTATCCTGAAGAGTTTGAAAAAGGATATGAAATCTCAGGAATAGAAAAGATAAAAGATGCTTTAGTCTTTCATGCTGGCACACAAATTAAAGAAGGTAAACTTGTCAATTCAGGAGGTAGAGTTCTAGCGGTAACAGCTCTCGACAAAGACTGGCTCAAGGCATTGGAAAAAAGTAATGTTGCTGCTGAAACCATTCAATTTCAGCACAAGTACTATAGAAGAGACATTGGCTTTGACTTGAAATAAGCATTGAAATTATTTATGATATTCAATTTCCATAGTTCTAAAAAATAAAAAACCATAATGAAATGTGTGGAATTAGTGGGAAAATTTCAAAAAATAATATCATTCAAAGAAATGAGTTGGAGAAATCTGCTTTTTCACTTCAACATAGAGGTCCAGACGACCAAGGAATTTATATTTCAAATGATAAACATGTAGGACTTACACATAGAAGACTGTCTTTAATAGATTTAAGTCAAACAGGACATCAGCCTATGACTATCCAACACCTTACTATTGTTTATAATGGTGAAATTTACAATTTCCGAAAATTAAAAAGTGAACTAGAATGCTTAGGTGCTCACTTTAAAAGCAATTCTGACACAGAAGTGATTTTATGGGGGTATTATTATTGGAAAGAGAAAGTTTTAGACAGACTTAAAGGCATGTTTTCTTTTGCTATTTTAGACGAAAATGAAAGTAAATTATTTTTGGCAAGAGATAGATTTGGGATAAAGCCACTGTTCTATGCCTTTCAAAATAATACATTTTATTTTGGAAGTGAAATTAAAGCTATTCTTTCATTTGAAAGTTTTCATAAAAAAATTGAACCTTCCTCTATATCCTTATTTTTAGCCAATAGATATATTTCTGATAATCAGTCGATGTGGCAGGATGTTTTCAAGTTACCAGCAGGTCAATATATGTATATTGACACCCAAACTTTGATACATCATCAATCGACATATTGGGAATTGCCCGACAAAACCCTACCTATCAGTGATACAAAAGAAGTTCAAGAAAAATTTGAGAACTTATTGCTCAATTCTCTCAAAGAACACTTAGTGAGTGATGTTCCAATAGGTGCTTTCTTGAGTGGCGGTTTAGATTCATCTACAACTGTCATGTTGATGCAAAAAGAACTTCAATATGATACAAAAGCTTTTTCTATTGGTTTTAATGGATGGAAAGAAAGCGAACATCAATATGCGCAAATGGTTGCAGATCATACAGGTGCAAAATTAAAAACTTTGCTTCTCGAAAAAATTGACTTTGAAGTCATGCCTAAGTTGATGTATCATTATGATGACCCCATTGCCGACATCTCTATTTTGCCTACTTATTTTGTCAGTCAAATGGCAAGTCAAGATGTTAAAGCTGTCGTTTCTGGAGAAGGTGCAGACGAATTTCTAGGCGGATATTGGTGGCACAAACCAGAGAGCTTTCATCAAAACAAAAATCTTTTTCACAGAATATTTTCCACTTCAAAGAAAAGCATCAAGCAACATTATATTCAAGCCAATAGCATGGGTTTATTTGATAATCATGAATTGAGCCAATGTTTAAATGGAAAATATCTTTCATCAATGCCTAAAGACGTATTTGGTCATATCGACAAATTACTCCATCCTCAACTTTCAAAGCTCAAACAAATTCAATTATTGGATATGCATAGATTCATGGGTGAACTCGTCCTTGTAAAAGTAGATAGAGCATCTATGGCCAATAGTTTGGAAGTGAGAGTGCCTTTTTTGGATCATGAATTGGTAGAGTGGCTATTCAGTTTGCCTGAAGAAATCTATATGAAAAAAGGAATACAAAAACCATTACTGCAAAATCTTTTGAACAATAGGTTGCCCGATAAAATACTTAAACGACCCAAACAAGGCTTTGTTGGGCCTGATATTTTTTACAAAGATTTTGAGCTTTATAAAAGAGAGCTATTAGATGGCAGAATAGTTAAAGATGGTGTTATCAGAAAAGAATATGTGCAACAATTATTAAAAGCTAAAGAACATTGGAAACTATGGAAACTTTTTGTCTTGGAGCATTGGTGGAGAGTGTGGGTATAGATGGGGTTGAAATTCTTTATAGATTAAATTCCAAAAATCCCATGATTCATCTCCAAAATGATGATACACATGAGCAAATTCAACTTGAGTATATATTTTCAAATCCTTAGTTATTGATTTATCTTCTTCTCTAAATTTCAGATTAGAGTTATTAAAATCACAAATAAAATTCCATTTTTCGTCTAAAACTGGATGCTTTTCAAGTCCAAATTTCCATGCAGTAGCAACCAAAGTTCCTTGGTCTCTAGTTTTCCAATTTTCATTATTAAAAATTTCCATAGTTGCCTCATGCCAAAAGTTTAAGAAATCATGTGACTGCTTATCAAAAATAAATACACCGCCATTCCAATGTTGCCAATCTTCTTTTTTCACTTTTACATGAAACTTATTCTCTATCTCTTTATGAAGATGATTACATCGACAAGCCCAAATAGGCTTACCTTTTTTATCCTTTATCTTCATTCTCAAATAGTCAAATTTTAAATCAAACTGAGATGCAATTTTAGACCAATTAATACGATACATAATAGGCTGACCTAGTGAATTATACCATAAATTATCTCTTTTATTGTATTTAAAGTCATCATCAAAATGAAATATAGGCCAACTGAAAAAACTTTTAATCATCATTTTTAATAATAAAAATTTTTGACTAAATGTATATTCGATTCTTTGTTTCAGCAACTTTCTTTGAATTTGAATTTGTTCATCATTTATTTGACCATAAAAATCTAGTTGATTAATATGGTTTTGAATTTTTGCAATAAGCTGCTGATGTTCTTGTTTACAGTTACAATTTATAGCAGTAGGACTAAAATAAGGCAATAGACAATGGTCTGCTGCAAATCTTATAGGAGGTAAATATTCATCAAATATTTCATCACAATGACCTCCAATTGCTAAAATATCACTATCCATATATACGTACCTACCGTCAATTGGAAGATATTTGTGTAAAGAAGTCTTTAAAAATATTGCAGCCTGATGATGATTTAACTTCTCAGGAGTATCAACATGAATAACATTGTCATGATTGACAGGAATTTTATTACGTCGAACATCAGTAACAACTAAAATTGGATACTTAGTATTTCGTTGAAAGGTCTTTAGAGCAGCATGCAATGTTTCGACATGCTCTGAATCTCCACAAACCACAAAAACATAAGCTCTATTCATAATTTATGTAAATATATAACATGACTTTATTATTATGGCTAAAAGAATAATTATAATCTGATGAAATATAAAATCATAGTGTCTTGTCCATTAAAAACACATCGAAAATTTCCTTAAACTTCATAAAAAAGAGTGATGAAAACAACAATTAGATTAGGAGTAGTTATATAATTACTAGCAAATTCTAAGGGGCTGAAAACGGAATGTATAAATGAAAAAAAATATTATCTAATACAACGTGAACAAAATCAGTAAGTTGTAAATAAAAGTGAAAAGATACTTGAAAACGGAATGTATAAAACACTACCATTTGCTACCATTTTGCTACCATTTTGAATCAACTCTATATATCATCTCAAAACTCCCATACTGCCCTATATGTGGGCGTTGTAGCTATATAAGCTATAGATATCTTAACTATGATAATAACTAGATAAATACCATCTAAATACCGTTTAGGTCGACATTTAGCTCTACATTTTGGATAAATTAGCTCTACATTTTTTGATGGTATTTTTATAACTATTCTCAAAAAGCCCTCAAAATTAGCTCTACATTTTTTGATGAAAAAAAGCATAAAAAAAGGAGCTACTAAAGCTCCTTTTTACGATATATGGTATGGTACTATATTACTTTTTGTCTTTGTAAAAATGGGGTATCCAGTCTCTTTTCAAAACTGCGATAATGGTGCTTAGTTCTGCTTCTGTGAACTCGTTGATGTCTTTCTTCCAATTGCTCAATAGCGTTGCTTTAATGCGTGGCATGTCTGCGACTCCTGTAGGTGTGTGATAGTTCATTTCACGGAATAAGGAGATAATTTTTTTGCGGAGTTTGTCTTCCTTTCTCTGATCACGGACGGCAGACGACAGAGCACTATTATTGCTGTAAATAGTCTTGACTCTTGATTTTTGACTCTTGATTATATTGTTAAGATATCCGATAAGATAGTCCATTTCGATAGTTGTCATCTCACTTGACTTGGTGGTTCTACCATTAGTGTATTGATAGACTAGGTCGTTCTTAGTATCCGCATCCATATTGAGCGATTGTATGAGGCTGTAGAAGCGTGCATTTTGAGATTTGGAACGTATCATACTTTAGTTTTGAGTAGTGAGTAGTGAGTATTAGGTAGTGAGTAGTGAGATAGCAAAAACATTTCGGACATATATCTGATACTCTTCTGTCATAGCTTTCAAAGCATTTCGGGCAAATGCGCCATATCTCGTGATTACTTTCCATGGCTATCTTTTTTATGTTGTTCATTAAAATATTGGGACTGAAAGGCATTGAAGGCATTGTCATTGACTGCATTCTGCATACTCTTTCTATCTTCATTATACTTGGTATTAAGATGTGCATTGTAGTTCATTTGCATAATGAGCTGAGTACGCTCCTCCAGATGCTGTTCTACGGCTTTAAGAATCACTGGTACTTTGAGTTTGTAGGTGTGGGAGCGTTTGAGCTGAGAGCATATCAGATACAAGTCTTCTAATGAGAGATTGCAACTGATACCGTTTTGTATCTCACAGACAGCTTCTATGATTTCATCTTTGCTCATATCACCACCAAATGATGTGTTGAGGTCGGAGACTAAGACTGCCATCACCTTGCGCACCTGCTCTTTGCCTTGTGAGCGTGTGAGAGCGCCTATACTGGTATAGTTAGCTTGGACAATATCCGAAAGTGTGAGCTTGGAATACTGTTCTATCAAGTCGTATTTAGATGCTCCTTCTAAAATCATCTGATAGACTGTTGGCTTTGCTTTTACTATCTGATTGTCCATTTTTGAGAAAATTTAAGATGATATTGAGGTTAGAGTTGATTTGTCTGAGTTCTGTCTGTGCCTGATAAAAGTCCGGGAGCTTATCCCAACTGTTTAAAATGCTTTCAAAAACTAACTGCACTTCCGTAGCTTCGACCGACTGTTTTTGTAGATAGGCGATGATTTGATTGAGATGCATACCTGTAGTGCCATTGATGCGTGGAGAAATACCTGTATGCGACTGATACCAAGTGCTGTAAATTTCCATCAAGTTAGTAAATAGTGATTTTTGCCTGTCGTCTTCTTTGAGATATCGTACACGTTTATACCGAGAGATATAGATGTCTATTTTATCTGGACTGGATGGCACGACTTGCATCAGTGCGTCCCACTGTTTGTCGTTGAGCGTACCTCGTTTGCGCTCTAATCGTTTGAGTAGCTTGCCTTGATAGGTGGCTATAAATACAGCATCAGAGCCTTTACTTGCGATATGGATGGTGAGTTTCATAATTATGGTATAAACTGAGGTGGCGTAGAACTATCTTCACACATTTGGGTGCGTGCAGCTTCAAGAGCTTCACACCATTTGGCTTTGCCGTAAGATTTCCCAACTTCAAAAAATAACTTAAACATAAATCCATCTCCATCTTTATCAGCGATGATATCTTCATAAGTTATATCTTCAAGTCCTTCTAATAAGTTTAAAAACTCTTCTTTCCAATTTACTGGCTTATATAAGTTTTCGATGGTTGAAATTTCTTTGAAAAAACATTCTTTTAGTGTCATGGTTGTTTTTTTTAGTATTGAGTATTGGGTATTGAGTATTGGGTATTGAGTATTGGGTATTGAGTATTGGGTATTGGGTATTGGGTATTGGGTATTGGGTATTGAGAATCAAGAGTCAAGAGACAAGAACCAAGAGACAAGAACCAAGAGACAAGATTCAAAACTTTTCGTCCATTGTCCATTGTCCATCGTCTATCGTCCATCATAATTCTCAATTACAAACCTCTCATAGGCCGTTTGATACTTAAATGGATCTTCGTGGATAGATACTTGAAGGCGATTGCCTTTACTATCCAACACATAACCAAATATCCGATTGTGAGCCAAGTGGGTGACGTGCATCGTCTTTGCTCTCCACTTGATTCGAGTTCCTACTTTTATAGTATCCAATGGTCTCATAGCTGATTATTTTACAAATGAGAAGTGTGCGCCTCTGACAGTATATAGACTATGATAATAAGTGGCTTGTACATTGTACTGAGCGAGCAGTTCATTGACCCTATCGATATATTCCAATGCCTCGGTCTGATTGCAATTGCCAACTTCACTATCTGCATTATACTCTGTCACTCGCATGGGAAGATTGACATCTACACCTTCTGTCTGATAGATAAATTCTTCCATAATGCTACCAGCTCCATATCCTTGGGTATATAAGTGAGGAACTAGAAATACATTATATCCTTTAGCAGTCAGTCTGCGATATAGTTCTGCTACTTGGCTATTCCAATACTTGAACTTACTTATTCTATTATCACAGATAGAGATACCCAATGGCATAGTCTTGCCTACGACAGCCACCACCGATGGAACTACCTTGTTTTCTAAATACTGGATATATCTGTCTATCATTGGGATATAGTCTTTGGCGTTATTAGAGCCTGTGATATGGTCAGCGAAATAGCTTTCATTTTCCAGCTCTATGCTGATAAGATTAGTATTTTTGGCTACAAACTTTAAAGATTCTAAAGACTGACCAAGTGAGCAATGACCGATAAATGGCATGTGAGAGTTGAAGGTAAAGGCAAATGTGCGACCTCCTGTCCGTCTATATATCTCAACTGCATCATAGAGATATGACCTTGGTGATATGTTGTCAAATTGTTTGAAAATCCAATTGCGATTTTTTCTTAATACATTGAATGTAAATGCCAACTGCTTGAAGATATTATTGTGCTTGGAATAGAGCTGTGTCCAATCTGAGATAGTATGGTCATGCTCACCATAGCCTCGCTCGTGTAGATTCATATAGTTGGACATTGTCCCTGACTGTCTATGGTGCTGTAATAGCCTAAATGGCGTATTGTTGAGTATCTCTTGTAGTATCCCTGAAGGTAATCCTACTATATTGCCAGCTTGCATGTGCATATAATGCGATATCTGACCTAAATTAAATCCTGTTATCATGGTGTTTTTTTTAGTATTGAGTAATGGGTATTGAGTATTGGGTATTGGGTATTGGGTATTGGGTATTGAGTATTGAGAATCAAGAGTCAAGAATCAAGAATCAAGAACCAAGAGACAAGATTCAAAACTTTTCGTCCATTGTCCATCGTCCATCGTCCATCGTCCATCATCCATCATCCATCATCCATCGTCCATCGTCCGTCATAATTCTCAATTATTAATGATTTTATCCAGTTGCCTCAGCTCTGTAAGGCTCAAATCTTCTTTGAGTGGCATAAATCCATATTCTTTATGAGCGAGCCCTGCTTCTGCTACTGTTGTAGGTGTATATTGAAGAGTAACTTCAAGACATCCCTTCGACCAAACTTCATAGTGTAGCTCAACATCATCACCAGGAATATCTAGTGAATCTAATATCATCTCAAAGCCCATGTCTTCAATCTGACTGCGTAATTTATTAGTGTATATCATGGTGTTTTTTTTAGTATTGAGTAATGGGTATTGGGTATTGAGTATTGGGTATTGAGTAATGAGTATTGGGAATCATAAACTGGCAAATGTCAAAATGATAGGTTGGTCTTTGCCTAGCTCATCTTTCTCGTAAAAAGCAACATTGTATGACACTTCTCGCTCTCTGTAAGATTCCTCCAGGAGTGTCATAGCTTTGACCCATCTTTCATCGGAGTAGTTGTTTTTGATAGACAAAAAGGAAGCTACACGCTCGGGTTTGAGGTCTCCAGATTTGTTGCGTTCAATCAATTTACTGATGAGCCT
Organism: Chitinophagales bacterium; assembly: GCA_023957245.1. Lineage (GTDB taxonomy): Bacteria > Bacteroidota > Bacteroidia > Chitinophagales > JADIYW01 > JAMLHH01. The sequence continues at coordinate 82,133 of JAMLHJ010000001.1, forward strand.
ATAAGTCGAGATATCTTTCTTCTTGATAGTGCTTTCCAAAAACTCTTTGATAAGCCCTAGAGCTAGGTCTGCACGCTCATCATATTCATGTATGACATTGCGTTCTAGGCGTGCCATCATCTTGCCATCACTGGTGCGTAAGGAGAAGCCACCTTTGGAATGAGAGCGAATGTCACCATACTCCAAACTCCTGTCTCTGAAATCATCAAAAGTGTCATGGCATGATTTTTTAAAATCTGCCAACTGCTCCTGCACGCCTTTGGCTGTCTCTACTAAGAATTTTACAATACGGTCTCTTTCTGACTCATATTGTGTTTTTGCCTCTTGACGGCGTTCAGCTTCTTCGAGTTTGCGCTGTTGAAGCAATTGTTCAAGTTCTACACTTGACATATTAGTCAAGTCGATAGATGTGTTTGCTGTTGTCATTTTGAAATTGTTTTAGGGTTGAAAAATGTTTTGAAAAAATAATTGAATGGATAGGTATATCTGTCGTGCTTGTGGGTCTGTCTCTAGTATGCCACGTATATTTTTGATACCTGAGTGAATGGCAGGATGTGACCTATAGAAATACAATCCTATCTGTCTATATGACCATCCTTGCTCTAGCAGTATGAGCCACATCATCTCTCTAGTTTCGTTGGCTTTTTCATTATTACTTTTCCCGATAATCAGACCTCTATGAATATTCATATAGGTGCATGTAGTGCTTATCCACTGACTGACTAGGAGGCTAATTTGAATGTTTATCTCTGGCATGATTCAATATATTATGGATGACATAATCTGAAGGAGTAACACAGTTGTATTGTGGGCTATGTATTGTGAACCATAGCTCTCTGAGCTCACTGATAGATAGCTGTGTATCTGTAGTAGATACAAATAAGTTATTTTTGGCTTCAAACTGGGTAGTGAACCACTTCCAGAAGATAGCACATCTTAATGCCTCACCAGAATAGCTATATAGGTAGGTATCTGCGTATAAGACTGCCATGTCAAATAGATAAACATTATAATCCGACTCAGACAGGTTCAGTAGGGTCAATAGTTGATTATTCATAAGCGGAAAACAGTCCTCCCAACCTGCGTTTGCGTGTAGGTTTGTCTTTCCACACATCGTATTTCAATTGAGCACCAAATCTGCCATTAGTAGTCGCTATATGATCGCTCACATGAGTGACCATGTCCACCATAAATTCAATGTCTTTGGCATACTTTCCAAGTGGCTTGCCAGACTGCTCCCAGCACACGATGATGAATGATTTTTTGGGAAACAATGTGACCAGTTTTTTATACTGATCGGTAGAGAGCTTCATGTAGTCTCTACTATCGATGACAACTATCTTGGCTTTGTTTTTACGAAGTTTTTCTATCATCTCTTGATATGAATCTCTATCCCCAAGAATAAATCGGCTAGCATTGGCCTGAGTAAATCCAGCTCTAATAACAGCCTCCTGCATCGTCTTGCTATCACCTTCTTCTGAGCTATTATAATAGACTTTATAGTTCAGCGACATCGCCTGGCAGAATTTGAGCAAGAAAGTCGTCTTGCCATTTTTGGGCAATCCAAATACTAACCATTTGAAAGGATCAGATATTTGACCTAGTGCATCTTCCCATTCTTGAGGCAAGTCCATAGAATGATATTGTTTTTGCAGCATCGCCATAATACCAATATTCTTACCCATGAGCTGCCATTTTATATTTGTGAACCAATTTTTTGACACGTCTTAAATCAGATTCAGCATCTTCAATAATGGTTTTGATGATTGCTTTATCTTCAATACCATTTGCACGGCAGATCAGTGCAATATCAATAGAAGCTGGCTCAGGTAGTTCTATGAACTTGCGGCCAAGACGGCTATAGATTTCTTTGTATCCTTTGCGGTTGAGTCGAAGTCCTTTCTTGATTCTTTTCTCTAAAAAATCAGTAGCACACAGGATGATGCCACATTGCCCTTGAAGACGGTTGTATAGACTGATAAAAAAGTATAGGACTTCATCTTTGAGCTTATCTACTTCATCTAGTATAATGACTGGGCTATCTAATTTGGTGACATGGTTCTTTAACTCCACCATCATCTCGTAAGCGGTCATGCCGTCAGAATTGCGACCCATGGATTGTAAGAGTTCAGATAGAAATTGTTTTTTATTCCAGAATTCATCACACTCCAGCCAGTAGCTATTAGGTGTATTAGAAGTATAAAAATTGGCAGTAGCAGACTTGCCTAGTCCAGCTGTGCCTATGATGGCATATACATTAGCATTATATTGAGCGTCCTGAATGAGTTCTGTAAAATCTCTAAAGGCGGCTGTTTCTGCCAGTTGCCAGCTCTCATCAGAGTAGCCACATGCAGCTGCCAGCTTGCGCCACATATCATCAGATATGGTTTCCCATTTTTCTTTCATAAAATTGGACATGGTAGCTTCGCTGATGGCTTTGCTGCGAGCGTACTTGTTTTGGCTCCCTTCGACCTTGATGCGCTCGGTGGTCAATCTTAGGATTTCTTTTTTTGAATTTTCTGTGATAATTTTGTTACTCATAGGGTTTAATTTATTTTGTTTGTGATTAGATAGATTCGAATCGGAACGCTCAGGGATTGCAACTCTGGGCGTTTTTTTATATTCTGTTGAGAGCAGATTGACGACCAGGTGGAGAGTCTCCCGATAAAAGTTCATCGTCCCAATCTTGATTAGATAATTGCTTTTGATATTTACCCAAAGAATCGATTTGATTTAAGAGGTCTTTTGCTCTTATCCCTGTGCGCTCTTCACGGTCCCTAGTCTGAAGTCTGCGTTGTTTGTTTTCATCTGCTCTAACACCGAGTAGGCTTCTTATCATCTGAGCATCTCCTGGCTGATAGTCTTGCATAGCACGAGGGACTACAAGTCGTGGTTCTGCGATGGTGACAAACTGTAGTCCTTTATCAGTCTGTAGATATAGGCGGACATGATCCATATTGTCAGGGTCATGCTTGACGATAAACTTCTGACCGATATACTGTCTTCTGAATTCACTATCAGGCATACCCTCTTTGAGTATTTCATATTCGTACTTGGTCTTGCCGATTTCGATAGTGATACCGTGATTGTAATAAGTAATAGGCTTAGGAGAATCCAGCCAGAATAGCTCTACCATATCTAGATAATCCACCTTTTCGGTTTTGGGATTGTAACTATTCAGATACAATTCAAAGCGTGTTTTGTCGGCTTTGGGATGTTTGGCATTATTCCACTTGCTACGATACTCGGCATATATCTGCTTGATTTGATCCTGAGTAGGCAGATGCATTATATTGGCGATGATAAATTCCATATTGGCACGACTGTCTAGTTTTTTTGCTGTAATATTCTGACCCGTATAAAACCATAGCTCAGACATGAATCCCTGCTGGAATCTTCCAAATGCAGATTCAATGGTTTTGGACTTGCCGTTATATGCCTGTGTGCGGATATTGTGGTGAGCGAGCTTGTCCATGAATGAGCCTATCTTCTTGTGTCCAGATTGGTTGTCAGTACGAGTTTCATGAGGTTTGAATCCAGATGTCTGAAATGCCATTTTGTATGAATGATATTGTGCTATATGGTCTTCTGACTTAGAGATATGGTATCCGAGAAATACCTCGCTATATACATCCATCACCTCATAAACCATATATGAAGCCTTCAGCTTGCCAGTGGAATCGAAAAAATTCAGCTTAGTGCCATCACTATACCAAAGTGCATCACGCAGCGTAGGAAGCTTGGTACGGAGCGTATATCCATATCGCTCATCTGCTTCACGATGGCCATGTCTTGCACCGAACCATAGTTGTACAACATCTTTGCGATATAGAAACTTATAGATAGTAGAAGCGTCTTTGATAGCCTTCCAGCCTTTGGCTGTAGCTTCTATATTGTAGTGGTGGAGGATATACTCTATATTGGGCTTATTGGGCAGACTATACTGAGCTACAAGCCAATCTGCTACTTCATCATTGATTTTAGTAGCGTTGGAACTGCTAAAATTATGAGACTTGATGACGGTTGCATAGTTTTTGATGCCATAATCTCTTATTTTTTTAGAGAGTCTTGAATAGTTGGAAGGTAGCCTTATGCCTTCTTTATCTATCATGGTACATACAGTATCCCAAAACTGAGTTACAGTACAGTTGTTAGCTTTTAATAGTGATTTGCTTTTTGATAGTTTTGCTATCATATTGAGCCAAAGTACTGCGGTGTAGTAGCTCTCTTGATCCTCTATGGATAGATGTTGGCCATAGACTTGATGAGTAGTGAAAAAACGTCTGGCATAAGCATCAGGAGTGATATATGACTTGATCCAGGATTTGCGATAGTAAGTGTGTGGACATTCGCCTAGCCATAGCTGTGCCTTCTCTTTTAAAGAGGGCTTGAGTGAATCATACTCAACTAATATCCTGCGTTTGTCTTCAGGATCTTTGATAACGATAAAAGATTTAGAACCTCTCCATAAGGCTTGTTCAAGTGTTCTTTTATACATACCTATTTTTTCCATGTCGGAAGTATCAAAGTATAATATGTTAGCTATGTATTTCAGGGTGTTGAGTTTTTGTGGATTAAAATAAGATGGATAAATGACCCTCAGTATTTGACCGCTGAGGGCTTTTGAGTAAGTTTATACCGCCAAGAAAAAAACTTACTTTATGGATTTGAGTGTATGGTATAAATACCACGTTAATATTGTTGTGAGGTCTGTCAGTCATGATATATGCCTTGATTTTACTAAGAGAATAAAGTCCTATGTTCATGCTTGGTTTTTTCTTATTAAAAAGTTGGAAGAGAGAAAAAGCGCACGCAAAGGCGAAATTCTTAGCAGAGATCTTTTTATAGTTGTAGAGGGTTCTGCAAGTGAGATACTTGTTTTTCAAGAAGCTCTGCGCTGTATTAGTCATCATCTTTCTTCTTTATATCCAGGATCAGGAGTTGAATTCGGAATTACTATGATTGCGCCCCAATACGATTGATTCTATTAATGCTGTTTGCTTATCCATTTCTTCTATGGCTAAGTCAGAAATAACAATACTATTAGGAGCTGGAGTATTTAATTCATCAATCACTGCTTGAGATAATGATTTGATTTTCTCCATAACCTCCTTAAGTCCCTTATAATCTTTTTGAGATTTAGAGATAATACCATTAATAGCTTTGGAAGCTAATGATTGAATCTTTTCAGAGGGTAGGTTTCCTACTTGAATGGTTGGATTCTTAAAAAGACATTCGATATTGATTGTAACATTTTGCTTTTTCATAGCTTCTAATTTTGTGATTGTAATATTTGTACTGCCGATCTCATTTCAGCTTTTTGAGTGTCTATCTTATGAGCAGTGTCTTTTATTATTTGTGCTTGTGCACCATTGTAAGTAGCAGGATTCCTCAGCACTTTACTGACATAATACTGGTCACTACCTACAATATCTGCAATCTGCTTGCAGTAACCGTAAGGTTTTTTTTTCACCTGTTTAATATCCGTTTTCATATCTTTAACTTAGATTGTAGTGCAATACTATACAGAATATTCTGAATAAACAAGCGTATGAAAGAAAAATATACAGAAATATCTGAAAGATTAAATTTGCTATTAAAAGCATTAAATGAAAATCCTAATTCTTTTTCCAAAGCTCTAGGCTATGGGAGAAGCCAAGTTATTTATGATTTATTGAGTAAAAAGGCAGCGCCGAGCTTTGATTTTTTTTATAAAATATATAATTCAGAATTTTCTGAAACAATTAATATTCGTTGGATAATCACAGGTCGAGGAGAAATGTTATTATCTTCTGAAAGTTCCACTCATTCCCCGTCTTCTGCAGAATTCAGTCTATCAGATAGATATGTGCTTGTCCTGGAAGAGTTGAATGAGTGTAGGAAGACGTTAGATGAGTTGCGAGTGGAGAATCAGGAATTGAAGGAGCGGCTATCACGTAGTGAGAAGTGAGGAGACAAAGAATAAATCGGATTCAAGAGCCAATATAATTGACTCTAAAAATGGCAAAGGCTTACAAGTTGTTCATTCAGAAGAGCATGATGACACGCCTCTTCCATCTCCTCAAGATTTGCAAGAGTATCATTTTTATTTAAGTGAATTTAAAGGCATCTATAACCATGCCTCTCATATCTTAGTGATAAACTCTAAATAATCAAAATTTCAGCCTTTTAAACGGTATTTGAATGGTGTTAAATCACTATTTAGACCATCATATTGTGATAGTAGGTTTTGGAGGTGTTCAATATGTGGAAGAAAATATCTCAAGGATATGTATTTATTTTGTGGAATGGCACGAGGTAGAAAAATATTATATCCATCATCTTCAGTAGTTAAAGACAAGGCAGGGGGTCGTCCTCGCAACCGCTTAATGCCAGATAGGAATGAATGCTTATCACATCGCTATTATTATTATGCCTATCTTCTCAAGCTCAGCTATGAGGATTGTCTCCAACAGCTTGAGCAAGATTTTTTTATTTGCGAACAAACTATTATCAATATATTGACTAAGCAGCATAGTGCCAATGGCCTTTTGTCCTCACTATCGCTATCTAAGAAAGAGCTAGCCTTGAAGTATCCTCAGTTTTCTTGGAAGTAAATAGTATTTTGAACAGGCCTGGCCCCATAGTCCTCAAATTCCAATCTGTATCTAAAGGTTCTAATTCTAAGTGCTGGTCTATTTTCTTTGTCGGCATGGGTGCGTGTCAATGTCCCAGTATTGTCAGTAGGTGACCATCCATGAAGAAACTGATTGAGCTTACATTCTATTTCGTAATACTCTAATGCTATTTTGCGCCAATATTCTTCGGTGAGGTTATCTTCATCTGCCACTTGAGCAAAAGCTAACTTAATGACTACATCTCCTTCAGCAATCTGTACTGCATCAGACATGTTGCTAAATGTCCATGTTTGAAAATCAATCAATACACATGGAAAGGCTAGGCTAGGTCTTCGAACATAACCTTCTAGCTGTCCATGATCCTGAGCTACGTGGACGATTTCAGGGATTTCAGTTTCTATCCTTTTCATGATGGATAGATAGATATTAGCAAAAGGACTATTCATGAGAATATTTTTTTGATGTTATGATCAATAATGATTTTTACAGTATGATTGAGCGTATCACTTTCATTGCCTTGATAGGGTGCAAACTGTCTTTTTTTGATGTTCATTTTTCTGCTATGGGCTTTGACTTTGTGTGTAGCAGTAATTTTTCGTTTACTTTTTTTGCCTGAATACTGTCCACGTGTATGAGCTTTGACCTGTACAGTTTCGTTGAAGCCCTCGTTATGCACTTTGGCATAAGGCATATCATTGATAACCTTGACTTGTCCAGGAGTGCGCTCAGAAGTGAAGCCACGTTTTAATGCTCCTGAAGCTACTAGGATGGTATTGCCTTCGCCAGACTTTTCCCATCGGACTCCTTCCCATGCTTGGTTGCGAAAATTGTCATCTACAAACCTGAGTGCAGCTGCTTCAATTTCGGGTGCAGCACTGCGGTCTAAAAAACTTGAAGACTCCCTAGCTGCTTCTTGTAAAACTTTATTAAACTCTTCAAAGGTCATTATTGTTTAATTTTTGGGTTTTCTAAATCTGCAATAGTCGTATTGGTTAAAGTGCCTACCACAGGAGGAGCTGTGCCAGCTCCCGAGCCGCTATGAAGATGGGTGCCCGTCCAAGCTACGATTTGATTGACTTTGTTTTCTAAAGTATTCAACTGCTGTACAAGTTCTGTTATTTTGACTAACCCTTTGAGTTGACCATCATTAAAAGCAAAGCCATCTTTAGTAACTTCTAAGGTCACTTCTTGGATGCGAATAATAAATTTGTCTATTTGAGAACTTGCAATTAAAATATAGTCTTGTCCCATTTCAATTTTGGCTATAGTGCAAATACTATCTTTTGCAGGGATAACATAAATACCTGTATTGTCTGATATCACAGCTCTCAGTCTCACATCAAAAATCACAACCCCAGCTTGAATCTCTATGTCAACAGTTAAGTTTTGTATGTCAATAGCTTTGACCTTGCCTTCCAAGATTTCGTACTGAGCTCCACCACCAAGTTCTTTTATACCTTCTTTGATTTTATTATAATTTTTCATGATAGCTTGATTCCTAATTCAATGGTTCTTGTTCCGCCGTTTTCACCAAAGGTGGTAGTAACGCTTTCTATAAAATAGTTTCCTGACCTTTCGGGAAATAACCGATCCTCAAGTTCAGCTCTCCAGCCATGTTGTACAAAAGGTATTAGTTTAGTATCAAAACTCCCTTCGTATCCATCAAAAGCTTCTTGCTTGAGCTTAGCTTCAGCAATCTCTTTCAGTGTTTTTTCATCAGATACAGCAGTTATGGTATCTGTTCTCACTATTCCACCTGGTGTCCCTGTTTTGGTGGTAATCTGTGAGCCGTCAGATTTTTTAAAGTTCAATTCTATTTGCACCTGTACATCATCAGCTCTTTTGAATTTCAATGAATCTCCATCGATGGTATTCCATCTGAGGCGATACTTGACGGTTTTGATTGCTAAATCAATGTATGTCAAACCCATATATAGGGTATCGTCTATAAAATATGCAGTCAATGTACCTTTGAATAGGCCTTTGATATACTCAATGACCTGAGTGCCAGAAGCGTTATTGATGACAATATTTCTAAGTGATACATTGGGAATATCTTTATGGAGCTTGATTTCAGTTCCTTTAACGACCTCTTTGAGAACTTCTATAAGAGTAGTATTTTTCCAAGATGTGGTGATATTCTTTTTATTTCTAAGTATCCAACTATAACCTTCACACTCTATCTCGCAGGGTGTAGTGGGGTTAATTTGTTTAATAAATCCTACAAATTCTTCTTTCTTTTTTCCATTGTAGCCCAGCAAAATATTGACTTTATCTCCTACTTTAAATCGATGAGCGGTCTGTACACTTTCAGTAGTAATATTTTTATGTTTGATTACGCTACTGGTAGGAAGTGCTATGACAGCCCTATCGGCATACTCATGGATACTTTTCTCAATTTTGAGATTATGGACTCCTTTGAACCTAAAGTTTCCAATTTGTATTAGGCTATTTAAAACAAAGTGCATGATTATAATATTTCAAGTTCAAACTCTTGGTCTGTTACTAAATTGAATTCATAGGCTCTTATATGTTCTACTCCAGGATTTTCGTTAAAAGAAAAATCAGAAATGACTACTTTGTCTTGACCTCCATTCTCACCAGTGAGCAAAAAGATATCCGTGAGTATGGAATTAATTTCTAAAGCTTCATTGCGTTCATAGAGTGTTTTCAGAGCTTCCGCATCTTTTTCAGGAAAAGTTCCATCATGCCCTATAATAAAGCCTTTGACATTGATATTATAATCTTCCATACTGATATGCTCCTTGACCGTGCCTCTACGCTCAGTCATAGAAGTTTCAACTATTCGTTTAGCTCCAGTGATGCTTAGCCATGAGTAAGGCAGAAACAAACCACCGATAGTGATAGGCATGAAGATAGTGCGACCTAGCGCATCACTAGCATAATAGCTCCCATAGTTACCTTGTTGAGATTTCTTACTGATGATGTTTTCAATCTTTAGGTCACCATTATTGCTAAAAGACTTGTAATTTTTGCTTCCATCAGGATCAGTGATATTGTAGTCCGCTGGACGATATTTGAATTGTTTTTGAAACAAATCTTGTAAATTATATTGAAGTATTGTCATATTGATTAGGTTTTTGTATATTTGTGATTGAACGCCTATTTGCCCTATTGGTACTTCTTTGTAAGTATGTCTTTAGATTGCGATGATGGCGTTCATTTTATTTTCTATGTATAAGAATTCCTCGTCTGGTTTTCTCTCTTAATTTACTATATGAATTTTCCTTGTCCGCATCATAAACAGTCCATCTTTCAGGGTTTTTAATATTGTAGCTAAATACTAATGGATTGCCTTTATAATATTTGATATACCTTTTAAAGATTTTATTATCATCTTCTACAATCCATACTTCATCTGCATTTTGTATGATATCTGTTGCATGATTAATAAATTTCCATCGTTCTTCATTTTTATGTTCCTCCTCTACATGTTGCCACTGGTCATTAAGTTCCCATTCTAAGCCGTCAGCTGTTTTGATTTTTTTATCAAGTTCCTGCCAAAGCTTTTTAGCAGTCTCTTTATCTTTAGGAGTCCTGACCTCTGGAAGTTCATCATTTTTAAGTATTTGTTTCACAGAGCGCATTCCGTAGTTTTCTTCAGCCATAAATTGATGAGTTTTGTTATTTTTCAAATCTGCTGGGAGCCTTATAAAATATGGGTGATCTTCATTAAATATCACTTGTTCTGTGCCTACGTTTCTTTTGAAATAAGGTTTAATGTTTTGCTTTGAAAACAAGTCGCCTTCTTCTCTTTTATTTTTTTTGGCACCTGGTACAGGCAGTACAGTACATCTGCACCCCCAATCGTTAGGTGGGTATATTTTAGACCATAGAGGATCATCAGGTGGCAAGCGTAGTCCATCTAAATCCTTGTGGCTTTTTCTCACTCTATTATCTCCCACTGTTCTATACTCCAGCATGTCGAATTCTTTAAGCTTATCCCATTTGTTTGCCATTTGAGCCATAGATACAGCTGAGTTATATTCAGTACGCAGGTAATTATCATTAAATTCTTTATCAATTGGTATGACCTCCTGTCTAAATCTACCATAAGACACTAGCTCACCGTTTTGGTCTGTGAGTTTCTTTTTAAACTCCTGTAGCTGAGTGAGTGACTTTGCCGCTGAAAAGGCAAAGATGTTGGCATTGAGCTTTTCAAATAGCTTGGTTTCAGGTTTTGTAGGATCAAGAGCACCATCATAATTCATTCCTTTTTTGACGGCTTCTTGTAGCTTTTTGGCAACACTAAAATAGTATTTGGGTTCTATTTCATCTGCTTTTAACGTACCATTGAATAGCTTTTCAATCATATCATCAGAGGCACTGGCATTAATGTCTGATAGAGTTATCATCTGATGTTGATAATTACAACAATTATCTGACTTGTAGAATTCTTTGAGAGTAATGTGTGCCCCACTACCAAGTGGGGCTATACGAAAAAACCATCATCTCTAAGTTTTAGAACATCTGACATTGACAAAGAGTATCCTCCATTTGGAGGCATTTGCTGATTTTTAGCATTTTCTATGAGTATTGCTTTTTGTGATTCATAATCCTTAGGCTTTTCAATACCAAAGGTTTCATATATAGTATCATCGCATATTGGTAGCTGTGCTTCGTTTTTCAGTCTTATATAGATATTTAGCCAGTCATTTTTGGAAATTCTTTCTTCTACATTTTTTACATGAAAATAACCGTCTTTTATGTCGATACCATTTGCTTTCAATATCTCACAGAACCTTCTATTGAGTATTCTCCTTACAAATTTTATGTCAGATATATTAATATCATTTTCGGTGTCTGCATGTACTGATGCTTGAGCATATCCACTAGAATCACTGCTTTCAGTTGTTTCTGTTTGACCTAATATTAGCTTACTGATTTGAGTGTCGCAAGCCTTAATGAGATTATTATACAGGTCACCTGTAGGATTATTAGTACCACCTTGTACAAATTCAACTGTCGTACCAGCAGGTCTAACTAACTGTCCCCCTCCTCCCATTGTTTCAAGAGCTTCAAGGAGTTTCATTCTTTGTGTTTCATCATAGCCATCCCAAACTGCATCAATAAGAGGCATACCAAATATTTCTGTAAACTGAGCCCAGTCACCAAAGTTTCCTCTCTTGTAAATAACATATTGACATGCAGACAACAGTTTTCCTAAGTCTTTGGGCTTGCCAGCTTCAAGGACAGTATTGGCGTACCATCCTTCTCTGATATTGATAGCGCCAGTATTTGTTGTTTGCTCTTTGCATACTATGCCAAGTTCAGGACGAATGTGCTTCCTTGGAATATCAAAAACACCAAATGTATTATCAGGATAGAAATCAATTTCAAGCATGGTATATCCCCACAGTTTGGATTTTAATAATTCTTCAACCATCAGCTCAAAGTCTGGAGTATCAATCCATTCTTTCATTAACTTAACTTCCTTGCCCTCATTGTCCAAAAACTGCCAATCAGCATTTGTTACTGCCAATATTCTTTTTTCTACAACAGAAGATAGATGGCCATCGAGCATAATATCTTCATAGAGGTCATATAACTCCGTTCGTCTAGGGACTGTTGATTCGGCAGCACGCATAGCATTGCGCCAATTGTCAATATCTTGCGTCTTACGATGTATAGGACGTATGGTTAGGTTTTGGATAAGCACGGGAGTATCTCTTCCTTCTGCATCTATTTTAGCTTTTGTATTAAAGCCTATATTGTTAGTATTCATTAGTAATGGTTTCTTCGTTTAGGATTAGATGAAAAATGAAAGAAGCTAGAATTCTCTTCAGGTGTTACTGGTGGCCAATTGACAGGGACTATTTTTCCTGACTGTATTCCAGCTAGCCATTTTACAGCTTGGTTGTACCTGATTTCTGCATCTTCTAAATCAATATTAGCATTGCCAAGAATGGTAAAATGCCACTTTGCAATGTTTTTTACATACATCATTAGGATTGGGTCAGGATTCCATGTAGGTTCATTATCTATATTGTCAAACAACTGTTCTACTCTATATCTGCTCAAATATCCTTTGGCTTCAGTAATAGCAGCATTAATTGCATCTTGCATTACGGCGACATTGCCTTTGCTTATAACATTGGACACTGTGCCGTAAATGTGTGTCTGCATTTGAATTGGTGTAAGAAATGCCATTAGAATCTCTTTTTATTAATTAAAGAATGTGGTTTAATATGTAAATGACCAGTATTATTGGTTTTAACTTTTTCATCAATTTTAAAAACGGCACCTTCGACTGCATCAGGACCATCCATTGTTTTAGAATTTGGCTTTACTGATTTGAACTGAGCATCCAGCCGTTTCATGTGAGGGTCATTTTTCTCTTGTTCATTAAGTATTAAATAGCCGTTTCTGTTAAGAGGTTCTAAAGTGCCTTCAATTCTCATAAATTTGTCAGGTTTTTTTCTTTCATCAGTTCCTACTGGCAACAATACTCCAGTAGTCTTGGACTTATCTGCTATGAGAGGTTTTAGGACTTGTTGATAAAAGGGGTCTTGAAGCGTATTATTTTCTATATAAATAAACTGTTGTTTAGCTTTGGCAGCATATTGTTGAGCAGCAAATAACCAATCAATGAAGTCAGCATTCTTAACATGATTTACAAATACCTTATAGATATACCTATATAAGCCTCTATGCCCTACAATGACTACTGCCTTACAGCTATTGTTTTTAGCAGATTTTACTGTAGGCTTATCTTTGTTAGAGGGTGAGGGGTCTGCATATATGACTACAAAGGGTAGCGTATGAAGAGGAGGGCATTTTCCATAGGAGAGTTCAGGAAAGGTTTTTCCTTGGGAAAATGGGTTGTTAAAATACTCCTTTTGGCCTGATTCGTAGCTCATTAACTCTAAAGCATCATCAATATCTTGCTCTGTATTTTTCTCTATCCATGTCGAACGACCATTCTCGTCTCTAATATTAACTGTTTCATCTAAGGTTGCTAATGAGGCAAACTTTGTAGCGATTGAGTTTTCTGCTATAATATTATTGTCACAACTGATCCAATAGGGTTTGCTAATTTCAATCGTTGGAATGACAGCTTCTTGAATCCATTTCCAACGAGCTTCTAATCTATCTTCATTTCGACAAACCTCATCGTCATCAATATCATCGAATATTATGAAATTTATCCGCATTTCATCTAGTCTAGCACCTCTGGGGTTTTGACCTGCCCCTACAGCTCTAAATGATGAACCTCTCTTGGTTATAAACTCTTCTGCCGTCCATCTTCCAATATTATTTTGTTGAATACCATAGTCATGAATCAACCTTTGATTACTTTCTAAGTTAGCTTTATAAGGAGCTAATAGACGAGAGGCATTATCTTCTGACTTGCTTATCATCAACAGGTTAGCTCTAATTTTTTGAGCATAAACTTTAAAAAAAACTTCTAACATTCGCCTCGTTGATTTTGATAAACCACGAGCCCATTTTCTACTATGGACGATTCTTTCGGAATAAATATATTTTCGAGAGCTAGCGATATGGAACTTTGCAGGTTTTGCAAAACAAAATCTAGGGAAATAGTACTCAAACCATGCTTCAGGATCTTTTTCTAAAGCAAGCATTCTAATGTGCTTTTGAGCTGGAGTCTCAAATAAGTTTATACTAGTACTATCATAGATAGACTTTTTGAGAGCTTCCCATTCATTATATATTTTTCTTTCATTTAAGTTGCTCATTGTAGGATTGTTGAAATAAGGTGATCGAAGCATTCAGTCAAGAGCTTTGTTTTTTCGATATCGATTGTCCTCCAATGCTCTAGCATTTTTCTTGCTACGTTATAGACATCATTGAGGCTAGTTTCTTGCTCAAGAGATTCAATATCTTTTATAAGCTTTCTTCTAGCATCTGCTTCTTTGGCATCCGCAAATCTTTTGCCTTCAGGTTTTGTTTGGATATGATTATTTACTTGCTCCAACTCATTATATAGTGCAGCCAGTTGCTCTTGTCTAGTGAGCAACAAGCTTTTTTTAAGTGTTTTCCAATTACCATCAGCAACCCATTTGCCCATTGTTTTTTCAGTAACTCCTACTCTTGTAGCTAATTCCTTCACCACGCTAACGCCCTCTTTAGTGTAGAGTATCTTAGCCCATTGCTTCTTTTGTTCAATTGATAAAACTTTCATACGTACAAATTTCATATCTATATCTAACTGCCAAATGATTTAAAATCAATATAGCGTTGTATATGTATCATTATAGTTTATAAGATGTATCAAGAATATTTATAACTATTTGTATGTTTTTTTTGTATTGCAATTTTGTATCACAATGCCTAAGTCAAGTAAGAGATTCACCATATCCGATAGCGGTTTAAATGCACAGGGTTTCCGTATGCTTACGGAAGGTGCAATACTGGATGATTTTAGACTCAATCCAGTGATGCTATTCAATCACCAACGCCCAGATGGTAATAGCAAAGACCAAATATTGCCCATCGGATATTGGGAGGATTTAGAAATAGAGGGGGATAAGATTACTGGAGTGCCTTTTTTCGATGATGAAGATCGTTTTGCTATGTCTATATATAGCAAAGTTGAAAATGGAGTACTCAGAATGTGTTCTGCTGGTGCAGAGCCAAAAGAAACAAGTAGCGATCCTTCGTTAATCATTGCTGGTCAAACAAAAGAAACGGTGACTAAATGGGTCTTAAAAGAAGCTTCTATCTGTGATATAGGTGCAAACCCAAATAGTCTTGCCTTTGTCGCATTATATAGTCAAGCAGGCAGTTCAATACAATTGTCCGCTAATTTATCCAATCAAATTCCTGAATTAAAACATTTAACCATGCCAAAACCACCAATTCAACTCTCAGATGAGGAGTTAGAGAAACAAAAATTGAATGCTGGCGATCCAGCAAAATCGTTGTCCGATGAAGATAAAGATGCATTAATCTTAAAACTTCAATCGGAAATAGAGACAATGAAAGAAGAGCTTCGACTAGCTTCTGAGCAATTGCGATTAAGTGAAGAAGAGAAAGAAACTGAAAAAGTAGAAAACCTTGTCAATAAAGCTATTGGTCTAAAACAGATTACTTTATCTCAAAAACCTTATTTCGTCAAGTTAGCAAGACAAGATTATGATGCAACATCAAAATTATTGTCAACTATGAAAGCTGCAGTTACAATAAAAGAGACATTGTCAGATATAGCTAAAGATCATGAGGATAGCAAAATATTAGAATTGTCTAAAAAAAGCTATGATGAGCTATTTAAAAATGGGGGATTAGCATATTTAAAATTACATGCTGAAGATGTGTATAAAGAAAAGTACAAATCAAAATTTGGTCAATATCCTAAAAATATTTAACATGAAAAACAAAAAAACATTTCTAGGGCTTGCAGTTGCCCTTATGGCTATAATGCTATTTACTGCACCTGTGTTTACAGCTATCATCGAAATGACTGATAGTTTTTTATTGTCTTCAATTATAATGACTGGCATTATCACCTTTAGTGCATTATATGCCACTAGTGGTAATCATCAAATCTTCAAAAATGGTGTTGAAGTGGAAGTGTGGGCCAACTACATCATGGAGCGACTTTGGAAAAATAATCAGTTTTTACAACATGCATTTTCAGATGATGACAAGGTGATAGGAGGCAAAATAGTACATATCCCACAACCAGGAGCAAAGCCCCTTATAACTAAAAATCGTTCTGTTTATCCTGCTACAGCTGTAAGACGAACGGATACAGACATACTATATGCGCTGGACGAATATACCGCAGATCCAACTCATATACCTAATGCCGACAAAGTGGAACTTTCTTACGATAAGATTGATAGTGTATATGGAGATCATGCTGGTCAAATTTCTCAAGATGTTGCAGATGATGCAATTATCAAATGGTTGACGGGATTGGCAGCTAATAAATTTATTAGAACAACAGGAGCCAATACTTCAGAGATATTAGAAGGAGCTACAGGAACTAGAAAAGTTTTTGTTCACGGCGATTTGAGAAAATGTCAAAAAACCTTAGACAAACAGAATATCCCTGAAGAAGATAGATTTGCACTATTATCAGCTGATATGGCTGACCAACTTTTTGAATCTTTAAGCAATACTCAGTATAGGGATTTTTCACAATATGCTGACGCTAAAGAGGGTATTGTTGGAAGACTATATGGTTTTAATATTATGAAAAGGAGTAGTGTAGCTGTAGCATCTTCTAGTTTAACTATCAATCCTTGGGGAGCTGCTATTACAGCTACAGACTTGGATGTAAGTTTTGTGTGGCAAAAAAATGCAGTAGCTAGAGCTTTAGGTGAAGTAAAATTCTTTGAAAACCCTGATAGAGCAGAATACTATGGTGATGTATATTCTTCTTTATTGAGATTTGGTGGACGTAGAAGAAGAGCTGATGACTTTGGCATTCTTGCAATAGCTCAAGCTGATGGAGCATAATCTTTTGAGATGACTGATTTACAAGATAATATTATAAACTACATACTAGCTCCTATAGCTGCAGCATTTGGGGGCTGGTTTTTTGGTCGCAGGAAGTTGTCAGCTGAAGCTAGTACAACTGAGATTGAAAATGTAGAAAAGTCATTAGCTATCTATAGAGGGATTATCACTGACATGGAAAGTCAAATAAAATCTTTAAAAAGTCAAATAACAGAACTGGAAACACAACTCAATTTATTTAAAGCTAAGCGTCCATGAGATTGATTAAAGGAATAACGATTCATTGTACTGCTGGTTATGGTGATGTAGAATCTATCAAAGAGTTTTGGAAAAAAAAACTTGGGTGGAAAGTGGTTGGATATCACTTCTTTATTTATGAAGATGGTAGAGTTGTTCAATTAGCGCCATTGAGTACCGTTACTAATGGAGTGAAAGGCTATAATTCGGATAGAGTTCATATAGCATATCAAGGTGGTGTTGAAAAAGGCAATGTCAAAAAAGCCAAAGACACTAGAACCATAGCACAAAAACTTGCAATAGAATCAACTATTGAGAATGTAATACGAGAACTACATGAGCATCAAGATGTTTCCAAATTAGAAATAAAAGGTCATCGAGATTTTTCTCCAGACCAAAACAAAAATGGTATTATTGATCCCTGGGAAAGAATCAAAGAGTGTCCATCATTCGATGCATTATCTGAATATAGAGCTTTGTTAAGAAAGTTTATTTCAGTCTTATTAGCCGTTTTATTGATAGGTTTTACTGGATGTAAGAGTTCAAAAATAAGCACTGAAAGAATAGTAACAGACTCTACAACAGTAACTAATACCATTATAGAACGAGACACTATCATTGTGACTAATAGTGATACAATTTCTATAATGTTGGACTGCAAAACCACTAAGCCTGCCACACTAAAAGGATCAAAGAATGCAATGATTAAAACTACCCCTCTAGGTGAAAAGACATTAGTAAAATGCACTTGTGATACTATGCAAATCATGGCGAAACTCAAGGAACTAATTTCTAATAAAGAAAGGGTAACAAAGGAAATAGTCTATAAAACTACGACCAACAAACCTTCTATTTTCAATAGATACATTACTTTTTTGGGGTGGCTTTTTATCGTACTCTTTGTATTTACTCTTATTATTCAAATTATAAAAATCTTTCGATAATGAAAAAAATATTCGAATTACATCCTGACAGAGATGTTGTATATCAAACATCAGATGGCTATCAGTTTTGGGAATTATCCAAAGCCGAAGCTCATTCAGGAAATCTATTAGATAAGTCTATTAAGACTATTCATAAAGCTGATGAAGAAGTTCCAGTTGAACAAACTATTCAACCTGAAAAATCTAAACCAAGTAAAAAAATAAAGGAGGATTAACATGTTACCTGATGTAAAAATATCTCTACAAAACGGACAGTTAGGCGGAGTCTTATCACTTGCTGATGGTGTTTGTGCCTTGATTGTAACAGGTGAATCAGTATCAACAAAAATACAAATCGGAGAGCCACAGCTCGTTTTTAGCTTAAAAGATGCTGAACAAATCGGTCTGACAGAAAACGACAATCCATTTGCTCATCATCAAATTAAAGAATTTTACTCTACGGCTGGTGCAGGAGCAGAGTTATATGTGATGATTGTGCCTAATACAGAGACGCAGACTAGCATGATGGATATTAACAATGATAATGGAGCGAAAAAGTTATTAGACTTTGCTGGAGGAAGAGTACGTTTGTTATTTTCAGCATTTAACCCAGATGAACTGTATGATCTTGTACTAACTAATGGGATAGATGCAGATGTATATTCTGCTATCATTAAAGCGCAGGAGCTAGCAGAACTTTATGCAGAAAATCAAGCTCCTATCAGAGTTATCTTAGAAGGTCGAAAATTTAATGGCAATGCAGCCAACCTTACTGATTTAAAGACAATGACAAATAACAGAGTTTGTGTAGTTGTCGGAAGCAGTTCTAATAATGGAGTGGCTTCAGTAGGTCTGTTCGTTGGGAGGTGTGCATCTAATCCTGTGCAAAGAAAAGCTAGTAGAGTGAAAGACGGCAACCTTCCTATCATTGCAGGATATGTTGGGAATCAGCTAGTTGATTCATACAATGGACTAGCACTTATGCATGACAAAGGGTTTGTAGTATTAAGAACCTTCTCAGGAATGTCAGGCTATTTCTTTTCTGACGATCCTACTGCTACATCATCAACTGATGATTATGCTTTTTTAGCTAGAGGTCGAGTGATAGACAAAGCACAAATAATAGCATATCTAACTTTTATTGAGGAGTTGCACGATGAAATACCTGTGAATGAAAGTGGAAGACTTGAAGCAGGAGTAGTCAAATACTTAGAAGCAAAAGTCGAAAATCAGATTAAGCAAATCATGTTATCTAATCGAGAAATCAGTAATGTTGAATGCTACATTAATCCCGAGCAAAATATTTTGTCCACCAATAAAACAGAAGTGGTTTTAAGGGTTACACCAGTTGGGTATAATTCTGCTATCGAAGTTCTGTTAGGATTTTATAACCCATCTAATAATTAAACTATGAACTTCTTTGATACAAAAGAATGCGAATGGAGTGACTTGGAACTTTTTTTAAATGGAGCTAAGGTCACCAAAATACAATCTGCAAAGTATAAAAAATCAGTAGAGAAAGAACATTTATATGCTGCAGGTAGCAATCCAATATCTATACAGAGAGGAAACAAATCCTATACTGGTAGTTTTAGATTATTGAAAGGAGCTGTAGATGATATAAACAGAGCTGTAAAAGCTGCAGGAGGAGAAGACCTCTTAGATGCTTCTTTTACTTGTGTAATCAACTACAAGAAAAAAGGCAATAGATTATTACAAATTGACACACTTATTGGATTAGAGTTTACAGAATACGAGAGAGGTATGGAACAAAATGCTAAGTCTATGCCGATTGAATTACCTATTCTCTTTTTAGAATTAAAATCTGTTTAATATGAATAAGTCGCAAATACAAGAATGGAAAACCAAGCATGGTGAAATATTTGAGCTTGAAGTTGATGGGAAGAAAGCATGGTTAAAAAAACCTGATAGAAAACTCATCGCTATGGCTCAAAGCTTAGGAGGTGAAAGTCAAGTATCTATTGGAGAAGTATTACTTGATGCCTGTTGGCTTGGAGGTGATGAAGAAATCAAAACTAATGATGATCTATTCCTCTCCATTTTACCAACCCTCAATCAGTTGATTGAAATTAAACAGGCTGTTCTAAAAAAAATTTAGAACAGTTTTTAGTTCGTGAAGATGGAGATCTTATCAGAAAAATCAATGCTCAGATTAGATACTATCTTCATTTAGACCCTGATAGCATGACCGATGAACAATGGGCTATGGCTTGGAATGATTTGTTATGGATAAGAAAAGAAGAAGCAAAATAAACTAGCAATGGGAGGAGTAGTCGAATTTATAATCAAGATGCAAGATGGGATTACTTCCCCTCTGCAAAAGATGAGTAGCAATTCCAATACTGCTAATCAGTCATTGCTAAAACTTACCGCATCTAACAAACAACTTATTGGAATGATATCAGGCACTTCCTCCAGCGTAAGCACTTTGACTGGTAGAATTGAAAAGCTGAAGGCATTAAGAGATATTCTACCTTCCTCTTCAGAAGAAAGAATTAAGTCTGTCAATAAGGAAATCTCTACACTTAATAAAGAAATGGAACGTCTCCAAAATATTGGAACTGGAGGAGGACTTAAAAAGACACTTAGCGATGCCTTTAATAGCTTACCTGAGTTTTTTAAAAACCCATTGGTTCTAGCAGGTGCAGGATTAACATCTGCTATCAACTCAGGTTTAAAGAATAGCACAGATAAATTAGATTACCAACTTCTGTTAGGCAATGATGCTGGTCAAGCACTGTACAAATCTATAAAAAATACTGCTCCAGCAAGTATGAGAGATAGTTTTCTACAAGGTGGAAAATCATTAGTCTCGTCTGGCCATGATCCCAACAAAACCAATAAAATGCTTTCTCAAATCGGGGATGTTTCTTTAGGCAAAGAGGATCGATTTAATGGATTGTTATCAGCATTTACAAATGTTCAAAAAGAAGGTAAGCTTACAGAAGGCTCCCTACAGCAATTAAACGATGCTGGATTTAAGCCTTTAGTTTCTTTGAATCATGCAACTGGCGAAAGCATGGATAGCCTTCAGAAACGTTTTGAGCAAGGGAAAATATCAATTTTAGATTTAGAAAAAGCATTTGAATCAGCTACTGGACCTGGAGGAGAGTTTGAAGATAAATTGAAAGCTATCGCCGAAAGCCCTATGGATAAATGGGATTTGTTTAAAACAAAGATATTTGAATTATCATCTGCATTTGGTGAAGTATTAATGCCTGTGTTTAGTAAAGGCATAGACTTGTTAAATATTGGGTTTGATTGGTTAAGCACTGGCATAGATTGGACAGTAAACGTATTATCAAATCTGGCCACCTGGGTAGATAAAAATAGTGTGTTGGTGTATAGTCTAGCTGGTGCAGTTCTAGGAGGCGTAGTAGCATATAAAGCCTATCAGGCAGTATCTATGCTTGTTTATTTGTGGCAGATGCGTGACCTTGTTGGCACTAGTTTATTGGCAACCGCCAAAGGAGCACTAACTGTTGTTACTAGCGGTTTAACTATTGCACAAAATGCATTGAGTGCAGCATTTTTAAAAAGCCCAATAGGGTGGGTTGTTCTTGGACTTGGCGCATTAGCAGGAGGTGTTATTTACGCATGGAATAAATTTGAGGGGTTTAGAAAAATTGTTTTTGGTCTATGGGAAGCTTTTAAAGAAGTGTTTAACAGTATAGGAAGATTGTTTAAGCAAATATTTAATCCAATTTTTGATGCTATATCAGCAATAAAGGAAGGGAGGTGGATGGATGCAGCGAAGGCAACGGGAAACCTCTTGTATAATCTGACTCCAGTAGGAATAGCAGAAGCTACATATGACTTTACAAAATCTGGAGGATTTAATAGTATTTCTGAAGCTTTTGGGAAAGGAGCAGAAAAGGGTGCTAAGTCATGGAAAGAAGCAAAAAATGAGGAAGAATCAAAGGAAGATAATTTTGAAACACCTGAAGCAAAGCTTTTGGATTATCTCAAAAAATCAGACTTGTCAAAAAACAATAAGGAGAATAAGACAACTACTAACGAAGGATTAAATGCAGTATCTGGTGGTGGCACAAAAAACATATCTATTGTTATACACAAAATGTTGGACAATACAAGCATTATAGTTCAAAATGGCACCCAACAGCTAGGGAGGGATATACAAAGAGTAGTTGAAGAAAGTCTAATTAGAGCAGTTGCATCAGGATCAGGGAGGTAATTATGAAAGATGTATTATTCAACGATATAGGTGATTTAGATGTTTTTGATGGGGATTTCAATATAGGAGATTCTACTGTTCAAAATCAATCATTATTACTTCAGTCGCAAAAAGGAGAGCTGAAGCAATATCCAATTACAGGGGTGGGGATCAATAACTTTTTGCTAGATGAAAATAAGAATGACTTATACAGAGAAATTAGACGAGAATTTGTAAGAGATGGAATAAAATTAAACTCAATCACTATTGATAAAGAATCTATTCTAATTGATGCTCATTATGAATAAGGTAACTATACTCAACAGACAAAGCCTCCTTGACATAGCTCTGCAAGAGACTGGCATAATCGAAGCTGCATTTGATATTGCAATAGCAAATGGATTATCTGTAACTGATTATGCTCCTGGAGCTATATTGATGATACCAAACAACATAGTTGTCAATGAACAAATTTTAAAATACTATAAATCCAATAAAATTCAACCAGCAACATTTATGGGCGAGTTGATTATCTCTTCCAATCTCTATGTTGATGAAGACTACTGGGATGAAGACTATACAAACGAAAATTAAGAATCATGGCATTGAATAAAAGAAACGAGAAAGGCAGACCGCTGTCACATGCAGAAATGGATGCTAACTGGGCACAGATTGAAAACTGGTTAGCTCAAAAGGCAGCTAGCTCACATACTCATAATATTAATCAGATTACAGGGCTAGTGGCGGCACTATCAAGTAAAATGGAAAGTGCTCAACGAGGGGTTGCTAATGGTGTCGCTTCATTGGGGAATGACGGTAAAGTGCCATTGTCGCAATTGCCAGCTATTCAAGCAAGTACAGGAATGTACTTTCCTCATGATTCATTAACGATAAGTGATATTGGTAAGGTGGCAATATGGAAAGATGGTAAAGCACAACTTCCTGTCTTTGAGATGATGAATCTCAGGTTTCCCAAATATGCATATGAGTTAAACCTTAGCTCATTTACTACATTTGCTAGTCCAATAGCTACAATTACATTTTCTTCTAATCCAGTGGATGGTGATATGTTGGGAAATTATAGGTTTAAAACAACTCCTTCAACTCCTAATGAATCTCAGATATATCCAACGCTACCTGATACTATTAATGCATTAATCGAAACAATAAGAAATAAAGAAGGTGTTGCTGCCGCATTTTTATTTGATGTCGATAAGGTAAAAATTGTTTCGTTTTCAGACGGCAAGCAAGCTGGCTTTTCATTTCAAGAGGATGTGTTGTCCCAATACGTTGACACATCATTTTGTACTGTATCCAAAACTACAACTACAGCTGTTGATAGGTTGGGACACTCATTAGTACCTTTTTTGTTCTTGTGGAGTATAGGCATTTTTGGCGATCAAGATAAAGATACTGCTTATCAAATTTTTTATACGCAAAACTCAAGTTTTAGTAATGAAATTATGTGTGGCACTACATATCCTGGTAACTATCCACTAACATTGGATGAGTTGAAAGCAGGCATTACAGAAGCATTAGAGCATCATGAAGATATTTATAGCCATAAATGGAACGATAATGTATTAACAATTAAACCTATTATTCCTCTTTCAACAGCTATATCTGTCGATTCGGGAGATGAAGATTTTTGGTACAATGCATTTAGTGATGGAACTATTTCTGATGATGACTATTTACCAGTATGCCACTATTCAATTTTAGGTGTAATAAAATCTGTAGGTGATATGGAAGTCGAGATTGCTAGTGAACCTATAGTGAATTGTATGTCTTCATATAATGAAGACGTAGTGTGTAATGGCCAACTTGATAATAACAGAATATTCATCTTAGATGCAAATGATCCAGGTAAATTATATCCTTTTCCAAAAATTGCAATAGAAAACATGAGTATGATTTTCATGTTAATAGCTCCAGGGTATTATATTACAAAGGATGACTTAATAGCTGCTAATTCTGTTTTCAAAGGCGAAAAATTAAATGACTTTTTTTCTATTCAAATTTTTAATATGATTTTTAATTAACGGTAATATATATACATGAGCAGGTCAATTAAGGAGATATATAACGCAATTGTCAACGAAAAGCAAACGTTCAGCGAGCTAAATAGTTTACTACCTGATTATCCATCAGATACAGCCTTTGGTTCATTATTAGCTGATTTATCTAGCAATAGCAAAGTGGCGATATGGAGGCTATGGGTATTTATAACGGCTGTTGCCATATATTATCACGAACGAATTTTTGACAAACATAAAGAAGAAGTACAAGATATTGCTAACTCAATGCAAGTAGGTAAGCTAGAGTGGTATGCCTCCGAAAGTAGAAAGTTTCAACTAGGATTTCCACTAGCCTTTAATAACACTACTTTCCGCTATTATTATTTAGATAGTACTTCTGAAGATGCTGTTAATGCTCGCATCATTAATAGGGTAAGTGCTAGGGAGGTGTTTTCTACTAACTTTACTGGTATTCGCATTAAAGTAGCCAAATCTATAGGTGTAGATCTTAATGCAATATCTGAAGATGAGCTAGAAGCATTTAAGTTTTATATTCAAAGAATTGCATTTGCTGGTATCCCAGTAGATGTATGGTCTAAAGAAGCTGATAAGCTAAAGTATAATATTCGCATTTGGTTTGATGGGGTCCTGCCAGAAAATGATATTTTAACAGCTATTCAACAGGCAATCAATAGCTATTTAATAGCTATTCCGTTCGATGGTATGTTGTATAGAAACAAACTCATCGATACCTTACAGGAACTTACACCAGTGAGGGATGTTGAAATAGTCAGTCTGCAAAGTCAGAGAGCAAATTCTGTACTTTGGATAGATGCTGGCAGGTTTATAGAACCAGAGTCTGGATACTTTAAAACTGACCCTACTTCAATCATTCAATTAATAGCTGAATAATGTGGTACTCTATAGATTTTAATAGGCTTATCAAAATGTTGTTGCCTTCTATACTTCAACAGGCAAAACATTATTCATGGTTGAGAGCTCAATTGTTTCCTCTAATAGAGATACATGAAGATTTTAAAGATTTCAGATTGAAATTCAATCGAGAGCTGAGATATAATGGACAGGTAATAATACTTGAAAACTTACTCAATAATGAGTTTGATATTGACAATAGAGGTATTGTGGTAAAGACCAACCCATCAGGAATGAGCCAAGTATTTGTCTTCCAAAATGAAGAAACAGAGCCACCTGTAAATATATATCAAAAACAAGAAGGGCAACCAATATATATCTTTCAAAAGTCGGAAGAATTAGAAAGGTTCTTTGATTTTGAAGTAATTGTACCTGTGGGAATACTTACTCCAGGAGAGGAAAGACAACTTAAATCGCTTACTCTAAGATACAAATTAGATGGTAAACGACCAAGATTTATTTATCAAAACGACCAAATATTTTAAAACATGAATACTTTAGATACAAGTAAATTAGGCGGACATCCGTTATACCTTCAGGATGTTGGTTTTGTTCAAAATGCCTATAAGGAGGCGATAGATGGCATTACAAGTTCTCTTGGCGCAGATTGCTATATCTTGACTGGTTGTGTTAAATCTCTTCAATCTGCTGGTGTGTGGGCTATTTCAGAGGGCTATGTAGTATTGGATAAAGAAGTATTTAAAGTATCCGCACATACGGTATCCTTTTTATCTGAAAGCGATCCATTGTTCTGGTCTATTCATCAGCAATATATCGAGCCTTCCCCAGTGCTCTACAAAGAATCTGGAAGCCAAAATGTACACATTCAAAGACGAGCTATTGTAAGTGTAGAAGTGAGTGATTTTGTATATGAATTGCCGACAGTATCAATATTAGCTGATAGACTATCTAGGAACGAGTTTATAGATATAAACACATTGAATAGTTGGAGTGGTACTCTTGAATATCGTACAGCTCATGGAATGTTACATTTGAATGGTCTAGTATATGTAGCTTCTCCAGATATTAATGATCAGGGTCTATTTATATGCGAAATTCCATTAAAATATCTTCCATATTTTTATAATGATGTTACTTATGGAAGTGCACCACCTAGCATACTTAGTTATAACTTTGTAAATGAATATGGCGCACACCAATTTGTTATCAACAGGATTGTGAGACGAGTAGGATATAACGATATTATAGAACCTGTGGTGGCTGAGTTATATGCCAACTTAAGTGAACCAGTTAATACAAGAAAAGGATATTTGTTGATTAAATCACCAGGTGTTTGGCCAGCAGGTACAGAGTTTGTAGTGTATAAATTTTCAGGCGTCAGTTGGTTAATAGCACCTCAGTAATCAGTGTTTAAAAATTTATACATTCCGTTTTCCGAATAAGATAATTTTTCATCAATAGGAGCATTGGAAATTTATACATTCCGTTTCCCAAAAATTTATACATTCCGTTTTCCGAATTATAATTCGATAGCTAATTCATTACTAAATAGTAGATATTCAAGCTATTTCATTATATTAGTTATTCATTCTAAAATGAGACAGTTTTTTTCTGCAATAAGAATTAAAGATTGGTGGAGTTCAATACTAATTCCAGTGGTTTCCTTTTATTTTATTGGGCTTCTGTACACAAAAAACACTCTAGTTGATCAATATTTAAAAAACACTATCTGGTTGTTATTATTATCTATTACTACTGCTTCATTTGGTTTTTATCTTAATGAATATACAGATATTAAGGATGATTTAAAAGCTGGGAAGGAGAATGCAGTTTCTTTACTTTCAAAGCCAAAAGCAATTACATTTCTTCTGTTTATCATCTGCATGATGACTCTCAGCTCCTTACCTTTTTGGAAGAATGAAAAAATTATCTTCCTATTTTTAATACAAATATTATTGTTTATAGTTTATAGTTGCCCTCCAATTCGATTGAAAAGAAACCCATATATTGCTGTATTACTTGACAGTTTATATAGTGGCACTTTATTTTTTATCATTGCTCTGATTTATTCAAATGCTAAAGTTACTTGGTCAATACTTGGTCTCACCATAGCATTTGGTGTTTTTAGAGGAATAAGAAATATCTTATACCATGTTACAAAAGATATTGAAATAGACAAGAAAGCAGGACAGAATACAGTTGCTCATATTGCTCGCAGTCAGACATTATTGAACCTACAAGCAATTTTCTTTTTTATTGAAATTTCATTTCTATTATATTTCATATTTCAGGTCTCATACATCACCTTTTTAATAACAATATTTGGTGTAATAATTCTTCTAATAAAAAGAAATTACTATACTCATTATGAATTGGAAAAATCAGGAAAAAAAAGATGGTTATCAGAAATCAATACAATATATGAAGTTTGGTTACCTATTGCAGCATTAACTGGAGTTTTCGCTATCCGTGAGTGGAAGACCTATTTTTTGAGTTTATTAATCCTTTTTCTTGTTTTTCCGAGTGTATTAAGGTTTCTGCACGAAATTTATATCATACTATCTAATTTTTATTACTTAGGATATAAACTGTTTTATCTAATTTCAGATATTTATTTTATAAAAATCAAACCACATTTTGATATAGGCAAAAAGTGGAAACAACTAATAAGAAAGAGTGGAAATATCTAATCAGATAAATGGATTATGGATTAAAGGACGGTTATCTTCTTTAGAGAATCTGACTATTTTATCTTTTTTAGAACAAAAATACGAATTTACATTATGGACTTATGACAATTTTGAATTATACTCAGATATAAAAGGATTAATTGTCAAAGATGCTCGCACAATTATACCTGAAGATGAAGTTTTTTGTTATTCTAATACCAATCAATTTGGTCATGGGAAGGGTAGCTTTGCTGGCTTTTCAGACATCTTTAGATATAAATTATTATATCTATTCGGAGGCTGGTGGGTGGACATGGATGTTACTTGCTTGAAGCGTTTTGACTTTGACACCCCTTATGTATTTAGGAAAAGTAAATTAGATAGTGATTATATTGTAGGGAATATCATGCATGTACCAAAAGGTACGACGTTAATGAAAAAATGTTATGAAGAAGCTAAAGAAGCTGTGCATGCAGAAAGTAATGACTGGATGTTGCCAATCAATATTTTAAATCAGAACATTAAAGAAGAACAGCTTACACAATATGTTTATTCATTTTCCAATGAAGACAGTTGGATTACTGTTAGCTCTTTGCTAATATATCCTAAATATCCTCAATCATGGCATGCAATACATTGGATGAATGAAGAGTTTAGAAGAATTAAAATTTCTAAAGAAATCTATCTACAATCAAGTGTACTGGGAAATCATTATGAAAAGTACAACTTGGGGATTCCTATTAAAACTAAACTTGGGAAGTTGCAATACACATTCAATGCAAGTAAAGTATATTATGCAATGATACATTTCAGAAGAGAGACGTTTTTCTCTAGCATGTATTACTTGATGTATAATCTATTTTATCTTTTCTCAGATTTTTACTTTTTGAAGATTAGACCGAGATTTGATTTGGTATATTATTTAAAAAGGTTGGTAGGAATTAAAAGAGTTCGTTAATAATAGTACAATGGCAAAAAACAAATCGGTTCAAATCATCTCTGCCCAACCAGAAACAATATTAGATTATATAAAAAAGGTATGGAATGCTAGATTGTTAATTGTTTCATTTTCAAAAAGAGACATCCAAACCAAATATGCTCAGACTTTATTAGGAATTGCTTGGACTTTATTGCAACCAATTACTGGGATAATCATATTTACATTTTTTTTTCAATACATTTTAAAAATCAAACTTGAAGAAGCTCCATATCCAGTATTTGCTCTTATAGGATTCACTGCTTGGAATCTTTGGTCAAGTACTTTCCAACAAGGTAGCTTATCTATTTTTGAACAAAGAGGATTATTATCAAAGGTATATTTTCCAAAAATCATTCTCCCTTTATCAAAAGCATTGACTGGGACTTTTGACTTCATTATTGCGCTGACTTTACTAATTATATTGATTCCATTTTACAAAATCCATGTTTCATGGAGGCTTATTATCATACCTTTATTCTATTTAATACAAATAATATTCTCAGTATCATTTGCAATAATTTTAGCAGTTTCTAGTGTCAAAAGAAGAGATTTATTTCATTTTGTCCCCTACATTCTCAACTTTGGAATATGGGCAAGTCCAGTATTCTACGCTATCACTTTATTTCCAGAAAAATGGCAATTTATTTTTAATTACAACCCCATCGCTCTATGCATTGAAGGTTATAGATGGTGTATTTTCAACAATTATCCTTTCAGAATAGAATTACTCTATAGCCTTCCAATTGTATTCACCTTTTCAATTATAGCACTCGTCATGATGAAAAAAAATGATGACCACTTTACCGACCATATTTAATTTATATAAAACCAGCCCCTATTCGACACCAAGCTTCTACTTTCTGAGAATTAAGTTTTAAGTTTTTAAAAACTTCTTCACCTTTTTTGGGATATTCCTCAGTAGGCCGCTTTTCAAATTCTTTGTCATAAAAAAATGACATATCGACTAGGAATTTTTCCACTTTACCTTTTGATGTTTCATCACCTACATAATAATGCAAAAAATCAGCTTTTTTCTGTTTAATAAAAAAATTCACTGCAATTCTATATTGTTCTGAAAAATTTGCTGGGGAGCAATGAATAGTTGCACTATCAAAGAACACAACCTCACCAGCTTTCATTTCAACTGGAATTGAATATTTCCAAAGCAAATCTAGATATGAATCAAATTGCCAAGGAACATTTAATGAGCGCTGAGTATTACCAAATCTATGACTTCCAGGAACAACATGTAATGCTCCATTATTGACTGTAACATCTTGAAGTGGGCACCATGCATATACAGACATGTATTGGTCTTCTTCAACGTGGGAGCTATCCTGATGTGGATTCAATTCACTTTTATCTGTAGGTGGTTTTACAACAAACACACCTCCCATCAAATCAGCTTGATCTGGCAGAAAAAATTGTTCCAAATAGGGTCTTACATATTTATAAACACTCTCTTTTGCCATATTCCTCACTACTACACTAGAAGGGCGACCACTGTTCCAAAATAAATCTTTAATTTCACTATCTTCTCTTTTCAAGATTTCAAAAAAATCTGTCTTGAGATTGTCTATTTGTTCGATTTGCAGTAGATTCCTTACTGCATATCCCTTTTGTTTCAATTCATCTTGAATAGATTTGTCTAAAAAGAAATCCTGATTGTACTTCACTAATTCACCATCACTGATGGGAAGCTCAAAACCAATCTTCAAAATATTTCTAAATGTGGCTAACATATGATTTGAGTCATATTAACTTATAATAATTAATCTTACCTTTAGTAGCAGATAGTATAAATATAATGCAAATTTTGAAAAACGATGAAGCTCAAAAGGAAATTTCTGAAAAGGGATTTACAATTTTTGATATTCTAGAAGCTAGTATTACTGAAAGACTATCTAGTCACTACCATTCTTTGAGCTCACCTTTTCAAACTGGATTTCATCCTAGTATGTTTTGGCAAAATACTCAAACAAAATTTGAAATCAGCCAATTAATATGCAAAGAACTGGAACCTTGGGTAGAAGAGCATTTTATAGGATATCGCCTTTTGTATGGCAATTTTATGGTCAAAGAACCAGGAAAGGAAAGTATCATGAAACTTCATCAAGATTGGTCTTATGTAGATGAAGAGTTTGAGCAATCTTTTGCTATTTGGTTTCCTTTACAAGACTTGACAGACAGCAATGGTGCCTTATCCATGATACCTAGAAGCCATTTTTCCAAAAACCATCATCGTGGTCCAGGAACGCATTGCCCCTTTCTTGAAAATGAAGATTATATAATCGAAAATTTTGGGCAAGCATTATATCTAAAAAAAGGACAACCCGTCGTATGGGAGCATCATCTTTTACATTATAGTCCACCAAACTTATCAACCTCACCGAGAATTGCAGTTACTGCTATTATTGTTCCTAAAGACCAACCTATTTATCATTATTTTCAACAAGATTCAGATGCTGATATTGAGCAATATCAAATAGAACCTCAATTTTACTTCAATTATAATATAGGTAAAAGACCAAAATATCATTCTCAATTAGTTCAAAACTTTTCTCCAATAAAACAAACTTATTCCATTAAAGAAATCAATCAACTCTTAGGAAAAGCTGAAAATAAAAAATTTAATTATATACAAAAACTTAAAAAAATATTCTCATGAGACAGGTACTCAATCACTCTGAACAAGAAACAAAATTTCATAAAGATGGATTTATTACTTTAAATCTTTTAAGTGAAAATCAATTTAAAGAGCTTACAAGAATAGTAAATGACCTGAATTCTTCTCATCTAGAATATTCTGTAGAAGCTAATTCAGAATATAAGTTGAGTTATTTTAATGGTGATTTAGAATTTAAAAAACGTGTTTACAATACATTATCAGAATTTTTTCAGCCTATTATTGATTTGCATCTAAAAAATTACAAACCTTTAATTATTAATATTTTCGATAAAGAACCTGGAGGAGGAGAAGTACCTATGCACCAAAATTGGACTTTTGTTGACGAAAGCCAATATACATCTGTATCTGTATGGATTCCTCTTGTTAATGTATCTAGAAAGAATGGGGCATTAGAAACACTCAAAGGAAGCCACAAAGTACTATGCCAATATAGAAGCCCTAGCCTACAATGGGTTTTTGATGAGTTAAATGATATTTTGAAGGAGAAATACATGGAACCTTTTGAATTAGTCAAAGGTCAAGCGGCTATTCTAGATGACGGTATCTTACATTATTCTTCAGATAATGACACAGACGTTACTCGTACAACCGTACAACTTATTATGGTACCAGATGATGCTACCCCAATCCATTATGTAAAAAATGGAGACACAGTAGATATCTATAAAGTAGATTCCGAATTCTTTATGAAATACGATATGAAAAACCTTCCTGAAGGATATTCAGTGATTGGCAATCAACCAATAAGTTTAAAAAAATTAAATGAAGAAGAGATGGTAAAAATTGTAGCACAAAATGACCCAACAATAGTAGAAAAATTTCAACCTAAAAGAAAACTTTCATTTTTAGAGAAAATTTTTGGAAATTAATGTCCAATTCTGTTTCAAATATTCTTTCACACCTACCCCTATCTCTTCATGATAATTTGGAAAGGGATGGATATGTTGTTATTGAAGGGATTGACCTATCTATTATCAAACAATTAAAATCAATATTCTATAGTAAATTTCATCAAGGAGAGAATATTGGATTTCAAAGCACAATGAAAAATGTCAATGAATCCAACACAAGAAGAGAAATTTTTGAAGATATTGAAAGTTTGAGCACGACACTAATTGATACATATTTACCTGAATATCAAATTCACCTAGCCAATTTCCTATATAAATCTCCTCGTTCAACATCTGCAGAAGTGGGTGTACATAGAGATTGGTCTTATGTAGAACATAAGCTAGATAATGCATACAACTTTTGGATACCTCTAGATGATATTAATGATAGTAATGGGAATTTTTACATCGTACCACAAAGCCATAAAATAATTCATGGTCCAAGGCTCACTCCTTTTCAGGATGAACTCGCTCCATTAAAAGATAAAATTCAAGCTTGGGGTAAGGCAATATCCTTAAAAGTGGGACAAGCATTAATTTACCATCCTGGATTAATACATTACTCCTTCCCCAATAACAGCCAACTAGGGAGATTGGTTGTAGGTATGGTCTGCAAGCCTCAAAATGCACATAGTTATCATTATTATCTAGATGATGATAAAAAATGTAGAAGATATGATGTAAACAAGGAATTTTATTTCGATTTCAACCCCAACTTAATTCCCAAAGCAGAATACTCATATTCCTATTATAATGGTATTTTAGGAGAACCTGAAATAAAAAATTGGCTTGCATTAATGGAAGAAAAACATGGATATTTACCTGATAGAGTTGCAAAATACTATGATAGTACAACTGATGATTATCTCGCTACTTATGGTTCAACAATACAAGCATTTCGTCCTAAAAACGAAGACGATTTACATCAATATATCATTAAAAGCGCTCAATTAGAAAAGCACCAGATGATTCTTGATGCAGGATGTGGGGTAGGAAGTCCAGCAATATTTTTTGCCAAAAAAATCAATCTGAATATTATAGGAATATCAATAAGTCCACATCAAATTAATCTGGCCAATCAATTTGCTAAAGGCAAATGGCTGAAAGGGAAGGTTCAATTTCAAGTGGGAGATTACCACAAACTGTCAGAGATCGTACCCGAATCTCATTTTGACAGAGTTATATTCTTAGAGTCACTTGGACACTCCTATCGTCCAGAACGAGTAATACAAGAAGCTTTTAAAATATTGAAACCAGGAGGAGCAATCTATATTAAAGATTTCTTTCCTTATGAATTTGATGATGAAATCACGCAAAGCAAGTATAAAAAGGTAGTAAAAAATATCAATGAAGCTTATTGTTATAATGTATTAGATTTAAATACTACAATTAGTCAATTAAGGAGAAGTGGATTTGAAGTAGGTTATATTAAAAAATTTGACTTTGTAGATGATATAGAAAAAAGAGCTGCTTTTGAAACTAGATTAGGCATTGATTTGTTTGGAGATTTACCTGAGTTTAGAGTTGCAGAATGGTTGGAGTTGTATTTTGTTAAGCCATGAGTTTACAAGAACAAATAGAAGATAAAAAATTTGAGAAAAGTGGTTATTTTAATTACCCTCAACTTCTTTCATTAGAAGGAATAAATAAGCTTTTGGAATATCAACAACTAGAACAGCAAAAAAAGCAATCTGGATTTTATAGTAGTATTTGGGAAGAAGATGTTGCAAAAAGGCAACGGGATTTTGAAGTCATCAAAAATATAGCATGGGCAGAAATCTCTCATAAACTACCTGGCTATAAGCTCATTATGGCCAATTTTATGATTAAAAAAAATGAGCAAGAAAGTGCTTTAGGTTTACATCAGGATTGGACTTTTACTGATGAAGAACAACATCGAACAACCAATATTTGGATTCCTTTAATGGATATGACTAAAGAGAATGGTCCTATGAACTTTATCTTAGGTTCACATAGAATCCATCATCCTATTCGCGGAAAAAATATTGAACAAATGTTTGAAAAGGGGAGCCCATTTTTACAAAAATATTTCAACAGACACTTTCTTACAAAAAAAGGTGATGCTATTGTTTTTGATGTAAGAATGATTCATTATTCCCCAGCCAATATTTCAAACAATATTAGAATGGCTATTTCAATGGTTATTGCACCTATTGGTACCCAATTAGTGCATTATTATAGAACTGACAGATTCTCTCCTATTGTTCAAAAAATCCACATAGATTATACTTATTTTTACGAATACCATTTAACAGACATTCCACTTCAAATTAAAACCATATCTAGCAATAAATATCAAAAAGTCACATTTTGGAAACAGTTAAAAGCTATTATAAATATCATTTGGGCTAATCTATAAATTTCATGAGACAGATATTCTTCAATAAAGATTTAGACATTCTTTTCAAAGAAAATGGGTATGTTGTTATTCCACAGTTAGTTGAATTTGAATGTAGAAATAAAATTTTATCATATTTCAAAAAATGCAATATTGAAAAAAGCAATACAATACAACTAACAGGTTCAATAAAGGATTTCTCATTAAAATCTAACATACATGCGTATATCAGCTCAACTATTGCACCCCTGACTCAAGAAATTTTGATAAACTATGAACCTGTACAAGGAATATTCTCTAATAAACCTCCTCATCCTGACTCTACTATGTGTATTCATAGAGATTGGAATCTAGTAGATGAAGCTCAATTTACATCATTGAGTGTATGGACACTTATCGATGGTGATTCAAATCAACACGGTCATTTAGATGTCTGGCCCAAATCCCATTTAGAACACTATTCAGTAAGAGGGCGTAATTTTGACTTTGAAATTCTTCCAGAAAAGTTTGAACATTCAAGAAAGACCATATACCTAAAAGCAGGAGATGCAATCATCTTTGACCATAGATTGGTTCATGCTTCAGGAGCAAATCTTTCCGATACAGATAGGCTAGCAGCAGTGTTAGCATTTTTACCTAAAGAAGCTCCTTTATTGCATTATTATAAAGATATGGCACATCATGAATTAAAAGTGTTGGAATTAGAGAAAAGTCAATTTCATCTACTTGACTTTACGCTTTCAGATTTACCACCATATAAGCAAATTGTTAAAACTACAATATTACCCTATGAAAAATGAAATTTTCCACCTAAAGCAACATGCAGAAGATTTTCAAAGAGACGGTTATATAGTAGTCAATCTTTTGACAGATCAAGAGATTGATTTTTTATTAGAAAAATATAATTTAATTGAGAAAAAATCATTGAATGGAGTTACCCAAAACAGGTATAATACATTAGAAATTGAAGACTATAATTATAGATCTAGTGTATATCACCATTTGTCTCCATTCTTAGCTGAGCGGATCAAAAAGTTCGTAAAAGGCTATCAAATTATAGGTATTAATTTTGCTGTAAAAAAACCATTTGGAGAAGAATTTCCTCCACATGTAGATGACTCTCATACTGATAGCGAACTATTGGGGATTAATGTCTGGATTCCTCTGACCGACGTAACACCTCAAAACGGAGGTTTATATATGTTTAAAGGCACCCATCAAATCAATATCCCAATGCGTGGAATTGGGTTACCCTTTCCTTATCCTCAACATTTAGAAACCATCAGAAAATATGCACGGCCACTATCTTTAAAGCTTGGGCAAGCTATTATTTTTAATGATAAAATTATTCATGGTTCAGGGAAAAACAATAGCCAAGTTGAAAGGCCAGCGATTATTACTGGGATGATTCCAGAAGATGCTACAGCAAAAGTTTTTGTAAGTTATGATAGCATAGGTAATAATAAAGCGGAACTCTTTGAAATATCGACAGATTTTTTTCTCACATTTTCTTTCAAGGGGCGCCCAAATGGTTTTAAGAGTTTAGGGATTTTTGACTATATTCCACCACAAATAGATGATAAGTCATTTCAAGAATTGATTACCTCTTCATAACATGGATGCACAATATGCGATAATCGCAGAAAATCTTTCGAAAGAATATACTATTAACCTTTCACGAATTGAAGAAGTTTTTTTAAAAACGGTTTCAAAAGGTCAAAAAATTGAAGTGCTAAAAAACTTCAATTTTAAAATAAAAAAAGGAAGTGTTACAGGTATTATTGGAGTCAATGGAAGTGGGAAAAGTACATTGTTGAAAATTTTGGGTCAAATCTTAAAACCTGATCATGGCAAAATATTTATCAATGGAACAGTTGGAGCCATTATTGAGTTGGGAGCAGGTTTTCATCCTGACCTAAGTGGGTATGACAATATATTTTTCAATGCAACATTACATGGCTTTGCAAAAAAAGACATTCAAATATTTATAGATGACATCATAGATTTCAGTGAGTTACATGAATTTATTCACGAACCTATTAAGCATTATAGTAGTGGAATGTTAATGAGATTGGCATTTTCCATAATTATATATCTTCCATTTGATATTTTATTGCTAGATGAAATATTTGCAGTAGGAGATCAAAGTTTCAAATTGAAATGCATGCAGAAAATTAAAGAATTGTCATATTCCGAAAAAACAATCTTAATAGTCAGCCATGATTTTATTCAATTAAAAAATATTTGTAGTGAATTGATATTTATACACAATCACCAAGTCAAAATGCATGGAGATATCAACGATGTAATAGAATCATATATAGTTAATACAAATTTCTTAAGTTCTTCATTTTCTTTTACTGAAGGAGAATATGATTGGCAAAATCCCAATAAAAATCAAGAAATTGAACATTTATCTTTTTACACAACTTCACACAAATATCAGTTTTTAAATTCTGAACAAATTGAACTGAACTTTAAATTCAAAAAAAAATCAGATTCAAAAATTAATATTGCAGTAGTCTTTAATAGTGGAATTGAACAGCCCTTTATGGCATATAGCACAACTAATAAAATCAATGGTGATTTTGAAATATATTCAAAAGGAAAATACCATTTACAAACAATATTACCAGCCAACTTTCTCAATGAGGGGCTTATACTAATAGATGTACATTTTATCGATAAAGAGGCAACAGATATCTGCCAAATAAAATCATTAGCTCAATTACAGATAAAAAAAGATACTTCTGATAAAGATATTTTCTTAAAAGAAAAGAATTTTATTGGCCCCATATTTCCTTTAAGTCAATGGAAAATAACAAGCAATGAATAAGTTTGTTCATTTTTTAAGTAATCACCCTAGTCTTGTTTATACCTTATTGTTTTTGGGAATATTCATACAATATCCCCTTTCTGGATCATTACCTGGACATTCAGATACACTATTAAATCTCTCTATCTTTAATGACACTTTAAATAGGATATCTGCATTTATTCATCATGAGGCAATAGGTAGGGCCTATTATCCAGAGCTATATTATGAAGCATTCACAGAATTGTATTGGGGACATATTCTGATATTTATTCCATTCAAATTAATTCATCTATCTGATATTTGGGCTTATTATTTTTTTATAAGCATCATATATATTCTCAATGCTTATGCTGCTTTTTATTTTTTCAAATATTTTAATTTTTCAAAAGAAAGTAGTTTGCTAGGTGGACTCCTTTTTTCAGCCAATGCATTTGCATTTAGTCAGATAGAATTTCTTAATGGCATACCTTATTTCTTTTTCTTCTCTGCGCTGATAATGTATTTCAAATATATCCAAAGTAAGCAATTTAAATATCTTGCTTTTTCATCTATTTTAATAGCAGTGGAGTTTTACTTTTCCATATATATTACAATCTATTTTGTTGTAATTTGTTCTAGTATTTTCATTGTACATTTTTTCCAAAAGAAAGGTATATTAATCTCTATACAGGATTTAATAAAAGCAATTATTATTGGGCTTATACTCATCTCCCCATACATCTATATCATGATAAAATATGGATTCTTAACTGGAGGATATAGTGTTATAGATGTTAATAACATAGAAAAATTTTCTCTTCATTTAACAGATTTGATTAGACCACTTCCCAATCATCAATTTTACAAAGATTGGTTTCCTCAAAATGACAATGATTCCTTTAGAATGGTGAATTATGGTTTTTTGGGTATTAGTTTCATTCTATTTTCGATATTAGGTTTCAAAAAAATTAATAAATATTTTAAACCAATATTTTATATTTTTCTTTTTTCAGGTATAATACTTTCTGTAGGTCCCTATTTTTATAATGGCAACTTCAGAATTCCAGCTCCATTATATCCATTGTATAAAAATCTTGGATTTTCAGGTGCATTAAGGATTCCAGGTCGAGCATATTCTTTAATCATCATCGCTGCTATTTTTTCAATACTTTCATTTTTGGACAAAATGGACACCAAGGGTATAAAAAATATCACCATTATCTTATTTGCTATTGTTTTTTATTTTGAAAACATTCCACACAGATTTGTTCATAATGAATATGAAAAGCAGCTTACAATGCCTACTTTTCCTAAAGTATATTTAGATAATCTTCCCAATGATGAGGTAATTCTTACTCTTCCCAGTTCTTTATTCACGGGTAAAAAATTTAGAAAAGATGGACTAAGTGAACATTCAAGAGAAGAGCTCTATTTACTTTGG
Organism: Chitinophagales bacterium; assembly: GCA_023957245.1. GTDB lineage: Bacteria > Bacteroidota > Bacteroidia > Chitinophagales > JADIYW01 > JAMLHH01. The sequence continues at coordinate 121,290 of JAMLHJ010000001.1, forward strand.
CAAACTCAACACAAAAAAAATACAGTCAATGGCATAGGTTCGTATATGTCATTTCATAGAAAAGATGTAGATAGTTTAATTCATGCAAATAAATGGGATGCACTATACCTCAATTATCAGATATCGAAAATAGTTTATTTCAAAGATTATGTAATTGACAATACTGACATAAATCAATTAGAAAATCTAAAAAAATCTACCCTTTTTAAGGAAATAAAATCTACTGACAAAATCATTATTTTTGAAGCTAAGCAGAAATAATAATCATCGAAACAATCCATATTTTAGGATATAAAAGATAGCTTTTACTCCATCTTTCCAATTAATTTTTTTACCCTCTTCATAAGTTCTTCCATAATAAGAAATACCTACTTCGTAAAATCTCACCTTTGGAATTCTAGACAATTTAATAGTAATTTCTGGTTCAAATCCAAATCTCTTTTCATGCAAATATAGACTTTTAGCCATCTTCGTATTGATAAGCTTATAACATGTTTCCATATCCGTCAGATTGAGATTGGAAAAGATATTACATAATTTAGTTAAAAATTTGTTTCCCAAATCGTGATAAAAATACAAGACCCTATGTGGCTTGCTTCCTATAAATCTTGAACCATATACTACATCTGCCAATCCCAATAAAACTGGATATAATAAGTCATGGTAATCATTAGGATCATACTCCAAATCAGCATCTTGAATAATTAAATATTCTCCTGTTGCAAGGCTTATCCCTTTATGAATAGCCGCTCCTTTTCCTTGATTAATTTGTTGCGAGAATAATTGAATACTATCTGCTGAATGACTATCAATATAGTTTTGAACAATCAAAGCACTGTCGTCAGTAGAAGCATCATCAACCACAATTATCTCCTTCTTAATTTCATCTAATTGGACTGATAAAATCTTATCTAGTATTACAGTAATAGTACTTTCTTCATTATACAATGGTATTATTATAGAAAGTGTCTTCAGCATGAATTGTTAATTGGCTTGTAAATATATCTTTATTCTCTATCATAATAAAATAAACCTCTAAATCAAAAAAAATGAATATCCTCAATTAGATTTGCCACTACTAAAAAAAGGAAACATACACACTCATTTCAGATTTAACGTTCAACATCATATATACTATCCTCTTTTTTTATAACGAATGGAGTCACAATTTTCTCCAAACTATGTGCCATCATGCTATAACCTTTTGCATTATGATGGCTATCCTTGGGCCAATAATAATCTTGGAACTTTGCTTTATGAGTAATCATATATTCATCATAACAAGGTTTCAGACTATAATACTTTAGATGAGCCTTAGAAAATTTTTCTGCCATTTCAATATAAACCTTATTTATTTCAGGTGTATAATAGTGTTGACTAAAAGGAATATCAAAGATAATTAAACCTATATCTCTGTCTTTGGCGTACTGATGATATTCTTTAAAAAGCTCAACAGATTCAAACTTCATCTTTTCTAACAAATCAGGATAGATCCCTTTTTTAACCAAAAACTTGTCGTAGTCGCCCAATACTTGAATAAATACTCTAGCGGTATAGCTGAATACATATATGGGCGTCCACCAAAAGTCATAAGATTTTTTTAGATTACCTTCCTTATCAAAACGTTCTTTACCACCTCTCATAATGAAGTCTGAAAATAAATCATTATATGAAAATGATTGTAGGATAATATCTGGTTGGTATTTAATCAAGGTTTTCTTTAAAAAATCAAAATCAAAGAACGGGTCTGAACCCAATCTCCCAGCATTAATCAACTCAATATTCTTATATTTCTTTTGTAAAGATCTATCTAAAAATCTCACATAAGAAGAATCCTGATGTGCACCATCCCCTTCAGTAAAAGAGTCTCCCATACATAAAATTCTTAAAATATGTTCTGGTTTTGGAGTCATATACTCTTTATCTGTTAAGCCAACACTATTGTGATTTCTTGAATACATAAACTCCTCTTTCTTTATATCATACTTATCAAATGGCTTCCTCAAATAATAGTTCGCTGCATGGTTCTTATCAAGCGGCAATAAATAACCATTAAACATCATTGGGTCATATATGCTATTAGGTTGGATAAGAACTAATATTAGCTCAATAGAAAAATATATTTTAAGAAAATATGTCAATTTACTTTTGATGCTGACACTTAAAAATCTTAATCTATATATGAATTGGACAAAAAGGATAAGATAAATAGGAATTGAAAGATTGATGAATTGGCTGACATAAGTTCCTTTCTTAATCAGAAAATAAAAGAAAACAAAAGGGAAAACCAGCAGAAAGAGATGGAGTAAAAATTTTACAAGTTTATATTGAGATAGAATTTTCATTGCTCATTAATATTTATCTGTGGCTCAATAATCTCTTGAATACAATGTGCCATCATCTCATAGCCCTTAACATTGTGATGACCGTCCTTTACCCAAAAATAATTTTTATAGCTCGTTTTAGTACTCTTAAAATATTCATCATAACAAGGTTGAATATTATAAAAAGGGAGTCCTATTTGTTCAAAATCAATTTTAAGATTTTTAAAAAAGATGTTATTAGTTGGTTTATTGACTCCCAAGTTATTTGAATAGTCAAAGCGAAAAGGCATTGTAAAAATAATAAGTTTAAAATGGTTGCTTTTAGAAAGCTTCTGATATTCTTTAAATAGCTGGATAGTTTTCTTATACATATCATCCATAATAGCAGGATAATCTCTTTTATTAATTAAAAAGCCATCATACCCGCCGATTGCCCGAATCAATATCCTTGCAGTAAAGCTAGATGCATATATAGATTCCCACCAATAATGATTTCTAAATTTGACAGTACTATCATTGACAAATCTTTCATTGCCACCTCTTAAAGCAAAATCAAAATAATAATCATTGGTGGTAAAAGATTGAATAACCATATCTGGTTGATATTCAATAAGGACCTTGCTTAAATGATTAAAATTAAAGAATGGATCAGAACCTCTTTTACCTGCATTGAGTACTTCTATATTTTTATACTTTTCATTCAGTAACCTTTGTAAAACCTGTGGATATGAGTCTTCGTAATCGACTCCATCTCCTTCAGTGAAAGAATCGCCTATGCAGATAATTCTATAAGTTTTCTCATCTTTTTCTTTTGTCCATTCTTTATCAGAAAGTCCAAGTGCATTGGTTTGTCTTTTGAAAACAAACTGACCAGTATTTGTATTTAGTCGTTCGTAAGGCTTACTTGTATGATAAATATTTTCATCTCGAGAATCATTAAAACTGACATATTGCCCATAAAGAGTATTATTGTTTAAAAAGAAAACATTGATAAGTACAAGGATAGCTTCTACAATGAAATAAATAGTAGAAAAAAATTTTCCTTTTGAAAATATTCGAGATAGCTTTGTTGTTTTTTTTGAAAGAAAATCAAATATAACGATAAAGTAAATTGGTATAATTAAATTAGTATGATATCCAATAGCCAATGTTTCGATATATCTATACCAATAAAAAAATACAAACAAATACGCTATAAGAAAGATGATTAATAAGAATTTTAAAATTTTATTATTAATAATATATTGAAAAATCTGATTAAATAGTCTGATGAGCATAGTTTATAAAAACTTATTAGAGATAAAAAATAAATATCTTAGTTTCTTCATTTGGAAAGGTGATTCAAAAATAATTGATACATTTCGGAGACTGTCAACTGTTCTATTTTGGCTTCTATGTCTTGGTCATTAGACTGTATGATACTTTCTACAAAATTAATTTGTAGTGATTTCGTATCTAGCAATGAAATTGTATCTTCAATCTTCTTGACAAGGCTTTCCTTTTGAATTTTTTCTTTTAAAATATCTAATACGGTTTCGATAGTTTTATTTGCTTCAATGATTTTATTTTCTTCCCTCTTTAGTGCTTCAGAACACCAAGTCTTTATTTGCTGATTGACAAAGTTCTTATATGTTCTAATATTGTATTTCTGTATAGCAGTCTTTAGCAAACGATAGGACTCAAATGGATAATCGGATAGCTGTTGATAAATTTGCTGTAAATCCTTTGATGGTAAACTCCAAAGTGCCAGATGTGCCGGCTTCTCAATAGTGTTGAACCAAATATGAACATCGTGCTGGTTGCAAAACTCTATAAATTCGGGCATCTCTTGCCAATTGTTTCTCATAGGGTTGACCATGATGCACAGCGTTCTTTTATGTGTTGCACAATATTCATGAAAGTATTTAAAATTTTCCATCACTTTATCAAACTCTCCACGCACTCTGATATTTTCGTATGTGTCTGCATGAATACCATCAATAGAAAGGTTGATATGAAAATTACCTTTTGAAAGATAGCTTTTGATTTTGTCATTTAAGACCGTTCCATTGGTGGCAATGACTATCTTGAGTTGTGGGTTGAGCTCAAATATCAAATCCCATATTTTGTAATAGATTTTTATTAAAAAGGGTTCTCCGCCATTAAATCTAATTTCCTTTAAATGTGGTAAAAAAGGTCTTAAATCTTCAACAAATTTATCTCCATACGGACTTTGAAGTGGTGACAATCCTTCTCTATCTCGTCTGATTGTTGAGCTTAAATGTCCATTGCACATTACACAAGCAAGATTACAGCGATTACTGAGTTCCAACTCAATGATGCTTGGCATATCTTCATTGATTTCCTCTAAGTCGTAAGCTTTAGATAGGACATTGACAAAATTGCCTTCTTCTAAGTGTTTTCTACATGCCTGACACGAATAATTGAGTGTTTCATCTTCAACATTCTGTCTGATTTTTTTAAAGTTTTCACTTTGCCAAATATCCATTATGGACTTTGATTCGTCATATTTTTCTGCAACATGAAAGGTCTTCCAACATACCGCAACATCTCCTTCCGTATTAAAGTATAGGTTTGAAAATGGAGCGTGACACAATAAATCTTTATTTTTAACTACACGAGTTTCATTATATGCCGAAATAATATCTTCCGTGATAGATTCATTTGTTCTATACTCTTTTTTTTTACCTCTAATTAATCTCCTTAATGAAAAAAGCATATTCTATTTGAAATGAATGGTCATTGTAAAAAAGCTATTTTTATGGAGTTTAATACTATTCCATTGTCTATAAGGCTACATTGAAAGATTCCATTTAAAAAATCTTTTTTATTAAGAGTAATTTTGTCTAATGAATTAAATATTTGAAATTGTTTTAATGAACTACCTGTTAAATCAGAAATAATTACCCAGCAATTCTTGCAATCTATTTCATCGATTTCAATTATCATTTCATCATTACTGGGGTCGGGAAATGCTTTTAAACTAGAATGGCTATTTATATTATTAACTAAAGCGAAGTTTAAATTTTTATATATCATTAATTTGTTCTTCATATATTTTCAAGTTTGAAATTGTTTTTTCTGGATTCATATCTTCTAATTTTTGATTTAATTCATTTACCGCTTATATCAATAGAGGCATAAATCCATAATAATCAACACTCTTGTATGTTTCGATATTTCTAAAATTATCAGGTTCTTTATGGATGATTGTATTAACTTCTTGCACTAGTTCAGGAAGATCTTTTTCGATTTCATCTGCAATAACTCCATATTTATAATTATTAGGTAATGACAATCCAACGTTGTGCTTATATCTAAAAGAATATACTTTTATATTTTTCAACTTTTCAAATACGTTGCTAACATTTTGATTGTTTGTTTTAAGTCTCCTATCACTTAATGTTGATAACCACCCAGTAACAAGTACGTTGCCATCAAAATATCCTGCAAAACTACCAGTAGGATATAAATTGGTGGATTCCGTTGAGTCTGTACAATTGATATTTCTTCCAAAAATGGCACAGTTAAACTGGCTAGCTTTTGATGTTTGATTGCAAGATGCATTTCCTAACACTCCTATATTTACCAAATTAGTAGTACTGAATGCATTATTTATTCCTCTACCATAAACACTTATGTTGACACTATTAGGATCTGTTGATGGACACTCTCCTATAACACCATAGTTTATAAAATTCCCATTTCCAACACCATTTCCAATGACACCTGCAATTCTATTAGTATTATTATCCCCATTCACATACCCACTAATACCAAATAATTCTTTATTGTTTTCTCCAATAACAATTCCACTAGTGCCAATTAATGTACCATTAGTATTATCGCTGCCAATTGTCGAACCAAGAATCGACATATTAAAAGCGTTAGTTTTTTCGAAAGCAGAGCTAATTCCTAATATTGAATTAGTATAGAAACGATTGCTTTTCCCACCATTGGTAAATATTGAATTATAATCTTCGTAATCTCCACCAAACATACCAATTATAATAGGGGTAATAGATTCGATATTGTCATTTGAATGAACTTGTAGTTTAACTTTAGGCCAAAAATTAGTTCCAATACCTGTATAACCTAATCTCCATGTTGTATCAATAGGTTCTGAGTATATTGTAGCTTCATGATTTGTTAAAGGGAAGTCATTATTATATCTCATACCATTCATTGATTTTTCAATCCAAGTTTGAGAAAAAGAGAGATGTAATATTGAAGTAAATAAGATAGATATAATACACTTTTTCATACTTTTATTTTTAATTCAATTTAACTCTAAAGTTAGAGTATTGCAATAAAACACAAGATTATTCTATATTTATTTGTTTTCTAGTTTCATTTGATATGAGAAAGTTTCCTATATTATTCCAATGCCCATCTGTTTTCCAATAATATTCATCACATTCTTTATTCGTGAAAACCGTCATTAAATCTATTACGGAGATTCCATTTTCATGTGTTTTATACATGACTTCTTTTAAGTCATCATTCTTTTGACAATCTGATATAAAGCTGTGAAATGCTATAATACATTTTGCTTGATGCATGTTTACCAATAAATAAAAAGATTTAATAATGTCAATAAGATTTTGTTTAGACTTATCTTCTCTAGTTTTTCTTTCTTTAGATTTCATTAGTAGCTCATCATAATGTAAGAAATTTTGAATAATCATTCTTGATACATGACTAATACCAAATATAAACTCAAACCAAGGACCTTTGGTATATATAACACTTCCATCGTCTAAGAACCTTTCCATCGTCCCTCTTCTCATTATTTCACCAAAATCTGATGGATTTACCATCAATATTATCATATCAAAGTTATATTTGAAAAGTTTGTCTTTGAAGTAATTTATAAGAGAAATACGGGTCACTTGAGCCAATCCCACAGTTATACTCTTCAATTATTTTTTTATTATTCTTATATTGATTAGTTAAATTATCTCTGAGTAATGATACCCAAGTAGAGTCATTATTAACTGCAACCCCTAATGTGAATGAATCTCCAAAGGCTCCTATTCGATAAGTGTTTTTAAGCTTGTCTATTTTAAAATCAAAATCATTCCTTAAAGAGAGTGTGTTAGTTTTTATTGAGTACGATAATTCATTAGTCGTTATACTTATTGAATCGTTAGGATTCATATTATCAATATACCATGAATCAATTCCACTTTGATATATTCTCCCCCATATTCTTTGTCCACTCTTTTCAAAAATAGAATCATAAGTTCCAAACAATCTAAATATTATTTCAAGGATAATTAGTAAAAGAGTCGTTGTTATTATAAAGATTTCAATATTCTTTTTCAGCTCATTATTAACTATAGTACATGAGAAAAGAAAATAAATAAGATGCGCAAACAAATAAACACTGATAACATATATCGTGAAATTTAATTGTTGAAATATAAAATAAAAAACTAAAACCAATAAATGACTCAATAGGTGAGCTATAATCTTAAAATTCTCTTTCCTATATAATAGAGCTATTAAAAATAAACAATTAATTTGAAATAAAAAGAGATCCAGTTTACTGATATAAAAGAAAATCATATAGAACAACATAGCAACACCTATATATAATGTCTTTTTATATGTTATATAAAACATTGAAAATATTATCGTGTTCAAGGCGATAATTGGGAAATTAGTTTTTAAATAGGGTATTGGCAAAGAAAACATACCAATAAATAACACATACACATATATATAATTTGCTAGTTTGCTTTTTGCTCGTATATGTGGCATAAGTGTTATATTAAGATATATTTTTTTCAATATCGTTAACTTTTTTATATTTTTATAAGCAATTCTTTTTAAAAGTGACTTCTATAAAAAATATCATTTTCCCTAGTTACTGGCGTAAGAGGAAAAAACTACTTTCAGAGTCTGAGGTTTTCTGTATGGCTCCATGGGTTCATCAATATATGTTTCCTGATGGGAAGATGTTTCCTTGTTGTCAATCAGCAGAAGATTTATCAGTCAATCTAGGAAGTTTAAGTTCAGGCCAAACACTACGAGACATTTGGAACAGTGAAGCAAGTAAAGAATTGAGACGCAATATGCTGGCAGGTAAGCACAGTAAAATATGTGAAGGCTGTTATAAATATCAATCTTTAGGCAAGAAAAGTTCTAGGCAAGAATTCAATGAAAAATTTGCTCAAAACTTTGATGTTGTGTTAGATACTAATGAAGATGGATCTTTAGATAATTTTGATTTGAAATCTTTTGATTATCGTTTCTCTAACATTTGCAACTTAAAATGTAGAAGCTGTTCTCACCATTTTAGTAATAAGTGGTTTGAGGAGTCTAAGATTATTGGAACCGCTTCGGGCAGTGAAAAAAGCATTATCTATCCTGTGGATCATGTGGACACCTTGTGGGAACAAATAAAGCCTACACTTAACGGAATCGAAGCAATACACTTTGCAGGAGGTGAGCCTCTAAAAATGGAAGAGCATTATAGAATTCTGGAAAGATTGATAGAAATAGGAAACACGAAGGTTTTACTTACTTATAATACCAATTTTTCAGATTTTAAATATAAAGACAAAGATGTGCTAGAGCTCTGGAGACACTTTAAACATGTCAGTCTTTTAGCAAGTCTTGATGCTTCAGGCAAGAGAGGAGAACTGATGCGTAAAGGTTTACAATGGGAAAATGTAGTCGAAAATCGCAAGCGTTTGTTAAAGGAAACTCCTCACGTCTTATTTAAGCTGACACCTACGGTGAGTATCATGAATGTACTTCATCTACCCGACTTTTATGAAGAATGGCTTGAACTGAAGCTAATACAAGCTAAAGAAATTATCGCTTATCTCTTATTTGAGCCCTATTTCTATAATATCGTCAATCTTCCAGCTGATTACAAAAGAAAGATTGAAGACAGGTATCAAGCCTTTTTTGAGAAGAACAAACAACGATTTTCTAAATCAGACAGTGATTATGTGAATGGTCAATTTGCTGTTGTTTTAAACCAAATGCACCAAGAAGTCAAGGAAATGCCTAAAGGTTATTACAATGGTCATGATTTTAAGTCATATAATGCAATATTAGATGGTACGCGAAACGAATCTTTCTATGAAGTTTTTCCTGAATTAGTAGGAGTCGTATAAACAATACTTTTGCAATTAATTTAGATATATGTTTTTAGTAGTTTTTCAAAATATAGTATGAACATTACAAATTCTGTGTGTCGTTGAGAAGCATTTGAAACATCTTTTTCATAATAAAAAACATATACTTATACACAAATACATCATATTAGACTAATTGCAATTCGACAAGAAGCACACTTAATTATATGAAATACAATATCTTAAAACAATAAGTACTTATAATTAGGTATTTTTGTGCAAATTTTATTAAATTGAAAGTAATAGGGGCCGGATTTGGTAGAACAGGAACTAAGTCATTACAAGAAGCTTTAGAAATATTAGGATACAATAAAAGTTATCACATGGTAACATTATTTACCAATCCTGATGACATTAAATACTGGGAAGATGCTGCACAAGAGAGGGTTGTAGATTGGGATAGCTTGTTCAACGGATATGAAGCTGTTGTAGATTTCCCTGGTAGTCTATTCTATAAAGAATTATTAAAAAAATATCCTGAATCAAAGATAATATTGACTGTACGAGATGCTGAAAAATGGTACGAGAGTACTTATTCAACTATCTATTCATTCAGCCCAGATTTAATAAAAAAAATCCAACTAGCATTAACTGCTATTTTCTCAAAAAGAGCTCGCAATTTACTTAGAGTTGTCAAATTGAATAATCTAACGATATGGAAAAATCTATTTAAGGAAAGATTTAAAGATAGAGATTTTGCAATTGAAATATTCAATTCCCATACTGAGGACACAATCAAATATGTACCAGCACATCAATTATTAGTTTTCAAAGTAGAAGATGGATGGGAACCATTATGCAGGTTTTTAGACAAGCCAATCCCAAATATACCCTTTCCTAAGGCAAACAATAAAGAGGAATTTAAAATAATGACTGCAAAATTTTTAGACATTTAAATATTTATATGAAACTACGTATCATTAATATCATCATTCTACTAGTACTTTTCTGCGCAAATACCAATACGCTAAAATCAGCTGAAAGTGAAAAATTTAATATTTCAGCAAAAATTTATAATAATCACAAGGCAAAGAAATTTAATCAAAAATATCAATTAATCATACCCTATCAAGACTTTAGGTTTATGGTAAAACTCTTCTTAAAAAAGATGGATAAAGACGATGCAAAGATAGATACCATAAATACCTCTTACTTTCTTCAACCTAATGTTTATGGAATTTCTAAGAATAAAACCTCATTTAAAAAAGATATTTCTATTGAGAATCCTTTTATTACTTGGTTTCAACCATTGAATTTTAAAGACAATAGGGTTTACTATTTCTATGAGAACAAATTGATAGAAAGTGATTACAATCTTAAATCGATAAAAGAGTATTTTTTACAAGGAAATAATAATGGAAATGATTTTGATATTGATTATCATGGGGTCGATACTGATGACAATTATGTATATGCAGTGAGACCTAGAGTAAAAAGTATCTTTTTAAATGATGATAGTTTAAAAATTACTGATTTTGTATTTTTTAGATACAACAAGACCACTTTTGAAAAAGAAGACTTATTCGCAGCATCAGATGTAGTCACTGAGAAAATGTTAAATCCGCTTTTATTTGAAGGCCCAGAAACAAGCCCACTTTATGATGCTTGGGATATTTATCATTGGAACTGGATTCAAGTAAATAATAATAAAATTTTGATAAACTATGCTTATTGTGGTTTTCAACAAATAGACCTTGAAACTAAGAAAGAAGATTGGCATTGGTCAATCAATGATAATTCATTTAATAATATTGAAGGTATAGGAGATCTTTCTTCACCTTTTTACACCCATCATCTTAATAAAATAAAGAGTGGCCCATATAAAGGTATGTATTCCTATTTTGAGAATGGATTTGAATCTACCGACTCTTTAGGTAATGAAATTGATATACCTTCTAGAGCTAGAATATTCGAAATTGATAGCTCTAATAATTCTATTAATATAGTTTGGGAACAGATTTACAACTTTGAATCAAGTGCATTCGGAAGTGTGAATGTTTTTGATGATTATGTTCTAGTCAATGTTGGGTGGGGACCGACAGAACAATATGTAAAAAAATCAATCAATGAATTAGATGCATTTTCTTCAATGAATAATTTCCCAGAAACACTAAAACCTTCATTGTATTTATATGATTCAAAAGGAAATATTATTTCTGAATACAAATTTGCTCCAGGATTTTTCTCTTATATTGTAACAGCTTCTGAAAAAACCAATATTAAGAAGAATAAGACACCTCAATCTTGGATTAAGAAAACATAGAATTAAATGTCATCCTTTCCCAAACCTCATCTTCAAATAAGTTATGATGTAAAAGATGGGTATGATATTTTTATTAAAGAATATCCAAGTCTCTCAAATAGTTTTGATTTGTCTTGCGATTCAAATACTACATTGACTTTTGAATTGAAAAAAATCGAGTTATAATAGCAAAATGTGATATTCTAAATTTTAAAAAATATTTTTTAGAGGCAAACATAATTCAATCAGCAGAAAATTCAAGAATCAATTTGATGAAGTATCCATTTGAAATTTAGCATCAATAATTGGTTCTACAATTTGATGAATACAATTGGCCATGACAGTATATCCTTCTCTATTGTGATGCCCATCTACACTCCACCACAAAGACTTATAATTTAAGGTATCTTGCAAATACTTTTCATGATAGCAATCAGTAACACTTGCTATTGTCAAATAATTGCCTAAAGTTTGATATGATTTATCTATACTTAACTTTTTCTCTTTAAAATAATGAAAACTTGTGTCATAAAAGATGAGTATTACATGAACTTCATTCTTTTGAGCCCAATCATTATATAACTTAGCTAGTTGTGCAAAAGAACTATCAATACTGATATTTCTGATTTTCTGAATAGGGATATAGAAAAATCTACCAGTCAATGAATTGTGAACCCATCTATAAATATGGCTATATGCATACAAATACTCAACAAAAGGTGTTTTCTCATATTCCAATTTCCCATTCTTAAACCTGTCATAAGTACCACGCAACAAGATATCTTCTTCAAAATCTTGATTGGAATATATCTGAACCACGACATTCGGTTTTAATCGATATAACTCATTTTCCAAATTATAGAAATTTGTAAATGGATCCGATCCACTAATTCCTCCATTTAACCATTCTTCTCTTTTCTTCACATCCATCCTTGAAATCTGAGCTACCCAAGTACTATCTTGAGATACACCAAAAGCTTCAGTAAATGAATCACCAAAAGCAATTATTCTACACTTACCATCTTTCTTTTCACTCCACTCCTTGTCTGAATAACCCCAACTATTTGAATGATATTCGTAACTAAATTCTGTAGGTGATTGAAGTAAAAAAGTATCTGAGCTATTTCGCTTGTGTGAAGCCTCATGAGGACGATACTTGTACATCGACATATATCTCCCATTGACCTTTTCCAAATAGGTCTGTTGTGTACGAGTGACTCTCAATCCTATTTCGAGGAGAAGAATACAATAAATCAAATACCTAACGCCAAAGATTAGTCGAGGATAATACTTTTTATGATGAAAGAATTTTTTAAGAATTTTTAAAAGAACAAAAATTATTAGTAAATAAATAATAATAACTGCTACCCAATTGGGTTCTTCAAAAAACTGTAATAAATTCACTCTAAATTCAAATATACAAGTCGAGAATATTGTTTATGATATAATTCTAAAATGATTTAATTCATTTCACTAATAAAAATACTCATTTTATAAAAGTATTAAAACATTGACCAATAAAAGGTTCTTGTCAAAAAGGAAAACAGCATTGAACTAAATCAATATGAGATAAATATTTAAAAGAAAAAATAATTTTTATTAAATGAATGAAAGCAATTATTGATGAACTGCTATTTCATCGTACATCAATTTAGCAATATAATCATACCCTCTGGCATTCAGATGTAAGTCTTTCTTCCAATATATTGGTATATTCTTGTTTGCTGGATTATCTAAATAGGACTTAATACTCCTCCCAAAATTGGCATAAATGATATTCTGATTTTTCAACTTTTCCAAACCTGGAAATAATACTTCTCCTACTTCAAACTCTCTAGGTAAAGTAAAAACAGATAATTGAATATGTAATGAGTCCGCTAAAGGAACATATTTTTGAGTGATAATTCGATAAATCTCTTGCTCTGCTTCCTTTTCTAAAATTTTTAACTCTTCCTCACTAATCAATGCATGATTCATATTGCCAAATTTCTTTACTAAAGCTCTCACAATAAATGAGCTAGCATAAAACGGCTCCCACCAAGGTCCATTATTAAATGAGCCTCGAAATTTTTGATCAAATCGATCTGATCCACCATAAATCACATAATCAAGCAGATCACTGCTATTAATCAATAAAACTATTAAATCTGGACGATAACCTCTTTCTATTAACTTCTCAAGAATAAAAAAACTTCTAAAAGGCTCTCCCCCACTTCTACCTCCATTAAAGTAGCTTATATCTTTACCCACCTTCTTTTCCATTAATCTAGATAAAGCGACTACCCATGTACTATCATCTGGAGCTCCAATACCTTCTGTATAAGAATCTCCTAAAGCAAGAATTTTATATTTCTCACTATTAGTGTCTAACTCCATTCCTCTAAACCCTAATGAATTAAAATGCAAAAAATACTCAAACTCATCTTTTTTCACCCATGTATCTTCAATAGGATTCCCAAATTCAGCATCCATATTATACCCAAATACCTTAACAAAAAAAGTCTTTACTTTATTCTCTCTATATGCTGATATATAATATCCACTTCCATTAGATTCAGAATATCCATCATAATTGTTTGTAAAATATCGGATTCCGATATCTGCTACAAATAATGTAGCAAAAACACTAAGCAAGACTAAAAAAATAATTTTAAAAAAATACTTTTCACTTGATATAGAAAAACCCTTAAACAATATATACAAAATAGCCCCATATACTAGGCAAGTGGTCAGTACATTGGTATAAGCAAAAAAGAAAAGAAAAACGTGAACGATTACAACTATTGCAACAAGAAAAACTATTATTTTCTTAATCCATTTCATCTTGCTTATTAGTAACCTTCTATAATAAAATATAAAATAACTTTTCAAAAAACTAAATACATTTAAACCTAATCAATATTTGAGTTTCATATCAAATTTAACTAACCAAAGTATTATATTCAAACCAATCTTAAAATCAAACAATTAATAATATTCGTACTAATATTTGATAGATACATAGATTAAGTGTTGAATTCATTTGTCTTCAACTATTTTTTAATAATTTTGATTAAACTCATCAATAATGAATATTCCAGTCGTTATTCTTTGTGGCGGAAAAGGTTTTCGTATTAGGGCAGACTTCCCAGAAGTGCCCAAACCTTTAATTGAAGTAGCAGGTAAGACTATTTTGGAGAGAGTTATGAATTTATATATTCAACAAGGATATTGTGAATTTTACCTTTGTTTGGGTTTTGAAGGAGAAAAAATTGTAAGACATTTTGGAGGGGAGCTTCTTGCTGAAGATTATAAATCTTCAACCCATCTGACATTTCAATACACTAATCATCAAACCCAAAATATTACCATTCACTTTATCAACACAGGTTTAGAAACACAGACAGGAGGAAGACTTAAACAATTAAATCCTTTGCTTAAAGAATATCCAATATTTTTTCTCACCTATGCTGATGCTATTTCAGCAATCAATCTTCAAGAACTTCTCAAGTTTCATTTATATTCAAAAAGAATAGCTACTGTTACTGCTGTAAGACCTCAACTCAACTTTGGCTTCTTAAAAATTCAAAATGGAGAAGTTATGCAATTTCAAGAAAAACCAATATCTCCAGATTGGATAAATGGAGGTTTTTTTGTTTTCAATTATGAAATATTTCAGTATCTGAAAGAAGACGAAATTTTAGAAATCGAAACAGTGCAAAATTTAATCAACATCAAACAATTAAACGCCTTTCAGAGTACAGACCTATGGTTGTGTATGGACACCTACAAGGATTATGTAGAAATGACAAAACACTTTAATAGAGTTCACGAACCATCTGCATGAAAAACGATCATGTCATAGTTATACCTTGCTTCAATGAAGAGAAACGCTTGCCAATTGAAGATTATGACTTATTTCTTAAAAAAAATGAGCAAATATTCCTTTGCATAGTCAATGATGGAAGCATTGATAAGACTTCTAATGTATTGGAAAAATTAAAATCTTCTTTCCCATCAAGAATTCAAATATTAACATTAAATGAAAATCAAGGAAAAGGAAATGCTATATTTTATGGATTTCAACATGTCTTTCAAAGCAAAAGCAATATTAAAGACATTGGATACTTAGACTCTGACTTATCTGTTTCATTAGTAGATTATTTCAATATGCTCCAATTTCATAGGCAAGAAAATAATTCTTTAACTTATGCCTCTAGAGAAAAATTGAAAATTTCAGAAATGCAAAGGCAATGGGAACGAAAACTTGTTAGTTTTTTAGCAAAAAAAATGATTAGCGGAATATTTAGATTGAATATTTATGATACTCAATGCGGTGCAAAAATTTTTGACATAAAACATGCAAAACATATTTTTTATCAACAGTTTGAAAGTAGGTGGCTTTTTGATATTGAAATTTTTATCCGAATAAAAGAAACTCAACAACTAAATACTACTCAACCTTACTATCTAAAAAGCTGGCTTTTCCAATCTCAATCCAAAATGGGATATTGGGATTTGATATATAAGATCCCCAAAGAACTAATAGCATTAATATGGCAAAGTAGATTTCTCAAAAGCTCATCCTTAGCACCGAAATAATAATTTCACCCTACTAACCAATCAATCATATTCTTCTTCAATACTTATTGCTTTATATAATTCTCCTGAAAATACTGCATAAAATGATTTGCAAATAATAAAGCTCCCTTTTGATTCCAATGGATATCAGATGTAAAAAAATATTGTTCTAATGAATCTTCCTTTCCTTTGAAAAATGATTCGTTATTCAAATATGGAACATCTAACTTTTCACTTAACATTTCAGTATAAAGCATATCTTTTAATAGATACCCATTTTGTTTAAAAATAATACTTTGGTCATAGGGTATTTGTACCACAAGAACTTTCTTGTCTCGTTGTTTACAATAATTAATAATATCAGTCATTAACTTTCTTCCACGAGTTCCATGTTCTTTTTCATAAGCTTCTAAATTAAAATGTTCAGACTGCTTGATAAAATAATTATTCTTAATCTCTCTCTCTTTCATTTTAATGCTCACTATCATGGGAATATTCAACATTAATTGTAGTACATAAAAGTCAGGAATAAAGCGAGATTGACTATAATTAGCTGCAATATGTTTAATCTTATCCATACTATCATCTGATAAATAAGGTGCCCAAGGCATAAAATAACTCTTATCCAACTCAAATAATTTCTCAGTATTAGCGGGAAGGCTGTCACTATTTAACCCTATGGAATACCCCATACTGTCAGTATGATGCATTGCAAGAAATGGGCGAATTAAATCATTAGCAAATACATTGAAAACCACTCCATCAAATTCTAAATTAGGAGCAACTTCTTTAAAAAATATTTTATGCCAATTCTCTACACCAATTCCACATAAGGCTATAGGATAAAATTCGACATTCAAGCCTTTTGCGATTGAAATACTATCCAATAAATCAGCAACTGGTGTATGCAAATATTCAGAAGCAATAAAGCTGTCTCCTATTAATAACCACCTTTGTGTGCCAGCTTTTTTCTTATTGACAAAATCTTGATGGTAATAATATCTTTCATTATTCGTCTTAAATGTATTATCATAAATCACAACGTCATCTTCATACTTAAATATCCTATATGACCCTTCTTTCCATCGATATCCTCTGATAGTATCATAATCTGCACAAGGAGCATTAAAAAAACCAAATCCAGAGTTGGGCATAAATTGCCTCTCTATACCCCGATCTGTGTAAGCCGAAATATTAGCAAATATTTCAACAATGATATAAATGAACGTAAATATTGTAAAAAAGACATCTACTCTATTATGCTTTGACTTGCTTATAAGATGACTTATTCCAGATACAAATAAAATGACACCCAAAATTAATATGATTTTAAAGGCTAACTTTTGAGAATCATCATCTTTCAATAATTGCAAAACAGACCAAATAATTAATATTATGCCCCAAATAAACTGATAGGATTTCCATATTCTATTTCTCATGTATAATACTTTTCTTTAAAAATATCTTACTGATCTATAATTTTAATACTCACATAAAGTGAAACGAAGATATAACTCATTCTTTCGTGAAATACTCTTCAATTGCAATATAGTAAAATGCTCATATAAACAATAGAAGTTATGAAATAAAGTGAGCAGAAAAGTAAAATACTATATAAAAGAATTTAAAATCTATAAGACTAAAAAAATCCAATTGTTTGAAATCCTTATTATATACTTTAGAATAAGAAAAATATCAAAAAAATCTACACATAAATTTTAAGACACCATGCCCAATTACAAATCGACTGGATAACTTATTTCTATATGTCTCATAAGCATATCCACCTCATTAACATTTAACATATCGAGAATATAAATAAAACTCCTCTTATCCGTTTCTTGCAACATATCTTCTACTACTTTTTCAATTTGTGGAAGAGCCAGAATTCTATTCATCATAATATTTGTCTTTTGGATCAGCGTTTTTTGATCTATTGTGTCATAAAATAATTCAATACCAATAGGCAAAAATTGAAAATACATACGTAGTGTTTCAGAAGCACCATATTGCTTATAAATGTGTTCTAAGAAAGAAAATACTTCGACATCACCCTTTTCTTTAAGAGAGAGCTGGGGAAGAAGCTTATCGAGTTCTTCTAAAATATAAGGCTTGTTTTTTGAAAAATGAATCAGTAATACACGTGATAATTCTTCTAAATTTTTAGGAATATTAATTTGAGTACAACTATTATGGTTTAAACGATACACCTTTTCAGAGCTGACCTCTTGCAACAACGTATGACTCCGTTCATTTTTCCAATGTTCGACAGTTCTGACCATCTCTTGATAGACAGAATAATTCTGTCTTTGAAGCGTAGTAGAAATTTCAAAATTCTGTTGATTGAAAAAATCAATTATCTCATCTAGCTGATAATAGTTCATAAACCTAAGAGATAGTTTTTCTGGATTCCAAACTATATTATAATGAAGATGAAATCCCTCTTGATTACAAAATCTCAATAT
This sequence comes from Chitinophagales bacterium, assembly GCA_023957245.1. Lineage (GTDB taxonomy): Bacteria > Bacteroidota > Bacteroidia > Chitinophagales > JADIYW01 > JAMLHH01. The sequence goes on from JAMLHJ010000001.1 coordinate 140,035, forward strand.
ATCTGGCATGTCCATCCAATTATTATTCATTAGGCAAGCAGCTATAGATAAGTAGGTCTTATTTTTTTGGATAATTTCTTTAAAAGACTGAACATTATTCAAAACTTTTTCGAGCTGACTTCCCTTTCTTATTTGAGCATATCGTTCATTATTTAAACTATCAATCGAAACTATAATACCCACATTCATTTTATTCAAAAGTGTCCGTACTCTTTGATTATAGACAGTACCATTCGTCGTAATATGAATTCGTATTTTTGGGTGAATCTCCACTACTTTTTCCCATATCTTATAATAGATATCTATTAAAAAGGGTTCACCTCCAAGAAACTTCATATCTTTAAGATGAGGTAAAAATGGGGCAAGTTGTTCGACAAAAGCATCATCATACGGATTGTAAATAGGTGGTAGCTTTTCAATATTCTTCCTTATTGTAGATGAATAATAACCACTACACATTTCACAAGCAAGATTACAAGTATTCGACATCTCAAATTCAAACACCTTGGGCCACTTATAAGAATCCTGTTGAAAAATGTTCTTTATAGGTTTAAAAATATCTATAGGTGAATATTCATCATAATGTTTAGCCTTTGTTCCCGAAAAATTACCACTTTCTATTAAAATTTCACATAATCTACACCCACCATCTAAATTGAGTTGAGAAATTTTATTTCGCATTTGTTGAGCTGCGATTCCATTCCAAATCTCCATTACGCTTTGTTTTGGATAGCCCCCTAAGACATCAGTTCTATTAAAACAACATGAAGTGACATGTCCATTCTGTTCAAAATTTAAGTTTACAAAGGGTGCATGACAAACTTTACTTGTATCTACTCCTTTTCTAGAACGATTATAGGTTTCCACTATTTTCTTATCCAACATAAACTCCCTTTTTAATTCGCCAATTCTCAATCTGAAAAATCAAACTATTCAAGGCCTTCTTATACTTGCCTTTAAATGAATGGGCTAAGTAAAATTTTTCTAATTCTAATAATTCATTCTCACTTAAAGTGCTTAGTGCTACCTCTGGCAGCAACTCTTCTTTATGATTGCTATCTAAAGAATAGTGTATGCCTTCAATCTTTCCACCTAAAGGACCATTGACAGTGTTAAAATAGATATCTAAATCGTAATCTACACAAAACTGTATAATCTCAGGTATTTCGTACCTATTTTGTATCATTGGGCAAACAGAAAAAGATTTGACTTTCCCAATTGAAATGAGCCACTCTAAATTGGATTTAAGTATATCAAACTTTCCATTTCTTCTAATATTCTCCCAAGTATCTTTTTGTAAAGAATCTATTGAAAGTGTAATTTTACAATTTGGAAGTTGCTCAACAATTTTTCTAGCTCTGGGATTTAAAACAGTTCCATTGGATGTGATTGCGACTTCAATACTTGGATTAATATCTAAAATATCCTGCCAAATATCTTGATAAACATGAATTAAAAATGGTTCGCCACCAAGAAAATTAGCACGTTTAAGATGAGGCAAAAACGGTCTGATTTGCCCTACAAAATTCTCGTCATAAGGACTTTTAATTGCTGACTGATTTTCTCTATTTTTCCGAATAGCACTAGACCACTTTCCTCCGCACATTATGCATTCTAGGTTACATTGATTACTCAATTCAAACTCAAACATTACTGGATATGCAAAAAAATCCTTCTTAGACTTAGATGGGAAAGTATGCTTCCACCATTTCTCTTTCTCTTTCCAAAGAGGCGACAAAGGTGCATGGTCATCAAAATGACGTATCAAAACACCTTCAAAATTCATGTTTTTTATATAACGTTCACATTGTTGGCATCCCAGACTCAAGTCATCATTCTCAAGAGCTTCTCTTAATCGTTTAATTTTCTCTCCTTCCCATATATCCATGAGTTGATTGTCTGGATACCTACCTAATACAAAACTTCTGTTAAAGCAACAGGCGGTAATGTCTCCAGATTGATCAAAATTCAATGAAATAGATGGTGCGTAACAAATTGTAGCATTCTTTGCAGTATTTCTTTGTTTCTTAAATTCTTTAATCTGTTGTTCTAAAGAAAAATCCATGACATTATAAAATTACAAACTAATAAATATAGACTGAATCTTTCATGAAACTTTTTTAGCTTTATGTTTAACATTATAATATACTCAGAGCATATTTATGTTTAAAAAATGGTTTTATAGAGGTTTCAAAAAGGACGAAAAGGTTGAAAAGGTTGAAAAGGATTACAAATACACTCCTTTGACCATGTCTTCTATGAAAGATTATAGTAAATACAGAGAAAATAACCCTCACCAATTATTTTGCTATGTACCTTTTAATAGTTTATCATTTTCATTTAGTGGACGTGTTTTAGCTTGTGTATATAATCAAAAAGTTGAGTTGGGTACATATCCTAAAAATTCAATCAGAGAGATGTGGTTTAATAGCAAGATGGGTAATGAATTAAGAGAACATCTTTCTCATAATGATCTCAGCTATGGATGTGAACATTGTAAATATTTTGTAGAACATGGGAAATTTTCAGGATTAAAACCTTTGGTATATGACAAATATAAAGATATCACTCCAGGACAGTATCCTAAAGTAATCGAGTTCGAGCTATCAAATACATGTAATTTTGAGTGTGTGATGTGCAACGGTTTTGTGTCATCATCTATTAGAAAAAATCGAGACCAACTTCCTGCTATCATTCACCCATACGACGATGACTTTGTGGAACAACTTAAAGAATTCATTCCGCATCTAGAAGAAGCAAAGTTTTATGGTGGTGAGCCTTTTCTGATTCCTATCTATTTTAAAATATGGGCTGAGATTGTTCGATTAAAACCTAGTATCAAAATATTCACAATTACAAATGGTTCTACTTTAAATGAAAAAATTAAAGACTTAATAGAAAATGGAAACTTTGATATTGGCGTTTCATTGGACTCTTTAGATAAAAATAGATTGGAGTCTATTAGAAAAAATGCTGATTTTGATACTCTAATGAAAAACATTGAATATTACAATGATTATTGTAAAAAAAGAGGAAAATCTTTAGTAATCAGTTTCACCATGATGAGAATCAATTACATGGATTTTTATGAGGTAATACAATTTTGTAATCGTATCGACGCAAGGATATATGTCAGTTATTTGAAGACACCACCCCAATTTGGAATTTGGAATTTACCCTCTGAAACTTTAGACGAAATCAGAGAAGAATGTTTACAAAAAAGATTGCCTGACAAAACAGCTAATAATAGATTCAATAAAAAGGTTTTTAATGATTTTATTATATACCTAAAAAATACAGCTATTGAAAATCAGAATAGAGATTCAAAGCAAATCATTCCTCTTGGAAACAAGATAATACCTAAAAGAATTGAAATCATTGAGGCTTATCAAGCAACAGTCAACTATCAAGAGAAATGTAAAATTCATCTAAAAGACAACCCTCAACTATACGACAAGGTATATAATGCTTTATTGAACTACCAAGATGAAAAACTTGTAAATAAAATTTTCTATCAGATGTTCAATACACCAAAAGATATATTGATAAAGGAATTAGAAAAAATGAATAATGAAGATATTGTCAAACAAATTCAAAAATCAATGAATCTTCAATAATTTCTAAAATTTCTTATTATTTAGTATTTTTAATGGAATAAATCTAAAAGGAGATGCTAAAGAGTTTGTTTTTTAAAAAAGAGAAGAAGAGACATCCAGAAGGTAACAACTTTTGCTACTATCCATTTATGCAAATCCTAGTCACTTCTGATGGAAAATATAGACCTTGTAGCAAGCACCAAGACTATATAACTCATAATGGGAAAGTCTTAAATGCTAGAAAAGACACACTAGAAGAAGCGTGGAACTCAGATTATATGAAAGAAATGAGGCAGTATTTCATAGAAGACAAACAATTTCCTGGATGCTCTGAATGCTGGCGTATGCAAAAAATGGGATTGCGTTCTATGCGTTTTGATTCATATCAATATAACATATCTGAAGAGCAAGTACAAAATCCTATTAAACCTAAAAGAATTGAACTGAACGCTTCCAATGTATGTAACTTAAGATGTAGAATATGTTACCCCAATGCAAGTAGCAAATGGATAAAAGAAGGAAAAGATTTATACGGAGAAAGGGAATATATCCATAAAAACCTTGAAGGAGAAAACTGGAAACAAATTCTAAATTGGGCAGATAACTTAGATGAAATATGTTTTTTCGGAGGCGAACCTTTGCTTTCTGACGAAAATCTAGCTTTAATGGATTATCTAATTGAAAAAAACTATGCAAAGAATATCTCTCTTCTATTCAATACTAATGGGACTATTTTTAATGATGATATTTCTAAAAAGCTTCTCCAATTTAAAAAAGTCAGAATGTACTTTAGCATTGATGATTTATTTGAAAGGTATGAATTTCAACGTTCTGGAGCCAAATGGGATGAAGTAGAAGAAAATATTAGAAAAGCATACGCTGTTAGTTTAACTTCAAAAGGGAAAAAAGTATTAGATTTTAAAATTTGTACTACTGTTTCACTTTTAAATATTTATTATTTCCCAGAGTTCTTTGCATATTTTAGTAAGAATTTTCCTGGCCTTAAAATATTTTGGAATTTAATTTTTGACCCTTGGAGATTAAATATTCAGATTTTACCAAAAGAAATCAAAAATATAATTAAAGACAGACTTGAAAATCAATTGGAAGTCACATTTAAAATGTCCCCAAGTGATACTAGGACAATAGATGAATTAGTAACTTATTTAGAAAATGAAGTAGAGAATAAACCCTTTAGTGAATTTTTTAGATATGTAAATAGACATGACGTTTATAGAAATGAATCCTATCCTGAAGTATTCCCTGAGTTTTGGAATTTAATAAAAGTATATCAACCAGAAGATTTACAAATGGGAAAATATGATATCAAAGACGCAACTCGTATTGATATATTAAGCCACGTAAACCAATACAAAAATCTTAATCAAATAGAGAACATAAGGAAAACCATACGGACAAGTGATGAATGGTACGAAAAAATGGATTATTTAGAAGCCAATCAGTTAATGTATAAAGCATTATTTGAAGTTGCCGAAGCAAATGAAAAACAAGATATTTTTGAAGAGAACTTTACACTTGTTCTCATTAAATTAAATGAATTAGAGTATCTTTCAAAAAACTTTGCTCAAGAAATGCTTGTTTCAGGTGCATTAAGAATATTTGACGAATTAATGGATTTAGAAGATAGGAATTGGGTCATTAGACTCATGAGAAAATACCCTCGAAAAATGATAGGCATTTAAAATATTGCTACAATAAATTGTACAAAATCAACAGTTAATGGAAAAATTCTTATCTATTATTTTTGTTTACTTCAAAGTTCTTAATTATAGTCCAAAATTCAGGAAAGATTAATTCAAAATTCTCTTTTCGATATTGATCTCCTCTTCTCATTTCATCAAAAAAAGCTTGAAATGGAACATTTGATGAAATATCCAGAAAGTCATAGATATTTTGAATCGTTCGATTGTGTACCTTACGAATACTATTATTAATTACTATCGTCCTTAACTTCTGTTTTATAATCCGTTTGACTTCAATTGGAAGATTTTTAATTGAAAGCGCATAAGGACCATGTAAAAAGTTAAAATATATATGCATTCCAGGAAAGTCACGCTCAAATCTTTCAATAATTTCTGGAATATAATAAATATTGAAAATACTGATTGTGCAACAAATTTTAGATTCTATTTTGCTTTTATCTTGAAACCCCGAAATCTTTAGATAATTCAAAATATTTTCTCTCACTTTTTCCCAAACAGCACCTTTCCTTTGATAATCAAACCTTTTGTCAATATCATCTAAACTAAAATTAAGCAGGACTTTCTTGAAAGATTGCAATATAGTAACCCATTGCTCATTATAAATCGTCCCATTGGTATTTATAAGTAATTGAATATTTTTGCTATATCCATTTTCAACACAATAGGTAAGTATTTCTAGCGTTTCTTGATTATACATCGGCTCACCACCAAATAGACCTAATTCTATTATTTCGGGTAATACCTTACGAATATCATCAAGATTAGCATCAGTAAGATTATGATGAGTTTCTGCTTCTTGCCCTAAAGTATCTTGTGCTTCTTTAATCCATTTACTACTATATGTAGCACTACAGATTCGACATTTCAGGTTGCAAATATTACTAATATATAAATCTAATCTTTTTAGATGTGGATTTTTAAGAATTTCTTTCTTAAGTAGATAATCAAAAGAATCCAATCTCATAGATAAAATACCACTACCTTCTTCTTCTAAACAAACCTGACAAGCAGGGTGAATTTGTCCATTAAGAAATCGAGCCCTTAAATCTTGCATATCAGAAGAATAAAATGCATCTATCAATGAATCTTCTTCTGTAGTCAGTTCCCTTCCGTAATCTTTTAAATTATCAGTCCATTTACAACAAGGCTTGTACTTTCCATCAGCTGTTAACATCATATTGAAAAATGGATAGACACAAAGACGAGGATAATTTCTCTCCTTAATGATTTCTCTATTTAGAAATTTAGGAAGTTTCCACATCATGATACTATCTTTTTAGGCAACAATTGTTGTAAAATATCAGAAATGGGCATTGAATATAAGTGAGATATGCTATATTGACCTTCATTTATATATAACTCTAATTGTTTAAGATAAGTTTCTTTTAATACAGACTTCCTACCTATTGTAAGATAATTATCTTCATCAAAATATGCCATAAGTAATTGTTCCATAGCAGAATAGACTTCATCAAATGTATGTGTAGTTACAAATTCTATACGTCTATTCTCTTCCAATCTAGCCTCTCTACTCCAAACTTTAACTTGGTTTTCAACAAAATTTTTAAAATGTAAAATATTCTTATGATGAATAGGGTTTGAAGACTCAAAATCAATACTAGATAAATATAGATAGGCAGATTGTAACTCATCAGCAGACATTTTCCACATTGATTGCTCAAATGGATAAATCACTGTATTCAACCAAAGTTGAACTTCATTTTGGTTACAAAAATAAACCATTAAAGGTATTTCTTTCCAATTAGACCTCATCGGATTGGAAGATACTCCTAAATAAGTATGATGTGCTTTAGCATGATTAGCTAATTGATTGAAGTTATTCATTAGCTTTTGAAAATTACCTCTTAGTCGAATTTTTTCGTAGGTTTCTTCAACTACTGAATCTATAGAAACAATTAAATGACATTTTAAATGGTTTAGAACTCTTTTTACTCTTTCATTATAGACATTTCCATTAGTGGTTATAGTGATTTGAATTTCAGGATTAATCTCAATCATCTGCTCCCAAATATCAAAATAGATATCAATTAAGAAAGGTTCTCCTCCCAAAAATTTAGCTTCCTTTAAATGAGGAATAAATTCCTTTAACTGTCTGACAAATTCGTAATCATAAGGAGTTGATAAAGGCGGCAATTGTTCTCTATTCTTCCGTATAGAAGATGACAATTCACCCTTACACATAATGCATTCAAGATTGCAAGTGTTGCTCAATTCAAATTCTATAATAGTAGGATAGTCGCTTAGAGGATAATCATTGTCATAAAGCTTGCTTAGGACGGTTTCAAAGTTGTGGTTATTGATATTTTTAAGACAAGTACTACAATGCTTATTAAGCTCAAAATGTTGAATACCCCTCCTTATTGACTGTAATTTCTGGCTATTCCAAATTTCTCTAATAGATTTTTCTGGATAGCTGTCTTGTTGATCCAATGTCAGCCAACATGGCGCAGCTTGTCCAGAGACATTAAAATATAAGCTATTAAATGGCGCATGACAGATATACTGTTTGTTCTTAATGCTTCTTGACTTCTGATAATCTTTGAAATCATCTGGAACATTCATCTTATTAGATGAAAACTGAGAGCGTAATTTATTAAACAAGGTCTTCAAGTTTATAAACAATAAGGATTCTCAATTTATTCAAAAGCATATAAAATTACATGAAAAGCATTTAATGATTTTTTTATTATATTTAGGTCTTACTTTAAAAATCAACAATGACATATAAATATACAAAGACTTTTTTTAGAAAGAAAAAGATAGCTTGCTATAAATAGCCCCTTTACTATTAAAATTAATTTTCTTAATGAGCGAGAATTTACTTATCAGATTTTCAATAAGCATAATTGTTTACTTTGTTTTTAATTATCTTATTTCAAAAAATACAAATAAGGAAGAGAAGGAATTAAGTGAAGCCTCTCTACCGCTCTTATATAAGAGTAAATTGTCAAAATTATTCTCCCCTTTTTTTGATACACATCTATTTAAATACTATGCTAATTACCTTCATGCACTTGAAGACTTACAAGATAAAAGTGCTATAAATAAATATTGGGTTTCCCTACATCTGTACATTCCGCTATTGATTGTAGTTAAAACCTATTCTTTTATATCAGCGTTCATTTTGAATGGTCGAGAAGCTTTATTTATCAATTTTACTAGCCTTATATTCATTGTGCTCACTTTTTATTTCAATAGAAAAATCCTTAAGCCTTTAAATATCTTTACTGTTGATAATAATGACAAAAACAATAAATACATACTACTATCTCCTTTTATCATTATTGTAGGCATCAATGGATGGATTCTGCATACTTTTCTTTATTATATCTTCATAGATAAGCTTGAGAAAAAAGAATAGAAATATCCTACCTTTAATTGACATCAATAATTTGACTACACTTATGTATTATTTTCAATAATGCAAATTGATAAAAAATTATGCAACAACTTTAAAATACTATATAAAAAGTAGTAATATAGCTATAGGCAACTCAACTATAATTAAATATTAATTTTCTTCAAATTCTACCGCTGGAATATATTCCTTTTGCGTCAAATCATAAGGTGTAGTATCTTTGGGATATACGGCATGCCATTTCTTCTTCATCCCCATTTTTCTCAAAATAAAATAAGTAATATGAAACAAATAATATTTGGCATAAGCAAAAAAGTCTGGATTGTAAGAGATAATTCCATTGAATAAATCTGCAGAAAAATTTATCATTCCTTTTATAGGATTAGGAATCCACATGACATGTTGAATTTTGAATCTTACCCTTATAAACTTGGGAAGTAATGGATAAAGTCTAAATAATACTTCATAGGCTTTATATTTTTCAACTATTTCTGGATTCTTAATATTTTCAGGATTTCTAAAAAAATAAAAATCCTCTCCCTCATTCAACCTTTCGGCTTCTTCTGGTGTCACTATTCCCTCATCTATACCTTGTTGCAACAACTCTGTTCCTGGTAAAAAACAAGTCCAAAATGTCTGAATTCTCTTAGGGCAATGGTTAGCGTATAAAATCCTAGCAATTTCTTGCGCTTCTATTGCCTCTCCTGGCAATCCAAACATGTGATCTACCTTAACATTTAATCCTGCATCCAACATCACCTTCAAGGAGTATTCTACTTGATCACTACGTTCATTTCTTCTTAAATTCTTTACTTTGAAGCCCTCATCCATTGTCTGAATACCCATTTGTATCCATCTACATCCAGCATCTACAAGCCATTGAGCAATCTCTTCATCCATATATCTTGGATGAGTTAAACATTGAAAAGGCACTCCAATTTCTTCTTTATACCTCACAAGAAATTCTTTTAACCATTTCTTGTTCACTGTAAAAATATCATCTTCAAAGTCTATCCATTTCAACTTTTCATATCGCTTCTTGGCATATTTCAACTCATCAAGCATGTGATCTATACTTCTGGAACGAACATATTTGCCTTTACTTTTTTTATCATCAGGCAATTCAGCAAAAAAATTATTAAAACAAAAAGTACATCTATATGGACAACCTCTAGTCGCCATCGTCAAATACCTATATGGAATAAAAATATAAGGATCCCAAATCTCTTTAGTGAAAGGAGGTAGAGTTTCTAATGCTTGATAAAATGACAATTGTTTACCAGCTACTATATCTCCTTTTGGATTCTTAAATTTTGTATTGGGAATAGGTGTAAAATAATCTTTATTCTCTATTGCTTCCAACAAAGGAATAAAACACACTTCGCCCTCTCCTACTACTACATAATCTACTTGAGGTCTGACTATAACTCTATCTGATACCGCTGATGGGTGCACACCACCAAAGATAATTTTGACATCTGGATAAACTTCTTTAGTGCGCCTAGCCATTTCAAGCATCCATTGATAAGTAGCTGTCAAAGAAGAGAATACCAATACATCAGGTCGCTGTGCGATTATTTGCTCAAAAGTCTCCTCAGTATCATCAAAAAATTTATTAAGCCAAGGGATTTCCAAATTAAATCTATCATGGAATAAGGCAACATTATATGCCAAATTTACTTCGTGTCCAGCTCTCTTAGCCATATTTGCTAGCAAGCTAACAGCCAATTGTTCAGAACCTAAAGCAACAAATGTAATCCTCATTAAAAATCTATTATTAAGATTGGGTATAAATAGAGCTTTAAATATAGTACTTTATTAAAAAATAAAAACAAATCAGGCTCATTATCTATAGTTAAACAACAATAATACTTATGAATATAGCATACATTCTGACTTTAAAAAGTTTCATTGTATATATTAATAAATTCAAAAAAGATATATGAATCTCTTATTTTTAATCTTTTGTTATGTATATATTAGGTATTAATGGAGGTGTTCGACTAGGATACAGAGATGCATCAGCTGTATTACTCAAAGATGGAGAAATAGTTGCAGCTGTGGAAGAAGAAAGACTCAATAGAATCAAATCTTCACCTCACCAATTACCAGAGAAAGCTATTAGACAAGTTGTAGAAATTGCTGGTATCCAAATAGAAGAAGTGGCTATTGTGGCTACTCATGGAAGCTCTTGGGGCGAACAATATGAATCTGTATTAAAGAATTTCTTTCATACAAATTTTGATTTCATTCCAAATATCATGCGTTTTCATCATCATGATTGTCATGCTGCAGGAGCTTACTTTTCCTCAGGATATGATGAAGCATTGATTTTTACTTTTGACAACTCAGGTGATGGAATTGGTACACAAATAGCTATAGGAAAAGATAATTCTATTGAAGTCATTGAGCGGATAGAGCGACCTAATAGTTTGGGTATGTTTTATGGAATGGCGACTCAATTTTGTGGGTTTGTGCGAGATAGTGATGAATTCAAGCTGATGGGTTTGGCTCCTTATGGACAAGCTACAATTGACTTATCTGATGTTCTCAGAATTGATGAAACTGGGTTTCAATTAAATTTGGATTATCTCCAAAAAATAGAGCCTGGTCAACCTCAACCTAGTGTACAACAAGCAATTTTCAGCGATAAATTCATTGAAAAGTATGGTAAAGGTCGAATTCCCAATCAAAAAATCTCTCAATTTTATAAGGATTTTGCAGCCTCAGCTCAACAACAATTAGAATTGGCAATAGTCACTTTAATCAGAAAATATATTTCGAAAACAGGTATAAAGAAAATCTGTATTTCAGGAGGTGTAGGGCTGAATTGTGCTGCCAATAAAATTATTTTAGAGGTTCCTGAACTAGATGCATTATTTGTGCAACCAGCTTCAGGAGACGCAGGAATATCTCAAGGTGCAGTATATTTAGCTTCCTTAACTCAAGAGATAAAACCACTCAAAATCGACAATGTATATTGGGGAAAGTCATATACTGATGAAGATATTTTTTTAGCAATCAATCAATTGGGCTTAAAAGCTAAGAAAATTGAAAAACCTGCAAAACTGGCAGCTCAATTAATAGCTGAAGGTCAAGTGATTGGATGGTTTCAAGGTAGAATGGAATTTGGACCTCGTGCCTTGGGTAATAGAAGTATATTAGCCAATCCTCTGTTAGAAAATATTCAATCTCAAGTCAATCAAATAATTAAATTTAGAGAGGGTTTTAGGCCTTTTTGCCCTTCGTTATTAGAGGAAGATTTTGATTTGTACTTTGAAGGGAAACAAAAGATAGCTCCGTATATGACCATTAATTATTCTGCAAAGCCAGAAGTAAAGAGATTATTACCAGGAGTGATTCATATAAACAATACAGCCCGAATACAAACTGTAAATTCTTCTCAAAACCCGCTCTACTATGAACTGCTTCAAGAACTAAAGCGACTGACAGGTCATGGGATAGCATTGAACACTAGCTTTAATGTCAATCATCAACCCATTGTAGAAAATCCAGTACAAGCTATTTCTACTTTTTTTGGCTCAGGGCTTAATTCACTAATTATTGGAAATTATTGGATAACAAAATAACAATCACATTACTCTACATTATAAATTAGTATCTTATCACTTTCAAAAAGAATAGGATACATGGATAAAGCGTTTTTATAATAAGACAATTCTCTTCCATCATTCATCAATGGGATATTATATTTATGAATAACTATCCTCTCTAAATGATTTATTGAAATCAATGAGTCCAATTTTTCATTATTATTCATCTGAAAAATTAGTACTTGATTCTTTATTCTAGTATTAGGAATAAAAGCACAATCTCCGTTTAGCGAATTAGATTTATTCAATGTTTGAAGAAACATATATTGATGCTCAATAGCCATTTCTGTGTCTGAATCAGGAAGTTGTTTTGCGTTTGTAAAAAAAGGGATATAGAGTTGAGTATAGATAGAAGATGGCAAATTCAGCACAATTCTATTCTCTAATGAATAGGAATTAGATGTTTCAAAAAGCCGATTTATAGTTTTTTGAGATGGATAAATTCTCAGTTGAGACGGGAAATTTTCAATAATTGCAACAGTTATTAATAATATCACTACTTTTTTAAAACCCAATTCTTTTTCTATTTTTTGCATGATATAGCACCATCCCACTATGATAACAAAAATGATAAAAATATATAGTCTGATTTTTATCCTAATCAATGAACCTAATCCCAAAAATTCATACAAAGGAAACATCGGTGCAAAATATCGTTGTTGTCCCAAATTTATAAATGAGCCAAGAGCTAATAATAAAATCAATAAAAACAACAACCAGAATTTCAAACCAACTTTTAAGCGATACAGTCCATACAATCCTATGATAGGAGTAATAATTCCAATACCAGCAGCATGAGTTTTTTCATTCCAATAATCTTTGGCATACAATAATTTATTGCCTAAAAAAGTATTGGCTTGATAAACTATAAAATCTATCAACCGAAGCCCAGTATCATTGGCTCCTGTAATATTTAAAAAATTAAAACTTTGAGAATTATCATTCTTAATAAATAGAAAATAAAAAATTGGACTAATTAGGAATACCACTATAAAAAATGAAACAATAGTATTTATAAGAACTTTCTTATTCAATTTGTAATTTTCAAATAGTTCAAAAAGTAAATAATAAGCCCAAATTAGTCCTGTCAAAAAAAACATATAGCTTGAGAAATACAACTGCAATGCTAAAAACAAAGCTCCTTTATAAATTAATCTGTAATCACCTTGGTCAAAATATCTCTTCAAGTAACTCAAAGAGAAAAGCCCAAAAGCCCAAAAAAGCCCATCTAAATTATCAATATTGGCTTGCAAATAATTGCTACATGCAAATAATAATCCACCAATAAATGCCCACTTTACTTGAAGTCTGAATATTTTAGTTAAACAATAAAACCCAAAAGCATTGAGTGAAAAAACTAATGAACAAATCACCCAATATATCCATACTGGTGGTAGATTCATTGCTCTTAGAGGAATATATACCAATGAAAAACCTACTGAAAGATTGCCTTGAGAAAGAAAACTCTTTGAAGGATAAAGTATTGTGCCTATTCCATCAAATGAAAACCCGTTAGCTATGAAATTATATAGATACTCATTTGTTGCTAAATAAAACCAATTGTCAATTTTACCAGGAAGCGAACCTTGAATGGGTAATTGTATAAAATAGATTCCTATAATTAAACAATATAAAAGAAATACTGCTTTCGAATTTTCAAAACTAAATTTCATATTACCTATTTTGGAAACTGTCGAAAACGCTCAAAATATATTGAATGTCTTCATGCGAAAGATTAGCATGCAAAGGGATACACAATACTCGCCCACTGATAGATTCAGAAATAGGCATTGGCTGATAGTCAAATCCTAATTCAAAAACAGTATTAAGTGATGGTTCAAAATACCTTTTGGATTGTATTTGATTTTTCAATAAAAAAACTTCCAATTGATTCCTTTCCTGCTCATCCTTGCAGATCAACGGGAAATAACTATAATTACTCTCTATTCCTTCTCTATATTTTGGAAAACACCAATTGTACTTTGTGAAAAAATCTACATATTGATAATATATTTCCTTTCTTCGACTTCTATCTCTCTCCCAAGACTCAAGATTACATAATCCAAAAGCGGCATGAATCTCACTATTCTTCCCATTAAGACCAACATTATAGGGAGTCATCTGTACATCCAAACCAAAATATCTCATGTTAAATAAATCTTCATACAACTGTGAATGATGAGTCAATAAAGCTCCACCTTCAACTGTATTTAATACTTTATAAGCTTGAAAACTCAATGCTGACACATCTCCATAATTGAAAATAGACGCTTCTTTATATTGAATACCAAAACTATGTGCCGCATCATAAATAATTGGAACACTATATTTAGTAGAAAGATATTCCAATGCTTCTACATCACATATATTTCCCAAAAGATGAGTAGCTACAATCGCCTCATACCTATCCCCTTTCATTAACACATCTTCTACTCGATTGGGGTCGATAGATAAAGTCAAAGTTTCAATATCTGCAAAAATAGGTTGACAATCATTCCATAAAATCGATTGAAGTGTCGAAATAAATGAAAAGGGTGTAGTTAAAATTTTACCCTTTGATTTCAACCCATGTATTGCCATCATCAAAGCTGTATGGCCACTATTAACAAATAAAGCAAATCGAACCCCTAAGACTTCTTTCAACTTCTGTTCAAAATCCTTCACTAAAGGACCATTATTAGTAACAATTGAATTTTGATATATTTGATCTATATAATGGAGTAATCTCTCCTTGGGAGGAAGTGATGTATGAGCTACCAGTATAAATTCTCTATCTTTCACTTGGAGATACTTTATGAAAAAATCTTACTTGGACAATCGTAAAAATAACCTTAATTAATTCAAAAAAAGAAAGTTTACTTTCTCCAACTCGAGTATAATAATCTATATCTACTTCTTTTATCGAGTATTTGTTTCTATATGCTATACCCAATAAATCAAATTCTACATCAATACCATAGACTTGTATCTTATTTACAAATTTGTTGACCTCTAAAACTCTAAAGCCTGATGCTGGATCTTGAAGCTGCTTTGAGAATAAAATATTTAAAACGATAGTAATAAGAAAATTCAAAACTCTTGACTTCAAAGTCATATTTCTTCTACTTCTATTGCCTACCACCATATCAAATTGATGTCTAAATACAAGTAAATCTTTAATCTGACTAGTTGGATAAGTCATATCACAATCCATATAAACGATATACTTATAGCCATTTTTACTTGCATATTTTAATGCCAAATCTAATCCAAAACCTTTACCTTTCCCTGGTCTGTGTATAATTGGGATTTGAAACTTTCTTGCTATCTCAATACTACCATCAGTAGAACCTCCATCTGTTATTACTAAAGAATATCCCTGCTCAATTATAGATAAAATCATAGCCTCTATTGCTTCAGATTCATTGAAAACAGGCAATACAACTATAAAATCATCTTGATTTAGAATATTATTGGATTCCATTAGTCGCATTATGAAGAATTGAATCATTTGAATAGATAATACTATATATCTGCTTTGCCATCATCATACATCCACTATCTGTCAAATGACAAATATCATTATAATATGTTTTATTTTTTGGAATTATAGAATTCAACTCTATGAAAAAGACTTTGCTACTATCCTTCCATGAACTCAAAATTTGATTATGAGCATCTACACAACTAGGTATATATCTATAATCTCCGTATATTTCAGTAGGCCATTTCTGCTCTTGATAATCCAACTCCTTCTTATAAAACCTTGTAAGACTATAATCATTGGGGGAATAATAAGCATAAGTGCTCAAGATTAAATTCTGATTAGGCACTTTGTTCTGAATGGCGTAAATCTCTTTCAAATTCTTGCTAAATGAAGTTATTGTTTTTATTTTTTTACCTTCTTCCCAATAACTGGCATCTAATACCTTATTATCTTTCACAATATAATAAGGAGGAACATGAGGAGATTCCTTAATGAAGTTGAATAATTTTGTAGCAATAAAATTGAAACAAAAAGGCAATATAGAAATATGATTTTTGATATATTGCATATACAAATCAACTTCTTGGTAATACATAAAATGACGATAATCAATATCAAAATATTCCTTGGGAATATTATTGGCTCTGCAATCATTGAATCCATCGTAAATGAATGTATAATCAAATTTTAAATCTGCTAAAAATTGTCTTTTTATTCTAGAGTCAAAAGAAGTCTGACCAGACCGTGCTAAATTATATACTCTTATTTCCCTTTCATCATGTTTCATAGTCCTATTGATACTCCTCAACTCAAAATCCAAATCACAATATAAATCGGCTGTTACTGCACTTCCTCCTAAAACTAAGAGTTTTATCTTACTTTTATCTTCATAATATTTCTCTTTAACTCCATTTAATTCAGGATAAAAATGATATATCATGTTCTCTTTAGCAAATAATGGCGTATCCCAAGCTATATAAAAATACAAACGAGCACATACTTCTAATAAAAAAAATATAAATAATAAATATAAGCCCAATCTGACTTTCACTGATAGTATTTTATAGACAACAAGTTAAGTAATCTAAGAGAATTTAAAATATTTACTTTGTATAACGACCAAAGAAAAATATAAATCATTTCAATTTACATTATATTTAGGCTCAATAGTAATTTAGAGTGGAAAATAGAATACAGAAGTATAAAAATTATTTTCAAGGGAAAAGAGTATTAATAACTGGAAATACTGGCTTTAAAGGATCGTGGCTAACTTTATTTATACTTCAGTTAGGCTCAAAAGTATTTGGCATATCCAATGAGCATCACAATAATGATATCCTTTTTAAATCTAGTAACATTAAAGAAAATATCCAACAATACTATTTAGATATCAATGATTTAAAATCATTAAAAGAGGCCATTAATGAAATTCAACCTGATGTAGTTTTTCATTTAGCAGCACAATCAATTACGCTAGAAGCATATAAAAATCCAATTGAAACTTTTCGTGTCAATGCTTTGGGACTTGCCAACCTATTGGAATGTTTTAGAAATTACAAAAAAAAATGTGACCTTATCATTATCACAAGTGACAAATGCTATAAAAACAATGAATGGGTATGGGGATATAGAGAAAATGACATTTTAGCTGGAGAAGATCCATATAGTGCATCCAAAAGTATAGCAGAAATAATATTTAACTCTTATTATCAGACTTATTTCAAGTATCAAGATGACGTTCAAATGGTAAGTTGTCGAGCAGGAAATGTTATTGGTGGTGGAGATTGGAGCACTGGTCGTATTGTTCCAGATTGTATGAGAGCATGGAAAAATAAAAAAACATTAGAAATTCGTTCTCCCAAAAGTATCAGACCATGGAATGATATTCTAGACGTTATCTATGGATATACAATTTGTGCATCATTAATTAGAGAAAAATCTCTCAATGGAGAGTCTTTTAATATTGGCCCTCAACAAAATAAAGAATTGACAGTACTAGAATTAATAAATGGTGTATGGGAAAATTGGCCAGAAAAAGATTTTTTACATTTTTCTGTTACTGAAGACAATCAAGTAGTTGAAAATGCATTTTTAAAACTGAATACTGATAAAATTGAACATACATTAAACTGGAAGCCACAGACTGATACTAAAGAAATGTTTAAACGTACAGCAAAATGGTATTGGGAATTCCAACAACGACCGAATGAAATCAGAAACTATACAGATAATATTATCAGTGATTTTATTTCAAACCTATGATAGATATTATTCATAAGTGTAGGTGCTGTGAAAGTAAAAACATTATACCAATCCATGATTTTGGAAAAGTACCTATTGCAGATCATTTAACAACAGAAAATACCCATATAGAGACTTTTCCATTATCCACAGTATTTTGTACAGATTGCTTCCATTTTCAAATCCTAGAAAACATTGCACCTACTATCCTATTTCAAAATAACTACCCCTATTATTCATCAAAAATTCCAGAAGTAGTACAACATTTTAAAACTACTTATCTTTCAATTCTTAAAAATATCTCAATCAATTCGGATGACTCTATCATCGAAATAGCAGCTAATGATGGTGTATTAATTACACAATTTAGCTCTCATTCAACTCAACTTGTAGCTATTGAACCATCTAAAGAACACGCTCTCATAACTCAGAAAAAGGGAATTCAAACTTTTAATCAATTTTTCAACAAAGAAAATGCAACTACTATCTTCAAACAGTTGAGAAAATATCCAAGATTAATTCTGGCTTGCAATGTTTTAGCCCATGTACCTGACCCTAAGGATTTTGTAGAAGGCTTGACTATTCTTTCTGATTATGAAACAAATATTGTTATAGAAGTTCCTCATGCTTTGCCCATGTTCAAAAATGGTCTCTTCGATGTAATATTTCACCAACATTTCTCTTATTTTAATTTATACTCAATCAAAAAATTATTTGAAAAATATCATTTTTTCATAAATCACGTTGAACAAATTGACACTCAAGGAGGAAGTTTAAGAATTTACATTTCAAAAAATAAAATTAAAGACAATACTATTCATCTGATTTTAAAAGAAGAGCAAGATTTCCATCTTTATGATTTACAAATATATCATCAATTTTCAGAAAGAATAAAACAGTTAAAAATTGACACCATACTACTTCTTCAAAACCTAAAAAGTAGTCAAAATACAGTTGTTGGTTATGGTGCACCAGGAAAAGCTTCAAATTATTTAAATTATTTTGGAATCAATAAGATTTTTTTTGATGCCTTAATTGATATAAGCCCATCTAAACAAGGTAAATATTTTCCCAATACTGATTTAAAGATTTATTCTTTAGATTATTTCAAAGACCATGAAATTGACTATATATTTATTCTTTCATGGAATTATGCAGAAACAATCATATCCAATCTCAACTATCTAAGAGAAAAAGGGACAAGATTTATTATAGGAATACCTCAATTAAATATTATTTAATCGAATTTCAAAAAATCTATATTGAATTACCTTGCTTGAAATGAACGTTTATTATTTATTTCCTGCTGGATACTTTGATCTAAAGAAGGCTTGGACATACTAAACAAGAAATTATAATGCGCTCTATAAAGAGCTGACAATGAACCATATTCAATATATGGATATCCATATTTTTCACAAAGTGGTTTCACAATCTTCCTTAACTCTCTCAGATTTTCTACTGGAACAAAAGCATTAAGATGATGCTCTATCTGAATATTAAATCCACCAGAAAGAAAAAACCAAAATTTACTATTTGGAGCAAAATTAGTAGTATTGTGACAGACATAATATGCAAACTTATTCTTCATCTCATCAGGAATCTCCTGATTGGCTATAGGTGTAAAATGATTGATTGCAGCACCCATATACACAAATGAGAATAAAATACATTGAAAGAGCAAATACAGCCCTAGAAAATGAAGAAAACTACCATGCAAAATCCAAGGTAAAATCAAAAACACCAGTACAGTTACCAAGATAGAAACATTGTGATGCAATGCTACTCTTCTATTCTTATTCTTCCAAAAACTAGTAAATATCCCTCCAATTGTAGTAATAATATTGGCATAGAACATATACCACAAGAACGATATGCGATGTTGTATCTTATGAATCGTCCTATGTTGAACTAGCCCAGAATACCGTACAAAATGAGAAAAAGCCATTACTTCATAATCATGATCTGGATCGCCAATCTTGATATGATGACTATTGTGTTCATATATTAACGCTCTTCTGGAAATAAATGGCCATAATATTGGCCAAACACCAATGAGCAAATAACGCAATAATTTATTCTCTGGAAAGACTCTATGTGTATGTTCATGAGCTAGCAAACCAAATAATGAAGTAGATAATAATGCTTGAATGACGACGAGAGGAATCGCCCATCCAATATTCAATTTAAAATAAAATACACTAACAACAATTGCTATATTCAATAATAAAAAGCTGGCTCGAATTGTATGAAATATTCTTTTTTTTTCCTTTTTGACTTGAAATAAATTTTTACGTTGACAAGCTTTAACTAATTCATCAAAAAATGGTTCTTCAAATGCAGCCTCATCTACTCTCTCATGCTCTGGTAAAATACCTATTTTATAAGGACTCAGGTATTCATATATTTTATTATTTCTGCCATGCCTAGTCTGAAAAAAACTAGTTGCATCTTCCCCTGCCCTACTCAATAAAATTTCAGAACCTCCAGGGTGTTTTTGAAGAAAATCAGTGATATTATAAACTTGATTAAAAACAATAATCCAACAATCTTTTGAAGAATTGTGAAGAAGAATCTCAGATTTAGAAAATTCCTTTACATGATTCTCCATAGCAATTGATATCTTTTATACACCTTTAAAAAATCATTAGATTAGAAAATAAAAGTAATATAATTATATCAGATTAGAGAGACTGATGAAGTTATTACAATATTAAGGATAAAATTATCCTATTTATTAAGGCAAAAACTTCACTCTTCTTTGGATAGGCAAATATAATCTCCAGATAGCTGAAAAAATCTTACATAAAGGTTCATGAGTAAACTCAGGTAAAGCTCTGAATATTGGCCATTGCTTATAAAAATATATAAAACTTTGACTTCCCAAACCACGTGCACAGATTTCGTTTTTGCGATGTTCTATAGCTTTTGGCACAAAATCAAACATTAATATAAAACGTCTCCCATCAGTATTATTCCACACCCAATGTTGAACTACATTCATAAAGCAAAACATTTTACCTTCCTCCCAACCATGTTCTTCTCCACCAGCATGAATTGCTATTTCAGGATATGGTGCAGGGACAATCAAGCCTAAGTGACCGCGAACTATACCATTGGTGTCACCATAGTGAGGATTAATTTTAGTGTGAGGGGACAACATATTGATACTTGTAAAAACAATATTTGGTATCTGATTTATAATGCTCATTGTAAAAGGAAACTGAGCCATATTCTTATGATAATACCTATTGAAACTCTTTAAATACATCAAATTCCAATATCCTCCTTCCACTTCTGCAGGAGAAACAGAACTCATGACCTTATGGTTCTTATGTTTATTCTCATAAGCAAGGACTTCATCTCTTATTTTCTCCCAATTATCCACTAAAGGTTGTAACTCTGGAAAATTTTCAGGATCATAAAAAGGTTTATGTTTACCATGATACTCTTCATGAGGTGGGCGTAAAAAAACTAGCTCTTCACCTTCTGGCCACTCATATTTCACCTTAATCATAACTGAATTTCTTATTGAAATAAATGTAATAAGAAGTAGTGAAAATTATAAGTAAAATTGAGCTTAATTTTAAAAAATGACACTTTTTATACTAAAGTCAAATACTTATTATTGAAAGTATAGCAAATCAATTACCTTAGTCAAATAAGTATTTCAAATTGTATCATGTTGCACTTATAGGATATGGATATTGGGGAGTAAATCTCCTTAGAAACCTTAATAGCAATATAAAGGTTTCAAAAATAACAGTATGTGATATTAATGATGAAATGTTGCTTGTCGCAAAAAAGAATCATCCTAATATCCAGACAACGAAAAGCCTTGATGAGATATGGACAGACTTGTCAATTGATATTGTAGTGATTGCTACTCCCACCTCAACTCATTATTCTCTAGCTAAGCAAGCATTAGCTTCTCACAAACATACCTTAGTTGAAAAACCACTTTGCACAGATTCATTACAAGCGACAGAATTATTTGATTTAGCTAAAAAAAATAATAAAATACTATTTTGCGACTTGACATTTCTATATAATGGAGCTGTTGAATATATCCATAATTATATCAGCAATTGTCATATTGGCAATATAAAGTATATTGATTCAACGAGAGTCAATTTAGGTATATACCATGCTGATACAAATGTAATATGGGATTTAGCAACACATGATATTTCTATTATACAAAAAATAATACAGACAGGACCTATTCAAGTAAGGGCTATCAGTAATCAATCTTCTAATAAGAACATTGACTTAGTATATATCTTTTTATATTATCCTAATGATATGCTAGTACAGATCAACTGTTCATGGGCTTCTCCAACGAAAATAAGGCAAATGATTATAGGAGGAGAAAGCAAAATGATTATCTATGACGATGTAGAACCTACTCAAAAAATAAAAATCTATAATTATATAAAGAGTGATAATGATAGAAATTCAACATTGACAGATTATAGATTAGGAGATATTTTAGTTCCAAAATTTTCAACTGAAGAGCCCTTGAAGAAAATGTTTGAAGATTTTTTTCAGTGTATTGAACAAAAACAATATATCCATGTCTTTCCGAACGATATTATTGAAATTATCAGAATTTTGGAAAAAGCTGAAGAATCATTGAATAAAAATGGAGAATTAATTGATTTGTGATATTTTTATCAATTGACTTTATACTTTGAAACTGTCAAATACAAGTGAAATACTTCCATAATAGCTTTCTTTAACGTATTCCAACTCCCTCCCTTTGCTTGACCAAATTCTCTTCTCAGATATTGTGAAGGATAATCAAAATGACGATATCCTTGTTTAATTAGTTTAGCACAAATTTCTGATTCTACTAAAGAACTATTTAATTGTCTATGTTGCTTACTCAATTGTTCTAATCTATATACTTTTATCCAATTGACATCAGGAACATTCAGCTTCAAAATTCTTTTGTTGAACTGTTGATTAAAACTAGTAAGAAAACTTCTATAAAGATTATAATCTTTTGACAATCTGTAAAACGTAACAAATTCATTAAATCCAAATTCATTGACATTGCTTAATTCATTGACATCAAACTGTCCATCTCCAGGAACTGCACATACGTATTGATTTACAGCCAAATCGTATCCTTTATTTAATGCGTTCCCTATACCTTGATTATACTCCAGATTTATAATCGATAAATTTGAGAATTTTCCAATAAACGATTGTATAACATCAGCAGTTTTATCTGTACTGCCATCGTTGATAATAATAATTTCAGAGCCAAAATAATTAGGTGTAGATAGCCAATTAATTACATCTTGAATAGTTTTAGCAATATTAAATTCTTCATTGTAACAAAAAATAATAATACTCCACTTCATTTTAAAATATTGAACTATTTATAGACTGCTTTGAGTTTTAAAAAATAATGGTTATCAAAATTACACACTAGAGACATTTGATTTCTCTTCCTTTCGTTCAGTATTGCTTTCATTCAATTGGACAACTTTTCCATTCAAGTATAAAACTTTTGGTATAGGAGTATTAGCATACACCTTAGCAATACGATAATTACTATATCCAATTTTTCTTAAGTAGAACTTGAAAATATTCTTTAAATAAAAAATAGCATAAGTAGAAAATTCGACATTCATATCCTTAAATCCTGCATAAACATCTATAATCTGCCCTAAAAAATTTTTGATAGGTCTTGGTATCCATGCGACTGAACTTTCAGTCATTCTTTCTCGTATAAATCTTGGCATTGATGGAAGAATTCTATAAATAAATTCATAATTAACATAAATTCTTACCAATTCAGGATTTTTAATATTGTCTTGATTTCTAAAGAAATAGAAATCTTCACCATGATTCAATCGCTTCAATTCCTCATCATTGACAATACCATCTTTATATGCTTCAAATAGCATCTCTGTCCCTGGCAAAAATGCAGTCCAAAAGGTTTGTATTCTATAAGGAGTATATTTTTTGTATAAATTCAAAGCCTTTTCTTGCGCATCAATTGCTTCCCCTGGAAGAGCCAACATTTGATCAACTTTAACTTTCAATTTATATTTTTTCATTAATTCCAATGCTAATATAATCTGTTCAGATTTTTCCCTTCTTTGTAAAATATTGGTTTTAAAATCTTCATCCATAGACTGAATACCCATTTGAATCCATTTACAACCAGCATCACTCAAAGCTTTTGCAATTTCTTCATCAAAATATTTTGCATGAACTAAAATATTAAATGGTAAAGCTATTTCACGCTGATATACTTCACAAAATTCTAGCAACCATTGTTTATCTACAGTAAATACATCATCTTGAAAATCAACAGATTTCAATTTATATCTTTCTTTTGCCCATTTTAATTCTCCAATGACATGAGCAACACTTCTATGTCGGACGTACTTACCCCTTTTCCCTTCTGGCAAACGAGCAAAAAAGTTATTAAAACAAAAAGTACATGTATAGGGGCAACCACGAGAAGCCAATATCAAATAATTATCTCGTAGATTGACGTAAGGTTCCCAAATCGTTTTTTCTGGATATGGAAACTCATCTAATTCCTGATGAAAACCGACTTGTCTTCCTTTGACTAATTGACCATTATTATCCAAATATTGAGTATTATTGATTGGTAATCCTCTCCCTCCAGCTTGAATATCTTCCAAAATATCCAAAATAGCTTGTTCCCCTTCTCCTACTACTGCATAGTCAACTTCATCATAAGATAAGCAAACTTCTGGAACAGCTGAAGTATGAACTCCACCAAAAATTGTTTTAATATGTGGATGATGCTTTTTTACTTCCTTTATTATCTTAATTGACCATTGAAAAGTGGCAGTCAAGGCTCCAAAAGCAATTACATCAGGTTTTTTCTCAATAATGTCTTTTATAATGACATTAGTTTCATCAAAAAAACGATTCAACCATGGTATCTCCAAATTAAATCTATCGTGGAATAATGAAGCTGTAAAAGCTAAGTCAATTTCATGACCTGCTTCTTTTACAATCGATGCTAACTGACTAATTCCTAACTGTTCAGAACCTATCCCAAGAAACAATACTTTCATTATAAAAACTTCACTACGTAAAAATGAATAAATTTAAGTAATTGTTATATAAATTGTCAAATAATAACGAATACAGTTAGTCGTAATGTTTTGAAAAATGTAAGATATCACAGAAATATTGAGTTAAAAAGAGCCTGAAATATAAAACACAGTAATAATACTACCCTGAACTGATCTTTTAGCAACAACCAAAAACTCATTATGGAATTTTATGGGCATTGAAAATATCAATTCATTTTGAAGATTACCAACACTTTGTATTGAGCAATATTTTATTTCTTTAAACTCAAACTTATCAATTGACTTCTTTACAAAAATATCAGCGTAGAATAATATTTTGTTCAATGAAAAATCATTTGATTGGACTACCATATTGTCTTCTTGCGTCAAAGACAACATGGGCAAAATATGAAAAACATTTTCTGAGCCAATAGGTCTAAAACCTACATCTTGAAATATTTTCTGAACATAAGCATTCTCATTTCTTGCACCAAATGCAAAATGAGATAAACCATTATCAACACAAAAATTTTTGATATACCTGAGCATATCTAAAAAATAGCCTCCTTTGCGAAAGGGTTCTAATATCCCTCCAATGTGAGACTCTAACCCTCCATCAATAATATTTAAAGCAAAAAAACCTACATAATTACCATTATGATTCATAAATAAGATAGAATTTTCCGATCTAAAACTATTTAAGTTGTTTCTTTTGTAAAACTTAAAAACACTTTCTATTTCAGAATCCTTGTTGACAAGATGTTTCAAGTATGGCGTTCTATAATAACCTAAAGGATAGTCTCCCCATGTCCCTTTTAACATTTCCATGAGCAATTCTTCTTGTGAACCATCATACACCTCATAAGTCATATCAGGATGAACAAACTCGCCCTCAGGCTTACTTTTAATAGGAGTTTTGTATCTTCTTATACTGCCAGAAAAGAAAAACGGCATACCCATCAAATGTAGCTTATCAGATGCTAACTCATCTTCTGCTGGAATTTTCAATCTACACAAATCATATTGCCCCTCAACAATCTCTTTCAAAAGTGATGTAGAATCAAAATTATCCTCATTATATCTACTTACTTTAAAACCTAAAACATCCGTTTCATTTTGAGACAGCCAGACTTTCTTATCATCCATACTTCTATATCTTTACTGGTCAAATATACAAATCTATAAACAGGATTAACGAACATAATCTCTCTTTAAGCTCTTTGAATAGGCATGATAATCGACTTGTATTGTATGTCGCAATGATGAGTAAAAATTATTAGCAATATATTCATCATGCTTCAATATTTCTTTATTCATTTCGTCTGTATTGGGCAAGATAAAATCACCTTTCAATAAAGATACAACCCACTTTACTTGTTCTTCTATTGTTCTTGTCAAGGAATAATTAGGTTGTATAAATCCTAAAAAAAAGATTCTGTTCTCATTAGGAAATACAATTCTTTTATAGAGTTTCAATTGATTTGTCTTCTCAATCTCTTTATTGTTATATAATTCATCACTCAAAAAAGGAATAGAGATTTTATATCCAGTGCTTGCGATCACTGCATCATAATTTTGACTATAATTATCAGTAAATTCAATAATATTATTCTGAATTTTCTGAATTCCTGATCTAAAATGTATTCTACCCTTACTTAATAAAGGAAAAATTTCAGATGAAACAGTTGAATGATGATCTAATAATTTATAACTAGGTTTAGGAATACCCAGTTGTTGTTGATTACCTGTAGAAAGCTTCAGCACTATATGCCCTATCCATCTTTTTAAAAATTTGGGTAAAGGAATAGGGTTATTTGTAGATAAATCTCCCAATGGCTTCCCAAAAACAAAATGAGGATAGATATAAGCACTATTTCTTGTTGAAATATCTACTTTAATATCTGTATGTTTTGCTAAATCACAAGCAATATCAACAGCAGAATTACCTATTCCTATCACTAAGACTGACTTGCCACGAAAATCATCTGCACACCTATACTTAGATGAATGTAAAAAGATGCCACTAAAATCTCTTTCGATCTCTTTGGGTATTTGCGCCAAATCATGATGACCAGTAGCAATAATGATATAGTTATATTCGATTTCAATCGAATTGTTTAATTTAACTATAAAAATATCGTCCTGTTTTTTAATATTTACAACTTCTGTATTAAATGAAATATGTTGAAGAATATCATAATGAAGAGCATAGCTTTTGATATAATCTAGCATCTCTTGATGAGAAGGGAAAATAGGAAAACTCTCAGGCATAGGAAAACTCTCCCATTCTGTAGCACTTTTTGTGGTATTGATATGCAGAGAATCATAGATTTTTCCATTTTCAAAATTCCACAATCCACCAATATTGTTTCCCTTTTCAAAACAATCAAACAATATATTGTTCTGCTTTAAGTATTTACAAACTATTAATCCAGCAATTCCTGCTCCTATAACACAAATCTTCTTTGATTCCATACGATTAAAGACAATTTATCTTCAATTATTAGCATAAACTTTTCTAAATTTACAAATTAAGAATAAAAATTTATTTTCTAAATTAGGAAATCAACATGGAAAGTTTGCAAGACTCTAATTCTCTACTTACAAACGACGTGTATTCAACCGAACCTATATATTACACATATAGAGGAAAATGGTATAAAGGCCATTTTCCCACCTATTATGATAGCCATGAATTTAGATTTAATAAGGATTTTGAAGATAATTATCTAACAATCAAACAAGAATTCGAATCCTATTATTCTCATTCAAAAAGTAAAATAAAAACATTCTATATTCCACATGATTTCACAATCGATGGCTGGAAGATTTTGACTATTTGGGGATATGTCAACCATAAAATTTTTATTTTAAGACACTTCCCAACCATTAAGAAGCTACTCAAAAAATATCCTGAAATTATATCTATGCAAATTAGCATTTTGCAACCCAACACTAGAATAAAGGCACATTTTGGAGGTAGCAATGCTCTTGTTAGGCATCACCTTGGAATACATATACCAGGAAAGGCTCCCGATTTAGGATTCAACTTAAAAGGTGAAGTCAGAGTATGGGAAGAAGGAAAAGTATTATCTTTCTGTGAATCTCACAGACACTATGTATGGAATTTCACCAATCAAAACAGAGTAATTTTAATGTATGATAGCATCCATCCATTATATAAGAAGGAAAAACACTCTGTAGTGGCTGGTGTGACAAGTATTTTAATCATGGTTATTTTATTGAAAAAGTTACCGTGGCTGGGCAAAGTTTCACCTCGATTAGAAATTTTGTTACATAAAATATTATCTGCTTGTATTTTGCCTATCTTTATCATTAGAGATATTGTTAAAAGACCTTTTATGTGATTTTCAATTACTGAATATTAATACCCATATCCTGATTTTGAATCTCTACATCATCTTGATTAATTATTGCAGCAAGTTCATCCCCAACAAGGTGATGAGCAATTTTATTTGGATGACTATCTAACCTATTGACAACCAGCAAATGAGGAGGGCATTCTTAATTATTTTGCTGACATTCAATACTTTAACTCCTTGAAGCGCAAAAAAGTTACAAATTTCATCTACATAAAGAGTATTGCTAAATTCTATATTTGTGAGCTCTGGGAAGACTAAAACATATAGAGTTTTTTTATTTGACGAACAGTAGTCTATGATTTCTTGTAATTCTTTTTTATGCTCTGACATGATAGTTTCAGATTTCCACAAAGCAAGATATTTTTCATATTTATCAAAGTCTATCCAATATTTTGGAAACATCCAAAATATAGTATTTGCAATATAGGAGAAACTGAGTAATGGATTTTTTAAAATGGTATTCAGTTTATCTTCATCTAAGGGAAGCATATCCTCTTTGCCTATTTTTTTTATAGTTTCATCAAAATCATTCATATAATATTGATAAACAACAATATCAGATGTAGATGCAATTTTTTTTAAGATTATCGAGTTGTTTTTGAGAACCATTGTTCGGTTGTCCCAGATTTATTATGTTGGCTGAAAATTGAAGTCTTTCTCCACAAACTTTATCATACCTATCTTTAATAGATTTTAAACCGATACCAGATGTGAAGGAATCTCCAATGAAAGCAATCGTCTTTTTTGCTGTCAAATTAAATTCATAATCACGAAATCCGTGAGAGTTTAGAGGATGATAATATATCATTATCCAATTTAATCTTAATAGAGAGGAGCCTCCCATACTGACAGGAGCAATAGTTAATATACCTTCCACTACCAAAATAGAAAAAAATAAGACTTTAAATAACTCTTGAAACTTTATAGTATTTTTAACAATAAATAGTAATCCAACAATAGCAGTTAATCTAATCAATATATAAGGTATCCAAATTATAAATAGGCTTTGTTTATCGTTATTAATTATAGCCAGTTGCTAAATTCAACTTACAAATACAACATTAAGTGAAGATAAAAACTCTTTAGCTTCTTTTAATGCTTATCATTCATATTGTCATTTAAAACTAAATCATCTTTAAATTGAATATAATTCACATAATTTAGAGAGTCATTGTCAGACAGTTTCATTCTTTTTTCTATCAAAGCTATCGCATCATCAGTTTTATATTTTTCATTAAAATCCACAAGATCTTTTTTCAATGCTTTAAGAACATATTGGCTTGACATTAATGCATCGCCTCCTTCTTTAGCCATCTTAGCCATTAATAAATAATAATAAGTGTGCGTTGGGAAAAACTCTTTTATTTTCAATTCATTTGCTTCTTTCAATGTTAAAACTGCTTGATGGATATCTCCATTGTTATAATAGACCTCAGAGAGTTTATACATCAAATCCTTAGTAGGAAAAACCTGATTATTATGTTCTATTAAAGTAATAGAGTTTTGCCAAAAATTTAGTTGGCGAACACTTACATAAAATAAGTAAATTGCAAATAGAGAGAGAATTATCAATCCTTTCCTATTCAATATTTTCAGTGTAAGAAATGTAATAATTAAAAATATTCCAGGAGATGCTAGCATAAAATATCTGTCTGAAGTATTCATCGGAAAATCAGAAGAAAAAATCAGAATAACACTTGATGGGACTAATGCCAATAAATACCATAACAACGAATAAGCCAATATAATCTTCTTAATCTTTATACTCCAATAGACTAATAGTAGTAATATTAATGGAATACTACTATATAATACATAATAAAATACTCTAAAATTGTCATGAGTATCAATGGGGTTAAAGATTATATAAGGTCCTATAAATATCTTCTTTATAAAAATACCAAAACTAGAAAAGATAATTAGCACATGCTGAAAAGGAGAATATGAGAAATCTTGCCTTAAAAAATTTCGTTCTCCAGCTTTCACATTCATCCATACAAAAAACAAAGAAATAATAGCTATTGGAATAATAACCATCATTGACTTTTGAAGTTGAATCTTTTTACTTTTAAAATAAAATCTTTCAATAAAAATCAAAAATGATACAAAAGGGAAGAATGCTACAGAGGATGCCTTAGAACCAAGTGATAAAGTATAGAACAAAATGGCTATCACTAAATATCTCCAATGAGAATTTCCAATGAGGTATTTATAGTAGTTTATTGCTGACCATATCAGAAAAAGAAGGCTTAAAATCTGTCTTCTTCCAGTAGGAAGCGCAACTGACTCTAGCTGCATGGGGTGAACAACAAATAATACAATGGATAACAATGCTACCAGTGGAGAAATACCAACTAAGCTCAATAAATAATACAATAGCGAACCTGTTACAAACAATAAAACCAGATTCTCTATTTTCATATACTTTGCTTCATTTCCCCAAATAGCCACATCTATAGCAAAAGAAGTAAAAGTGACTGGCAGATAAAACATATCTTTGGTGTCATTTACCCAAATCTTTGTAAGATTTTCTCTATTAAATTCTTGAACTAATGGATTTTCATATATACCCCAATCGTCATCCATCGTATCAAAAAAACTATTGGAAAATTGATTAATATAAACGACTCCGATAAAAATAAATACCAAGAATAGCATAATTTTCCCAGCTCGATATGTCAATAGAAAGTCCTTCATATCACAATCCTAAATTTTCTTATAAATAGTAACTTCAAACTTTTTGTCCAAAAAAAACTGTCTTCCATACTTCGTACAGTACTCAAATGTATAAGCTGGATGTGACATAAAATGTTTTTTTTCTAATACTTTTTTGTAGCCTGTTGGTTTTTTAAAGGGAGTGTAGCTTTCTGTGAAGTTATCAGGATAGTGAAAGAAAAATCCAAAGTTTTGCAAAATTAAATCTCCTTTGATTCTCGGTTGAAACTGTGTTTTAGGCATCCATAATTTAGGCACATCTATATCATTGCCTTCAAAATAGTATTTTTTATAGTTATACTCGATACCTGGTTTGAGTTCGTAAACAAATTGATAGTGATCTGGCTCATTTTCAAATAATCCATAATTATAAATAAGACTGCGTGGGTATCCTATATCATTTAGTTCTTTTACAACAAAAACTCCATTGAGAAATGCAAATATAAAAAAGGGTATCATTAAGACTTTATGTCTTTGAATAATCATTAAAACAGCAACGACTATAAAGGGTAAATACATGTGAAAGACTCTACCATAAAAAACCATTTCTTTAGTTAATACTGCATAAATTCCATAAATGAGATATGCAGTCATTCCTGAATAAAGAAAAAGTTTAGCTTTACTGGAATATCGCTTTCTATAAAAAACAGAGTATAACAAGCCCAACATGCATAGAAAAAACATGAGATACCCCCACATGCCTTCTACCGACGATAAATAAATATATGCGTATTTGAGTGTCTCCTCAGGACTACCATGAAAAATAGTAGTCGAAAACAATATGGTAAAGTCTATGTAAGAGTGTCCGCTTAAAGATGATATTCCCTGAAAGAACAATAGTAAAACAAAAGCAGGTAAGCTAAGGCTAACAGTACATAACGCTATTGTTTTCAAAGTTTTTGTTTCAAGCCTAAATATTCCTATTATCCATATAATTAAGAACATCATGAAAAAACCATAGTAATCAAAATAGGCAACAGCACTTAGAATTCCCGCTACCCAATAATCCTTCCAAGTCAATTTTTCTTTTAACAAAATCAACAAGGCAATTAGATGTATTAAAAATGAAGATTCGTAGGAGTTGATATGACGGATATATAAATTACTATTAATAAAAGAAGCTAACAAAAGCATACCTAATAAAGATAAATTCCTGTCAAATGATAATCTGTTGAGTATTTTATAAAAAACATAAGAAATGCCCATAACAACTAATAAATTGAAAAACGCCACTGAAGCTAATGCCTGCGTACTTTCCATAGGCATGTTTATCCATGATGCGTACCATTTCAAAACAAATACTTGCGGCAGTCTATATAGAGTTTCAAAATAAGTACTCCACATGACAAAGACTTGATTATTCCAAGCATCCGCATCAAGTTGTAAAAGTTTATCAAACTGTTTTAACAACTCTAAAAAAGGAATTTCATCTGGATCATCAAGATGTCCTTGTCCTAATAGAGATAGACGACCAATAAATATTCCCAAAAATATTAGCCAAAACAGCAACTTATCAGAAATATTCACTTTCAACCTTAATATAATTATATACTTAATACAATTTAGGCATTTTATCTACAACGTCCAGCACCTCAGAACCATTCATATCTAAGTGGTCAAAATACCATTTTAGCGACTCGTATCGTGGCTGATTTTCTTCCATCACCAAATCAAAAGCTTCCTTTCTCGTTAAAACACCTTCTCTAATCTGCCTAGAACGAAAGGAATCATTCTCTGTAAATCCTTGTACCTGACAATAAATATAATTATAAAATGCAGATGAACCATCATCTGTTCTCCACATCTGTGAGGTTTCAGAAGACTTTTCCCAATTGTATTCATTGACTAAAGTCTGATTAATCAAATCCTCTTTCCAAGGAATATAATGCCACAAATACAAGTAATCATGTTGCTGAATATATGTTGAAAAATAAGCTAAACTTGTATCCCAAAAGGAAGAGTTGAAATAAGCTGGATTTTTCAAATACCTCCACCCATAAAAAGAAAGTAATTTTAATTTATCTTTAGTAGGTAAATAATGTATCACTCCTCCAGGGTCAGCATCTTTGATACCACAATGACCATTTTTAAACTCTTCTTTTTCAAATTCATTTCCTCTAAAGAAAAACATCAATTTTATATTGTATTTCTTCATTAATTGGTCAGCATAGAATTCACATTGTTTATCCCCTTGCATAAACAATGGAACCATTCCCAAATGTGGATCTTTCATCCAAGCCAAAATATTTTTCCTAATATGCTCTCTTTTCTTAGAAATATCTGCCGAAAGTAAAAGGTGCTCAACTCCCAATTGACCCAACATTCTAGCTTGGTTTCTTCTTGCTAAATCTGTCACCATACCCCAATCATAAGTATATGCCATAGGATTCATACCTAATTCCTTTTTGAGATAATGCAAACCATAAGAGCTATCTCTACCTCCACTAAATGCCGCAATGCAATCTGGAGAACCATCTTTACTCCTATACTTTTCTAATTTTTCTTCTAAAGTAGCTTTTCCTTTATAAAGAATAGGTGTGTGATCATTACAAAAATTGCATACTCCAAAGCTATCAAAAGATATAAAAGGAGTAGAAATAGGAAGCAGACACTTTGAACATCTTTTCTGATTCATTATCCGATTAAAATCTATCGAGTGAGTTTTCAGTTGTTGGATACTATTGACAAATTTCAATGTTGGAGAATCTATGTTTTTCCATTGAACTTCAATTTTCCTAAATTCGTTAGTAGTTTTTGGCAGTTTCTTAGGATATTCTAAAGAATCACTATTAAATTCTTCTTCTGAAACTATTTTCCCTTCTTGAAAACACAAAAAATTTCTAGGTTGCAACTTTTTTATTTCCTCAGTTTGAAGAGTAAATGATGCTATAATTTCATCTAAAAATATTTTTTCTGATGCAAAATAGATTCGACTTGTTTGAGTATCAACGCAGTAATACAAAGAGCCAGTATTCGTATAAATAAAGACGCTTTGAGTTGCCAAATCCACCAATGCAAAACTTGCTGAACCTTCAATTATATTGTCCAGCATTTTGATAGCCTTTGAGATGCCATATTGCTTGGAGTAAACTGATAAATATTCTAAAAGCACTTTTGAATCCAAAGAAGGCAATTCTAAATGAGGATAAGTATTCTTCCATAATACTTCAGGATTAGTAATAATGCCATTATGTACTAAAACATAAGATAAATCCTCTGTTATTAAAGGTTGATTATTATCATTGTCATTCTGTGAACCATGAGTGGCTAATCGAGAATGCCCAATAACTGCTAAGACTTCTGAATCTCTACTTTTTGAAAGAAAACTTTGATATTCTTCTGATATTAATAAATCTTCCCCTACAATACCAGATTTCAATAAAACAATCTCATCATTATTATTAATAGTCAATAACCCAGATGCTTCCTTACCTCTTGAACTAGATAGATTCAGTAGTTTAGCAATAATTTCCTCCAGCTTGTTATAAGATGAAGGATATTTATTTAACACACCAAAAATTCCGCACATAAAAAGTCAATATTTAAAGCCTCCGACATGAAAGGTATATTTCAAAAATAGCAGAATATATAGACTAAATAAAAAATCACCCATAAATTATTCAACAACTTCTTTACAAACATTATATTTGAATAATTCTGTTTCTAAACTTCATGCAAATTAAATGGCAAATCAATATATTTTAGGCATCAATGGTTTAGGAATATCTCCTAGTGCTTGCCTAATTAAAGACGGTCAATTAATCGCTATGGTAGAAGAGGAAAGATTCACAAGACAAAAAAACTCTAATAGTCTAATGCCTGGCAATGCTGTTGCCTATTGTCTAAAAGAGGCCAATATTTCAATAAAAGATGTTGAACAAATCGCATTTGCTTGGGATGCTAATTTCTATAAATATAAAATCTATTGGTTCTTAATCAAACAATTCATTAAAAGGTTTTTTGAGCTAAGATCTTCATCATCAAATATTTTAAGAGTTTTTCAAGAAGTTATCAAATATCATCCTCTTCAAGTCAAAAATCAGATAAGAGAGATGTTCCGTACACATGGGATTAGTGATAAATTGCCACCTATTCAATTTGTATCACATCATTATACTCATGCTACATCTACATTTTTTGCTTCTCCCTTTAATGAAGCTACAGTTCTTGTCATTGATGGTAGCGGAGAAAATCTTTCTACAAGTATTTGGAAAGGAGAAAATCATCAATTAAAACTAATGGACAAATATTTTATCCCTGATTCATTAGGATGGTTTTATCAAACTATGACTGAATTTCTTGGTTTTACTCCCAATCATCATGAAGGCAAAGTCATGGCATTAGCTGCTTATGGTAATTACAATAAGGATATTGACGAAGCACTAAAAAAAGTGTTGCAAATATTTCCAAATGGCAGATATCAGTTCAATCCTTCCTATTCATTTTCAGGGAAAAATGAAAAAGGTGTAGTG
The DNA here is from genome assembly GCA_023957245.1 of Chitinophagales bacterium. Classification (GTDB taxonomy): domain Bacteria; phylum Bacteroidota; class Bacteroidia; order Chitinophagales; family JADIYW01; genus JAMLHH01. The sequence continues at coordinate 175,698 of JAMLHJ010000001.1, forward strand.
TTTAGCACCCAATTAGAAAATCTTTTAGGCCCTTCGAGGAAGCCAAATGAAGAAATTACTCAATTTTATAAAGATATTGCCTTTCACACTCAAGGCTTATTAGAAAATGCTGTCAAGTCTATCCTATTAAATATTTCAACAAAAAAGTGGTATTCTCCAAATATTTGTATTGCTGGAGGAGTAGGACTTAATTGCAAGATGAATGGAAAAATCGCTTCATTATCTGTTGTAAATGACATATTTGTCCCTCCATTTTCAAGTGATATTGGAACTTCTTATGGGGCAGCCATTGCTATAACAAACAAAAAAATTGAACCATTAAATCATGCATATTGGGGACCAGAGTATAATGACAATTATATCTATGAAGTGCTCAAAAAATATAATATTCCACATCAAAAAGTAGAAGATATAGCAGGTGCAGCTGCACATTTATTAATGGAAAACAAGATTATTGCATGGTTTCAAGGAAGGATGGAGGTAGGAGCCAGAGCATTAGGAGCTCGATCTATTATTGCTAATCCTACCATCTCAAGTAATAAAGATTTTATCAATAAACATATCAAAAATAGAGAAACTTGGCGTCCTTTTGCTATTTCTATTTTAGAAGAACATAAACATCAATTCATTGACACTTCAATTGATGCACCTTTTATGTCAATAGCATTTGATGTCAATGAGTATGCAATCAATAATATTCCTGCAGCTATTCATATTGACAATACAAGCAGACCCCAATTTGTAAAAAAATCAGCCCTGCCCATCTATTGGGAACTAATTAATAGATTTGGAGAACTTTCAGGAGTATATGCCTTATTAAATACTTCTTTTAATCTGAAAGAGGAACCCATAATCTGCTCTCCTGAACAAGCAATAAGATCCTTTTATACATCTGAACTTGATGTATTAATTATGGGCAATTATCTCATTTTCAAACCACAATAGATGTCAGGAATTACCGGGTTTTATCTGCAAAACGAAAAGGGAAAGTTGCAAATCGCAATAAAAAATATGCTTGCCACTGTTCAACATCGAGGCAAATATCACCAATCTATATATACTGATTTTCATCCATTTTATATTGCTCATGCCTCTTCTGAAGTTTCTTCCAACAATAATGAAATAAACATTTCTGGGAACAAATACCTTTTTTTTCTTGATGGCTACATTTCCAACTTCAAACAAATTAAAGATTCTTTAGCAATTCCATCTGATGATATTTCAATCATTATTTTGAATGCATATTTGAAATATGGCAAGAAAGTATTTGGAAAATTAACAGGGAAATTTGCTATCGTAATTTATGATCATTCCCAACAGGAAATTATATTAGCTAGAGATTATTTAGGTCAAAAACCTTTATACTACACACAAAAAAAAGGATTTGCATTCTCTTCTGAATTGAATGCATTCAAGGAGGTATTAGGTGAGTTGCAACTATCTATGCAAGGTATGAACGAATTTTTGAGTATTGGATATACTTTACAACCTCATACTATTTATGAAGATATTTTCATCATTCCACCTGCTTCGTACTTAGTCTATAATATTTCTAGTCATTTAGTTCAAATAGTAGAATACGAACAAATTGGCCATTATTATGCCAATAAGCATCAAGATAAATATGCTGATATTCTTCAAAATGTAAATGCGATATTTCAAAATTCATGTAATAACTATCCACAAGCAGACAATAAATTAGCTGTTTTTCTAAGCAGTGGACTTGATTCATGTGCTGTACTTTCTGCTATACACAAGAATAAAAACAATAATATTCTTGCACACACTATCTCTTATGGCAAATCAAAGTATGATGAAAGTATATTGGCTCAAAAAATAGCTCAACATTATAATGTACAACATCAAATAATTGACTTATCTCAAATTGACAAAGAAGATTTTGACAGATACCTGCAAACTACTGACTATGTAAATTTTGACAATTCTTCATATCCCATTTATCTTTTGTCTAGAGTAGCTTCTCAGAATGTAAATTTGGCTTTAACAGGCGATGGCGGGGATGAGCTATTTGGAGGATATACAACTTACAAAGCAGACACAATTAATCAAATAATTAAGCCAATTATTCCTCTAATAAAAAAATCTATTTTTCAAAAATCAATCCTAAAAATAACTAGTAACAAGAATGATAAATTGGGTTTTGCTACTAAAATGAATCGTTTTCTAAATGGAATTGATACAGATATACAAAAAGCCCATTATCAATGGAAACTTATCTTCAATCCACAACAGAGAATATCTCTATTGGGCGAAAAGTATAAAGAACTTATATACGATACAGACCCATTTTATAAATTCCAAAGAATCTATCATCAAGTGCCACACTTGGAGCAAAAAGACCAACATATCTATGTTGATATGAAAACTTGGTTTGCAGATAATAATCTAATTAAGTTGGATCGTTCTACAATGGCATATTCATTGGAAACATACGCTCCTTTTCTTGATAAAGATTTATTTAAATATGTAGCAGCTTGCCCTTCAAAATATAAAAACAATAAACAAATTTTAAAGGACGTATTAAAAAACACACTCCCCAATTATATCATCAAACGCAAAAAGTCAGGATTCAATAGCCCTGTCCATCAATGGTTTGATATTCAAGAAGATGAATTTGAATATTACACTCAACTTCTTTATTTTAGGAAATATACTTTATAATTCTAGATTAAAAAATGCCGAAAAATATTTTCACAATTGACTATGAAGATTGGATGACAACTAGTCATTATAAGGCAGTTGTTAAAGACACTAACAAAAAGTATCTCTTAGAAAAACCTACTCATCAATTATTAGACTTATTGGAGCGTCATCAAGTTAAAGCAACTTTCTTCGTATTAGGTCAGGTAGCAAAAGATTGTTCACTACTTATTAGGGCTATTAACAATAAAGGACATGAAATAGCTAATCATGGATATAGCCATACACCTATACATTTTCTTTCTCCAAATGATTTCATTCATGAGCTCAGAGAAACCAATAAAATATTAGAAGATATTACACAAAAAAAAGTAAAAGGATTCAGAGCACCATTTTTCTCTCTCAATCAAAAGAGCCCTTGGGTAATAGATACACTTATAGAAGAAGGTTTTGTTTATGACTCAAGTATTTTTCCTATGAAAACACCCAGATACGGAGTCAACAAAGCCCCCTTAAAACCATATTATATCTCTTCAGAAAATATATTAAGACACTCTCAACAACAAGAATTAATAGAGTTTCCCATATCTATTTATAAAAGTAATTTTTTAAAAATACCCAGTGCTGGTGGAATTTATGGTCGATTCCTACCTGAGAAAATTTTCCTTAAATTATTGAAAGAAATTCATAAGCAAAATCTCATTCATCTATATATTCATCCTTGGGAATTAATTAATAAAAGGGAATTAGCTCCACATCCAGGATGGATAAAGAATATACTTGCAAACTATAATTCTGAACAATATATAAATAAGTTGGAAAAGGCAATTCAGCTATTTCAATTTACAAATATTGAAACTTGGATTGCTGAAAATAAGAGCTATTTCAATCAGTATTAACCTCTGTTAGACTTCAAATATCGTTGCTTCCAAAAAAACATTTTTGCCATTAAAAAAGATATTTTTGGAATCACCAACAAGACATTCATTTTACTTACTCTTTCTTTTTTATAAATTGGAGTTATTGGAACTTCTATAACTCGACTATTCAATACACTTAATCTGACCAAAACATCATTGACATAGCCATATTTATTATAAATAGCTGAGATATCTATTTTCTTTAAAGTAGATAGATGAATAGCAGTAAAACCAGATTGAGCATCCTCAATAAAATGATAACCAGAACAAACTCTTGTAAAAAATGCAAGGACATATATACCTATTAAACGAACAAACGGAATAATTTGATTAAAATTTGGATGACTGAGTCTATTACCTTTAGTATAATCAGCTTGTCCATTAATGACTGGCATACATATTTGTTCTAATTCTTTTGGGCACATCTGACCATCTCCATCCATTGTAGCGATACAACTAGTATTGAGCAATTTAGCTATTTGATACCCTGACTTCACTCCTGCTCCTTTACCTAGATTGGTTGAATGCTGAATGATGATATACTGTGTACCATCATTATATAGATTTATCTCATCACACAAGCATTCGATTTCTTTTAAAGAACCTATATAAGTCTTACTTTTCGCTTCTGACCTAGAATCAATATTATCTTTAGCTACCAAAACACTCTTGTCAGTACTTCCATCATCTACTAGAATAATAAAATCAACAAAAATTGGAATCGTGCTTATGACCTCTGACAGACTTTTCTCCTCATTAAAAAAAGGAATAATTAAAGTAACTTTCTGTTGATTAAGCATAAAAACAAAATACTGCTGAGTATTATTATACAAATATATGAAGCAAGATAAAAATTAAATTAACATTCCCATACATTATAAGTTAATTTCCCTAACTGGCGTATGAGATTTAATGGTATCTGTAAATTGTAATTGATATTCATTGATTATTGTCTTCATATAAGGAGAATGACTATATAAATAAAATAATACCTTATTAAATAGATTTAATGGAAAAGGAAATTTTCTAAATAAGTCTAGATACAAAACTGCTCTGATTTCATCAGTATTATTTTTAACCTCATGCTCAAAAACTTCATCAAAATATATTGCTTCCCCAGCTTCAAAAAAATATTGCTTACCATCCACTCTAATCCAACAATCTCCACCCTTCTTGACTGACAAAGTAAAAAGACATCTCATCACGCCTTTATAAACTCCGAAATGAGGTTTTATATGTTTATAAGGCAATAACACTGAATACATTGCACTTGTACAACCTGGAATCTGCTTAATTACTTCAAAAGTATTTGGGCACAATCTTATATTTCTTTCAAAAGTATTATTCCACATCAAAAATGGGAAGGCCTTCCATTGATTATCAATTCCAATATCTGTATTGACTTTATAAAAATCCTCTATATTAGTCAAATCATTACTGAGATAAACTTTTTCAAACTCTTCTTTGATTATCTGTAAATTATCCTTTAATAAATTATCAAATGGCACTTTAGAAGCATCTATAACATCAATATCTCTGCCTATAAGATTTACACAGCGATTAAATAGCCAAATTAAAAACAAACCAGGGAACAATACAATGTTATACCAAATTCCTCTCTCTACTTTTTCCATTTATCTTTTCTTAAATTTTAAAAAAGAAGCAATTTTTGAAATATCAATTCCGAATTTTTCTTGTAAAAAGAATAAAAAGTAAAATGGTATAATAAAAATATTAAACAATAATTTTGTCAGCCAAATAGGAATATCTTTCAATCTAGGAAACTTAGTAGTAAACATCTTCATTGTAATAATTGCTAAAGATGCAGCACATAAATATGTTTTTTTATCGACATAATCTGGATGAACAGTATCCACTAAAAGTACGATTCTATGCTTATCTGTATTATTCCAAGCAAAATGCCTATGTGATTCACTAAATGCAAAAACTCCACCTTCTTCCCAACATTTATTTTCAGTCCTCACTCTTATTCCTAAATCTGGATATTTACCTGGAATAAAAATCCCTAAATGATACCGAAGCAATGCATTACTACCTGAAATGTGTGCCTTTATTCTCGTATTAGGATTTAACACACTGATTTGTGCACCTACCATATTGGGAATCTGCTTTAAAACACTATTAAGCTTAGGAAATTTATTAATATTATCAATATTCTTTAAAGTAAATCCATAAAAATTTAAGACTTGCCAGTTGATATTATGATAGTTATGAGGAACATACATAGGCTCAAAACCTGGTCGGTTTGAATTATAATAGTCAATTATCTCATCTCTTATTTCTTCAAAATTATCCTTGAGTAGCTTTGTTGTAATAGTATTCTCAACATTGACAAATGATGGTAGTTTTCCTTTATACCAATTGCCATAAAGATTAAAATATATAGGTTCTCGTTTCAAAATAGCTGAATAATTCACTCCTTAAATATACTAAAGAATATAAATAATCTACATGAAAAAGAATACGAAAGAAGAAACATGGACAAATAACTCCTTTTTAAATAAAATGAGAAGAATAACTTACAATAAAACAATAGAAGTTGCTGTTCGATTTATGGAAACTACTATCTTTAATAAAAAATATTATTCCCATGAGACCTGCAAATGTCAATACTTTTGATTGGTGGTTATATAACATTATGTTTTTCATTGAACACTTTATAGGTACAAAACTTTCTCACTCGCTTTTTAATAATCTTCATAAAAAGATACAGAATAGAATAAGTCATTCTGATGGTATTGAACAGCGAGCTATAGTGTTTCCTACTGCATCTATTGAATACAATAGTTTCGAAGAATTCAAATCAAAAAATCCCGACTACTATAAGTCGATAGCAATATTTAGAGGAGTAACCAAAGATTGGGAATCTACAAAAAAATGGAATAAAGATTTTTTTAAAAATGAATATGGTGCAACAAAAATTAATTTAATTGATAATGCTGGATTAGTGGATCCAGAAGTAGAGAATAAATTTAAAGAGACCAATTTTAAAGATTATTTCGATGAGGCAGAAACTGATAAAAGTAAATACCTGCGATTTTCAAGGATACTAGACCACAATCCTCACTTGTTAAAAGATTTGGATATGGATTGGCTAAGACAATTTAATCACGGAAAAACAGATGGAGGAACATATATGTTTATCGGCGAAGGAGGAACTAAAACTCCTATGCATAATGCAATTGCCCACACCTTATTTATTCAAGTCAAAGGAGATAAAAAATGGACAATATACGCTCCTAATGAAAGATTATTTTTGGATGCTAGGGCTGAAAGATTTCCATATTTCCGTACAGATGCAAATCCTCATCAATTAAACGATCCCAATTTCCCTCTATTAAAATATACTCAGCGATATGAATTTGTAATAAGTGAAGGAGATGTCTTGTGGATGCCTTCATTTTTTTGGCACTATGTCGAAAATCTCTCTTCAAATATTGGTGTTGCATATAAATTTACTAAAACTTTCGATTCTTTAAAAAACACCAAAATGCTAACAATATTGACTTATCTACAGACAAAACCTACTTTAATTTCTTACTTTATTAATAATAGATTTAGAAAACAAGACAACCAATTTTCTAAAAAAACAAGTCAATATTCTTAATATTAAGGATTCTTTTCAAATGTATCCAAGTAATAATAATTAAAATCATAGCGACCTGGCATAAGAGAATAATGAATTTGATTTAGTGCTGATAAATTAGGGAGCTTCTTGAATCTCAATTTATAATTATGCATCTCTAATGCATATTCTTCAATAAAATTATGACGAAGTTCTTCTGTCATCACAAAGACAAACTTTTCTTTATTCTGAGATATACAATCATAAAAGCTAATAAAATCTGAACATTGACATATTCGATTTAATGCTCTTACATTATCAGGAACAAAGTTACTCCATGATTCAAAATGAGTAATATATTTATTGGTAGCATTTAGTTCTACTTTCCCTAATAAAGATGTATGCAATAAAGAAAGTGACCAGATATCAAAAAGCAATATTTTATCCGTAAAAGAATGGTTAATTTCTGTAATAAAATTTCTTTTCAATTCTTCTTCATGTTTTCGATCAATACTAATCTGTATATATTTATTATGCTGATAAGCAATTATAGGCACTAAAACGAATAGTATTAACCATTTTCTCTGATTACTTAATGATTTTATTTGAAGTTGAGAGAGCGTAACTAGTGAAACAAGTGAGATAATTGTAATACTAGGCAAGGCAACTCTAGACTCCAATTTATAAAATAGTAAAACAACACTTAATAATCCTATAATTGCTATAAGAAAAGCAGTGTGATTATATATTAACTGTGGATTTTTTCTTTTATAAAATACAAAAAACAACACTCCTAATATGAAATTTATAAAAAGTAAGAATATATAATTATACCACCAATTTGAACCCTCAGAATATTCCTCATTATAACCATCCTTAGCTTTATGTACTTCATAAGCAACCTTTAATGGGATATTTCTCAGATTGTAAATAGAGTACAATTTGTTAGAACCCCATTTAGAAAGTAAAGAATCTGAGATTAAAGTAGAATCTGGCCAGTAATATAGAAAAATAGATTTATATCTGAAATCACTATTAGATAATTCTGAAAATGATTCGTTGTACACATTTTTCCCATCTGTTAGGTTTTGGATATGGGAGATTTTTTCAACATTAGCTTGAATTTCAGGGCTTGTTTGTATTTTATAGATTAAAACACTTAAAAATACCGTGAAGACAAATAGCTTTATCACCTTATAAGAAGCTTTATCTTTGTATCTCCATAAATAGATTATGAAAGGTACTGTCCATAAAAGGGCAACTTCTAATCTATTCAGAAATCCGAGCAAAAGAAATATTAAACATAAAAATATTTTTACTTTTCTTTTAATAGATGGTAAATCATACTCTAAAGTATTATGTAACAGTAAAACTGACACACCAACGAGCAATATTGATGTTTTAGTGAAGTTGACAAGTATAATACTATCCATCCAAAATAATAAATAGAAACTTGCAATAAAGAAGATAAAAAAAAATAGGTTGTTACGATAAAAGTTGTTGAACAATCTTGTAAGCAAATAGATTAACATTGTAGTTGCTACAGTCAGATAAAAAACCGAAAAATAACCATACCATGGTTTATCAGGAATGAGTTTGTACAGTTCATAATATAGTCGTGATATAAGTACTTGATTGGTGTACATTTGCTTAGCAGGAGCAGCCAAACCAATACCCTTTAAATAATTACTCTGCAATACATCATCAATCCAACCATAGTGAAAACCATAAGTGAAATAGGTTATAATTAATAACAAACACGATAAGATTATTGATGTTAGGAGGCGATGCTCAGTCAAATAACGATAAAGTTTATTATTCAGCATAATAACAATTAAATCATCTAAAGCCCTAAATAGTTAGGTGTTGATTTGAATTCATCTTCATACTCTTTATTGACACTCCTCATCAATAAAGCTTCTCTAATCATCTTCCCTTGCCATTTCTGACCAGCTCCAGTACAAGTCAACAAACAAGGCATTTTACATTTTCCAAAATGAACTAATGAAGTAAGATAGTCAAGTCTTTTAGAACTTACCCAAATTTCATCTAATGGTTTATCACTATAAATATTCCCGATTTCTTGAGTACAAGTCATACAATGTCCATGCTCAAATATAATAAGGAGAATAAACCATACTGGTAAACAATAATTTAAAGCTTCACTTTCTAATTCTTCTTTATGAAACACAAATTTCTGAAACGTTTTATAGTACCCATTATTAAATTTTTTGTCTTTCTTTATCAGCGTTGCCATGTGAAAAGCAAAATCTTCCTCTAACTCCTTTTTCTTGATATCAAACAAAACATCTTTGTTAGATGCTTCATCAAATCCTTCGTAATCATGAATTGGTTGAAACTTAACTTCATCTGCCCATTGTCTAAAAAAATCAACATATTCACTCACTTCATGATAATTATCTTTCATCACAACACCACGAATAAGAATATAAGGCTTCTTCTTATCACCTCTATTTTCAATAATATACTTAACACCCTCCAGAGCCTTCTCAAATGAACCTTTACGCCCTCTTATTTTATCATGTAATTCAGCAATATGACTATCAAAACTAATAGCTAAATAATCAATTTCATTTTCAATTAAAAAATCTGCGTACTCTCTTAAATGAAATCCATTTGTATTCAGCATTATTTTCTTTCTTGCATTCTTAAGAATAAGAATTAACTCTTTGATATTGGGTACTAAAAAAGGCTCTCCTCCACTAATATCAACAACCATAGTTTTTGATTGAGCAATCTTGTGAGCGGCATAAATCAATTTTTCAGTATCAATTTTATCCCTATTGAGATGATGAGAACAATGCATACATTTCAGATTACACCTTTTAGTTAATCTCCATAATGTAATGGGTGGAGACAATTTCTTATATCCACTTATAAAACTAAGGTTCTTCATGCATTGACTATAAAAAGCAATCTTCTCTTTCTTTGATAAGAAATCCATTCTGTGTAGCTAATAATAACTATTTAAAGATAAGTTTATTTATTTCAAAAATCTATTTGCTATCTAAATCCTTTATGCATTTGAAAAAACATTTGCATCTTTTTCATAAATGTATAATTAGATTTCCCTTGAAATCTTGGATAATAAGCTACTTCGAGATATTGAACATCCAAATTCTCAAAATAGCGATTAAGATGTCCTTCAAAATGTGTATACATGATAAATCTATCTTTATCGAATACTACTGTGCGTTTAAAAATTTTAAAACTATCAGTAATAGGCTTCTTCCACAACTTATTAAGGAATCTGTTACGCAGATTTGCAAATCTATTATTCTTGCCTTGTATTTTGTACTTCTGAGGAGAAATTCCAAATACAACATCGGCATTAGTCTCTAAGATAAATTGGTATAGTTTTACAATATCGCTTGGACAGTACTCTAAATCATCGTCAATAGTAACTATATATTTTCCAATACTTTTTGAAATTCCAAAAGCTGAAGTCCCTGGTAATCCAATATTTATTGAATTAAAATAAGATCTAACAAACTTATATCTATCTGACAATAAACCTATTACCTCCTTAGTCCCATCATTACTAAAATCATCAACTAAAATCACTTCAAACAACACATCTAAAGAACCGATAAATCTCTGAATCCTATTCAACATTTCAGGCAATATCAGCTTACTTTTATAAACTGGAATAACAATAGACAATTCCACAATCTATCTATAAATAAATTTAATTAGACGAAACAAACTTTTCTCTTCATACAAGTTCTCACCTCTTTCTAAAACATAATCATGTAACGTTCTCAAATTATATTGAGGAATATAAGGATACATATGATGAACTTCGTGATAACCAAGTGAATATGGAGTAAAGAAGAAACTGAGAAATGGAGAAATAATTAAGCTTCTAGTCTGTACTCCTTCAGGCAAATTAAAATGTTCAGTATATGCTCTCAATCTATTTAATGTTTGAAACACTGTAATATAAGGTACTATCCATAAAAATATAATCACTTGTAATATTGTATTATCACTAAAATAATAGAACATGAAAATTGCTAACAATAAACCTACAATCCAAAGCCTTTCATTAGGATTTTTTAAACATCCATAAAGTTTATATTTCAAGAAGTTATATCCACTCAAATCACCCAAAAGAATTCCAATAAAAGTTCTTTTTTTTAAAGGAAATTGAAATTCTGCATATCTTGACAATTGAAATTCTGGGTCTTTATCAGTAAGAAAGTTCTTGTGATGACTAAAATGATTATTTCTCATTTTTTGGAGAGAAATAAAAATTGGCCATGCAAGAAAAAGCCTTACTACCCAATCATTAAGTATTTTATTTTTACATAATAAATAATGTATTCCATCATGGATTAAGCTATAAAATGCATACATCCTTGTTCCAATAACAAAGATGAATATGGGTAACAAATAATAGGAAATAGGTTTTAGAAAAATAAATAATAAAAAACAAGAAATAATAATCACCCATTCAAATAAAACAATAAATAAAGACTTCAGTTGATTCAATTTGCTCAATGAGCGAATATTTTCATCTAGGACTCTCATAACATCTACTAAAATACAATTTATTGTTCAAATTCACTTACTTCAACTTATAAGATAAATACTTATATCTCTTGATTTCAATAGTTTTAATAACTTCATAGCTTTCAATCTCAATAATGAATTCAAAGCTAAAAAAGTTTGCACCACTTATCATATCTATTATAGTTCTTGTAATAATTGCTTTAGCATCTATACTATTTTTCTATAAAGAGAAGATACTAGTAGATACAGGCTATAGAGTATTTTATATGATTAATGCTGATGACTTTTGCTTTTCAAATAACAGATATATTCTTATTTTAAACCAATTAATTCCCCTATTGTTATACAATGCCTCATACTCTCTTAAAATAATTATACAAACACTGACCATCAGTGATATTCTTTTTTACACAATAGGCGCACTAATTTCACATTTTCTATTCAAACAATATTTATACACACTCATTTTTCCCTTAGGATATGTTTTCATGTTTGGGTATATTTATTTTCACATCCCAGACAATGAGATTCATTTACAAACGGCCTTCATATATATTCTGGGACTTTGGTATATAAGTGGATATCCATTAACAATAACTTCTTGGGTAGGTATTTTTATAACACTTATTATAATACTTCTTGGGCATCCTATTGGGATTCCTTCCTCAATAGCCCTAGTAGGTTTAATTTGGTTGAGACACCCACTTTCAAAATTAAAAACGACAATATTACTCCTATTAATTTTATGCCTAGCATTTTTAAGATGGTATATACAAGATGCTTATGAAACTTCTGTTATCAATAATATAAATAGTAATGCCATCTTTTCAAATATGAGTGAGAAATTCAATCAAATCCTATTTATAATTAAAACCCATCCCTTCTTCACTCTTTTCTTTTTCTTTTTATATATCAGACTTTTTCAAATCCAAAAATATAAAGAGTTAATACTCATTTCAGCTCTCATTCTACTCAATTTCAGCTTACTATTTACTCAAAAAAATGGAGCTTATTTTGAACCATATTTAGTGCCATTAAGTGGTGTACTATTGATTATGACCTTTAAAAATGTGCTTCAACCATTATATAATAAACAACCCATTGTTACCATCTCCATTCTAATATTATTCTTTATTACTGAAATATCTGCCATTGCACCACACTATAAAAAATATCATCAGAAAGTGCAATTCGTTGAAAGTTTGATTCAAAAATCTGATGCATATCCCAAAAATCAACGCTTTTTGTACGACAACAATATAGATAGTACAAAAAATTTTGAAAGCAGTTTTGAATATGCTTCTAGTATGTTACTTAGCACATTAAACGGAAAGTCAAAAGTATTTATCCCTACTAATAGTATTCCCAATTCTATTGGCTCGATATTGCCTTTTTTAGATACACAAACAAAAAAGGTTCTCTTTCCTGACTCAACAAATATTCATTCAACTGCGCAACTTATTCACTATGCAAATATTTTTTACAATGAAGAATATAAATATATTAATGCTCCGCAAGTCTGGTTTTCAGGTCAATTAAATGAAAAATACTTTAAAATGAATACTACTGAATTTATTCTCTTAAAATAACATTACAGTAGTATTCATCCCAACTTTATAAAAAACTCCAACTATTTACAATTTGTTCAAAACAAAGTACTTATAATAAACAACCTTAGGAATAATATTCAACTTGGAAAGTAACTTTATCACTCCTCTAAATGGCCTTATCCAATTAAACATCGTATTATAATCTCTGAAGTCTTTAGTAGGCAATGCCATCCATTCTTCAAACTGTTCTTTTGTCACCCCTAGCTTTTTCAGACAAGCATCAATCACTACTGGGTCTTCAATCTTATATATCCCATGTGCTCTTTTTATTGCTTCTTCTCTTGACAAAAATCCAGAACGTACCAGTGCTGCATCACTATTCATGTTCATATCAACATCAAATTTTACTCGATGAACATACTTAATTAAACTATGGTATAAATCATCAAAATAATGTGCTCCAGGATAAATCCAATCCAATTCCTCCTCAATCTTTTTCTGAGCTTCTGGACGAATATAGTCCCAATAATATAAGGGTGTATATGTCCTTATACCTTTAATAAATGAATAATAAAACAATTCTTTGACCCCAAAATTGTACCCTGGTTGGTATGGAGACCATTTTGCTAATTTCAAACTACCAAACTTTTTATGAACATCACGAAGATAATCTCCATCAAAAAACGACCACACCAAAGGTTTGGTACCTTCAGTTCTAAATGATTGTCCTATAAATACATACTTAATACCTTCTTTAGCAGCTTCACTATATAAAGAAGACGCAATACCAATATCAGTACCCATATTCATGTCAGGCGTAGATGCTTTTAAAAAATCAATTTTCAACTCTTTAGCTTCTTCCCAATCTGATACAACATTTCTGAAATCCACACCTAAAATCTTACAGGCTTTTACCATATTATCTGTAGCAATAGGATTGTCAAACCAATCATCAAAATGAACCGCTAAAGGTCTCAATCCCCATATTTTCACTAAAAAATAAAGTAAATAAATACTATCTCGACCTCCACTCACTCCAGCAACACAATCATATTTTTTCCCTTTACCTTGTTTTTTAACTTTAGCAAAAAGCTCAGTTAATATTTTCAAACCTTTTTCACCATTAGGAAAAATATCTTCCATCATATCATGAAAATGACAGTAATTGCATTCACCAGACTTGTCAAAAGTAATATAAGGAATACTAGTATCCTGACAACATCTAGTACAAACTTGCCCTCTATGACTATCGAGATTTAGGTCAGAGGATATTGAATAAGAAGTTTCCATGCAGATTATTTATTTCATAAAAATAAAATAATTTCCTCAACAGTTCCAAATACTTTATTTAAAAAAATTAAAAATATTTTCAATTATTTTTTCCTGTTCTTCATTTTTTAATAGAAAATATTGAGGAAGTCTTAATAATTTAGCACTTTCTTTAGAAGTATTAATATCTTCTCCTGAGAAATACCCATGCTTTTTCCCATAGGGAGATGTATGTAATGGAGTGTAATGAAAGGTGGCATCTACTCCATCTTTTCTCAAATAATCAATCAGTTTATTCCTTTCATTTAGATCATTTAACTTTATCCAGAACAAATGTCCATTGTGTTGGGCATACTCAGGAACTTTTGCAAGTTTTATTTTACCCTCATTCTCTAAGACTTGTAATTCCTTAAAATAAAAATTCCAATTACTGACATACTTATCCACTATCTCTTCTGTATGCTCTAGTTGAGCTTGAAGTATAACAGCGAGATGTTCAGCAAGAAGAGAATTAGTTCCTACATGTTGCCATTCATAAGAAGATACATGACCTTGCATGAATAACTTCTTATTTGTTCCAAAATAATAAGATTGGACAAATGAATTCATAAAATCTATATGATTGATAGTTATACCTCCACCTTCGTCACAACTGATATTTTTATAAAAATCAAAACTCAATGTAGAAATATCTCCACAAGTCCCAAGATAAGCATCTCGATACTTTGCATCTATCCCATGAGCATTATCCTCTATTAGAACTAATGAATTTTGTCGGCAAATATTTCTTATCCTATCATAATCACATGCAACGCTCCCATAGTTAATTGTAATAACAGCAACAGTATTCTCATTTATAGCATTCTCTATAGCACCTGCACTAATATTCATCGTATCAGGTTCACAATCTACAAATACACATTTTAACCCATTAATAACCACAGAATTAGCTAAAGAAACAAAACCATAAGATGGAATAATCACTTCCTTTCCTTTAGGAAAACCAAGAGTCATCAACGCTAAATTAAGCGATTGGGTACAAGATTTAGTAAGAAAAAAATTCTGATAAGAATATTTTTCAACCAAATATTTTTCAACCAAATTTCTGGGATTGATAACTTTTCCTTGATAAAAATTATTTAGGCTTCTTAATTCATCTGCCAAATGGTTCTTTTTGAAAAAGGGTATCATCTAAAACTAACAATATCAAAATTGTTACAAGATAATGAAATGTGAGTAATTAATTCTAAATTATGCTTTTTACAACACTATTATCTCTATCCAACTAATATTTGCTTACTTAAACTATTGCTATATTTTTATAAAAAAGTATATTAAGCACCATTCACAACATCTTGAAAACTTTGCACCATCTGTGCAGGTATTGCTGTTGAAAAAATAGCAGAAGATACAGCTACACCATAAACTCCCAATTTCAATAATGAAGGAACATCTTCCAAACGAATACCTCCTATCGCAATAATCGGAAAATTGATGAGATTATCTTTCATTTCTGTAATGAACTCTTTATACTTCTGAAGCCCTAGAGTTAGATTCATACTCTTTTTAGTAGGCGTAAATTTATATGGACCTATAACGGCATAATCAGCTCCAGAATGACTCAGCTCAATAATATCTTCAATCGAACTCCCAGTCCCTCCTATTATCTTATCTTTTCCCAACAAGGCTCTCGCAGAATGTATCGGCATATCATCTTTCCCCAAATGCACACCATCTGCATCTACTTCTATTGCCATCTGGACGCTATCATTAATAATTAATTTAGCACCATAATTTCTACAAATCCCAACTGACTCTTTGGCAATAGCACGCCACTTCTCACAATTTGTATCTTTAATTCTCAGCTGTATCCATTTGGCTCCACTTTTACAAGCCAATTCAACTTGTTCTATATGTGGTAAAGTATCCAAATCTTGTGTAATCACATGCAATTTGCTAATCATCTCCATTACGCATTATTCAAATCTAGTTAATCAATTATTCCCTTTTGTGCCACAATATCTTTGCCACAATATCCAATTTTATTAAATATTGCCATTTCGTCTGCTTTTAAATCTTTCAACAACACTATCTGGCTCATTCCACAAATATTGGGTATAATCATACGCACAAAGATAATCATCATACTGCTCATTATCATCAGAATACTTTATCGACAAACAAGTAGTTGATTGTTCCCTTTTTGTTATATACTCCACCCAATTATGGTTCATATACTCCTCATTTTCTAATACATCCAAAGAAGTTTCTACAATAATCAAATCAAATTTTGAATCATACTTCCTCAGACTCTCTAAATCATTAACGACAAGAACACTCAATTTATTTTGAGATTTTAAAAGTCTAATATTTTCAAACAAATCTTTATCTGACAACTGATTAACTATATCCATATCAAAAACAAATCCTCCTAAATTCAAATCATGCAATAATTGAAAATCATAAGTCAGTATTTTTGATTCATACCCATAAGGAAACTGTTCGATATAAGCATACCAATAAGACATCTCAATTCCTGACTTCCTTAAAATCAAATGATCTATTCCTAAATCGAAAAGTGCAGAAATCTTTTCAATTTCTGTATGAATGTCTATTTCAGGTGTAAAGATAATTCCTTTCATATTTGAACTGCTATTCTTTATTCTGGATGATAAATTCCCCATCTATTGACATTTGCACTTGCAAAATCTGGTTTATACTTCTCGGGAATATTTCCTTCCAACATAGAACCTACTTCAGCCGAAGGGAATATTTCTTCGTAAGTCATCATCTTATTTAGATAAACTCTACGATAAATATGTGAACGAGTCAGATTTTTCATTTCATCCAATCCAGATGCACCTAAAAGTTCAACAAAATTTTTAATTGTAGCTTTATGATAATTTGCCAACCTGACTTTTTTATCATCTACAACTAACCCTACTGTCAATTTTGGATCATGAGTCGTAATACCAGTTGGACATCTATTGGTATTACACAATAATGCTTGAATACATCCTATTGCTACCATCATAGCACGAGCCGAGTTACAAGTATCTGCACCTAAGGCTATCGTTCTAGCAATATCAAATCCCGTTATCATTTTTCCAGACGCAATAATTTTAATATGCTTTCTGATATTCAATCCATTCAAAATATTTTGAACAAATGCCAAACTATCCAGTAATGGCGCACCTACATAATTTGAAAACTCTTGAGGAGCTGCACCTGTACCACCTTCTCCTCCATCTACTGTAATGAAATCTGGATAAATATCCAATTGAATCATCGCCTGACAAATCGAAATAAACTCACTCTTATGTCCTATACAAATCTTAAATCCAACTGGTTTTCCACCAGAAAGCTCTCTTAGCTGTTGAATAAATTTTACCATCTCTAATGGCGTACTAAATGCGGAGTGATATGGAGGTGAAGCTACAATCGTATGCGGTTGAATATGACGAATCTTGGCAATCTCTTCAGTATTTTTAGAAGCTGGGAGTATTCCTCCATGACCAGGCTTAGCACCTTGAGAAAGTTTCAATTCAATCATTTTCACATTTGAAATCTTAGCTTTCTCTGCAAATAAATCAGGAGAAAAGAACCCTTTTTCATCTCTACAACCAAAATACCCTGTTCCTATTTGCCATATCAAATCACCTCCATGTTTCAAATGATAAGTACTAATGCCTCCTTCTCCTGTATTTTGGGCAAATCCACCTATTTGAGCTCCTGCATTCATAGCTTCAACCGCTTGAGAGCTTAACGCTCCATAACTCATAGCTGAAACATTGAAAATACTAGCAGAATAGGGTTGTTTACAATCTTTATTGCCAAAAATAACCCTTGGATTATGGTCTAATTTTTCAAAAGCTTTAGGTGCAATAGAGTGGCACATCCATTCATATCCTTCTGCATAAACATCCAACTGTGTACCAAATGGTATTGTATCTGTTTCATTTTTAGAACGCTGATATATAGTAGAGCGATCCACTCTATTGATAGGTCTTCCATCTATATCTGACTCAACAAAATATTGGTAAATTTTTGGCCGCAATTCTTCCATTACATACCTCAACCTACCAAACAGTGGATAGATACGTCTGATAGTGTGCTTGGTCTGGAACATGTCTATATAACCCATAATGGTCAATATCAAAACGATAATAAATATGACCCACCAATTTTTATCCATATAAAGAGACAATCCTAAGGTTACTGCTAAAAAGAAACTAGAACCTATCACAAAATCACGACGCATAACAATATTATTTATCTCATTTCAATTTAATGATAAATAATATAATAACAGAAACTTTTCAGTTTTAAAAACAAATAATTGCAAGTTTTAATATTTTTTTAGAGCATCCACACCGTAAATAAATGTTTCAATCATTGTTCTATATAGGCTGAACCACAGTTCGGCAAACTCAAGCACCAGATTATTCATCTTACAACATTCCCACATTTCCAAATCTCCACATCATTTCATTGCTTCATTATTAAACTATTACACAAAAGACACTAAGAAGGCACAAAAGACGCAAAGCAAAAAAATTGTGAAACTCTGTACTTCATTGTGAAACTTTGTGGAATAACTTAGCGTACTTTGCGGTTGAAATTCTAGATAGTATCAGCTATTTCTTCAAAACTCGACTTCGTCTCAAACAGTTGAAGAAATCACGCTTTCTTCGTATAGTGGGTGCCCAGCTTCAAAATCTATGGAGCAGGACGCATTCGCAATGTGTAATACTACCTATCACTCCGTGTCTTTTGTGTAGAAACTTAGTGTACTTTGTGGTTAAATTGTATTTCTTAGAGCAGAATGCCCAAATAGAGCAATGTCATTCCTGCGGAAGCAGGAATCTCATGAAAGGTAAAATTAGGTTGGAGATTCCCATTTTCATGGGAATGACAAAACTAGGAGATAGGGCTTCGACAATCACCAGTATTTTTCATTCGTACTTCGTACTTTTAATTTTTAAATTTTTACTCTTCTCCATGGTTTCAGCAGGGCTCAACCACCAGCGTTTTCACATCTTCACATTACTTAATTGCTTCATTAAACTCCGTGAACTTTGTGTAAGACTTAGTGTACTTTGTGATTAGTTTTGGATGACGATATTCTTGAAATCAATAAATGGGTAGCACCTACAGAGCAATAGTTGGTCGTTTATTTATTATTACCTAGCGGTAGCCTCTAACGAGGCAAACTCTATTACCTAATTCGTAACTCATAATTTCATTGTCTTGGCTCTTGATTCTTGATTCTACCCAAATCAAATATCAGTAAACTATTTCTCTACATACTGTCCTACCTTCAAAAGTGTCTCTAGCTTTGAAAGTCTGGCTTCCATTTCTGCTTTTTGGGCTTCAAGAGATAACTTTATGTCTGCATTGTCAGATTTCAAACTAGCATTATCTGCTTTCAATTGTTCATTCTCTTTACTGAGTTCTTGGATAGCTTTCACCATAGGGGCCATGAGGTCATTATATCTCAAACTATACATTCCATCATCATCTTTTGTAATGACACCAGCTGGATCAACACCTGCTTTAAGGAGTGCATCTTCCACTTCTTGAGCTATAAATCCATATTCTGTATGATGGCTTTCATCATTTTTACGAGTATAAGCAACAGGTTTCAATGAATTGACAAAAGCCAATCCTAATGGGGTGGAAATAATATTTTCTTTCCAACGACGATCACTCGTCACTGTCCATGCTACTTGAATACCAGCGTAGGAAATCATTCCGTCACCTAAACGGATTTGATTGCTCCCAGTAAGATTGGGAACTTGTGCATTATACCCAAGAGCTATATTATTATCTCCACTCGTCAATAAATTAAGGGCTGAAGCTCCCATTGCTGTATTCCTTCTGCCAGTATTGATTTTACCTAGTGCATCATAGCCTGTTGCGGTGTTAAAAGACCCTGTACTATTCAATAATGACCGTGTCCCAATCGCTGTATTATTTCCTCCTGTGACATTCATCAGCAAGGCTTGATATCCATGAGCTGTATTAGCATATCCAATCGTATTATTGAATAAAGCCTTACTTCCAACAGCAGTGTTTTCAGTACTATGAAATGACAATGATGCTCCTAAACCATTATTGAATAATGCGCTATCTCCTATAGCTACTAAATTACTTCTAGTAGTATTAGAAGATAAAGCACTTTTGCCTATTGCTATGTTATCTTTACCTGTTGAATTATATTGTAATGATTGGAATCCACTCGCAATGTTATCATTTCCTGATGTATTAGAATATAAAGTCTGATCACCACTCGCAATGTTACCACTTCCTGTTGTATTAGAATATAAAGCCAAATATCCACTAGCAATGTTTAGATTTCCTGTTGTATTAGAAAATAAAGCCTGAGAACCACTCGCAATGTTACCACTTCCTGTTGTGTTAGCATATAAAGCCTGAAAACCGCTCGCAATGTTTTGATTTCCAGTTATGTTGGAATATAAAGCTAGAGAACCGCTCGCAATGTTATAACTTCCAGTTGTATTGCCATTCAAAGCGAGATAACCATTGGCTATATTATCACTTCCAGTAGTATTTGCAGCCAAAGCATAAGCACCATTGGCTATATTATTGCCACCAGTTGTATTAGAAAGTAAAGATTTAAGACCGTTGGCAATATTATGCTGCCCTGTTGTATTATTATATAAAGCACTATCACCCATAGCTATATTATAAGAGCCTGATGTGTTTCTAATAAGACTTTTAAAGCCAATACCTATATTATGGTTCCCATTAACATTAGAATTTAAAGCCCAGTCGCCTATAGCAATATTATAAGAACCTATTGTGTTGGAATATAATGCACTAAAGCCAATTCCTTTATTACAAGTTCCAGTTGTATTTGTCATTAAGGATTGAGTTCCTAGAGCAATATTATAAAATGCTGATGTATTACTTCTCAATGCTAAATATCCAAATGCTAAATTATTCTGCCCAGATACATTTGAAATCAAAGCTCTATGACCTATTGCTACATTATAACCTGCTAGGTTTGAATACAAAGCACTATCGCCCATAGCTATATTATAATCTCCTCCCACATTTGAATATAAAGAGCGAACACCAACAGCAACATTAGAAATACCCACTGTATTACTATATAATGCTTCTGCACCTATAGCTGTCTGCCCAGAAACAGTTGAGCTACTATTCAAAGCACCTTTTCCTATGGCGGTATTAGCAGTTCCAGTGGTATTGCTAAAGAGCGATTGAAAACCTAAAGATACATTATCATTACCAGTGGTATTAGCATTCATTGATTCTCTACCCACAGCGGTGTTGGCTCTACCTGTTGAGTTACTAAACATCACATTATCACCGATTGCAGTATTAAAATACCCAGAGGTGTTATTATATAGAGAACGGTGACCAGTTGCAGTATTATTATATCCAGTAGTATTGGTATTCATAGACTCTTTACCCAAAGCCGTATTCTCTTTTCCTGTTGTATTGCCAAACAAAGTGCGAAATCCAATTGCCACATTATCACCTCCAGTAGTGTTATTATATAATGATTGACCACCAAAGGCAGCATTTCCATTACCAGTAGAATTGGTATAAAGTGCTTCACTACCCACTGAAGTGTTACTAAATCCTGTGGTATTATTAAAAAAAGATTGATAGCCAATAGATACATTATCATTTCCAGTGGTATTTTTCAACATTGAACGAAAACCCAATGCTGTATTCCTCCGTCCTGTAGTATTATTATACATGGAACTATTGCCTATAGCTGTATTATAATATCCTGAAGTATTATTAAACATTGCATCATTACCTACTGCTGAGTTTTCATAGCCAGAAGTATTGCTACTCATGGCATTGCTTCCTAATGCTGTATTGTAATTTCCATTTACATTACTATACATGGCACCAATACCAACAGATGTATTATAATATCCTGTGGTATTTTTAAATAATGCTTCTTTACCTAAAGCAGTATTTGCGGTACCTGTAGAATTATTAAACAAAGAGCGAAAACCAGTAGCAGTATTATAAAAGCCAACTGTATTTGCAAAAAGAGCTTCAACTCCATTGGCTGTATTATTATATCCAGTAGTATTGCGATATAAAGATTGATAGCCAGTTGCAGTATTACTATCTCCTAATGTATTTAACCTTAAAGCAGCCGCTCCATAGGCAGTATTATAATTTCCTGCAGTATTAGCGTACAAAGCCCTATCTCCAGATGCTGTATTATAATTTCCAGTTGTGTTTGCATACAAAGCCTGATTACCTATAGCCATATTATTATTTCCAGTCGTATTAGAATACAATGATTGATTACCAATAGCTGTATTCAGATTGCCTGCAGTATTGGTATATAAAGACATATACCCAACTGCCGTATTATGATAACCATCTATATTAGACATTAATGTCTGATATCCAATGGCTATATTTCTATAACCTGATGTATTATTATTTAATGCTTGAAAACCCGATGCAACATTTTGATTACCTGTGGTATTGGAATATAAAGAATAAAAGCCAGTTGCCGTATTGGAACTTCCTGTGGTATTGGAATATAAAGAATAAAAGCCAGTTGCCGTATTGAAACTTCCTGTGGTATTGGAATATAAAGAATTAAAGCCAGTTGCCGTATTGTAACTTCCTGTGGTATTTCTATTTAAAGATTGATTTCCAATAGCCGTATTGTAACTTCCTATGGTATTGGAATATAAAGAAGCCGTTCCACTTGCCGTATTGTAATTTCCTGAGGTATTGAAAAATAAAGACCTATACCCAACTGCCGTATTATGATAACCACCAATATTAGACATTAATGTCTGATAACCTACCCCGACATTTAGATTAGTTGATTTATCATCGCTATTCCCTGCCTGAAAACCTAAAAACACACTTCCATCCCCAGTAATTCCTATTCTACCTGCTTTTTGGTTGGCCACTCTAAAATTGAGTGGAATATTATCGGTCGTTCCTATGAAATGTGTACCATCGACATTTACTGCCATAAGTACTCCAAGTAAGTTCCAGGTCTGTAAACTCAGAACGTACCCATTGGGGTAATGCTTTCGTGCCAGCATTGCGATAAAAACCTATTGCCACTATTGAATTTACCTTGCGCTTCATAAGATCGAATTCAAGTTGCCAACCATCGGAAAATGTGGTGCTGGTCCATCTCTGGAAGGTAATACTATACATTTGCGCTAGCTGCCAACCGTGGCACTAATAGTCCTCCTCCTACGTTGGGTGATGTCAAATCTGGCGCTGCACTTGAATCAAGGTCTCTATTTCCTCGTATTAATGAAACACTACTGCGCTCCTAGCTGTCTGAATACTGCCTGTAGCTAGTGTGGTGTAAAATATCGTTCGTATTATTGGGTAATAGTTGTTGGTAGTTAGATGGGGTTGGAATTACTTCTTGCTTCTCCTCTTTTACTTCTCTTATATCCATAGGTTCGACAGCATTTATAACAGCATTTCGACAGCTCAATGACCGTCTAAACCACTAGCTTTTTTGTTCATGAAAATCATAGCTCACAATTTACCTTTCATTCTTCTCCATGGTTTCGACATTTCAGCAACATTTCAGCCAAACTCAAATGGCCATCTCAATGACCGTGCTCCCTACCATGCTTTATTCCTGCAATTCTTAAATTTCATTAATGTGACTCTTGGATTCCATAGCTCTTGATTCATAGTTCTTGATTCTTGATTGTAAAAATATAAAGTTTTGAACCTTAATTTGTTACCTGCTCTCTATCTCTGCACCAAAATATATGTTCCTGCAGCTACTCCTCTCAGAATAATCTATCCGTACTTTGTGCACTGAGCAGATATTGTCCTCATCATGAAGTGGTACTTTTATATCAAATGGTTTGGACTTTATAAATATATCATCTGTCGGGTTGGGATATACGCAAAAATCTCGCGTAGTTCGTCTGTCAACTGAGCTGTTACTACATTGGAAAGTGTATGGGTATCATCATAGTCGATAAGTCGTAATTGATAGTAATAGGGGGGATATTATCTTCATTTTGTCTGTAATAATATTGTTGAGGTGTATTACGATTGCCATGCGAGAACTGTGCCTATCTTCTCAAAGTCTGCATCGGTAGAGCGTAACACTTCCAAATCTATCTGCATTCTTCTCCGGCTATTCATCCATTTTCAGTTCTATCTGGTACTTGCTCCTGTTGGCTGCAGCAGTGAGGTTTATCAGCTCTACAGGCAAAAAGGATGATGTCCCTGTAGCAAGCTTCCTTCCGCCAATCCCTCCTCCCTCATAGATGCCTCACTGGAACAGTATCTCTCGTTCTTGCATCCCAGTCCGTATATAAACAGAAATTGTCTGATATAAATGATCTTCTACCATCTTCATTTCATTGAATATTCAGCCATGCGTTTGCTGGGTACGGTCAGGTACTCTACAAGTATCTTCTTAGGCTCTGCATCATTCCGCCTTGATTGCATATAGCAGTAGGTTCAGTATACCTAAAATACAATGAGAAGAAGCGATGGGAGTAGAAAATATCCCCAATAATGGTCTGTCAGACATTCAAACATCCTTTGCTGAAGGCTCTGATATACAACTGTCCCATAAGGAACAGATTGAAATCCTAGAACTACACTCTCATAGCTAGCAGGTGTAAGGTGTGTACTCGCGTCCCATTCACCACTCTCAATCACACATGCATACTCTGTACACTCGTAGGATAATAATCCATCAGCTTGATGTTGGCTATATCACACCCCTAAGACGTACATATTTATGGATAGTCTGCACTGCTCGTTTCAGTGTACCGTGCTGGCTAATGACATTAAAAAATCTTGTCGAATCATAATTTTTATGGCGATATCTGCATGAAAACATTATTCTAGCGGTATCTCTGCACTAGGAAACTGTACTTTGCACCACATTGCTTCCAAAGTCGAAGGTGCGCATCACCCAATCTGAGCCTGCGTTATATCTATGTTATAGTTTGGACTTCCATCCCATTTCTAGATAAGAACTAGTATGTACTCAATATTGTCAGTTACTATTGCCTTTTAAGTCATCCATCAAGAACATTAATTCCCAAATTGGAAATATCTCCAGATATATGCATAGTACCTGAATTATTAGATTCACTTATTCCAGATTTGACTATGAAATCATCGATTCCTGTAATATGGGTATTAGCTGTTAATCTTAATTTACTATCATTAATGACAATATCTCCTGCATATCCGTTTGGAATATGGCAAGTAGTGAAAAATATAAATAATCCGACATAATGTATAAATCTACTCACACAATAATTTTTAGTTATCAAAATAGTGACTTGTGTCACATATTTCATTAAGCAAAATATATGAAGTTTCCAAAAAATACAACTAGAAATAGTAGAAATTTGTGTAAAAACAGCATCGTTACACAAATTTCCTAGTAAAAACCCACCTTAGTTGGTAAAAAATGTAGTTGAAATATAAAAAATTAGAATTTCAATATTCACAACATCATATTATCTCTATATCAATAAGAATTAATTTTAAGGAATATTTTACCATCATTTCACTTTAGATGTTGAAGTATAATTCGGCATGACGTGTTGGAATAGCATGAACAAATACCGTCACCCTGAATTTATTTCAGGGTCTCTTTAGCCAAATTGTTCTATAGATGCTGAAACAAGTTCAGCACTGTACTTATTGCTCAGTACTTCATTAAACTTAGTGACCTTTGCGTAAGACTTAGTGTACTTTGTGGTTAGTTTTGGATGACGATATTCTTGAAATCAATAAATGGGTAGCACCTACGGAGCAATAGTTGGTCGTTTATTTATTATTACCTAGCGGTAGCCTCTAACGAGGCAAACTCAACCACCACATCTTCACATTACTTCATTATTTCATTATTTCATTATTTCAATTAATTTAGCAGAGTATGTTATACGTCAAAGAAGTTGAAAATAAAGGACGAGGAATATTTACCTCTGATCATATTTCAAAGGGAACAGTAATTGAAATTTGTCCAGTTATTGTTTGCCCAGCACAAGACAGAAAATTGATAGACCAATCATTTTTGTTCAACTATTATTTCCTTTGGGAAGAAGATTTACAAAGCACTGCTATTGCATTAGGATATGGAAGTTTATACAATCATAGTTATCAGCCCAATGCGATTTATCGGACATACTATGAAGATCAAATCATTGAATTTATTGCTTTAAGAGATATTTTACCACATACTGAAATCACTGTCAATTATAACTATGATCCAGACGATCAAACTCCAGTTTGGTTTGATGAATAATCCACAACAGCATAAAGTAAAAGATTTTCAATTATTTAGTACTACTTAGGCGTACTCAGCATCTTGTCAAATTTCTTGAATACTTTCAACCATTGAGGGTCAGACTCTTTGATTTCATGCCAATTCTCTACTGCTTCACTTTTTACAGTATCGACTCCAAATACAATATCATTCATTGTTACGGCTGCCACAGATTCATCAATTTCACCACCACCTAAAAATTCATCAACAAAAAATCTTTGAAGTTCATTCAAAGTTCCATAAGTGTGAAGAAGTGACATTTCCAATTGAGTATCAAAATACTTTTCCAGCTTAGTCAAATATTCACCACTCATCATGGAATCAAAACCTTGCTCTCTCAATGATTTATTAGGATCTATTTTCTGGCCTGGCAACAATCCCAAAGTTTCGGCAGCTTCCAATTGCATAATTGCCATTAAATTTTCCTTTGACACCTTGACATGCTTAGCTTCAGCTTTTACTAGCCCTTTTTCTACCTCCTCAAATGTTTCTTCTGATGAGACAGCTTCTTGTTTTATCGTATCAGCAGGTAGATTTCTTACAGGATTTTCCCAATAAATCTGACGTTGCCAAGCATAAGTAGGCAATTGAATCCGATTATTATTCTGACCTTCAGATAGATGCTCCCAATTTATTTTCAATACAGAATGATAGATTTTTTGTAATGCTGACACTTTCATATCAGAATAAACAGCATCTTTTTTTGTAGAAGCAATCCATGTTTTATTTTCAGTAGAAATTATTTTTCCTGCCAATCCTATCAAGGTAGTGCCTGGCCCCACTTCTATAAAATGCTGAATACTCAATTCTTCATCTAAATATTTGATATCATCAGCAAATCTTACAGTGCCTCGTAAATGTTTAGAAAAATATTGTGGAGTTAAATCTTCAACACTTAATTCTTTACCAGTAACATTAGAAATAACAGGAATTTGCAATGGTTTGAATTGAATCTTCGCCACCTCTTCTTCAAATTTCCCTAAAATAGAATCCATCTGATAAGAATGAAATGCATGAGAAACGGTCAAAGCAATAGATTTAATCTTAGCTTCTTTCATCGTCTCAATCAGTTGTTGAACGGCATTTTTCTCTCCAGAAATAGTGATAGCTTTTGGAGCATTGACAGCTGCAATATTCACCAATCCATTGGTCTGCTCTGTATAATGTCTGACAGTATCTTCATCTGACAAGACTGCCGCCATTGCCCCTTCTCCAGCAGGTAGCGATTGCATCAAATAACCTCTCACAGCTACCAATCTTAAAGCTTCTGGAAGTGAAATAGCTTCTGCTATTGTCAATGCTACAAACTCGCCAATGCTATGTCCAACTAATGCAGTAGGTCGAACACCTCTACTTAACCACAATTGAGCTAAGGCGTATTCTACAACAAATAGTGCAGGTTGTGTATAAAATGTCTGATGAATGAGTTGTTCATCTGCATTTCCCCACAAGATTTCTTTAATAGAAAGAGGTAAAATCTTATCCAAAATTTCAGCACATTGATCAACTGCATTTTTAAACACTATCTCTGTATCATAGATATCTTTACACATTCCATGATATTGAGCCCCTTGTCCTGAAAACAAAAACGCCAATTCTTTAGTGCCTATACTTTCTTGAGTATATTGATAAGTACCTTTTTCATTAGCAACAAATAATTCAAGTTCCTTCTTTGCATCTTCAAAATTGGAAGCAATCACACTCAATTTGGTATCAAAATGATTTCTTCCTACTTGAAGCGTATGAGCTAAATCTGAAAAATTATTTTTAGAAATATTCTCCCAATTACTCAAATATTTTTGAATCAAATTTTTCAACGAATGCTCACATTTTGCACTCCAAACTAGCAATTGATTGCCTTCATTCTCCTTGACTTTTATTTCAGAATGTTCGGCAGCTTCAAATATCATGTGAACATTTGTGCCACTATATCCTGAAAGATTAATTGCTGCACGAATTGGGCTATTTCCTTGATTGACATTGATTACTTCAGTAGGTACTTCAATCGGAATCTTAGACCAAGGAATATCTTCATTGGGAGTATTGAAATAAATATTAGGTGCTATTTGTTTATTTTTCAAAGTACCAATTACCTTAAAAAGCATAGCCATACCTATTGTGGCTTCAAGGTGTCCGATATTAGGTTTTAGAGAACCTACATAGATTTTATGATTTGTACCTTTATAACCATTGGCTATGGCTTGAATCTCCATAGCATCTGTAAATTTATTACCAATACCATGAGCTTCGACAAAAGCAATATCACTCGGCTGAACTCCTGCATCTTGAATCGCCAAGCGAATAGTTTCTAATTGCACTTGAGGATTTGGAGCTGTAAATCCATTACTCAATCCATCATGTTTGACAGCTGAACCCAGAATATAAGCATGAATATTATTTTTACTCTGAATGGCAATACTCTTTTTTCTTAAAACTACAACACCACAACCTTCTCCTCTGACATACCCATCAGCATCATTAGAAAAAGCACGACATTGACCTGAACCTGACAAAGAACCCAACTTAGATAAGCCCACAAATAATTCAGGTGTCAGTAAAAGATTAGCAGATGCAACAATTGCTGTTTCAGCTTCTCCTCTATTCAATGCTTGACTAGCTAAGTGTAAGCCCACGATAGAAGAAGCACATGCTGCATCTAGGGCAAAATTAGGACCTTGTAAGTCATATAAATAAGAAACTCTTCCCGAAGCTGTCGCAAATGGTATTCCAGTCGCATCATACACATCAACAGTATCTAACCGACCCGAACGCAATCTTGCTTGAATATAATCACTATTTCCTATTGCAATATAAACTGCAGTAGTTGTACCTTTCAATGAGTCAGCAGGAATATTAGCTTCTTCCAAAGCCTCATATACGACTTCCAAAATCATCCTTTGCAATGGATCTAAAGACTTGGCTTCTCTTGGAACTATTCCAAAAAATCCAGCATCGAAAGCTTTTACATCATTAGTTAAAAAAGCTGCAGAACGAGCATTGGTATGTCCAGGCCTCAATGCATCAACGTCATAAATCGCATCATTATCCCATCTATCTTTCGGTATTGGGCTAGATAAATCTTTCTTTTCAATCAAAGCAGACCATAAAGATTCCAAATTCTCAATTCCTCCTGGAAATCTACAACCCAAACCCACAATAGCGATAGGTTCTTTATCAGGCTTTGCTCCTTGAAGTTGAACTGCTTGAAGTTCAGCTTCTAACCTTTTTATTTTAACTAGAGATTTTTTTAATACCTCTTGCATTTGATTGATTTGATCGGACATTATCTAGTTTTGACGATTACAAATATAAGAACTTCAAGTCTAAGAAGAACGATAATCAATATAATGGATAAAATAGGTAAATAAAATCAGCCTTTAATTACTTATTTGGCACAGTTTATGGTTAAAGAATGACATAGAATTTTTATCTTCACCTCATCAACTAATAATTCAAACAAATATGAAAAAACTATTCCTAGGACTTGTTCTTACCGCTGGAGTTTCAGGAGCTTTACAAGCTCAAAATGTGAATGAAGTCACCAAGAAAATTTTAGATGCTTGTGCTGATGCTAAAAGTATCACCTATGATTTTTTTGCTTATGAAAGATTTGCAGGAACAAAAAAAATCAACTCTGAGGTTGTATTCAAATACCAAGCTTCTCCTTTGAAAATATTTGCAGATGCAAAAAAACCTACTGCAGCAAAATTGTTATACATTCCTGCAGAAACACCAAAAGTTCAAGTAAAAAAAGGTTTGACTTTAAAACTAGACCTTCATAGCGGCATGTTAATGAAAGACCAACATCACCCTTTGAATCAAGCGGGTTTTGGAACTTTTAAAAGAATTATTGAGCAAAGTATCAGAAACAAAGGCCTTAATGTAAATTCTCCTGAAATTGCAGATTTTGTAAGAATAAAAGGGACTGTTACTTATGATGGAAAATCTTGTTGGGCAGTAGAAATTCTTGATGATGACTACAAAATCATCAAACATACAGTAAAATCAGATGAAACTTCAATTTGGAAATTGGGTTACAAACTATCTTTACCTGAATATAAAATCCAACAATTGAATGGTATCAAAGAAGAATTGACTGTAGGTCAAGTGATTAAAGTACCTTCTTCTTATGCTAAGAAAACAACTGTTTATATAGATAAAGCTACTTACTTGCCTATCTACCAAAAAATGGAAGATGACGAAGGTATCTATGAAGTATATGAGTTCAAAAATCTAAAAACAAACGTGAAGTTTGATGCAGATGATTTTACGTTCTAAAAACTCTTCTAATAATTATATGGAGGCATGCTGTTAGCGTGCCTCTTTTGTTTTTAAGATATGACAAATCTCTCGAACCATTCATTAAATATTTACTGACCAAAAACACTTCCAATAATAATTTTAACCTTAATATTGGTTACTATTTCTATTTTCAAATGCAACAACAATACTTTCTAATTTACAAACCTTTTGGAATGCTTTCACAGTTTTCTGGTGAAGAAATGAATTTATCACATCTGAACTATTCATTTCCCAAAGATGTTTATCCAGTAGGTCGTTTAGATAAAGATAGTGAGGGCCTGTTGATCTTGACCAATGACAATTTATTGCAACATCGCATGACAGATCCCAAATATCAGCACGAAAGGACTTATTTTGTTCAAGTTGAAGGAATACCCGACAATAAAGTAATTCAACAATTACAAAATGGAGTGACTATCACATTGCCTAATAAAAAGAAATATCAAACTTTACCTGCAAAAGCTACTCTCATTGAAATACCCCAACTTCCTCCTCGAAATCCTCCAATAAGAGAACGGAAAAGCATTCCTGACTCATGGTTAAGCATCACACTTATTGAAGGTAAAAATAGACAAATACGAAAAATGACAGCTCAGATAGGATATCCGACTTTAAGATTAATAAGAGTACAAATTGAAAACTTAATTATCAAAGACTTAAATCCTGGAGAAGTCATAGAATTCACAAAAAATGACATTTATTCAAAACTAAAACTTTGATTTGGTTTAATATTTGATTTGTAAAAAAGGTAAATTTTAAACAAAACTTGCATTTAGACATCATGAAACAATCTCTTTTCATACTATTTACACTTGCCTTTTCATTGGGCAATTACGCACAAGGGAGAAACTTTGACATTCAAATCAAAGTCAAAGGAATGGAAAACCAAATGGGAATTCTCGCATATAATCATGGCGCACAAAAATTTATTGCTGACACCCTATACTTCAATAATAAAGGTATCGTTGAAATCAAAGGCGATAAAAACTATAGCGACGGCATATATTTGATTGCTTTTCCAAGCATGAATCTCAATTCATTTGAATTTATTATCAGGGAAACAACTTTTCAATTGGCTACTGATACCAATAATTTAGCACTAAATATGGTGGTCAAAAATTCTTTAGAAAATCAAATTATGTACAATGATTTGAAAGAAGCAGTAAAGACTACTCGTATAATGGATAGTACAAGTGCCATATTAGCTGATTCGAATACGACAATAGCTACTCGAAAAAAAATTGAAGAAGAAAGAAAAAAAATAAATCAAGAATATACAGATAGGCGGATTGAAGTGATTAATCAAAACCCTAAAGCACTTTATAACAAAGTACTGAGTGTCATGAGAGATGTGCCCATTCCTGAATTTCCAGAAGACAAAGAAAATCCAAGTAATAATGTGAGATACAATTATCTAATTCACCATTATTGGGACAATATAGACTTCAATGATGAAGCACTTATAAAATCTCCCGTTGTCATTCCAAGAGTGCTGAGCTTTTTGGATCAGATATACCAACATCCAGATTCTATTTCAAATGCTATAGATATCATATTGGAGAAAGCATCTGTTAATCAAGAGACTTTCAAAATTTTATTAAATGAAATCATTGGCAAGTATGCAAAGAGTAATATTATGGGCCAAGAATCCATATATGTACATCTTTTGGATAAATATTTTCTTATCGGGAAAACACCTTGGGTTGACCAAACAACAATAGACAAAATGCGTGAAAGAGCAGATGCTCTCAGACCTACTCTTATTGGCAAGACGGCTCCCGATATTACAGTTTACGATTTGAATAATAGGATAGTCAATTTTTCTCAATCCATTAAAAATAACAATTACACGATTTTGATTTTTTGGAATTCAGAATGTAGCCATTGCAAAAAAGAAATTCCTGAAATCATGGAAATATGGAAAGATAGTCTTCAAAAACAATACAATGTGGGTGTATTCAGTGTATCCACAGAGATTGAGAGAGAACATGCTCAAAAGTTTGTCGATGACAATCATCTCAATAATGAATGGACTAATGTTTACGACCCAACTGGTGAATCAAATTTCAGAAAGTTATATGATATCAACGCCACACCAGTCGTTATCATCTTGGATAAAGAGAGAAAGATATTTGCGAAGAAAATAGCAGTACAAGACATTCCTTATGTCATTTCCGTCTATGATGAATACCATAAAACTCATCCTAAATCAAAAAATAGCTCATCAAAATAGCTCCACAAACTTGGGAGCTTAAATTATCCCATCCATGAGGAGAAAGTCCTTCTACAATAGCTGCTACAATGGCAGCTATTATTATTTTCAACATATCTGTAGGATAGCCATAAACTATCAATGATAGATAAAAAGCCAATGCACTTACAATAAATACAGCAAAAGACCCCTCTAAACTTCTATAGCTCTTCACTTCACTGAACCAATTAAAAACGAGATAACGATGTCGCCCCCATCTACTACCCACAGGTTCACCTATAGCATCACCAAAGCCAGCAATCAAATAACCAGCTATCGCTGCCATAGAAGGGAAAAATAGATTATTCAACACTCCTCCTATAAAAGTAGCCACATAAGGATAGACAATATACCTGGAAGGATGAGGAGCATCTTTAGCTCTAGCCAATAACCAATAATAAACAGAATATTTCCCTTTCCATAGTAAATAGCCAATAACTAAAGTAACTGCCCAGCCCAAAACAAAAACACCGCTGATTCCAAAAATATATTGATTTACTCCAGCTAAAACAAAAATTGAAAAATGAAAAAACTTGCGTGTATATCCAACTTGCCAATCATACTTCTTTTGAAAATACAAATCTAATTTCAAGATGAATACAACCATCAATAGCATTAAGGGAAACAACCAAACGATTAAAGATATAGCAGGAAAATTCTCTCCGAAAAAAAAATCTAAACCAAACTTAAACACTTTATCAATCTCTTTCAAATTCATCTATCTTCAATATTCTCCAGGCAGATTAATGCCGTTCATCATCAAAAACAAAAATAGCATATTCATGCAGAATTATAATGCAATAGTGTATTCCCAATAAGTCCATTTCAGATCACCAACAAAAAGCTAAATAGAATTTACTAGAAAATAATACTTTCTAAAATAGAAATAATACAATAAATTAGTTAAACTATAATTGTAGTTAAGGTATTTTAATTAACTTATAATCAGATTCTTATTTTATTTTAATAAAGTAAAATTATAACTACAAATCTAATATTAAAACTAGAGATTGGCTATCTATATCTTTACAAAAAATGACAAGTATATTATAGCTAAATTCAATTCTTTTTTTCAAAGACTAATGAATACTAAGAAGAAAATGGATAAATTAAATAGATTAGAATGTTCTATTATCCTTCAAATAGAAGAATCAGAAAGTAGAAAAAAGATATTGAAAACTCTCCTCTACCCTATCAAACTTTTGACAACTAATAAAATTCCTGAAATAAAAATCAATACAAAAACACCCTTTTGAAATTTCTCTATAGGTATTTTCTTCTTAAACTGATGTCCCAAATAGACTGCCAAAAGCAACAAAGGCAAACACCACAGATAGTAAATAAATACCTCTTTATCCAACAATCCACTACCAATATGCCCAGAAATAACAAATATATCTGTCGGCAGAAAGAAAGCTTGCATCATACCTATAAACATCAGTGGAGACCAGCCACGCATTGAACCATACATGACCACAGGCGGTGCACTCGTATTAAAAGCACCTCCTAATATTCCACCGATAAATCCAAATATTGGTGCGCTACTATCTTTCTCCAATTTGAATAAAGAAGGTTTGAATAGATTGTACAATGCAATGAAAGCAATCACAAAACCCACTACTACTTGCATCACTTCTTTATCTGAATGTTTGAGCAACCATACTCCAATAGGAACACCACATAAAGACCCCAAAATCAACTTCAATGCTTCTTTCCACTGAATATATTTATACCCCGAGCCCATCAAACATATCGCTAATGTAAAGCCTGAAATAGCCAATAAAGGAGTAGCTTTCTGAATACCTATCAGCATGGCTAAAAATGGCAAAGCCAATAACGCATCACCAAAACCAAAAGTGGCAAAAATAGTGCTCGCAACGAACACAATGAACATGATGAGCCAAGGAATTTCCACAGTACAAAAATATTAAATCATCTGATTCTATTATGGATTATCCCAAACAGATTTTGCTATTATCACAACGAAATTCTAAAACTGCTGTGTCAACATTGAAAAATCTTTTTTGATTCTTCTATGAATATTCAATTGATTCAAGTCCAAAGAGAAGGTAATCTTCTGGGCAAATTTGGGCATATTCGCTTTGTAATAAGATTTAAAATTATCTGACATCAACAATGGGAAATAAATTTCCAATCCTTCATTGAACAAAGATATATTCAAACCTAAATCATAATAAAATTCTTTAGAAGGAAGCAAATTATCTGGCAAAATGACTTTATCAATTCGATAACCAAAATCAGTAAAGAATTGAATTGGCAACCATTTAACTGGAGCATCTATTTTCAAATTGAGAGCCAACAATCCATTGACTGTCTTCCCTTCCATAGGGCTTTGCATACTCGTCAAAACTTTAAAATTACCCTCTCCCATCATTAGCTGTTGACCTGAAAGTCCTTTTTGAGCACTGCGCCCAAAATAATTTCCGTCATACAAATAATCATTTCTACCATTAATACCACTCATATTAAATCCTACAACAGCATTTTTTCTAAAACTAACATCTTTATTACGGTAATAAAAAGCACCTGCAAATAATCGCAAATGAAAAAACGCACCCTTTTTAGTGTATCTAAATTTCTGTTTATATTCTACTGACTGACGAACATAAGTATCATCAAAACGCAATATAGTCGTCAATTCAGATGGAAATAATGAGTGATAATATTTCAAATTATACCAAAGTTCATGTGTATTATAACTCCCTTTTGTTTTGAAGAAATCAACTTTTCCAGAAACCGAATCTTTCTTCGATAAATAGCTCTCATCCCAAATCTGAACATTACGATATCCTAATCTATGGTGCGGTCCAATATCATTTCCTAATGGTCGAAAATAGGCTTCAACATAAGGTTGCAACTTGATAAATCTCATCTCAATAGGCTTATTATTCATTGAGAAAGACTTTGTATGAATACCAATTTCTATCTGAACTGGTTTTTGGGAGGATGGCGTTATCGTGTAATTAGCATTTCCTATCCAATTGAACTGCTTAGATTTAAAGGCATATAAAGGAACTAGCTCAAATTCAAAATGTTTTATCGGAAAAATTCTATTATACAATGCAGCACCCAGCATAAAACCATCATATTTATTTCCTGCAAGAACTGGAGAAATGAATAATTGATTTTTTGTAGGCGATTCTATTGCACCAAACATTCTTATTTGAAGTGGTTTCAAAAATTTAAGACCAGAGACTTTCTTAAAATTATTCTTTAGATGACTTTCGGCAATCATCCTTTGTGGATCCACCCATACAGCATAAGCATCCGCTACATTGTCAAAAATGACTGTATCATTCTTATCATTCAAAACGACATATTTAGATTGAATAATATCTAAATCCTTATTGACCAATGCTATATTTACCGCAATAGGTTGTTCATTTTTGTTATTCAGACCCACTTGTATTGTTCCATTATCAGAAGATATCTTTCCTATAGAAATATTATACAAATCTTTATTTATCAATACATTATCAAAAAACCAATCTACATTTTCACCTAAATTATTTTTAAAATGTGCCGATAAATCTTTAATATTAATATGCTGAAATTTATTCTTTTCAAAGAAAGATTTCATCAGCTGATCAAAATTATCTTTACCCAGATACACTTCTAAATTTTGAATATCTATTGCTCCTTTGGAATAAATCATATCAAAATAATTCAACTTAGAATACTCTTCTGAACTCAAGTTGAGTGGTTGTTGTAAATTATTTCTATACTGATGCAAAACAAGGTTTTTCTTTAAGGCATCAGTCGGTCCTTTATCTAAACCTAAATATTTAGACAACCTATCTTTAAAACGAATTAATTGACTTTGACTTTCAAACAATTCATTTACAATTCTATTTTCATAATAGGAAGTAAAACTTTCATCCAAAAAAGGTTCTTTTCTTTCATTATTGGCTAATATCCCATACCACCAATTGTGAATCACTTCATGAACTACTTCCCTTAAAAGATATTTTCCACCTTCTACATTGCAAATAGTTGGATACTCCATTCCGCTCCCCATTCCTCCGCCGCCTTGAACTACAGTACAGACTTCATAAGGATACTCACCTAGATGTTCCGACATATACAATAAAGTTTGAGCGGCATATTGTATCATATTTTGAGCCACTGCAAGAGAATCACCATAGGCCTGAACCATTACACGCTTGCCAGAAGGTAAATTAATCTCTTTCTGAACTACTTTAAATTTACGAGAAGCATACCATGCAAAATCATGCACATCAGCAATTTGCACCTTATATAATACTTGACTTTGAGAAGTATCTTTTACTTGATATTGGTATCCAGTCGCAGCAAATTGATACGCAGACGGCACACTTACACTCACGTCATAATCGGCAAAGTCACTATAAAACTCACCTTGCTCCTTATAAGACATTGCCTGCCATTCACCATTTTCATAGACTGCAAATTTGGGATACCATTGCGTTGCTGCATAAAATGAACCCGCATACCCAGACCTTGAAACCATAAAAGGTAATTTGACTCTGAAAGGTGTTTGAATCGCAACAGCAGTATGAGGTAGCAAAGGTTTATCAAGTAGAACTACAATGATATCAGGATTATCTTCTGAAGACACAACCGTCAATTTCTTATTATTGCTTATAAAATTTAGGCTATCTATTCTTCCATAATTTTTACCATATTGAAAGTCCAATAAATTCAAATTCACCAATTGTTTAGCTAAAGGTGTATTCAAATTACTATAAGCGTTGGGCCATAAATGTATCCACAACTCTTGCAAAGTATCGTTGGAAGCATTGAAATATTCCATAGAAATATCACCTACTATACTTCTTTGAGTAGGAATCAATTCAGCGTGAATCTGATATTTATTCTTTGAGAAAAGTGTATAAAACTGAAACAGAAATAAGATGAAAAACAATGATTTACACACAAAATCCCTGATGTTAATATCTTTTACTTTTTTCATTCAATACCTTTTAATAACTTACTTTAGGAAAACAATGACAATATAAGTATTAACTTTGTAACTGGAGGTATAGATGGATCCATTTGATTATGAAAACGAAGAGGAAGAAAGCATTCAAGATATTATTGAAAAATACGAGTATTCGCTAAAGCATAACACTTCGCTTTTTTTAGAACCAGAGTCTTTTGAAATTTTAGTAGATTTTTATAATCTACAAGATGGGTATTCTAATGCTTATCGTATTATAGAACAAGCACTAGAACAGCATCCTACTTCATCTTTGCTGCTTATCAAGAAAGCACAGTTACAGTTTGAAAATAAAGATGTTCAATTTGCACTAAAGACATTAAGCATAGCGGAAGCCATTGACTTTAACGAATTAGGAGTGCATCTCTTAAAAGCTGAAATCCTTACCTATTTATCTCAACATGAGGAAGCAATAAGCATTCTTCAGTATTGGGAAACACGAGTTGAATATGAAGACTTAGTAGATGTTTTTCTACAAATGGCTGATGTTTATGAAGATTGGGAAAAATACGATACTGTTTTTGAATATCTAAAAAAATGCCTTTTGCTAGAGCCAACTAATGAAGAAGCTCTCAGTCGCATCAACTACTGCATGGAAATCACGCGAGAGTTCAAAAAAAGTAAAGAATTTTACGAGTTGTTGATTGACAAGCATCCATATTCAGCATTGGCATGGTATAATCTTGCTACTGCATATAGAGGCATGAATGAGATTGACAAAGCTATTGACACGCTTTATTATGTCATTGCGATTAATGAAGATTTTGCTTTCCCATACCAAGAACTTGCAGAACTATATTTTCAGAAACAAGATTATAAAAAAGCATTAGAAGCAATCAAAGATTTTGAAAGTAGATTTAATGGTGATGAAGATTCTTATCTTTTATGTGGCCAATGTCATGAAGCTTTGAAAGAATACAAACTAGCACGTTACTATTTTAAAAAGGCACTACACATTCAACCTAATATTGCAGATGCATATTTCAGAATAGGTGAGACATATAAAGCAGAAGACAATTGGGAAAAAGCTCATAATTTTTATCTGAAAGCGGCAGAACTTGATGGCACCGAATATGATTATCAAATTATTGCAGCTGAGTCGGCACAAGTGATTGGAGACTTAGATAAGGCTGTAGAATTAGCTGAAATAGCTATGGATGTATCTCCTATCAGATTTGAAGCTTACATTCTTTTAGCACAAATATTTTTACTATCAGATGATTCAGATACTGCAATGGAAATCATTGAAAAGGGAATTGGTATCTGTAAGTCTGTTATTGAATTGGAGTATGCTCAAATATCTGTTTTATATTACTCAGGACTTAAACAAGAAGCAAGGCTTTTATTGCGTTTGCTATTAGAAAATCATCCTGGGAAAGAAGTTTTCATGCTCTATATGTACCCTGAAATTGAAAATGACCCTGAAATCGAATCTTTACTAAGCCATCTTCAATGAACATCAAATTAGGATTGATAGGTTATCCATTGAGCCACTCATTTTCTAAAGGGTATTTTACTGAAAAATTTAAGAAAGAAAATATCTCTCATCATCAATATGATATTTACCCTATTGAGAAAATAGAATATGTTGAAAATCTATTTCAACATGAGCAGCTTTCAGGCTTGAATGTCACTATTCCTTACAAAGAAACTGTCATTCCATTTTTAGATAAACTTGATGAAACTGCCAAAGAAATAGGTGCAGTCAATACTATCAAAATAGAAAATGGCGAAAAAATAGGTTTCAATACTGACTGCTATGGCTTTGAAATGAGCTTCAAACCATTGCTAAAACCCCATCACCATAAAGCATTGGTTTTAGGAACTGGAGGAGCTTCTAAAGCAGTCGTCTATGTCTTAAAGAAATTGGGAATTGAATTTCAATATGTATCTAGAACACCTTCTAGTGGACAGTGGTCTTATAAAGATATTTCCATCCAAACCCTTCAAGAATACACAATTATCATCAATACTACACCATTGGGCATGTACCCCAACATTGAAACACTCCCTCCTCTTCCTTATTACGGCATACATGCTGGACACTATTTATATGACCTTGTTTACAATCCAGCAACTACAGCATTTTTAAACGAAGGAATACTCAAAGGTGCGACTGTAAAAAATGGATTAGATATGCTCTACTTTCAGGCTGAAAAAGCATGGGATATTTGGGATACTGTTAAAAAATAAGTTTTTCCATTACACAAAAACATTATTCCATTACTTCATTAAACTTTGTGAGCTTTGCGTAAAACTTAGCAGTCTTTGCGGTTAATTTCGAGAGCCTAAATCTCCACAATTTCCATTTGTACTTCGCACCTCGTAATTTTTAATTTTTACATTTTCAAATTACTTCATTACTGTAATGAAATCATCTTTTTTATTTGTTGTAAATTTTCATTTTCAATCACTAAGAAATAAGAACCTTTAGATAAATCAGAAATATTGATTTGTAATAAATTAGAATTTCCAGCACTAAAACTTTTTACTTTCTTTCCACTCAAATCAAATACATCTACCATTTTTAGCTTCTCTTTCCCATGATTTGCTATTGTAAATTTTCCTTGATTGGGATTGGGGTAAATATCAATAGAAGAAGACAACTCTTCTTTAATTCCTGTTGGAATCTGTTGTTTCAACCAAGATTTTCCATCTAAATCCCATGCTACAACATCTTTCGGATTGATACCACTGTCATAGATTAAATGATGTAAAGCAGTAACAGCAATATCTGGATGTGTAGGTATTTTTACTAATAGAGAAGTATCAACACAACTTTCTTCAAATTGAAAATTCATTTTACAGTGATAAGTTCCAGGATCTTCACCATTTACTTCCTTATGTTCAACAGCATCTCCACTTGCTATCCACCACAATCTCCTTTCTAAAATAGAATTTCCTCCATGCATCAATCCTTGTCCTCCATGGTCTGTTGAAATAAAGATGAGCCAATCTTCATCGGAATATGTCGGGCGATTGTGCAATGCTTCTAGTATTTTACCAACTGCTGCATCTGCATCTTCTATTGCTTTCACATATCTAGGATTTTGAGGTGAAAAACCTGTTGAGTGTCCAGCCAAATCTACATTATCAAAGTGAACAAATAACACATCTAAATCAGGATCTTGCAATTGTTCTATTACAGAATCTCTTGCAGGAGTAACTGCTCCATCTTTAGCTGAAATCATTTTATCCCAGCCTGTCCCTCCAAACTTATTGATTAATGCACTCCATTCAGAAACTTCTACACATTTCAAATTGGGATTAATTTCTTTAGCATGTTTAATAAACAAAGGATATTTGTCAAATTTTCTTCCAGTAAAAGAGTTTTCAATGACTCCATGCTTATTCCAATAAACTCCTGTAAGCATTGTGGACCAGCACTGACCAGAAACCGTTATTCCAGCGTTATAAGTATATAAAGAATAAAGACTATTGGGTAAAACAGCGTCAATATTAGGAGTATTAGCCTGTATTAAAACATCTGCTCGACAACCATCTATTCCTATCCACAAAACTTTTCTTTTTTGTGAAGCAAAGGAAGATTGAAACAAGAATAGATAAAAAGCAAGAAATAGCGTTGAATAGGTAAAGATTTTTTTCATTGTCTTGGATTTATTATAAAATTAAGACATCATGAAAGAAAATTTTGAGATTTCTCCTTCTTTATTACCATCAAAATACAATTTTAACTTAAAATAATATTTATTACAATTTACAAACTCAATATTTGCTAAATAGCTTAATATCAATGAAATAAATGATATTTATACCTTCAGAATAACACTTGATAAAAATTGGAACACTTTTTGAGAAGTTCGATATGTAGAAAATTTTACTAAAAAAATATTTTCTTAAAAAAAATACATTATATATTTGCGTAAGCTTTCTAAGAATTAAGCATAATGACTGAAACAAATCACATATCAATTTTAGCAAAAATGACAGTCATTAATTCTGATAATAGAATGATACACACTACTTAGCTACTTTATTAGGAAATGTAATTGAATCGCTCCAAACATGGGAGGGGTCTGCTTTATTGTCAGGCTACCATTGTGAGGAAGTTCTTTGACATTTTTTCATTTCGGCATGTTTGACAACAACACGCCCTCCCTTGTTCTGCGAGATTTCATTTTTACTCACCTATTAATTTAATCTTTATGAAAGCAAATAACAATGCTCAGGAACAATTACTATTAGAAATTATCAAAGTAGCAAAAGAACAATATCACATTAGATATTTCCACAAAATTGAATATCGCAATTCTAATTTTCAACTTCAATCACTCATCAATAAGTTCAATACCAACTGTGTATATTCGACAAAAGCTTATGAAAAACAGAGAAATCTGTATCAGAAAGACATCATAAGCTTGGAAGAACTCAAAAACTCAACTTTGACTATTATGAAAGAAATAGCAAAATCTTTTGAGAATGACACTATCAATGACTTTTTCAAGATAATCAATAAAAAGGAACTACCGAAAATGAAAAAAACTTATTCTTTCAGATAAAATAAATAATATCTGTTAGAGAAATTTTAACCTCCTCACTAAATGGCACAAAAAGAGGCTGTTCCAGTATGTCGGACAGCCTCTTTTACTTATGGACTTAAAAATTAACTTAAGCTAATACTCCGAATAAGTCAAATTCAGTTGCATCAACTATTTTAATTTGAGCAAAACCACCTACTCTCAAATAATTTCCTTTAGCTTCAATTAACACTTCATTATCCACTTCAGGAGAATCAAATTCTGTTCTACCCACATAGTTTCCACTTTCTTTTCTGTCAATCAAGACCTTAAAAGTCTGCCCTATTTTATTAGTATTTTTTTGGAAAGAGATTTCTTCTTGGATTTGCATCAATCGTTGCGCTCTCTCTTGCTTGGTTTCTTCTAGCACATCATCTTCCAACTGGTGCGCCGTAGTGTTTTCTTCATGAGAATAAGTAAATACTCCTAATCTATCAAACTCCATATCTTTAACAAAGTCACATAATTCTTGAAAATCTTCCTCTGTCTCACCTGGAAAACCAACAATCATTGTCGTTCTTAAAGTAATATTAGGAATCTTCGCTCTAATTTTTTGAATCAATTCTACCTGTTCCTCTCTTGTCACTTGCCTATGCATGGCATCCAAAATAGCATTTGCTCCATGCTGGAAAGGAATATCCAAATATTTACATACTTTATCGCAAGCGTTGATGGCATCTAAAATTTCCAATGGAAACTTAGACGGATAAGCATAATGGAGACGTATCCATTCAATTCCTTCTACTTCATTCAATGCATATAGCAAATCTGCCAATGCTCTTTTCTTATAAATATCTAGCCCATAATAAGTCAATT
Organism: Chitinophagales bacterium; assembly: GCA_023957245.1. Taxonomy (GTDB): domain Bacteria; phylum Bacteroidota; class Bacteroidia; order Chitinophagales; family JADIYW01; genus JAMLHH01. Next base: position 219,445 of record JAMLHJ010000001.1, read on the forward strand.
CCTGAGCAATCAATATTAATTCCTTCACTCCAACTTTTGCCAGATTTTTAGCTTCTTGTACCAGAGAATCAATAGTTCTAGAAATATGCCCTCCTCTCATCAATGGGATAGCACAGAAAGAGCAAGTTCTATTACAACCTTCTGAAATTTTTAAGTAAGCAAAATGTTGAGGCGTACTAATGCTTCTTTCACCAACAAGTTCATGTTTATAATCTACATTAAATCTAGCTAATAATTGAGGCATCTCCAAAGTGCCAAAATAACCATCAACAGCTGGAATTTCAACTTCTAAATCATCTTTATAACGCTGAGATAAACAGCCAGTTACATATAGCTTATCTATTTGACCTTGCTCTTTTTTGTCAGCATATAATAAAATAGTATTGATAGATTCTTCTTTAGCTCTATCAATAAAGCCACATGTATTAATAATAACAATATTAGAATCAGAATTATTGCCATCACTATGTTCAGCTTGAACATCGCCATGCTGCAATTGACTGACCAATACTTCTGAATCCACAAGATTCTTAGAACATCCTAAAGTGATGACATCTACTTTATCACGGCGTAAAGTTCTAGTTTTCAAAAAATAAGGAATTAAAAATTAATTAAACAATGTTTCAACAAAGGCTCTGCGATTAAAGACTTGCAACTGTTCCATTTGCTCACCTAATCCAATATATTTGACAGGAATTTTAAACTCATCTGCAATACTTAAAACTACACCACCTTTTGCAGTTCCATCCAATTTGGTAATCGCCAATGCTGTCACTTGAGTGGCAGCAGAGAAATGTTTAGCTTGCTCTAATGCATTCTGCCCTGTAGTTGCATCTAAAACCAACAACACTTCATGAGGAGCATCAGGAATCACTTTAGACATAACTCTTTTAATTTTAGAAAGCTCATCCATCAGACCTATTTTATTATGTAACCTTCCAGCCGTATCAATAATCACCACATCTGCACCTTTTGCTACGGCAGACTGTACAGCGTCAAAAGCAACAGCAGCAGGGTCACTACCCATAGATTGTTTTACAATTGGGACATTTACTCTTTCAGACCAGATAGTCAATTGATCAACTGCAGCAGCTCTAAAAGTGTCAGATGCACCCAGAATTACATTGTAACCTTGTTTCTTATATTGGTAAGCTAATTTACCGATAGTAGTAGTTTTACCGACACCATTGACACCGACAACCATTATCACATAAGGCTTTTTAGCTTCATTAGGTATGGAAAAGCTATCAATATCTTTGGTATTATTCTCTTCTAATAGTGTAGAAATTTCATTATAGAGAATATTATTCAACTGGTTGGCATTGATATATTTATCAACAGCCACTCTAGCTTCAAGTCTATCAATTATTTTGATAGTTGTACTCAAACTGACATCAGAAGTAATTAATATTTCTTCCAATTCATCAAGAAATTCAATATCAACAGATGATTTCCCTGCGATTGCCTTGGATATTCTAGAGAATATACCTTGTTTGGTTTTCTCCAATCCTTGTTGCAGTTGTTCAACTTCTTCTTTTACTTCCTCGTCGGTTTTATCTTTTTTACCGAACCATTTTTTAAAAACACTCATAAATGCTAGTATAAATGCAAACAGCTTCTCTAAGGTACTCAGAGAAGCTATAGTATGCAATTAAATACAAGAATAATTACGCTTTTTTAAGCTCTTCTTGTACAGTATCTTTGTGAACAAATTTCTCACGGAAAGAATAAGCACCAGTCTTATCAGACTTTACAGCTTTAATCACTTTCACCATTGTTTTAGAATCAACTGCTTTACCCCTGTCAATTCTGGAGTTTTTGGAAACTTTAGCCATGATTATTTAATTTCTTTATGAACAGTATATTTTTTTAATATTGGGTTGAATTTTTTCAACTCAATTCTCTCAGGAGTATTTTTACGATTTTTCACTGAAATATAACGAGAAGTTCCAGGAAGACCTGTTGCTTTGTGTTCAGTACACTCTAAAATTACTTGAATTCTATTACCTTTCTTCTTTGCCATGATTGTTTAGTTTAGAAGTTTAAAACAATTTCACCCTTCTTTTCCAACTCTTTCAAGTAAGCATAGATACCTTTTTTATTGATAGTACGCAATGCTTGAGTAGAAAGTTTCACTTCCATCCAGCGATCTACTTCAGGGATATAAAAATTCTTCTTTTGTAAATTTGGATTAAATTTACGTTTAGTCTTTCTGTTTGAATGAGAGACATAGTGACCTGATTGAGGTCCTTTTCCGGTAAGCTCGCAAAACCTTGCCATACTTTATAGTTTCTTCTTTTTAAGGATGCAAAGATAATGAATATCTTGCAGATTAATATTTAGTTTTCAACAATTCGGACTTTTATCCTCATTTTTATGTGACCCCGAAGAGATTCGAACTCCTAACCTTCTGATCCGTAGTCAGATGCTCTATCCAATTAAGCTACGGGGCCAATTAAATGCAGACAATAGCCTTTATTTAACGAGGTGCAAATATAAGGAATAATTTTTTACAATTTCAAACTATTCTTCTTTTTTAATGATTTATTTTTTTCTCAACAGGTATAATTTCAAAATCAATAACAAAATATTACATCTATCTGATTATCTGGTCAATATAATTGTAATATATCAAAATATACAATCATTAAGAATAGTATTTCTATACAAAAGCCCAATAAGACAATATTTAAGTACAAAATAAAATTGGAATCAATATTTAAATATAAGTTCTATCGCCATCCATCTCACTTAGCTCTAAACATTACTTTTTAACTAGCTTTTTCACATCAGATTTAGCATCCCCTATTAATCGAATAAAATAAACTCCAGCAGAATAATTAGTAAGATCTATATCTTTCCAATTGTCACTATTTGCAAGTGAAAGACTATATAATACTTTAGAATTTACATCTATCAGTTCTAATTGACTATAAACACCTTTGCTAAAATAGATATTAACATTTGTACTACTTGGGTTAGGATAAAGCTGTATCTCTCTATTATCTTCTGAAAACTCTAGCATTCTTATTCCTAGAAATTCAGTAGTTCCATCATAATCCACCTGAGCCAAGCGGTAATAATTATACCCATCAAGAGGCTGCAAGTCATAATAAACATAATCAATAGGGATATTGGAGTTTCCTGCCCCTCTTACTCTTCCAATTTCCTTGAAATCAATAGCATCTTTTGCTCGAAAAACAATAAATTCTTTATTATTCAATTCAGATGCAGTTGCCCACTCTAACTTAGCTTTATCACCATCTTTAGTAGCATAGAAATGTACCAAACTTATAGGAAGAATTGAAGATGAAGAACTTTCAAATGCACCTATATCTATTATTCCATTATTTAAAAAATCTGCAACTCTAGAATTTCCCACAAAATCAATAGAATTATTGTTCAGGTTATCAAAAAGTCCATTATTTCCAGCATCTATGATAGTTGTACCTAATTTAGGTTTATAATTACCAATGGTATCATTTTCAAAGACATCTGCTTTTGTCAAGCCTGATGTATTAAGATTACCATTAATTGTATCTACATTCCCTTCAATAAAAGAATATGCAGCATCATAAAGCCCACTAATTGATCCAAACATTATTGAATTATTTACAGTTAACTGTCCTCCATTTAAGTCAATAGCACTACTCTGTATATTTATCGCATCGTTATTTACTATCGTTGAATTAGTTAAGGTAATAGCTCCGGCTTCATTAAAAATAGCACCACCATTATTAGCAACACCCTTATCTATTAAAACATTTATAGCATCAATAGCAGCACCATCATTATATATTGATGCGCCATTTAAAGCCTTATTCCTTGTAAAATAAACGTTCCTAAGAATAAGGTTTCCAGATGTTGCATTTTTGATATAGAGCCCCCCTCCTGAATTGAAAGGAGCAATAGTGCTATCAGCATTACCATCTGCTATAACGACACCTTCTAAAATGACATTATAACTATTTTGAATTGTGACTACATGATAACTATTATCAGTAGCATCATAATCATCATTAATATTACCACTTAAAATCGTAGGATATAGGTAAGAATTGTTGGTTGTAGAATCTTCGCCAATGCAACCACCTATTAGATGAAGATTACTTCTTTTTATTACAAAACTTTTTGTTCTATCTGTTCCTTCTCTAAAACCGGTTGGGTAATACGTACCTGACGCTATATAAATTGAATCAATCTCATCACAGTAATTTGCTAAATCTAAGGCTTCCGTTAAAGAGCGGAGTGAATTAGTCCAAGAAAAACCGTCGCCTGCTGTTATCGCATTGACATTTACATAGAGTGCGTGACTATTGAGCTTGGAAAGACTATCACAATAAGAAATTCCTTCATTTTCATAAGCACCTAAGTCAATAATATTATTTTGGATTCTATTAGCTCCACTTATATCGGTAGCAAGGGAATTAGCTAAGGCATTATTTCCTTTATTGATAAAATTCGATTGGAATCCAGCCATCAGACCATCATCAGCAGTAAACCAAAGATTGTCAAAACCGATGGGTTGTGTTGGGTTGGTAAACTTAGGATCAATATCTATTATGTTTCCTATGCCATTAAGTGGAGATTGCAACATAGAATAAGTTACCATCTTTGACGATGCAGAGCCTGAACTAAACCACTCATTAGCAGAATTGCCCCAAGAAATGCTATTTCCCATTATTAAGGTGCTTCCATCTTTTTGGGATAACAAAGAGCCATTGAGAGCATTGTTTTGAAAAAATGTAGCTGACAAAATTTGGGTTGTTGCAGCACTGTCAAATATTGCTCCTCCCTCACCTTGTGCTTCATTTTCATGAAAAATTATATTACTGAAATGGGTATTTGAAAGGAGATTGGCAACTGCTCCGCCTTTTTTAGCTTGATTATTATTAAATACAATATTATTAAAATGGGCTTGGGAATTGATATTTAAGATACCGCCCCCTACTGAATCAGAAGTACCAGATTGAATTACAAAACCATCTAAAAGGGCATTGCTATTCACATTTTCATTTATCATAACACTGCTACCATTACCACAAAGGATAGTATTGAATCCAGAAGACAAATTTCTTTGAGTTAATTCCGTTTCCGTTCCTTCAAATCCTCCTATAATTTTCACGCCACTTTTCATTTTGAAAGCAGTGTGCAACAATGGTGAATAATTCCCACCAGCAACCCAAATAGTATCCCCTATCTTGGCAACAGCGATAGCATCTTCAAACTTATCAAAAGCAGTCGCCCAAGAAGATCCATCGGCTTCAATTGTGTCTTGGCTTACATTAACATACCAACGAGTGATTAAGGAATCACTTTCATAAGCTCCGATATCTACAATTCCTTTTTGAACACGAATAGTGTTCTTTAAATCTGATGAATCAATTACATAGTTGTTATTTCCACCGTTGATTAATGGGCTTGTAGTTCTCAAACTTAATCCGTCATCTTCAGTGTACCATTGGGCATCGGTTCCCAATAAATTCAGTGTATCCTGAAAGTTAGGATAGATACCTGTACTATTGTTGGCTATCACATTATTATAATCAGAAACTGAATAATCATCAGGAGCATTAAAAGTATTGGTATTATTCCAAAAACAATTATTGGCAAAAATATTTGAGGTATCAGGATTTACAGTTATGGTAACACCACCACCGGTTACAGATTTATTAGCGTAAAATGTATTATTGACCACTTTAAATTTGCCCTCTGACAGATAAAGAGCACCACCACCATATTGCATACCCACAGTATGTACAAAAACATTATTGCTGAGTTCATTATAGCATAAAGTCCAAATATAATTGCCACTGACAGCACCACCGCCACCGCCTAAAGCCGTATCCCGGATGAAAATATTATGATGCAATAATAAAGAATCTGTAATGCCTCCACCTCTGATAGCACCGCCATTTTGAGCAGCAGTATTGCCATCATAAATACTATGAGTTGATTTAAAGGTGCCTCCATTAACATAGACGGCTCCTCCTTGTCCACTAAAATTATTCAGGAAGTAACAATTTTTCACCCATACTTTTGAATTTTTTGAATTAATGGCTGCACCACTTCCTCTTTGAAAAGACTGACCATGAGTAGTATAAATACCAACACCTCCTATGCCAGAACCTCCAGTGCCATTGACAAATTTCAATCCATCTATAACTGTAGTACCGAGTGTATCAGCGCCAATTCGCATAATATGCACTGCATTATCATTTCTATCTGTGGTATTTATATCGCCACTTAATATTACCGGATTAGCATTTATATCTCTAATTCCACCTCCAGACGGATAACCACCAACTAGGGCCATCGGTCGCCAAAGCTCAAAAGAAGCATCTCTACTAATTGGGGTCAGAGGATCCCCAGGATAATAAGTGCCTTTAGCAATCAAAATACTATCTACAGAAGTGCATAGATTGGCTACATTTAAAGCCTCGTTGATAGTTTTAAATGCCTTAGCCCAAGTGCTACCATCACTTACCGTTGTGGTTGTATTTGCATCTACATACAATTTACTTAAGCCCAGACAACCCCAGCTTTCATAAGCACCGGCATCACTTACTCCTTGCAAAATACGTGGTTGTCCAGTTATATCTTTTTGATTATTATTGTACAACAAACTATCATCACCATAATTAATGGCGATGCTATTTGGATTTAATTGAAGTCCATCATCATTAGTCATTATTTTACCATCAGCACCAGCTATATCATTTACATTTTTAAATACTCCATTGATAGAATCACTGACATAAGTATGAAACAATTGAATATTTCCTGGGTTATTGATATCATTATAATTTTGAGGCGTATTAGCTACCAATAAACTATTATATGTTTTTATTCTTGCGGTGAAATTTCCAGAACCTCCTGTACCTCCATCTCCTTCTATAGCACCTGCACCTGCAGCTAATGAAGTATTATTGACAGCTGTGACATTATACAATTTCAATTTGTAAAATACCGGCATCATCCCTTTGGCAACATAAGCCACAGCACCTCTGTTTGCGGTATTATTATAAAATACACAATGGTCAATATCCAATGCCCCAGCACCACTCGAGCCAAAAACATAACCAAATATAGCACCTCCTTTATCGGCAGCACTATTATTTCTAAAAACACAATTGGCAATAACATTACTGGGGTCAGCAATTTGTGCAATTTCAAAATATCCGCCACCATTACTTAAATCATTACCTCCATTGGCATTCCCTCCTTCTATAATAAAACCATCCAATCGGGAACCCTGTCCTTCAGAAGTGATTACATGATAAACATTATCAGATGGCAAACCTATTGTACCGATATCTCCACTTAACAAGGTCAGATTTTGACCAATATTTCTCTGATTTAATTGAGTTTCTGTTCCTGCAAATCCACCATATATTTTGGAAGTATTCGGTAGGCGAAAAGTGTTTTCTCTATTTCCGGGAGTGGGTAAACTGTTTCTATATATTCTATCTGGATAGTAAGTGCCACTTTTAACCCAAATACTTTTTTGAGAAAGTCCATTTCCTGAATTGGCAATGGCTTCATTAAGATTGGTATAAGCATTAGCCCATGAAGATCCGTCTCCTGTACCTGTTGCATCCCAAGCCACATACAGCACCGGATTAATTTCAGCTGCACCCATATCAATTTGGTCTTCATTAATCCGAGTTTTACCATACAAATCGGTAGCATAAGGATTATAATTATTCTTACCGGCATTGCGACAAGGGCTTTGAGGCATTAATGTATAAGGAGAAGATAGATTAAATTGAGGGTCAGCATCAATATTTCCACCATAATCTATGACAGAAGAAAGTGCCCAAGTAGTGCTACCGCCACAACCCTGAATATTGCTAAAGTCCACATGGAAGGTTCCAGTATTTGCAATTTGAGCCGAATTAGGGTCGGTATTAAAAAAAAGAATACTATTATTAAGAGAAATAAAACCGGCATTTGAAATTGCACCGCCACCAACTAAAGCATCATTATAAACAAAAGTATTATTGATTACTTTAGCATTATTACTTGAGCTAATATGCAATGCCCCACCCTTTGTTTGCGCAGTATTATTATCAAAAAGGCAGTTTAAAGAATATAATCTTAAAAGGTTATTATTCAAAAATATAGCCCCTCCATTGGTATTAGAAGTATTATTTTCAAAAGAGGAATTAATAACATCCATATTGCTGTTATAGGTGGATGCAGATGGAGCAGTATATATAGCACCACCATTATTACCAAAATTATCTATAAACTTACAGTTTTGAATAGAAGAAGTTGAATATTGCAAGGTGTCGTGAATAACAACTTGAACATTTTTAATAGCACCACCTCCATCACTGGCATTAGCATTGGCATAACCTTCTTTAATTGTAAAGCCATCCAATACGCTCTTATTCCCTGCAATAGTAACGACATGATAACTATTATCTGTTTCAAAATTGGTTAAGCCGATATTACCCGATAAAATACTTGGGTAAGCAGCAGGATCTCGTTCTGAAAACAAACTGCCTCCGGTAGGGAATCCTCCATAAACTTTATCGTTATCATGTAGGGTAAAGCTGGCATTTCTATCATCTAATGAAATACCTTGTCCTTGGTCGGGCAAATAAGTGCCTTGAGCTACATAAACCTCACGTCCTGTACCACTTTGCGAACAACCAAATCTTAAAGCGTCTTGCAAAGAGTTGAAAGCATCAGTCCAAGAAGTACCATTATTAGCACCAGTTGCTGAGGCATCTACATATAATTTGTCTGGGAAATTATAGACTACATTAAAGACTTTGACAAAAGTATCACTTTGGTGATTGTCTAAATCAGTATAGGAATAAGCAATAGGTTGGCTACCTACATCAGCACAGGTAAAATTGGTTGGTGGGAAATTGATAGTCACATTACTGCCATTGCAACCATCAAATCCCTGTGGAAAATTTGCAGCTGTCAGTGTTACTGGCCCATTACTTACATCAATACGAGATGTAAATCCCGGGTCAAAGATATTGGGATTGGATTCCGGAAGACGAGGAATAGGTACATAATCATCGACTACCGTAACATGAATAAGTCCATTCGTACTATTTCCTGCTCCATCAGTAAGTGTGAGGTAAACAGGAATGGTTTGTCCTGCCATAAAACATTGAAACACCGATTCACTTGTGGTAATATTAACGATGCTGTCATTATCCCAAAGTCCATTAGGCTTCATAAAATAAGGTTGGATAGCCTCAGAAAAAGGCAGATCCGTTTGGAAAGCTAAATATGGAGCAAAAGGATTCAAAGAAGTATTTTTTAAATATACCGTGATGCTATCCAAATTAATTTGCGGCGGAACTGTATCGGCAATAGTCCGGTATTTAAAATAGCCACTTTTGGGGTTGTTAGTAGAATTATGTGGAATGATGGAAGTGTTGGTCAATCCGTTGGCAAACATATTCCAACCTGGGTCGGCGGGAGTAATGTAAAAATGACCTTTGGAAAGATCCCCAATAGAACCAGTGCCGCCAGCTCCACCTGTGGACATATCGTATTCTTCACCTAAATCAAATACCCTAAAGCCTTGATAATAATCAGTAGTTGACGTGCCAGCGCCACCACCACTCAATCCGGCACCGCCGCGGCCACCGTTCTTTACAATATGCACATCATAAGAAGAACCAAGACTCCATGCCGTTCCCATAGTGGTATTTCCTGCCGAACCTTCCTGATTTGCCCAGATGAGGGTAGGTTTCCCTCCTTCTTGACCAAAGGTAATACTGGACAATAAATTTGAGCTGTTCAATGCCTTTCTTTGGGAAAAGACATTATGATAATATCCACTGGAGTTTCTTATTTTTTCATTATTGGAGCAACAAACACTACCATTCAAAGAAGTGGTAGCTCCTAATAATCTGCTACCACCAGCAGTAAAAATCATAAATGGATTTCCGTCAACACTAATTGTAAGGTTAGCAATATGCGATCCCAATTGACTATTCAAACCTGGGTTCGGGCCTAAAAACCAAGCAGAAGCACCGTGCAGTGAACGAAAAACGGTCGCAAATCCACCACTACCGCCACCGGCAGCAGCAATCAGATGCTTATCAATTAAATTAAAATAATAAGCTGGCGTTGTAGGTTTAAGCCATGCCATTCCAGTAGAACCACCACCTCCGGCAGCAACATAGCCGTATTGACCATATTGTACACTTTCTCCTTTCTTGCCATAAGTAACAATGAAAGGTTTGCCATAATTGTTGCTATTGTCTAAATTGAGGGTATAATGCAATTCCCCACCTTTACCACCATTAGCAAAGCGATTATCCACTAAGTTTTTGTACCAAGCCGTGCCACCATCACCACCAAAGAGTTGAAACTCCACGCCAACAACACCCAAACCTCTTTGGGGCATTTTGAATATTTGGGTTTCTATTAAATCAATATTATTAGACTGGTCGGGATTAAAAGTTACCCATTGCCCTGCAGTATTTGTAAGTGGAGTAGCAACAACATCATTAAAAGTAGTAACCGTCAATGTCGGGTCATTCACGACAACCTGTGCCTGGCTGGCGGAAGCTAATCCTAAAAATAATAGAATTTGAAATATCAATTTCCAATCACTAAATTGAATAGTAAGTCTGCTAATCCTTGTCCTTTGAAAACAAAAACTTAAAGAATTAGACATCTTAAACAATACTATATTATTCCTTAATAAATAGTTTGTAAAAAAATAATGCATATAGAATAATTGAATACTTAAAATTATTCTTTGTCTCCAATTATAGTAAAAAACAAGGAGTCACAAAAAAGTCACAACACCATATATTCATGATATATAATAAATTATAGTGTAGAAGAAATTAGTAAATAAGCTTACTAAAAATACCTCAATACAATCAAATACAATACTATTATTTAGATGTCGTTAACTAATTCGTCTAAACTAATATCATCATTCAGATTCAGTTTCTTTCGAATTCGATACCAATTCGTTCGGATACTTTGGGAAGACACTCCTAAGGTAGCTGCCATTTCTTTATTAGAGAATTTGAGTTTTGCCAAAGACATAAATCTAATCTCAGCAGGAGAAAATTCAGGATATTTTTCATTTAATCTATACAAATATCCAGAATGAACTTTTTCAAAGAGCGATTTAAATTGTAACCAATCATCTTCAGTTAAAATAGTTTTTTGCCGTAGTTCCAATAAAACATTTTGATTATCAGCGTCAACATGTTTAATCTTACTTTCTAAATCACGTATCAATCTATTCTTTAGTAATATTTGCTCCATAAAAGCATTCAGCTGAAACTTTGATTTTTCTATCACATGAGTAGCATTTTTGATTTCAGCATCTTTTTCCAACTGCTTCTTTTTTTGAACATAGTAAACGAGAATAAGAGTGATAATTAATATTAGAACTATTAATACAAGAGTATTTCTTATAGCAATTCTCCTTTGAACATCTCTTTCTCTTTCCGAACTTTGAATTTTTAAATTCTGCAAATCAATCTTTTGCTGAGCACGTAATACATTCAATGCACTATACTTCTTGTTATACTCTTCAATAGCCAAAACTGTAGAATCAATATACTTTAGCGACATCTCTTTATCACCATTTACTATACACCATTTACTCATAATAGAGAATAGGTTTTTATTTCTATCTTTTTGACCAGAGATAAATATATAATGTCTTGCTAAATCAATATACTTTTTAGAAATACTTAAATTACCTTTTAATAAATAAATATCAGCTAGACCAATAGCAGCTCCAGCACAACTACCAAAATCATTTGTTTCTATAGAACTTGATAAGTCATCTTCTATTAAAGGTATTGCACTGTCGTAATCACCTTGAAAATAAAGATTAGCGCCAATATTGCCTCTAGCTATTTTTTTCCATGCTGTTGCTTCAGGAAAATCAGAAAGCAATATTTCATTAAAACAAGCAGCTGCACTATCAAATTGATGAAGTTCCTGATAACATAAACCCATTGTATTTCTCGCTGAATTTATCACACCTGAATTAAAATGAGTTTCAGGAATAACTATAGCTTTTTTAAAATAAGATAATGCCAAATGATAATCTTGATAATAATAATAAGCTTCCCCTATCTGCATTAAATCCCTAGCTTTTTCAGGATAATCATCAGAATTTATTAACTCTATTCTATTATCTAATATTAGATATTGTTCAAAAGCTAATTCATAATTCTGTTCTATCTTCCAATAATACTCTGCTAAAGCTCTGAGTGATCGTTCATAAAGAAAATCAATATCTTTATGTGAATAATATTCAACTTGCCTTTTCAGCTTTAACAAAGAAACATCTTTAGGTTGGTTTTGGTAAAAAGTATTCCAAAAATTGAGAAAGAAATCTACATTTAATGCTAAGGTTTGATCATTATTTTGAAGTGCAAATTTTTTAATTTCTTGAGCTTTCTCAGCTCTTTTTAAAGAATCATTGATATTAATCAAATCTCTATACATAGAATGAATTCCATCAACATTCTGACCATAAGGCTTATGCAATAAAGTCTCATACTGCGCTATTGAAAGATTTGGATAAAATATAAAAAAAAGGACTATAAAAAAACTCAATCTCGTAAAAACATCTATAGGCTTTATCATCAATTCAAGTGCTGTGTTCCTAAATTTATATTCTTATAAAAATACAATACATCTATAAGAAAATACATTTTATTAAATCTTTTTTCCTATCATAGGTTCAAAAATCAAAAAGCTACTTTACAATCTTCCCAAAAGCAGGATAAAATTCCTTATTTTTAATCTATGATGTCTTGGGACTTTGCAATTCAACTGTTTAAAGCCTATTTAATAACAGAAAAAGGAATGTCCAAGCATTCAGTAGAAGCATATCTGCATGATGTCAATATGCTCAAAGCCAACTCTGACCACTCATCCCCGACTGAATTACAGACAAAAGATATAGAATATTTTTTAGCAACGCTTTACGATATAGGTTTAAGTAATAGCAGCCAAGCTAGAATACTTTCAGGAATAAAATCTTTTTACAACTATTTAATTCTTGAAAAACAAATTTCAGTTTCTCCATTGGAACTCATTGAATCGCCTAAACTGGCTAGAAAACTTCCTGATGTCCTTTCTATCGAGGAAATTGATTTAATATTATCAATGCTCGACCTCAGCCGCGCTGATCATGTCAGAAATAAGGCTATGATAGAAACGCTTTATAGCAGTGGTTTGCGTGTATCCGAACTGATAAATTTAAAAATCTCTCATATTTATCCTGACGATGAAATCATCAAGGTAATAGGAAAAGGCAACAAAGAACGACTGATTCCTATTGGTCAATCAGCATTGGATAGTATCAAAATATACTTAAAACACATCCGTCCACTATGGCACAAATATCCATTATACGATGATATTCTTTTTTTAAATCGCCGTGGCAAACCATTAAGTAGGGTGATGGTGTTTACATTTTTAAAAGAATTGGTATCTCTAGCTGGAATACATAAAGATATTAGCCCACACACACTCAGACATTCATTTGCTACTCATTTGGTAGAAAGAGGTGCAGATCTAAGAGCTGTACAAATGATGTTGGGACATTCATCTATTACTACCACTGAAATATATACTCATCTCAATCAAGAATATCTAAGAAGCTCACTTCAAAAATATCACCCTAGATTTAAAGGTACTTATTAGACTAATGACTTATAATGAATGAGTCTGTCTTTTAACTCTTTTCTTGCAAAAAATATTCTACTTTTCACTGTACCAAGCGGCAAGTTTAATTTTTCAGCTATTTCATGATACTTATATCCTTTGTAATGCATCATGAAAGGAACTCTAAATTCATTAGACAAATTGAGAATCGCTCTCTCAATATCTTTGTTCACAAATGTCATTTCTGCAACATTTGTAGTCGTATGGGAAACAGAATCAATAAAATATTGATTATCACTAGTATCTACAATTGTGTTTCTTTTTACTTTCTTTCTGTAGTTATTGATAAAGATATTTTTCATAATGGTATATAACCAAGCTTTTAATTTGGTTCCATTTTCAAATTTATCTTCATTAGAAATTGCACGAAACATTGTTTCTTGAATTAAGTCTTCTGCATCATCCATATCTCTTGTCAACTTCAATGCAAATGGCTTCAAAGATACGTGTAAATCAACTACTCTATTACTAAATTCCATATTCGCCATAACTCATTTATTTGATTACAAAATTAACGAATTTAATCCGACAAAAGGGAATTACAAATGTTAATGAATACGAATGTGGTTAGAGAATATGTATTGTTTTATCAAACATTAAAATTCAGGAAAAACAGATTCGCCATTTTTATCTGTACCGATAGATTTATTTTTTTTCTTCAATGATTTGATAAATTCTGCCCAACTAAAAGCATCAAACAATCGAATAGGTGCAGGTTGTCCATAATGATAATATGACTGTACTTGATTTTTCAGATATTGATTGAAATTTTCATTGCCATCATATCGGGTTGCCTTGGTCAATTCATCTAACTTCGATTTTTCAATTGTTTTTTTAGCAAGTGCCACCATATCATCAGGAATATCTAAGTTGGCAATCGCTTGTCTAAGTTGATGTGGTCTAGGTAGAGGATAAATTGTAATCGTATCCAAAGCATAAGTTTCCCGTTCCATATAGATATCTTTAAAATAGCTATCTCCCATCATTTCCTTAGGCACTTCGAGTTTGTATGGTTTATAACCTATTGATTTGAACAGCACTACATCTCCTTGAGCTACTGCAAATGAATAAAAGCCATCAATAGTTGAAACTGTACCTCGCTTCTCTTTGTCCACATAAACAATAGCAAATGGTATCGGTGCATTACTGATATTATCTTTTATCATACCAGAAAATTGCACAACCATCCTTTTGGGATATACAAAAGGTTGTGCTTTGACTCCTGTAACACCTAACAACAACGTAGCAACGATTAACAATACTGATTTCAAAACTAATATTCTCTTTTTGTTAAAAACTTTCTAAAAGTTGGAAAACTATTCGATAAAATATAGCAAACACTAAAAATCTAACATAGTTTAAGAATTTTGATACTGTTGTTCTTCCCAAGCCATAAATTTCTGAATCTCGCTATTCAACTTTTTCACCAAGAAACCTAATACCAATTTATCGTCCAATCTTCCTATTATCGGAATAAAATCTGGAATAAAATCTAATGGATTAACAATGTATATCAAAGATGCAACCAAACTCACGACTGCCTGCTTGGACAAACCTGAATATTCTCTTGCATACCATGCTTTCAACATGCGTCCAATAGCAGATACCTGACTTTCAAAATTCAATGCTTGGCTTGCTGTTTCTCCCACTTTTTCAAATGCAATATCAATCAACTTACTGACAAGCTGGTGTTCATTAGAAATTCTTTCTGCTTCCTTAATCAGTTTGTCTATATAAATTTCAATTTTAAACATCTCTATATTATTCTTCTGTCATTAAAAAAATCTATCTCAAGATAATCTTGAGGCATAATCTTCATACCCATAAGAATTCAACAATGAAAACTTTTGAGCAGTGGTCCATATTCCTATACTTGGTAGATTAATCCCATTAAAAGTAGTGGTTTTGACCATAGTATAATGAATCATGTCATCAAATATTACTTTATCTCCAACATTTAAAGGCTGATTAAATTTCCATGTACCCATATAATCTCCTGCAAGGCAGCTCAAACCTCCCATATAATATTCATGCTTCCCATCTTCCATAGTATTTAATATCTTAGGCTGATACGGCATTTCCAAACAATCTGGCATGTGACAAGTAAAAGATACATCGAGCATAGCTATTGGCAACTTATCATTTTGCACAATATCCAAAACCGTACTCACCAAATAACCTGTCTGCCAACCTACTGCACTACCTGGCTCTAAAATCACTTGTTCAATATTGGGATATTTTAATCTAAATTCTCTTAACACTTTTATCAAATGTTCGACATCATACCCTTCTCTCGTCATCAAATGACCTCCACCAAAATTCACCCATTTGATTTGCTTCAAAAAACTATCATACAAATCTGAAAAAGATTTCAAGACACGTTCTAAAGTATAAGAATCATTTTCGCAAAGTGCATGAAAATGCAACCCTTCTATACCATCAGGCAATGTATCTCCCAACAAATGCCTAGCAATTCCTAATCTAGAATTAGGCGCACATGGATTATATAATTCTGTTCCCACTTCACTATATCCTGGATTGACACGTAAACCACAGCTCACATCTTCTCTTACTTTATCTTTCCACCTTTCGTATTCAGATAAAGAATTAAAAGTCAAGTGGCTTGAATAATTTTGAATTTCTTCAAAATCTTGAGGAACATATACAGCACAATAGGTATGAGCTTTCACTCCCATTTTTTCATAGACTAAACGTGCTTCATGAAGAGAGCTAGCAGTAGCACCGTGCAAATATTGAATCAAAGTAGGGAATGTAGCATGTAGAGAATAACCTTTCAATGCGCAGATAATATCTACATCAGCACTACTCTGTACATACTTCATTAATTGAAGATTGTTCAACAACCTTTCTTCTTCTAATACATAACAAGGAGAAGGTATCTCCTTCCAATTGATTTTCATTAATTACAAATTTACGATTATTCAAGCAATAGCACTTTGCAAATAAGGATAAATTTTAAAATCAAATTTTCCAGACCTTGCCCGATGCATAAATCTTTTTACCATTTACAAATTGATAAAGAAAAACTCCCTTTGATAGTAACAATAAGTCCACTTGGGTAGTATGAGCACCAGAGGGAAACTCCAATTCAATTGATTGAACAAGAGAACCATTCATATTAAAAATATTCAAAGATAAATTTGTTGACTGCTCAAACTTAGAATAAACATAAGCCGTTGCCACATCATAAAACAAAGAAGGAGAAAGGGAAATAAGAGGTTCATCCAACGCAACATTTGATTGACATTCATCATAGAAAGCAATTGAATTACAATCTGAAATTGGCTTAATGTCCAAATTTTCATTTGCAATCTTTGTTATTGACAGGCATTGATTACACATCACTGACTGCATAAATTCTATTGACTTCGACAAAACGTCTTCCATCGCCCAAGGAATTGACCGCCTTTCATCGCCTACTGCCGATAAATCATGCCCAAAACCACAATAGATATAATTTCTATAACAGAGATTTTTCTTCTTCAATACCTCCGTTAATATTTTAGGCCCATAATAGTATGCCATATTACTACATCCAGCCAAATAATATTCTTCATAAGGCACTGCATTATCACAAGTACCATGAAAAAATGCGATAGGTGTATCATATTCATTAGAAATTTCTGAGGAGAGATTGGCTCCTGCAAAACTCAATATTCCAGCTATATCTGTAGAGAAATTTTTATTTATTACATCGTCTTCCAATGAACCAAGCCTCTCACGTCTATTGTCTATATTGCTTATCCACTCATCTTCCATCCTTGAACAAACCAAAGTCGCACCCGAACTGATACCAAATAAAAACACTCTATTAGTGTCAAATTTTATATTATTTGATTGGCTTTTAAGATACTTGACAAGAGAGCGCTCATCTTGCATAGCTCTATACTGTGCATCTAAATAATCTATTGTCGTTCCACCTCCACAAAGCATTGTTTTATCAAAGTCCTTCCACCCTATCCGATAATCTGCGCTGATAGCCACATACCCTCTTTGAGCGAAATACTCAGCAAATATCTTCATTGCACCTGTATTTCTTGAACCAGATTTAAAACCTCCTCCATGAAAAAGGACAACAATAGGACGCTGACTTAACAGATTGTTGTTCCAATTCAATACACTTTGATAAATATCCATCTGCAATTTGATGGTATTTCCTAAATAATCTTGAGTTGTCTTATAAGCCTGAGTTGCTTTAGAAATATTTTGAGACAAAATTTTAGTACCAAAATTGCCATTGAGAGAAGGGCAGTCTTGAGCATTCACCTTGAATATCAGCAATAAAATAAACAGTAAAAATATTGAACAGTGTTTAACACACCTCCCCAAAAAGTATCTACCCATGATGAAAACAAAACTATTTATTCAAAATATTCTATGAACATTTTAAATACCTCTGACAATATAATGAAAATAGGGAACTATTTTTCAAATTCCCTATCGTTACAATATTATCTAATAACAGTTTATTTACTGAATAGCATTTCTCTATATTTTGGAAGTGGCCACAAATTATCTTCAACTATCGTTTCTAGCTTATCTGACACCTCTCTGATTTTTTCCATAATAGGTTTGACTTCATAACAATACAACTCAGCTTGTTCTCTGTGAGATTCCATTTCATTTCCTTTGACACGCAATGACTTCATTTCACTTTCCAAATTAATCAAAGAAACAATACCTTCTGCAACACTCTTCAATATACCCAATTGAGGTTCATATAAAGACTTGTCTAGCTTCAACTCTTTCAATCCATCTATGCTTGTTATCAATTTATTTTGATATTCAATACAAGCTGGAATAATCTGATTTAAAATAATCTCTCCTAAAATTCTAGATTCAATTTGAATATGATTGACATATTCGTGTACCATAACATCATATCGAGCATAACTTTCTTTACGATTCATGATATTCAAATCTTCATACAATTTCAATGTATCTTCTTCAATGAATGCATCTAAAGCTTTTGGAGAAGTATTATTATTACTCAATCCTCTTTTCTTCGCTTCTTCTTTCCACTCATCAGTATAACTATCTCCTTCAAATAATATTCTTCTTGACTCTGCAAGTAATCTTCTTAGAACTTTTAAGATAGCGACATCTTTAAAATCTCCTTGCTTAATCAAACCATCAACTTCTTGTTTGAATTTGCGCAATTGTTCAGCTACGATAGCACTAATCACGGTGATAGGCATAGAACAATTGGCTGAAGAACCCACCATTCTGAATTCAAACTTGTTACCTGTAAAAGCAAATGGAGAAGTACGATTTCTATCTGTATTATCTCCCATGAATTCAGGAATCTTATTATGAATTTCTAGACGAAGGCTAAGATTTTCTTGCTCATCAAAGGTTTTCTCATCAACCCTATTTTCAATTAAGTCCAAAACTTCTTTAAGATATGAACCAATATAGATAGAGATTATTGCTGGAGGGGCTTCATTTGCACCCAATCTATGCTCATTGCCATGAGTAGCAGTACTTCCTCTCAATAAAGCTTCATGCTTATTTACAGCAGCAATCGTATTGATGAAGAAAGTCAAAAATTGCAAATTAGTACGAGGTGTTTTTCCAGGAGATAAAAGATTGACACCAGTATCTGTACTTAAAGACCAGTTATTGTGCTTTCCACTACCATTCACCCCTGCAAATGGCTTCTCATGAGTCAAAACTTTCAACTTATGCCTTGAAGATACCTTGTCCATAACGTCAGTCAAAAGCTGGTTATGATCTACTGCAAGATTAGCTTCTTCAAACATTGGTGCGCACTCATATTGAGATGGAGCAACTTCATTGTGTCTTGTGCGAATAGGAATTCCAAGTTTTAAACTTTCAATTTCCATATCTCTCATAAATGCATAGACTCTTTCTGGAATGGCTCCAAAATAATGATCTTCAAGCTGCTGACCTTTAGCCGATCTTTTACCTAATAAGGTACGTCCTGTCATTACTAAATCTGGTCTTGCATAATACATTGCAGAATCTATTAAGAAATATTCTTGCTCCCAACCTAAAGTTGTATTGACTTGATTGACATTTCTATCAAAATACTGGCAAACATCAGTAGCTGCTTGATTTACAGCTTGAAGAGATTTCAATAATGGAGTTTTAAAATCTAAGGTATAACCAGTAAATGAGAAAAATATAGTAGGAATACAAAGTGTTTTTCCATTTCCTACAGTAATGATAAACGCTGGTGAGGTAATATCCCACGCAGTATATCCCCTTGCTTCAAAAGTAGCTCTAATTCCTCCAGACGGAAATGATGAGCCATCTGTTTCTTGCAAAATCAATGAATCGGCTGAAAATTCTTCTATTCCTGCACCATCCATTGGCATAAAAAATGAATCATGTTTTTCAGCAGTAGTTCCTGTCAAAGGTTGAAACCAATGTGTATAATGTGTAGCTCCTTTCTCTAATGCCCAAGACTTCATTGCAGAAGCAATGGCATCAGCCAACTCCTTATCTACCCTCTTTCCTTCCTTCATATAGGAAGTCAGTTTTTTGTATGCCTCTTTAGACATCACCGCTTTCATTGCTTTATCATTAAAAACAGATTCAGCAAAAAAATCAGAAATTCTAGATGAAGGCATTTCTACCTGAACCTTGGGTCTGGAAGAGAATGCAGCTAAAGCATTAAATCTTGTTGTTGACATGATAATTATTTATATGTGAATTATTAATTCAAAATTACACACTTTCAATGAAAATATCACAAAAAACAATAAAAAAATTACTTAAGTTTTGAAGTTTTCTGAAAAGAAATTAAAAATCCAATAAAAATAAACAAAACAGCAACTGACCTGTATCTTACAATAGCTCCAGAATTATTCACAACTAAGCCAATAATTGCCATTAAATAAAAACCTAAACTCAATGAAAAAAGTGCAATCGAATTATCAAAAATATATTTGAATTTCACTTTGACAAACCCGAGTATTATAAAAAGACATAGAAGAATAGATTCAACTGATGCCAGTCTGCACCAATCGTTATAACATTGATTATACATTGGATAAATGAATGCATTCAGAAAGTTAGAAGGGAACGCTGAAATCATACTCCACCAACTATTTCTAATGGCTTCAATCTCGAAGCTTGTATTTCCATCTGCATTCAAGAAGCTTTTTTGGATTATATTGATTTTATTTGCCAAACGATAACCATCAGGTATAATACAATCATATACCAACACTACCGCTATCATTACAACCAAAATCGTTACATAAGGTACAACAGCCTTCACGTTTGACTTCTTATCCCAATAATATGCACCTAAGGCTGGCAATACTGCCAAAACTAAATATCCTCTCACATTAACTAGTAACAAGAAAGCAATCAAAACCCAAAAAAATCTAAACCAAGAAAAATAGGTAGTTACCCTCTCAAAATTATATAGCAAAATCCCTATTGCAAAGACCACTAAAGCATCTTTATGCAAGCCTGATGTCCAAAGCAAAGTACCTGGTATCAAGAAAATTCCAAAAACTATCAAATATTCTGACAGTGTAGTTTCTCTTTCAAAAAATTTGAACAAATAAAAAGCACCTATAAATGATAAAAAAGAAAACAATAAAAAATGAACAGAGATAAATCCTGCTGAGAATAGTCTAAAAAAAGCATTTACACGAACAATTGTATAACCAGTGAAATCATACCACAACCCTAATTGATCTATATAAGTACATAAATGCTCTGGTTCAGGAAAATAATTATTAGGACCTATTAATAATTGTAAATAATAAAACGGATTTTCATTTAATGCACTATAAACAATCTCTCCTTCTCTAAAATAAAAAGAAGAATCATAAAAAGTAGGAATCTGAGTATTTAGCCAGCTATATAATAAAGCCGCACAAATCTTAATAAAAGCTAGACTAGTCCAAATTTTATTAGAAATAGAAGGGGTATAAAATCGTTTAGAAAAATAAACAAAAGACAAAAACAGAGCACTATATCCAATCAACAGTACATATTCCATAATCTATTTGTTAAATTCTAGACACATAATAACCTATCTGATGACCATACCATTTGGAGCTTCAGACTGTACGAAAGATAATTTTCCTTCATTATCTTCTGCCATTAATATCATACCATTAGACTCAATTCCTTTCAATTTTCTTGGAGCCAAATTAACGAGTACTGAAACTCTTTTACCAATCACTTCTTCTGTTGAGAAATATTCTGCAATACCAGAAACTATCGTTCTAGTTTCAAAACCCAAATCTACCGTCAATTTTAAAAGTTTATCTGCTTTAAGTACTTTTTCAGCTTCTACTATCGTGCCTGTACGAATATCAAGTTTTGAAAAATCATCAAAAGATATTTCATTCTTAACTTGAACATACGCAATATCATTGGATTGACTTTGACTTTTAGATTTTTCCAACTTTTCAATTTGATAGTTTACTATGGCATCATCAATCTTTTCAAATAACAATTCTGATTGTCCTAACTGATACCCAGAAGGCACAAGCACTTTATCACTTGTCAACCATTGCCCCTTATGAACACCAAAAATCCTATTCAATTTATCGACAGTAAATGGCAATAATGGTTGTGCCAATACGGCTAAACTTCCACATAGTTGGGTAGCTATAAACAATACTTTTTCTGTTGCTTTGGGATCATTTTTAATTAATTTCCATGGTTCCAAATCAGCTAAATATTTATTACCTACTGAAGATAGTTCATTCAAAGCCATCAGTGCATCTCTAAACTTAAACGATTCAATTGCAGCAGAAATTTTATCAGCATAACTATTTATTGAGTCCAACACCTGATTGTCGTATGTGCTAAAAGATGCTGTTTCTACTTGAGGGACAATACCATTGTAATATTTATGTACGAGAACAACAACTCTATTGACAAAATTACCTAGGTTGGCCACCAATTCATTATTTACTCTAGATTGGTAATCTTGCCATGTAAATTCACTATCTTTATTTTCAGGCATATTGGCAATCAAAGTGTATCTTAACTCATCTTGTTTTCCAGGAAACTCCTCCAAATATTCATGCAACCAGACTGCCCAATTTCGAGAAGTTGAAATCTTATCGCCCTGCAAATTCATAAATTCATTAGCAGGCACATTATCTGGAAGAATATATTTTTCAGTTGCTTTTAGAATCGCTGGGAAAGTAATACAGTGAAAAACAATATTATCTTTTCCAATAAAATGAACTAAGGTAGTATCATCACTTTGCCAATATTTTTCCCAATCATCCTTTGACCTACCCAACAACTGTTCTGATTTAGGTTGTGCAAAATGAAAATCATTTTCTTCAATTTCTTTAAATAATTGACGAGTAGCAGAAACATAACCAATCGGCGCATCTAGCCATACGTATAAAACTTTTCCTTCTGCACCATCAATTTCAGGAGGCACAGGAATCCCCCAATTCAAATCTCTAGTCATTGCACGTGGCTGTAGTCCAGCATCTATCCAACTCATACACTGACCATAAACATGTGATTTCCATGTACTTTTTTTGGATTCAATCCATTTCTGAATATATTCTTGATACTCATCTAATTTCAAATACCAATGCTTGGTTTTCCGAAGTATAGGTGTTCCACCACTGATAGTTGAGCGAGGATGAATCAATTCTGTTGGGCTTAATGTAGAACCACATTTTTCGCACTGATCACCATAGGCGTTTTCATTGCTACATTTAGGACAAGTGCCAACAATATATCTATCTGCTAAAAATTGATGAGCCTCTTCATCATAATATTGCTCACTTTCTCTAATATCAAAAGCATTCTTATCATTCAATATTCTAAAAAACTCTTGTGAAGTTTCATAATGAATAGGTTCGGATGTCCTATGATAAATATCGAAAGAAATACCAAATTGTTGAAAACTATCTCTAATGATAGTATGAAATTTATCGACAATCTCTCTAGGCGTAACTCCTTCTTTTATTGCTTTGATAGTTATTGCAGCACCATGCTCATCACTACCACATACAAATACAATATCTTTCCCTCGTAACCTGAGATATCGAGCGTAAATATCTGCTCCAATATATGCTCCTGCTAAATGTCCAATATGCAATGGCCCATTAGCATAAGGTAAGGCTGCCGTAATAGTATATCTCTTTGATGCGCACATAAACTCTAAAAAATTGCTAAGATAATTATAATAGAAGTGAACATCTCTAGTTTTGGCAAAATAAACGTCTATTCAACTTTATTTTTATCTCTACTTCTTTCAACACTTGTAATAAAATAAAGAGACTCACCTCTCCAAAAAAACTTAGCATATCTTTTTACATAATGCAAATTGACTCTCTCACCCGAAAGTGATACTTCTTGCAAGTCTTTGATTGTTTTCGTATCTCTTTTCTCTACAGAAAAATCAAAAACCTCTTGAATAGGAGAAGCTCCTCGAAGTGCGCCAAAAGATTCCAAATTAATCTTGCCTTCATAAGTTTTAAAGACTAATCCTTTTTCGGATATTCTCATTACACGTCCAGACATTGTCCCTTTCTCATAGTAACCAAAATAATAAAAACTAAAAATTCCTGCTGCAGCTAATACCAGCAAAATAGTCAAAACCCACAATATATTTTTCATATCAAATTTTATGAAACTGAAAATAATAATTTATTTTCTTATCTGCATTAAAGTAGAAAACTAAGTTATGTTATAGCTTGATTTTGTAGCTCATACAATGAAGGTGTTGATATAGCAATTTATAAAAATGAGTTACAAAACATTCATTGTCATGAAAAAAATAGCAACTACTATTTAAAAACAAATGTCCGAGTTGAATGTTATCAATAATAACTTTTAGTTTAAACTAAAGTTTATAATAACCTATTAATACAAAAGAATTTAATTGATAATATTTAAAATCGTAACGTTATGAGCATCATTAAATCTTTTTTATTCGGCAACTGTAAATGCAATACAGATATTGGCTTACTAATTTTCAGATTGACTTTAGGGTTTGTCTTGCTTTATGGACATGGCTTTGGAAAATTATCGGTGATAATGAGTGGACAAGAGATACAGTTTATGGATCCTATAGGAATCGGGGCAAATTTATCTTTTTATATGGCTGCTTTTGCTGAAGGAGTTTGTGCTATCTTACTAATTTTAGGTTTGTTTTCTAGATTTGCCTCTCTTGTTCTCACAATTAATTTTATTGTAATTTTTATTTTCCATGCTTTTATTGTGAAAGACGGATTTGAGGTATTAGAATTGAGATATTTATACTTGTTGCCATTTGTCGCATTAACTTTTACTGGTGCTGGTAATATCTCTTTAGATTATTTATTCTTTAAAGAGAAATAATAGATAGATTCTTATTCGCACTACTCTCCTCTTATTTATTTGATGAATTTTCAAATTCATAGGGAGAGTATTATTCTCATTTTTTTGTACTACTTTATA
The DNA here is from genome assembly GCA_023957245.1 of Chitinophagales bacterium. Lineage (GTDB taxonomy): Bacteria > Bacteroidota > Bacteroidia > Chitinophagales > JADIYW01 > JAMLHH01. The sequence goes on from JAMLHJ010000001.1 coordinate 244,570, forward strand.
AAGGGTCATTTGAATTTGAAGATAAAACCTAAAATTTTCCTAAAAATCTTTAGAGTTTTTAGTTATATATATATTTGCTCTAAAAATCTATTGTTTTATATGTTAAGATATTTGAAATATTTATTTATATTAATTGTTTTCTCCTTAGTATTGCCAAATTTAATGTCTGCTCATCAGAGTGATTCAAATATTTTACAAGCTAATTCTCCTCAATGGCAACAATCTTCTCATCAAGTGAGTGTTTTTAGTAAAGATAACTTCAATCAAACTACTAATATTCAATGGGCTTCCAACTTGAAAGTTACATCTTTCTTGCCATCGAACATGTCAAGCGATTTGAATAGAAGTGCATTACTTGCTTTAAGACCCACTATATTTCTATTATCAGGAGGAGCATTTAAAAATCTAGATAACGAAACTGAATTAAATCCTGATAATCATACAATTGCTGATAGCTTAAAGTTAGCCAATAAATTAGCTAGTCTTGGCTTTAATGTCTTTTGGATTGAGTATGAAACAGCGCCACAAGATACTGCATCAATGATTGACAAGTTATTTGACGTTAAATCAGAAAATTGTTTTTACACAAATGGTAGTGAATCTAAAGCTTTATTTGAATATAGTTCTTTGGTGGCTTTTAGAGATGTGAGAGTGAAAATTAAGGATATTATTAATAATCCTGAAAATCAAATTGATACAAATAATGTTTTCATTTCTGGCATAAGTGCAGGAGCGTTTTTGTCCATTTATTATTTGTTTTTAGACCAAGAAGAAATACCACAAAAAATTTCCTATAAAAAATGTAATAGTGAGACTGAATATTCCATCCAAGTACCAGACAAAGTGCGTTCTGATGGATTTCCCCTACCTGAAATTAAAGGTATTTTTGCTTTGGCTGGTGGTAGTTTGTATGAAAATATCTTTTTAAACAATACTGCAAAAACAAGTAAAGTAGCAATCGGATTTATGCATGGCACTTGTGATGAAGTTATCAACCAGAGAGAGGGTAGATTGCAATGTCGTTAAGTTAAGGAATTAAGCCTTGTATTGCAATGGTTTACGCTTGTATTTGTATCCTTTATTTCTTTTAAATTTCCTATCAGGTCTGACAATATCATAGCATTGATAGAGTAATTGTAGCATTTTATGTAAAACATCGGTATTATCCTGATTCCAAAATAAATCATAAGCAAATTCTTTGAGCTTCAACATTACCTGAGTTCTGTTTACTTGTTTTGTATATTTCACCTGTTTTTTATTGTCTAATTCAGGCTGTAATTCTTGTGTTTCAATCATAGCTGAGATATTGAGCATAATGATTCTGCTGAAAAAATCCTGCTCAATAGCAATCGGTGTTTTTCCAGAAAAGAATTCTAATTGAGCAACCTGCTTAACCCTCTTATAACACTCTTCTACTGTCCATCTCAATCTGTATAGTTCTTCGAACAGTTCTTTGGGAAACTTTTCCTTATCTGAGAGATTGGTCAGCAAGACAACATGTTGTCCATTAGCTAAAGCAATTTTCACTAAGCGAAAGCCTTGAATTTCTTCTGTTAAATACAACTCTTTGTAGCCATCTTTATATCGTTTTCCTTTAGGTAAAGCCCACATTAAATCTTCACTACTCTTCAGTAACCTGTTTGCTTCTTTCCATGCACTGCTCAGTCTGAAGCAAAACTTAAAACCTTGTTGGTGGAGTGAATTGGCAAAACTCAGACTCGGATACCCTCTGTCAAATACAAGCAGGTCAGTTGTGGAATTCAACCGAGGTATATGAGACTTTGCCATCGTTTGTTCTCCTGTTTGCATATTGTCAATACAGGCATCTAAGACCAGTTTGTTCATTACATCATAGGCTACCGATACTCTTGCTGTAATACTTTCTGTTCCTGTATGGTTTTTACTGACTCCAAATTGTTCTTTCAAACATTTCTCCTGAGGAAGATTGAGTGAACTACCGTCAATGGCTACTAACCGATAGCCATGCCAATGATTCTTATGGACTGCATGCTCCTCAAAATAGCTTAAAATTTTATCCATTAGATAAGACAAAGAGGAGACATGCAGTTTCTGCCGATATTGGGTAAAAGCACTTCTAGAGTAAGTCTGAATATTTTTCTTGCTTTGAGATAGATTTTTGAACATCCTGTCCAATTCGTGTCTTACACCCACCCTCGAACATCCTAATAATAATAAAACTAAATCCTGAACGGATAACTTCCTCCGCCGGGTAAAAGCAGACGAAGAAGTCCCTCGGGACTTCCCGATAAAATCTTCATCTGTTAGTATTTTTAATATGTTTTTAAAAAGTCCATCCAAAAAGTCAACTCCATTACTCTGCTTCCTCTGTGTGGACACATAAATATAGGCATAAATTGCTGATTAACAAATTATTATATTGTTAACTTAACGACATTGGGGTAGATTGCCCTATAAATATTTCAGCGTACTTCCATTTTCTATTGAGTATAATCAAAGTGATTTAAATAGATTTCCTTATGCTTATGGCTCCAACTATATTTTTGATAAAATAAAGAAGACACATAAAAACATAAGCTATGGTCAAGTAGTCAATGGCGGACATATTATTATTTCTCCAACACCTATTGCAGTAGATATGACTGGAGGATGGGATCAATATACTACGAATAATTCTACTTCAATTTTAAATCAAAGAGATATTGTTTTTGATGAATTATCTTCTTTTATAAATATACAAATAGGCACCAAAAGTCAAGGTAATCATAAAGCTGTCAATTATGCTGTTTTCCCTGATAATACAACCAGCTTATGTCTAGAAGATGACCTTCTATTGATAAAATCACCTATCCTTATCTCAGATACTTTATGTCCTAATTCTGTAGAGACTGCTATTTTAAATGATAAGTTTCCAAATTTTACTAAGTCAGTACAATGGGACGTCTCTTCCAATCTGAAAATAATAGGTTCAAGTAATGAAGATGTACTTACATTTGAAGTGGGTAGCAAGAATGCTATTGATACAATATTTGTTACAATAGTTTTTAATAATAATGATAAGATTTCAACCTATAAAACGGTGGTGGTTGGGAAGAATAACGCTTCTTATTTGATAAGTTCAAAGGCTTTTCCTGAAAATGCTGGTCTTGTTTCCAGAGATAACACATATAAGCAATGTCAAACAGCAACAGTAAAAGCCCAACCTTCAGTAGGGTATGAATTTGCCGGCTGGAAGGAGTATAATCATATAGTGTCTGAAGATAGCATTTATCAATTTTCTGTAACCAAAGAAAGATTTTTAATTGCCAATTTTGAAGCTAAAATTTATGAAGTTCAACTTCAAAATTCACCTACAAATGGAGGAGTAGTGAAAGGAGCAGGATCTTATGAATATGGGCAGACAGTTCAGATAAGTGCCCAAGTAAAAGGTGGATATATATTTAAGAATTGGACTGAAAATGGAATAATTGTTTCGGCAGATAGTATTTATAGCTTTATTGTTAATAGAGATAGGATTTTAATAGCAAATTATGATACAAGAAAATTTGAAGTAAATCTAACAGTCTTACCTTCAGAAGGCGGCATTCTTTTGGGTGCAGGTCTTTATGAAGCAGGTCAATCTGTAAGCATAGAAGCTCAGGTAGCAGATGGATTTAGTTTTAAAAACTGGACTGAAGATGGCAAAGTGGTATCCACCAATAAAATTTACAATTTCAAGATATCTAATGACCGAAACTTAGTAGCCAATTTTGTTGGTAAAGAGTATAAAATTGTATTGAATGCATCACCGACAGAAGGTGGTATTCTTTCAGGTGGTGGCAAGTACTATTATGGTGATACAGTTTCTGTCCTTGCCAAGCCAAGGGTAAGATATAGCTTTAAGAATTGGACTTCAAATGGAGTAATTATATCTACAGATAGTGCTTATAGTTTTAAGGTGACTGGAGATAAAATATTGACAGCCAATTTTGTTACTAGAGAATTCAATATCAATTTATTGGCATCACCTAAAGAAGGTGGAATCTTGACAGGAGGAGGAATGTATGAAGTAGGTACTTCTGTAAATGTTTCAGCTCAAGCTTCTGAGGGTTATATCTTTAAAAATTGGACTGAAGAAGGGAAAGTGATATCTACGAATAAAGTGATGAATTTCAAAGCGACTTCTGATAGGACGCTTATTGCCAATTTCACTCCTCAAGCGTTCAATATAGACATTTCAGCATCTCCTATTGAAGGAGGAACATTATCAGGAGCTGGGAAATATAACTATAATGAATCTGCAACTGTTACTGCATACGCATCTGAAGGTTTTGAATTTAAGAATTGGACAGTAAATGGAGTAATTGTTTCTACAGATAGTGCTTATAGTTTTAAGGTGACTGGAGATAAAACTTTGATAGCCAATTTCTCTCCTCAAGCGTTCAATATAGACATTTCAGCATCTCCTATTGAAGGAGGAACATTATCAGGAGCTGGAAAATATAACTATAATGAATCTGCAACTGTCACCGCATACGCATCAGCCGGATTCAGCTTTTTGAACTGGACAGAAAATGGAGTAATTGTTTCGACAGATAGTATTTATCAATTTACGGTAACAGAGAATAAATCTCTAATTGCCAATTTTAATTCTATTGCGACTCATCTTCCAGCTGAAAAAATTCAATATATTTCAATTTATCCCAATCCATTTATTGAAGAATTAATAATTGATTCAAAAGATTTCGAGATGAAGAGAATCAGTATTTATAATGTCATTGGAGAAAAAGTAATTGAGGAAGATATTTCTAATTTAAGCAAGCATATTATTAATACTACAAGTCTGAGTGCTGGTACTTATATAATTGTTATAGATGGAGAAAAAGAAAGACACATCATCGAAGGAGTAAAATTATAAGATAACAATCCCCTATTGCCCTAAGATTGTTATCATACAAAACAGCCTATTATTTGGGGTGAATAATAGGCCTAACTAAACAGTATAAAACACACATTTCAAAGTGAGATCAACACTAATTTCTAAAAAATAAATTGAAATAAAAAATATTTTTTAGGAAAATTTTAACAACTATGAAATTCTATTTGATAGCTGCTCTATATAGCCTATCGTTGATTGCTTTTCCTAAAGATACTTCGGGAAGTCGTTTGACAACAATCTTCAAAAAATCAGAATTATCTAAATATCTTAACAGCGCATACAATTGAGCTGCAGCTTCAAAATAATTTTCTGATTGACTCAAGAAAAATTGTCTTTTTTCATCTACAACTATTCTTTCATTAAATAAAATATATGCAGTATTAGCATCATCAATTATTTCAGAAAAATCATCAACAAGTAATAATGGTTTTTTCGGAGCATAATGCACCTTAGCCATACCTGGAGATTTGGGATTGGAAGTATAATTTATCTGAACTTCAACTTTTCCAATTACCTTTTCAATATCATCAACAGACAATCCACCCAATCTATATATGACTGGACGGTCATTTTCAAATCCTACAATAGTGCTTTCTATTCCTACATTACAGCTACCACCATCTAAGATATAATCTACTTCATGACCAAGTTGGTCTATCACATGTTGAGCAGTGGTCGGGCTGATATAGCTAAATGGATTAGCACTAGGAGCAGCTAAAGGGAAATCCAAAGCAGACAATAATTCCAAAGTCATTGAATGACGAGGCACCCTCACTCCTACTGTATCAAGCCCAGAAGTTGTTTCAAAAGGTACAATATTAGCTTTGGGTAACACTAAAGTCAAAGGTCCAGGCCAGAACTTATCTGCTAACAATTGAGCTTGTTCAGGAACATGGCTTACCCAATTAAAAATTTTATCCTTAGAAGAATGGAGAATCAATGGGTCAAAAGAAGGACGTTTTTTAGCCGAAAAAATCTTCAAAACAGCATGAGTATTTAAACCATTTCCTGCAAGTCCATAAACTGTTTCTGTAGGAATACCTACCAATCCATCATTTCTAAGAATAGAGGCGGCCGTTTCGATTGATGTTCCGATTTTTGACATTTGCAGCACAAATTTACACTTAAAGGACTATCAAAGAGTAATAAATCTTAATTATCATTTTTATAACCACAGAAAAAGATAATTTATTTACTTTGCTGAAAAATTAGACAAAATTTTAAATTTTACGTTTTAAAGTTACTCAAAGACCATGTTGACAATTAAAGATATCCAAATCTATTGCACTGATCATACAACTATCACTGGTACTATATACAAAACAGATTATATCAAAGGTGCTGTATTAATTGCCCCTGCTACTGGAATAAAAAGGAAATTTTATAAGGAATTTGCCATCTTTTTGGCAGAACATGGATACGGAGTTTTAACGTATAGTAATCAAGGAATAGGCGAATCTTTAAAAGGAGCAATTCAATCTTGTCCTTCATCTTTAGTAAGTTGGGGAGAAATTGACCAAACTTCAGCACTTGAGGCTTTAAAACATGAATTCCCTAATCTTCCTATTCATTTAATAGGTCATAGTGCTGGAGGGCAACTAGTAGGATTGATGAAAAACTGCAAGGATATAAGCTCAATATTTAATTATGCATGCTCTTCTGGAAGCATTAGAAATATGGAATCTTCCTATAAGTTAAAAGCTCAAGTTTTTATGAATTTATTCATTCCTTTGAACAATTACTTTTTGGGATATACTAACACCCCTCTTATCAATATGGGAGAACCATTGCCGAAAAAAGTAGCTGCTCAATGGAGAAAATGGTGCAGAGGCTCGGGATATGTCGCTATGGAATTTGGTCAAGAAGTTCAAGAACATTATTACGACCAACTCAATATTCCATCTCTTTGGGTCAATGCATCAGATGATGATATTGCAATCGATGCTAATGTTGATGATATGACACGAGTTTACACCCAGCTTCAAGTAGAACGCCTCACTTTACAACCCCAAAAAGAAGGATTTGACAATATTGGGCACATGAATTTTTTCAGCAAATCCCATCAAGAACTATGGCATTATGCTTTAAATTGGCTTGATAAGAACAATAAAATTGTTTTATCTCACTCTAGAAGCTCTATTTCTTAGAATATGGTCAGCTAATACCAAAGCTGACATCGCTTCAACAATTGGAACAGCTCTTGGAAGTACACAAGGATCATGTCGTCCTCGTCCAGTAACTTCCACCTCATCACCTTGTTGATTGATAGATATTTGTGGTTTCATGATGGTAGCAACAGATTTGAAAGCTACTCTGAAATAGATATCCATACCATTTGAGATACCACCTTGAATACCTCCACTTCTATTAGTTGAAGTTTTCACTTTACCTTCTTCTTGATAAAAAAGATCATTATGAGCGCTTCCTCTCATTTCTACACCAGCAAATCCACTACCATACTCAAAACCTTTAACAGCATTGATACTCAGCATCGCTTTGCCTAAATCAGCATGTAACTTATCAAACACAGGCTCTCCCAATCCCGCAGGCACACCTTTAATCACACAAGTAACCACTCCACCAATAGTATCGCCATCTTTACGCACTTCTTTAATCAATTCAATCATCTTCTCAGCAGTGTCATGATCTGGACATCTGACAATATTGCTATCTATTTGAGATAAATCAACTTCTTCATGAGTTAAATTCAAATGTATAGACCCTACTTGAGACACATAAGCATGTACAGATATTCCACTCGTAGCTATAAATTGTTTAGCGATAGCACCAGCAGCAACTCGAGCAGCAGTCTCTCTGGCAGAAGAACGACCTCCACCTCTGTAATCTCTATGACCATATTTGCTATCGAAAGTAAAATCAGCATGAGAAGGACGATATCTATCCTTGATATGATCGTAGTCTTTAGATTTTTGGTCACCATTATATATCACTATTCCGATAGGAGTACCTTCTGTATGACCTTCAAATACTCCTGATAACAATTCAAAAGAATCTTCTTCCTTCCGTTGAGTCACAATACTTGATTGACCTGGCTTACGCCTATCCAATTCATATTGAATAGCATCCATATCCAAAGCTAATCCAGCTGGACAACCATCAATAATTACTCCCAAGCCCTTGCCATGCGATTCTCCAAAAGTCGTAATCCGAAAAACCTGGCCAAAAGTATTTCCTGCCATGCTACAAAGATAATTTTTTAAAAATTACATTTTTTACTTTAATCAGAATTCCAATCATTAAAATCATTACTTTAGTACAATGAAACACAGCGAGCTATTTATTGCACCTCCTTATGCTAATAGCTATTTTGACTTAGTTCAAGAAAACACCCTTGACGATGCTATGCAAAATTCTATTCATCATCTTCAGGAAATTGACATCACATTATGGGAGAAATTAGATCAAAAATCTTATTTCCCAGGTAAATGGACGCTCAACGAACTATTACAACATCTTATTGATACAGAGAGAATTATAGTATATAGAGCAACTACTTTTGCTAGACAAGATTTAATAGAATTACCTGGTTTTGATGAAAACTTTTATGCTGCACATAGCTACGCCAATGAAAGATCTATAGAAGATCTACTTCAAGAATTGATAGCAGTCAGAATCAGCACTTATTATTTCTTTAAAAGTCTAAATTCTAAAGTTATTCATACTGTAGGAAAAATAAATGGTAACGATTTCAGTATTAATAGTCTTGGTTTTTTTATCATTGGACATGAAATTCATCATTTTAATGTGATTAAAAATCAATACTTATCTTTAATAGCTTAAAAACAAACTCTACAACAATTTATAAACCAATTGAAATGCGCAAAATCTTTAATTTTTTAGCCTTAATTATTTTAAGTTTTAGTCTTACCTCTTGTCTAGATATTTTAGAAAATATTCAGATTCACAAAAACGGTTCAGGTGAATATGCTTTAAAAATCACCATCAATGAAAATCTCAAAAAAAGCATCAACCAGTCTATGGAAGCAAATGGTCAAGCTACAAAAATTGATGACGATAATAAAAATGATGACGACGAAAGTTACAAAGCAGCACTTGAACAAATTGTCAATCAATTAAAAACAGTCAAAGGGTTGAGTGAGATAGAAATGTTTTTCGAAGAAGATAAATTTGAATACGGGTATCAGTTTCACTTTGAAAATGTACAAGCTTTGAACAAAGCAATGGAAGTAACTGCAGGTACTTACATTCCACAAATACCTGAAAATTACCAAATTGGGAAGAAGAAAAAAACAATCGTTTCACACGCCAACTATATCGAAGAAAATAAAAATGCAATCATTCGTCATCAAAGTGCAGAATTGGGGAAAATTTTGGAAATGAAAAAGCCCCAAAAAACCAACTCTGGCATGATGGGCGGATTGGACGTTTCATATATCTTACAAGATTTGAATTTCACTACGACCTTCCAATTTGACCAAAATATAAAATCAGTCAGTAATGCCGCAGCTGTAATAGATGAAAACAACAAGACAGTTTCAATTCATTGCAAACCGTTTGCTTATAAGGAAACAGATTTACAAAAAATGAAGCAACAAGAATTAGCATGTGAGCAATCAATAATAATTGAATTGAAATAATAAAATTGAATTATTTTTAGAGGCGCAATTCCATGGAGTTGCGCCTTTTTATATGGAGATTATGACAAAATCAAAAAGATTTTTTATACTATTTATTGTCATTACTACTGCAATATTAGCTTTTGCTATATATCACAAATTCTTTATGCCATCTGAAATTCAGAAGATTAAAGAACGAGGAACTTTAAAACTCGTAACAGCCTACAACCCGACAGGTTATTTCCTTTACAAAGAAGAGCCAATGGGATTTGAGCATGACTTCATTCAAAATTATGCCAAAAAACTCGGAGTCAAATTAGAAGTGGTCGTAGTCAATCAACCAGAAGAAATGCGTAGAAAAATCCTTACTGGAGAGGCAGATATAATGGCTTACAATATTCCCATTGTTAATCTTCCTATGAGATTTATAGAATTTTCACATCCGTATGTACAAACAGAACTAGTTCTTGTCCAACGTAAAATAAATAAGAAATCGCCTGAATACATCGGTTCAACAGCTTCATTATCTGGAAAAATTGTCACGATTACCGAACAATCTCCTTATGCACAGACGCTTTCTGATATTAATTTTGAACTCAACAATCAACTCCAAATTCAAACAATAGGTGAATCTAAAACACCTGAAGATCTTATCAGAATGGTTGCTGAAAATGAAATTGCTTATACTGTTGCCAATAAAGAAATAGCGCTGATTAATAAAGAATATTTTGACAATATTGATATTGAAACAACAATAACACCACCTCAAGATATTGCTTTTGCTATTCATCGAAAAAACAAAGATTTATTAAATAGTCTTAACCAATTTATCGACAATTCAAGAAAAGATAAAACGCTATATGCTCTTTATGATCAATACTTTAAGACAAGCAGGTTAGTTTTTGCAACAGATAACAATGAATTGGAATCTGCATCAAAAAGCAGTAATAATGGTTCTATTTCTATATATGACCCTATTGTACAGCGATATGCCAAAGAAATCAATTGGGATTGGAGATTAGTCGCATCTTTGATATGGCAAGAGTCAAGATTCAAACCTTCAGCAAGATCATGGGCTGGAGCTACTGGACTGATGCAGCTCATGCCTGCAACAGCAAGAAGGTTCGGATTGAATACTATGCAGGAAATTTACCATCCAGAATTAAATATTAAAACTGGAACAAAATATATTGCTTGGTTAGAAATTTTTTGGGAGGAAATAAAAGATGAAACCGAACGCAAAAAATTCATATTAGCATCGTATAACGCAGGAGAAGGACATGTCAAGGATGCACAAAGGCTTGCCAAAAAATATGGATACGATGCCAACAAATGGGATGGGAATGTAGAATATTTCTTACTCAACAAATCCAAGCCAACGTTCTATAGAGACCCTGTGTGCAAATACGGATATTGTAGAGGAAGCGAACCATTTTTCTATGTCCGTTCTATCATCAGAAAGTACGCAGCCTTTAAGTCGCAATACTCCGCAGAACATGTTTCAGGTTATGATTTTTCAACTGATTTTTCTCCAGTATATGAAATGGGAATCGAAGAAAATTCTTCAATATTTGGGCTAAAGAAAAAGCAGCTTTTTGAAAAGAGAGAAATTTTTCAAGAGACAGATACACAAAGAGGAATTAATAATTTGACTCCTAAAAATCCAGAAAGGATACAACTCAAGAAAAACAGTGCTCCTTCCAATCAATTATTTAGAAAGAATAAGATTTTTAAATCTTCTGAATAGATAATTTACTATAGCTAAGTTCGTTAAATCAGCAAGGCAACAAAACAATCAAGAATAAACTTTTGCATAGCAGAGAAGGATTTAGCTTCGCATAGTCAAAAACGACAATTATTTCGGCTGAAATAACAACATACAAGTATCTGATTTTGTGCAAGAAATAATTAAAATAAAAAAAATTATAAAGAATAATGAAAAATGATTTGCTAGGAAACAAAAACGTTCTATATTTGCACTCGCTAATCGCACGGATCGGTAGTTCAGTTGGTTAGAATGCCGCCCTGTCACGGCGGAGGTCGCGGGTTCGAGTCCCGTCCGGTCCGCAAAAAGGGTTCAAACGAATAAGTTTGGACCCTTTTTCATTTTCTAAAAAAGTAATCAATTATTACTAAATCAATTAGAAAGCTAAAAGCATAAAAATCATCCATTTAATTAACGAAGGTTGTGTATTTTTACAGCATGGAAAAAGTTTTGAGTGGCATCCGTTCAACGGGACAACTTCATTTGGGAAATTATTTTGGAGCAGTACGTAATTTTGTACAATTGCAACATGAGAAAGAATGCTATTTTTTCATTGCCAATCTTCATGCACTTACTACACATACAGATCCTCTATTATTACAAAAAAGTGTAAAAGATGTATTGGTAGAATATATTGCATGTGGACTTGACCCTGATATTTCTGCTATTTATATTCAATCTGATGTTCCAGAAATCACAGAGCTTTATACCTTACTGAATATGTTGGCATACAAAGGGGAGTTGGAAAAAACTGCTTCTTTTAAAGAGAAAATCAAAAAGCATCAGGAAAATATCAATGCAGGGCTACTCACCTATCCAGTATTGATGGCAGCAGATATTTTGATACATAGAGCACATAAAGTACCTGTAGGCAAAGACCAAGAACAACATCTTGAAATGGCAAGAAACTTTGCTGTCAGGTTCAACCATAGATATGGAGTTGACTTTTTCCCAGAACCTTATGCATATAATTTCACAGGTCAATTAGTAAAAGTTCCTGGATTGGACGGCAATGGGAAAATGGGAAAATCTGAAGGAGAAGGCAATGCTATATATCTCAGAGATGATGACAAAACTATCTCTAAGAAAATCATGAAAGCCAAAACTGATAGTGGTCCTCAAGCAGAAAATTCTACAAAACCAGAAGAAATAAAAAATCTTTTCAGTTTAATGGAATTGGTTTCGACAACTGACACCATACAACATTTCGATGATGCATGGAATAATTGCAGTATCAGATATGGAGATTTCAAAAAACAATTGGCAGCAGATATGATACAATTTGTATCTCCAATAAGAGAAAAAATTGTAGATTTAGATAATGATGAAAAAACGCTAAAAAGAATTGCTCAACAAGGTGCAGAAAAAGCGAGAATAAGCGCAAAATCTACTTTGGACGGAGTCAAAGAATTGATGGGTTTGACTAGTATTTGGAAATAATTGATATACTTTAAAAATTTACAGCCATTAACACGAATTTTAAACATATCGCAATTGCAGGTAATATTGGAGCAGGTAAGACTACGCTGACAGATTTATTGGCCAAGCATTATAAATGGGAACCAAGGTTTGAAGATGTAGAAAACAATCCATATCTCAATGATTTTTATCAAGATATGCCTAGATGGTCCTTTAACTTACAAATTTACTTTTTGAATAAAAGATTGCAACAGACAATTGAAATTCAAAGTGGGAATAATGTCGTCATCCAAGATCGTACTATCTATGAAGATGCTCATATTTTTGCTCCAAACCTCCACGAAATGGGATTAATGAGTACTAGAGATTTTGAAAACTATATCAGTTTATTCAAGACAATACGCTCTCAAATTAAAGCACCAGATTTATTGATTTATTTAAAATCTTCTCTATCTACCTTAGTCAATCAGATAGAAAAGCGAGGAAGAGATTATGAGGACAATATCAGATTGGATTATCTCAAACAACTTAATCAGTACTACGAGAATTGGATAGAAAACTATAAAGATGGAAAATTATTGGTCATTTCAGTTGACAATCTAAATTTTGCTGACAATAAAGAAGATTTTGGCAAAGTAGTTCAGAAAATAGATGCTGAACTATTTGGTTTGTTTTAGATTTCACTAAAATCACATTAACCTAGCCATTATTTTATATTTACGACTACTTTATCACACAAGATAAAGTAAAATAGAATTGACTATTCGATAAAATTAGATAACTATCTTTGCAATATCTAAAAGCAAGAAAATGAGAAAATTGAGCAAAGGACATGAAATAGCGAATACCTTAACACACTTGGCAGGTATTGTCTTATTTATCTTCCTATTGCCTTCATTGTTCATCAAAATGTTTAGTAATGAAAACATTGGATACTTGTGGTCTGTCATTGTTTTCGCCTTTGGTTTGATGATGGTTTACGGTTCTTCTACCTTGTACCATTATGCCAAAAGACCACGATTAAAAGAAACATTAAGAATATGGGATCATGCTTCAATATACTTATTGATAGGAGGCACATACACACCATTAGTTGCTAAATTTTTAGAACATCATCAGGCTATTTGGTTTTTAGTAATTATGTGGTCGATTATTGGTATTGGAGTTATTATAAAAATATTTTTCACTGGAAGATTTGAATTTTTCTCTGTATTCAGTTATTTATTTTTAGGTTGGATGGCCATCTTTATTTTTAAAGATTTCATTGCTGTCTGTCCTCAAAATATACAATATTTAATTCTCTTCGGAGGGCTATCTTATACAATTGGCGTATTATTTTATGTATGGCACAAATTGCCTTACAATCACGCAATTTGGCATGTATTTGTATTAGCGGGAAGTACCTTTCATTTATTAGCGATACACCAAAGTTTTTAAATGAGCATAAAGCCTCAAACTCAATTATATTTCATTGCCCTTCTTCCAGAGCCTGAAATTGAAAGAGAACTTTATCAATTCAAAATAGATTTATTTGAAAAATATGGGTACAAAGTATCTTTAAAATCTCCCGCCCATATCACATTAATACCACCATTTTCATGGTCTATCCAACAAGCTGAAGAGATAAGAAAAATATTCCTTCAGTATTCAGTTCAATCTTCCAGCTTTGATATTAACATTCAAGGATTTGATACTTTTGGAGATAAAGTATTTTATGCTAAACCCATTTGTCCCCAAGAAATATTTGATTTGCAAAAAGATATTTTTCAGTATTTCAAGCCTTATTTGAGTGAAAAGTTGCAAAATCAATTTCATTTCAGACCACATATTACGATTGCAAATAGAGATATTGTCAGCAACGAATTACCTCAAATAATAGCTGAATTCAATGCAAAAAGCTACTACCGTCAGACAAAAGTTTCTGAAATAACAATGTTCAGACATGATGGCTCAAAATGGGTAATCGAATCTCAACTTCCTCTAAAAAGCAGAAGATAAGCATCTATAAGATAATTAATAATCTTTATTTAATAGCTCTTATCATAATACTGCTCTAAAAGACAATTAACTTTACAAGCCTTTTTTACAGATTTATGGTAGATGTCGTTGTTGTAGGAGCCGGACTTTCAGGTTTATCCACTGCTTATCACTTGCAGTCTAAGGGCTGTAGTGTACTCGTATTGGAAGCCAACGGAAAGGTCGGTGGCAGGTGTAGATCTGATTACATGAATGGATATATCCTTGACAGAGGATTACATTTTCTCTCTAAAGGATTTTCAGAGTCTAAAGCTTTGTTTAATTATAAAGATTTAAGACTAGAATCTATTTACCCTGGTGCGCTATTACACTACAATAACAATTTCCACCTTATCACCAATCCTCTGAAAAAAATTGGCGACTCTCTTTCTTTGGCATTCTCGCCATTTATGACCTTCAAAGATAAAATAAAGATGGGCGCTATGCTCTCTTATCTGATGGTGAATTCAGAAGAGCAGTTCAAGAAACTAAAGAATATCAGCACTAAAGAGTTTTTGGAATCGAGAGGATTTAGTCAAAGATTTATAGATAATTTTTTCAAACCACTTCACCAAGCTATCTTTTATGATAATACACTGAGCACATCTGCTTATGTATATGCATCCATGTTTAAAAATTTTGCTTTTGAAGAAAGTGCTCTTCCTGCTTATGGAATCGGTAGCCTAGCAGCTCAATTAGCTGAAAGTCTAGAAAAAGACACCATTAAGCTACATACCCGAGTAAAAGAAATCTATGACAATGGTGTTTTGACGAATGCAGGAGAATTTATTGAAGCCAAAAAAGTAATTGTCAGTATTCCTCCTTTTGAAATAAAAAAAATTATGCCTGGGTACGAAAACAAAATTACGTTTTCAAAAAGCAGTGTTATGTATTTTTCAACTCAGACACCTCCCGTAAAATCGCCAATTATTCTACTTAGTGGACAAGACAAAGGCATCATCAATCATATTTTTGTACCAACAACTATTCAGCCTACTTATGCTCCTACAGGCCACCATCTAGTCTGTGTAAATCTAAAGGGTTATGTAGAAAAGGAAGATGATGAACTCATTGACGAAGTGCTGAAAGAGCTGATTAATTGGTTTGGAGTAAAGGTCAATAGCTGGGCTCATTTAAAAACTTATCATATCCAACATGGATTGCCACTAACAAATACTCATCATCATTTCAATTTATTTGAAGAAAAGGATGGTATATACTATTGTGGTGATTATTTTTCTTATGGCACAATAAACAATGCTTTATTAAGTGGTAAAGAAGTTGCCGAAGAAGTTTTACAACATTTGTCTGATGACAAAAAGACAACTCGAAAGAGAAGTGTTTTTAACTAACTTTCTAAGATTTTACAAACTAATTTATAAAAATATTCTGGTTGGTCTGCATGAACCCAATGTCCAGCATTTGGAACAATATATAATTGAGCTTCAGGAAAAAAGATTCTGAAACTATCAAAATCCTCTACTTGGATATAATCACTATTTGCACCTTTAATAAATGAAGTCTTTCCAACAAACTCCCCATGAGTAGGCACTTCATCCATCAAATCTCTATACTTATCATACAAGACTTGCACATTGGGCTTCCAATAAAACCCACTGCGATTGCGTCCTAAATTTTTCATCATCAGTTGAACAATACGCTTAGAAGGAATTTTATCAAAGAAATCATTCTCTATCTGCGAACGTTCAGTGTAGTCATCTGTATGAATAGCCAACATTGCTTCCATGATACTCATGTGATCACCTTCGTAAGCCTTTGGCCCTATATCAACAACTATCAATTGATCAGTCAAATCAGGATAGTTTAATGCAAAAGTCATAGCTACCTTCCCTCCCATTGAATGGCCAATTAAATGTGCATGACCTATTTGATGTTGGCTCATAAATGATTGAATATCTTCAGCCATTACGGTATAACTCATTTCATCAGAATGAGGAGAATGACCATGATTTCTCATATCTATCAACCACACCCGATATGTTTTGGAAATCTGTTTGCCGAAAGTCTGTAAATTATCCAAAGAACCTAATAGACCATGAATAACAATCACATCTTCACCTACATCACCAAATACCTTATAATTCAACTCCATAGCGAGATTTTCTTTGGTACTTAAAGTCTGGCAAATGCAAAATCCCTCCAGTCACAAAAGTATATTCTTGCAATTGATTGGAACCTAAAATCACCAATCTCCCATCAATATTTTCAGACAACAATTGTTTATACCAACGGATAGCATTCTCATCTAAATAGGAAGTAGGTTCATCAAGTAATAAGATTTGAGATTGGGATAAAATCGCCAAACTTAATTTCAATCTTTGCATCATTCCTGATGAAAAATGAGATATTGACTTATCCAAATGCGCCCTTAATCCTAATATTTCTAAAAAATCTTCTCTTGAAACACACATTTTCTTAAACTGAAAATGAAAATCCAATATCTCTTTCAATGTAAACTCCTCAATCAAAGAAATATATGGAGCAGCATAAGACAGATGTTGTGCAATTTCTATCTGTGAATATGCTTTCTGTCCATCTTTAAAAATCACTTTCCCTTCACTAGGAGACAAACCACCTGAAAGAATTTTAAGCAATGTAGATTTTCCTGAACCATTATGGCCTGTCAAAGCATAAGAATTCCCTGAAGAGAAATCATAATTAACATGTCTAAAAATCCATTCTAAACCATATCTTTTTCCTATTGCCGACAGTTGAATCTCCATAGTTGTACGCAAAATTAGCAATACTTATCTCAAAAACGATATAAATGCTACCTTGAAATACTTATTTAGCTTATGCTTAACTAGCTAATACCTTTGACTATTCCTCTTTCTGACTTAGTAATAAAATCAATAATTTCATCTCTTATTTCAGACGCTTCGAAATCTTCAAATATCTTATCTATAGCTTGAGTTGTATTTAATCCGCTATTAAATAAGTAACGATAAATATCTTGAATCAAATGAATCTGCTCTAATGAAAAATCACGTCTTTTCAATCCCACTGAATTTATACCCGTAAAAACTGCTGGATCTTTTGCTACCAAAACATAAGGAGGCACATCTTTTCTCAGCATTGTACCACCACCAATAAAAGCATGTTTCCCAATCTTAATAAATTGATGAGCAGCACACATTCCTCCAAAAACCACATAATCTTCTACAATAATATGCCCAGCAAGATTAGTAGCATTGGACAAAATACAATGATTGCCAATCACACAATCATGAGCAATATGCACATACGCCATGATAAGATTATGCGAACCAATACGAGTTACTCCCGATGCTATTGTTCCTCTATTAATTGTAGAACATTCTCTTATTGTCGTAAAATCTCCTATTTCAACAGTTGAATATTCACCGGCAAATTTTAAATCTTGAGGGATAGCTCCTATTACTGCTCCTGGAAAAATATGACAATTTCGACCTATTCTTGTCCCTTTATAAATTGTCACATTAGGTTCAATGATAGTTCCTTCTCCAATAGTCACATCTTCATCAATATAACTAAAAGCACCTATTTTTACATTGTCAGCGATAGTGGCTTGGGGGTTTATATAATTAATGGTATTACTCAATTCTTAAAAATTTTAGCAGTAAGTTTAGCTTCAGCAACAATACGTTCACCGACATAAATAATTCCTTTCATTTTCCTAAATCCTCTTTTCAATTCTTCAAGAATTTCCATTTTTATCACAAGTGTATCTCCAGGTTCTACTGGCGATCTGAATTTACAATTCTCTATCTCCACCAAATATGTTAGATAATCTTTCACCTCTCCTTCTCTTTTCAATGCCAAGATTCCTCCTGTCTGTGCCATTGCTTCTATCTGTAAGACACCCGGCATAATAGGTTTATTTGGGAAATGCCCTTCAAAAAAAGGTTCATTAATAGTTACATTTTTAACAGCAACAATATGCGTATCAGACATTTCAATCACCTTATCCAACAACAAAAATGGATTGCGATGAGGTAGAATTTCTTTGATAGCTGTCAAATCCATTAGTGGTACTGCATTGGGTTGCACCTTTGGAATCTCTCTTAGTCTTTTTTGCTCTTTAATATATTTTTTGAGCTGTTGTGCAAATGCGACATTTCCAGCATGGCCAGGTTTTGAAGCAATTATTTTCCCTTTTATTCTTGTACCTATCAGACCCAAATCTCCAATCACATCCACTAATTTGTGCCTAGCCATTTCATTGGTATAGCGCAAATCTATATGGTTGACAATCCCCTTTTGAGGAATACTATGTACATTTTGATTAAAAATCTGTGCTAGATAAGATACTTTAGAAGAAGGAATATCTTTTTCAGCAACAACGATAGCATTGTTCAACTCTCCACCTTTTATTAGTCCTTGTTCATACAATACTTCTACTTCATGTAAAAAGCAAAAAGTTCTGGCTGGAGCAAAATTGTCTTTAAAATCTGAAAGCGATTTTAATTGCGCATATTGTTTACCAATGACTTCAGAATTAAAATCTATCATCACTGTGACACTATAATCATGGTGAGGAATAGCTGTCATTTCAACATCTTTCTCTTCATCATAAAAATGAAAAGTCTGATCTAATACAAAATATTCTCTTGGTAGAGATTGTTCTTTGATCCCTGCTGACAATATTAAATCTACAAAAGGCTGAGCACTACCATCTAAAATCGGTATTTCTTGACCATCTAATTCGATAAGAATATTATCTATTCCCAAACCAATTATTGCTGACATCAAATGCTCAATAGTCGCCACTTTATACCCTTGATACTCTATAGTAGTCCCTCTTGAAACATCTACTACCAAATCACAATCTGCTGGTATCAACAATTGTTGTTCTATATCAATCCTACTAAACTGAATACCAAAATTATCTTCTGCTGGTTTTAATGTCACTTGCACCAACTTTCCTGTATGTAAGCCTCTTCCTGAAAAAGAAATTGGTTTTGTTATGGTGCATTGTAATTCTGTCATGCTCTAAATATAAGCGTAGTTATTTATTCTTTATCTTTCTTTTGCAAGAAATCTTTTTCTATCTGTTTCCTTAATACCTGAGACCTATTAAAGTCCATATACAACATAGCAGGCGAACCAGTCATTGTCGCTCCATCATTTATAACAGACTTAGAAAGTCCTGATTGAGCATTAATTTTGACCCCTTTTGCTGTAATTAGGTGAGGTGCAATTCCTACTTGACCTCCTATCTGATTATATTCACCAATTTGACAACTGCCCGCTATTCCTGTTTGAGCAGCAATAACAGTATTAGTTCCTATCTGAACATTATGACCTATCTGTATCAAATTATCCAACTTCACTCCTCTCTTTATAATAGTTGAGCCTAAAACTGCCCTATCAATACAAGTATTAGCTCCAATCTCTACATTATCTTCAATGACAACATTACCCTTTTGGGGTATTTTTTGATAAGAGCCATCTGGTCTAGGAGCAAACCCAAATCCATCTGAACCAATCACAGCTCCTGCATGTATCACACAATTATTTCCAATAATCGTATCATTCAAAATTTTCACTCCTGGATATAAAATAACATTTTCACCAATCTGTACTTTATCTCCAATATACACCTGAGGATAAAGAATTGAGGAATATCCAATCTTAGAATAATTACCTATATATACTCCTGCTCCTACTTGAACATACTCTGCAAGCTCTGCGCTTTTTTCAATAAAGTATGAGGTATGATGAGAAAAATCAGGTCTTTGTTGTGGTGAAAAAATATCAACTACGATTGCAAAAGTAAGATAAGGATCTTCTACGACCAACCAAGTAAATGGCAAACTTGTATCCACAAATTTTGATGTAGTCAAAATTGCAGAAGCATTACATTCTTTTAATAAAGATAGATATTTGGAATGTTGTAAAAAAGTAATTTCTTTCTCTTGAGCCAACTCAATTCTATTAGGAGCCAAGAGCAATTGTTGTGAATCGCCAATTACTTCTGCACCAATTTTTTCAGCTAGTTCTCGAACAGAAATCATAATACTGGGTAAAAAATATAATGTTTCACCATAGGATGAGACATCGACTTAATCGTCATGACCTCTGTCAACTCTTCAAAATCTTTAATCGTACCGTCTTTCATTTTTATCAAGATACTGTCTTTACCTGGAATATATGCATTATTTACAGCTGTATCTTTCAAAAATAAATATTTATCATATATTTCCAATTCAGGATGAATTAAGTAAAACTCAGATTTCTTTTGCTCAAATAAGCTGTCTATATCCTTATCAACATACATTATTTTAAACAATCTCCTATCTATCAAACTTTTAGATAGTAGTGAAAGTATGACATCTTTATCATTCATCCACATCTTTATGGAGAATAAAATATCTACATCATCTAAAAGAACAAAATTTTTCAAATGGATTTCTTGGCATAAAAAATCATCTAATGAAATATTATTAGCAAAAAAATGTTCCAAATGAGGTGCTAAATAAAGATCCCTTCTTCCCTCATTATACAAATCTTTAGCACGATTCAAGACATTGACTAAGGTATGATCTGCAGCAATAGATGCTTTATGCAAATATGCTTGCCAATACATCAATCTTCGAGAGACAATAAATTTTTCAATTGAATAAATTCCTTTCTCTTCTACTACCAATTGACCATTGTGAACATCTAACATCTTAATGATTCTATCATAACCGATAACTCCCTCAGCCACACCAGAATAAAAACTATCTCTATTGAGGTAATCCATCCTATCTGTATCCAACTGGCCAGATACCAATTGATGCAAAAAAGGTTTATGATAGCTTCCTGTAAAAATATCTATAGCTCTACTCAGCTGACCTTCAAACTCCTCATTCAACACTTCGAATATCTTTAAAGACACTTCTTCATGATGAACACCATTCAATAATGTAGCTTCCAATGTATGAGAAAATGGTCCATGACCAATATCGTGAAGTAAAATGGCCAATAAAGCAGCTTCTATTTCAGCTTCAGTAATATGATGACCTTTATTCAATAGCACTTCCAAAGCTTGATTCATAAGATGCATTGCACCCAATGCATGATGAAATCTCGAATGAGTAGCACCTGGGTAAACCAGCTCTGCCAATCCCATTTGACGAATCCGTCTCAATCTTTGAAAATAAGGATGTGATAATACATCAAAAACCAGTTCGGAAGGAATCTCTATAAATCCATATACAGGATCATTAATTATTTTGTATTTATTCATCGGTAATCAAACAAATATACCTTTTTAGATACTTTTTTAATAATGTTAAATAATAATTTATACCCTATTCTTCATAGAGCATCTTATGATTGAAAACAAAAAGTATTAAAATCTTTCGTATCATTGTGCGAAATCAAATCAAATGTATAAAAGTTTAATTTTTACAGTATTACTATCAATTCCTTCAATGCTTTTGGGGCAAAATAAAATGAGTATTGCCGCCAATTTAGATTCAATTGGTGAAAAGATTCATTTTGATGCGATGGGCGTAAATACAGAAAGAATGTTTTATCGTTCTTTAGATGCCAATGGCAAAATACCTGTAGAAATTTTAGATGATATCATCGAAGCAGAAGATTTGATTTATAGATGGCCAGGAGGTGCAACTGCCAATTTTTATCATTATTTCAATGGCACGTCAAAAGGATATGGACTTTTAAGAACTGAAATTGAATCTGTCGAGCATCCAATGAAATGTGACCTTGCTAAAAATAATCCTAATTGTATGTCTTATGAGGAATATGCTCCTCAAAATTATATCTACAATTTAATGGAGTATGCAGATATTTATCAAGCCAAATTTCATAAAAAGAAAAGAGTTGTCTGGTTGCCTAATATTTTCACATTTTATCTTAATAACAAAAATGAAATCCCTGTATTAGATGAATTATCAAGCTTGGAAGATGCGGAACAATATAAAAATGAAGGGAAAATCTCTGAAGATTTTTACAAGAGAATTAAAGATGTAATCGATGTTTATGATATTTTGCACAATCATCCTTCTATAAATCTTGAAGGTATAGAATATGGAAATGAGCTTTATTATCATATTCCAGCAACAGGTGTCAGATACAATGAGGTCAATAATCCTCTATTATGGACATTTAATGAAAAAAAATACCGCAAAGCTATCAATGAGCATATTTCTCTATATCGCTCTATTGTGGAGTTTTTTAACAAAGCCATATTTGCTAGAGGATCCAAAATTGAAACAGCCGCTCCTGTTGCATTAATTACATTTACTGGGAGCCAACCCAATATGAATAAAGTATGGAACGAAGGTATCAGAGATTCCATATTACCTTTAGTAGATGGTGTCATTCATCACTTTTATTTCAAAAGTTCTGGTCCCATGATTGATCCTAGAACTGCTGAGGATGCCAATAATGTGGATAGTCTATTGAAAATCAAAACGATTGCTGATGAATTTATTCATGTGAGAATCCCCAAAGTAGATACTGAATTTGATAAATTCTTTAAACTCACTGAAACAGGAAAAAAAATGTGGATGACCGAATTCAATACCGATAATGGTTATTTTGACGGCTATTATTCAATATGGCAAAACACATTTTTTCATAGTTCTTATCAGTTTGAGGCTTTTATATCATTTATCGACAATACCAACCGTACAGATGTAGTCAAATATGCATTTCCACACTTATGGTTGAGCCATCCTACTGACTACAATTACGGAGCTTATGCCTCTCTAGTCAATCCTAATGGAAGTTATAAAAAAATAAAAAGAACTACTTATAGTACTTATTCGATATTAGGAGCTTTGGCTACAAAAGAAATCAAAAAAATAAATGATTCAATAACTAACGAAAGCAATCTTGCACGATACGACTTATTCAGCAAAGCATATTTCGAACCCAATCCAGATACAACTGATTCTAATATTGGCAATTTAATTATTGTTTTTAGTAACAAATCTGGTCAAGATATCCAATTCAATCCTGAAGAGAGCATTAGCCTTTCATTTAAAGATACCAACTTGCTAAAAATCAGTAATGGATACATCGAATACCTAAGTGCTCCGCATATATATTCTAGCAATGGTTACACATTCTTAGACACTACTGGACAAGATGATTATGAAGATGTATTTATTGAGAAATTTGACAATGTAGAAAGTAATTCAACCTTTGTATTACCGGGTTATTCATTGGGATATTTATCTTTCCCAATCATTGATGAAGAAAAAGTTCCAACATCAATTGTTTACAAAAATAATAATGACTTATTTACAATCTATCCTAATCCGAGCTCATCAATTATCAATGTCAATTTAAATAAGAATTCATATACTATTCTTCCATCAAAATGGATGGTAATTGACGCTTTAGGAAAAGAAATTTATACTCCAGTTAAAATGCAGAACCCTAATAGCTTCCAATTGGATATCAGTCATTTACCTATAGGAAATTACCAATTAATAGTCAGACAAGGGCAAGTTCAGAAAACGAGTCAGTTCATCAAGCAATAATTGTCTAGAAAGTTAAGCCTATTTTATTTTCAAATGAATAAGATAGTCTAGATATTCCTGCTGCTGGATAGGTATCAAAATTTAATTTATACAACATACTTATTGAAAATCTTTTAGTAATTTTTGCCCTCAAGTCGATAATATTTGACACTCTATAATCTTTCCATTTGTCGATACGAGGTTGGTAATATGTTGTGGAAATGACACTTAAAATATCATTAGGAAAAATGCTAAAAGATAAATATGAACTCATACGATGCTCCTTTTTTATCAAAATATCTTTTTCTTGATTCAGTTCTTGAGTATATTCAAACATGTATAAAGTTCCAAGATAAACAGAACCTAACTCTTTACCCAGCAACTTATATCTAGGCCCAGTTCCATTGAGCAACCTCAACCTGATTTTAGTAATTTCATTGAATTGATATTGTGTAAAAGCTTCCCACCTTATCCAATCCCTTTTCAATTTTCTATTGTAACGCAAGTGCAAATAAAAGTTGTTTGTAAAAGATTTTTCACTAGCTCGAGACCAATTATATTCACTTAATAATAAATATAGATCCTTGGGTGTTTTGTATTGAATACGCATATCCGAATTGGAAGAAAAAACCTTTCCAACTTCTTTTACAATTTTAAAACCAGTATTTACTTCACCATACCAACCAGCTGTATCCGTCTTTACACGTCTTGCTTCAATATTAGTAACTTGTGAAAACGCATCACTAAAAGCCAAAAGTAAAATCAAAAAAAATAAATTTCTCATGAGTAATCGCGCTTCCCAAAAATCAAACTACCTATCCTGACCATCGTACTTCCTTCCTCCAAAGCCAATTCAAAGTCACCCGACATTCCCATAGACAAAGTATCAAAGAAATCAGCAGGATATTTACTTTTTACATTGTCAAAAATTATTTTTAGACGCTTAAACTCTCCCCTCACTACATCCATATCGTCTGAAAAAGAAGCCATACCCATCAGACCTCTCAATCGGATATTTGGAAATTTTAGATGATTAATTTTATCTAATATCACCCACAATTCATCTTCACTTAACCCGTATTTGCTTTCTTCTGTAGCAATATAAATTTGCAACAAAATATCAATAGTACGACCCACTCTTTTCGCTTGTTTTTGAATCTCCGAAAGCAATCTATCACTATCCACAGAATGAACCATTGAAATAAATGGCACAATAAATTTGACTTTATTGGACTGCAAATGTCCTATCATGTGCCATTGAATATCTGAAGGAAGCAAATCTTTTTTCTCTAAAATCTCTTGCACTTTATTCTCCCCAAAAACCCTCAATCCTCTCTGATACACTTCTAATATTCGTTCAGGTGGATATGTTTTACTGACAACAACCAGCTGGGCATGATTTTCTTCTATTATCTTTGTAATTTTAGTGATTATATCCATTGAAGTGAAATATCTTTTTAGCGTTTACAAATATAGCCTACTTATATTGGCGTTTTATGTTCTAGCACAATGCAAACATAAAAATTCTATTCCTCCTCCCACTGATTTAATAGATGAAAAAATGATGGGGAGAATAATTGCCGATGCGTTGCTGATAGAAAATAAAGTAGCATCATCAGGCATGAAGCAATACAATCAACTTCTTCTTACAAGTTACCCTATATTGGATGAAAAGTATCATCTAAAAGATAGCCAGTCATATCATTCTTATCGATATTACGTTCAACAGCCTGAAAAATTGGATAGAATAATTAAAATTGCATTGGACACATTGAATATGTTGGCCAAGCAAGTCCCAGAAGAAATTCAGAAGTAAAAAAAGTTATTGTCAAAAACACATCAGATTATCTCCTGATGAATAATAATTATCAATAGCCAATAAAGTATTTAACCCAAATATCACACATTAGAAACCTTCAGATAAATCTTATCTCTTAATTTCTCTGTATCTTTCACGTCCTTAATTTTATTAAAATATTTCTATTATGAATTATTCAAATAACACTAAAAAAGTGGCTGTCGTTGGGTATAACAGAATCCCTTTTGCACGTCAAAATACAGCTTATTCTGAAGTAACTATCCATGAAATGATGGTGGCTGCTTTAAATGGATTGATAGACAAATGCAATCTTCAAGGAGAACTTTTAGGTGAAGTAGCTGGTGGAGCAGTCCTAAAAAGTAGCGAAGAACCTAATTTGATGAAAGATTCAATCATGAAAACATCTTTGCATCCAAATACTCCTGCTGTTGATCTTCAACAAGCTTGTGATACAGGAATTGAAGCAGCTGTGTATATCGCTAATAAAATCGCTTTGGGTCAGATTGAAGTAGGTATCGCTGGTGGTGCAGATTCTACAAGCCAAGTTCCTATCGTATTGAGTGATGACCTGACTCGTGTACTATTAGAAGCCAATAGAGCTAAGACAAACACTGAAAGACTAAAAGCAATTGCTAAAATTCGTCCTAAGCATTTCATACCTACAATACCTGCAAATCAAGAGCCTTTGACAGGTCTTTCAATGGGTGGTCATACAGAATACACTGTAAAATATTATAGAATTGGAAGAGCAGAACAAGATCAATTGGCTTTTGAAAGTCATAAAAAAATGGCTGCTGCTTATGAAGAGGGATTTTTTGACGACATGATTACTCCTTTTAAAGGATTAACAAGAGATAACAACTTGAGACCTGATACAAGATTGGAAAAACTAGCAACACTTAAACCAGCTTTTGATAAGAATGGAGGTACAATGACTGCTGGAAACTCTACTCCTTTATCAGATGGTGCTTCCGTTGTCCTTTTGGCTTCTGAAGAATGGGCTAAAGCTCATAACCTCCCTATCCTTGCTTACATTTCATTTGCTCAACTTGCAGCAATTGAGTATGTAGAAAACAAACATAATCTACTGATGGCTCCAGCTATTGCTGCTCATGATATGTTGAAAAAAGCCAACTTAAAACTACAAGATTTTGATTTCTATGAAATACATGAGGCTTTTGCTGGTCAAGTTTTAGCAACATTGAAAATCTGGGAAAGTGAAGAATTATCTGCAAAATTAGGTATTGAAGCCCTCGGTTCTATTGACAGAAGCAAACTCAATGTCAAAGGTAGTAGCCTTGCAGCGGCTCACCCATTTGCAGCTACTGGAGGAAGAATTATTGCTACACTAGCCAAACTTTTAAACGAAAAAGGTTCTGGTAGAGGATTTATTTCTATCTGTGCAGCTAGAGGTCAAGGATTGACAATGATATTGGAAAAATAATTTTTTATTATCTACAATACTTTTCAAAGGTCGCATTCATTGCGGCCTTTTTTATTTTCAATAGTTCAATGATAAGTTGCATATTGAGAAACTCTATTACCCAATTTTCATAATTTCACATCTAATACATTTATATTCGCAATATGCAATCTGAAAGACAGATATTTCTTCAACATATCGCACAGACAAGTGATTCCCCTCTCCTTTTAGAGATTGAAAGTGCATCAGGAATGTGGCTTTATGGAAGAAATAACAAAAAATGGATGGACTTAATCGCAGGAATAAGTGTGAGCAATCTTGGTCATTGTCATCCTGAAATCGTAAAAGCTGTCCAAATACAGGCTCAAACATTTATGCATACTTTGGTCTATGGCGAACTAGTCATGTCTCCACAAGTACAGCTTGCTCAATTACTTACAAGCATTTTACCACCTCAACTTCAACAAGTTTATTATGTCAATTCTGGAGCAGAAGCAGTTGAAGGGGCAATGAAATTGGCAAAAAAATATACAGGAAGACCAGAAATTATAGGGTTTCACAAAGCGTATCATGGAAGTACTCAAGGTGCTTTAAGTTTACTAGGAGATGAATATTGGAGAAACAAATTCAGACCTCTATTACCGGGAATTCAACGACTGCAATATAATCAGCTTGAAGATTTAAATCTTATCAGCTCACAGACAGCGGCAGTCTTCATCGATCCAGTACAAGCCGAAAGTGGTGTTACAGTTCCTAGCAGGGAATATATGCAAGCATTACGCCATAAATGTACTGAAACAGGAACCTTGTTGGTCATGGATGAAATTCAAACTGGCATGGGCCGAACAGGCTCCATGTTTGCCTTTGAACAATTGGGTATTATACCAGATATTTTATTACTAGCAAAAGGATTTGGAGGAGGAATGCCTATTGGGGCATTTATATCTTCTAAAAAAATCATGTCTTCCTTATCTGAAAATCCAATGCTAGGGCACATTACTACATTTGGAGGACATCCCGTAAGTTGTGCTGCAGCGTTGGCAAATCTTCAGGTGCTTCTCAAAGAAAATTACATTCAACAAGTTGCAGAAAAAGAAGATTTATTTATCAGCAAATTAAAACATCCTGCTATTCAAAGGATTACTCATAAAGGGTTAATGATAGCAGTCCATTTAGATAATTTTGACAATCTGAAAAAAGTCATTCAATCTTGTATTCAAAAAGGGCTTTTGACTGATTGGTTTTTATTTGAATCGAGTGCTATGCGTATAGCTCCACCTTTAATCATTACAAAAGAAGAAATTGAATTTGCTTGCGATATTATTTTATCAGCATTAGATGAAGTGTATAAATAGAAAACATGAGTATGCGACAGTCTTTCTTATTCAACACTATATTTGCTCTAGCTGTCAATTTTATAATCAAACCTATTTGGATATTTGGCATTGACCGTACAGTACAAAATGAATTAGGAAGTCATGAATATGGAATCTATTTTGCTGTTTTCAACTTCACTTATCTCTTTCAAATATTCTTAGATTTCGGCCTGCAAAATTACACACAGACCGAGATTGCATTAGATAGTAGTCGATTTGGGAAGGTGTTTCCAGGCTTAGTCACTTCAAAATTGGCAATGACTATCATTTATTTGATACTATCTATCACTGTGGCAAGTGCATTGGGATATATTCATTATAATTTTTTCCCTTGGTTGATTTTGAACCAGATTCTTTTGTCATTTAATATATTTTTCAGAGCCAATATTAGCGCACATAGGTTATTTATAAAAGATGCATTATTATCTTCTTTGGATAAATTTCTCATGATTATTGGATGCACTATCATGATACTTCCAAATCCTAGGATATTTGATTTGAATATTCAAAATTTCGTCTGGATACAGACTATTTCTCTAGCCATAACAACCGCTTTTAGTATTTATTTCAGCTTACAACTCAGCACTAAATTTCATTGGCAGTTTGATAAGAAATTATTTAAAAATATCATTGTATCAGCTATACCTTTTGCCACAATATATTTTCTAATGACTGTTTACTATCGTATTGACACAGTAATGATAGAGAAAATGCTAGGTGAAAAAGGAGCTTATGAAGCAGGGATATATGCTCAAAGCTACCGAATCATGGAGTCTGTCAATAATATTGGGTATATCATCGCTGGGATTCTATTACCCTTATTTGCCCATAAGCTCAGTCAGATTGAACAATTGCAAAAAATAATTAGACAAGGATTCAATATGATGACAATTATTATTGTTCCTATTGTTTTGGGTGGCACTTTTTACGCTAAAGAAATCATCAATACTTTATACCCTGATGCACCAGATTATAGTAGTACAATTTTCATTGTTTTATTATTAAACTTTATTCCTGTTGGTCTTTTATATGTTTTCGGCCCTCTGTTGACTGTAAAAAAATCTTTCGGAATAATGATACCAAGCTTAGCTGTCGCTAGTATAATGAATGTATTTTTAAACTATTATTTCATTCCCCAAAATGGAGCTTTAGGAGCTGCTATAGCAACATTTTCCACACAGATTTTAATGCTTACTGTTTACTCAATTGCCATCATCAAAATATTCAAAATCAACTTTAATTTCATCTATTTCCTTAAGATAGTTACTTTTATCATCACAGTATTTACCATTAACTATGTTCTATATCAAACTGAAACATTTTGGTTGGTATCACTATTTTTCAGTGGAATAATTAGCTTATTATTTGCATTTGCATTAAAAATTATAACAAAAGAGACCTTTTTATTAAAAATTTATTAGCAATATAAACAAGTCTTAACTTCTATCTTCGCAAGGATACCAAGAGTATTTATACCTTTAATATCTTTATCGAACATTTATGGTTAAAAATTTTCCTATTACATTACCTCAATATTCTCGTGGTTTTCATTTGATCACTACAGAAATATTAAAAAGCATCCCAGCATTGCCAGAAGAAGGGATATTACAAGTATTTATCCAACATACTTCAGCAGGTATTTGTATTAACGAAAATGCTGACCAAACAGTACTAGATGACTTTGAGATGGTTTTCAATCGATTAGTCCCTGAAATTGGGTTTCCTTATTCACATACTGTTGAAGGGTTAGATGATATGCCAGCACATATTAAAAGTGTATTTTCTGGTAGTTCAATTAATATTCCTATTATCAATGGAAAATTAGCACTTGGGGTGTGGCAAGGAATATATCTTTGCGAATTTAGAAATCGAGGAGGAAATAGAAAATTGATTGCATCTATCATTTCATAATTTCTTCAATCTTCTGAGAGAAAAAAAATTCTATTTTCATTCATTTCAACAAGAATATTAAAATTATATACCATTTTTGACTATAGAACTATCTTTCAAATTTGATATTCAACATTAAAAAAGTAATTTAGTTGAAAATTACAATTCATGTCTGATATCCGTAATGACTGGAAAATAGAAGAAATCGCTGAAATTTACAATTCCCCATTATTAGAGCTTGTATATAGAGCTGCAACTATTCATAGGAAATATCATACTCCCAATGAAATTCAAGTCTGTACACTCTTGTCTGTAAAAACTGGAGGCTGTACTGAAGATTGCTCATATTGTTCACAATCAGCAAGATATCATACAGATATTGAAATACACAAATTATTAGATGTCAACTCTGTACTTACCAAAGCCAAAGAAGCCAAAGATAGTGGCTCTACAAGGTTTTGCATGGGGGCAGCATGGAGAGAACTTCGTAATAATAGAGATTTTGAGAAAGTCCTCCAAATGGTGAGAGGTGTAAATGATATGGGAATGGAAGTCTGCTGTACAATGGGGATGTTGACAGAAGAACAAGCTGTCCAACTCAAAGAAGCTGGTATTTATGCATACAACCATAATCTGGATACATCTGAAGAATATTACGATAAAATCATAACTACTCGAACATACGATGATAGATTAAAAACTATCGGAAATGTACAAAAAGCAGGAATCAGAGTTTGCAGTGGAGGAATCATAGGTTTGGGAGAAAGCCATGATGACAGAATCGGTATGCTGCACACCTTAGCTACTTTGCCTCAACATCCAGAATCGGTCCCAGTCAATGCACTTGTTGCAGTTGAAGGTACGATTTTAGAAGGAAGAGAAAGAGTTCCTGTATTTGAGATGGTAAGAATGGTAGCCACAGCCAGAATCTTAATGCCAATGTCAATGGTACGTCTGTCGGCTGGAAGATTGGAGATGCCTATTTCAGAACAAGCATTTTGTTTTATGGCAGGAGCCAATTCTATCTTTGCAGGAGACAAATTGTTAACTACTCCTAATCCAGAACATTCAGACGACATGGCAATGTTTGAATTATTAGGATTGCAACCAAGAGAATCCTTCAAAACAGAAGGTGTAGAGTCAAATGAAATCCTCAATTAGCCATTTTGATAATATTCAAGATAGAATAGCTGAATCGCTCAAAAATCGTCAAGAAAATAATAGATATAGACAACTGACGCTATTAGGTGATTTGATAGACTTTAGATCCAATGATTATTTGGGACTTACTCAATCTGCTTGGATCAAACAAAAACTATCTGAATTTCAATTTCAACAATTAGGGTCATCGGGTTCAAGACTTTTAAGCGGAAATTCCTCCATACACGAACAAGTGGAAGATTTCTTGGCAGATTTCTATCAGAGCGAATCTGCACTTCTATTCAATTCTGGATTTGATGCCAATGTCGGATTACTCTCTACTATTATAAGACCTGATGATATAGTGTATTTTGACGAAGCTATACATGCTTCAATGCACCAAGGGTTAAAACTGTCAAAAGCAGAAACAATATCCTTCAATCACAATGACATTGAAGATTTAGAAAACAAAATTGAGCAATATCCAACTAAAAAAATTGCTTGGATTGTCTGTGAAAGTTATTATTCAATGAATGGCGATAAAGCTCCATTGGAAAAACTTGCACAAATAGCTCAAAAATACAACCTTCAAATCATAGTTGATGAAGCTCATGCAGTAGGTTGTTTTGGTGAAAATGGCAGAGGTCTTTGCAATGAAATAAATTTTGGAAACTCATTATTTGCACGCATTGTCACTTTTGGAAAAGCAATTGGCTCACATGGTGCAGCAATTTTATGTAGTCAGAAAACTAAAGAATACCTGATTAATTTTTCAAAAAATTTTATTTACACAACTGCTCTTCCTCCACACAATATTTACCATATTTATTTAGCACATCAATTTTTATTAAAATTTCCAAATGCAGCTAAGAAACTCCATCAAAATATTCAATATTTTAAGCAAAGAACTTTTGATTTACAAAACTTAAGTGGAGAAGGACCAGTCTTTTCTTTTATCCTACCAGGTGAACAAAATGTAAAAATATTAGCTCAGAAATTACAAAATATTGGCATGGCAATTCAACCTATTGTTGCGCCAACTGTTCCTAAAGGGAAAGAGCAACTTCGGATTATTTTACACAGTCAAAATACTATCGATGAAATTCAATTATTGATAGCTACTTTACTCAATGAAAATGATGGGAAATAAAATTGCAATAGTAGGAATAGGAACAGATGTTGGCAAAACTCTTGTTTCAGCAATAGCATGCACAGCACTCAATGCAACATATTGGAAACCCATACAGACGGGATATTTGAATGGCGCTGGAGATATAGACAGTGCTTTTATTGCACAATGGACTAACAGTGAGATTCTTCCTGAAATATATTTACTTCAACAACCTTTATCTCCTCATATTGCTGCAAAAATAGACTCAGTAGAAATTGACACCTCTCAATTAAAATCACCTGATATACAACAAAACTTAATCATAGAGACAGCAGGAGGATTAATGGTTCCGTTCAATTCTACTCAACTTTTTATTGATATTTTAAAACAATGGAATATTCCTGTCATTTTAGTTGTTAAACAATATTTAGGCAATATCAATCATACTATACTCAGTCTAGAAGCATTAAAAAACAGGAACATCCATATCATAGGATATATCTCAAATGGAGAGGCACTCCCAGATACCAATGAATGGATAAGTAATTACACACAAGTTCCACTTTTATTAGAAATACCTGAATTAGAAGAAATTAATCACAAAAACATACAATCATTAGCTATCCAGCTAAAAATAAATTTAAAGAGATATGGAGTGGAATAAACGAGACAAAACAGCTATTTGGCATCCTTGTACCCCTCAATGGAAAGAAGATTTTAATATCAATATAGTCAGAGCAAAAGGAATCTATCTATATGATGATCAAGGCAATGAATATATCGATGCAGTTTCTTCATGGTGGGTCAATTTGCATGGGCATACACATCCACATATCAATCAAAGATTAAAAGAGCAAATCGATCAACTTGAACATGTCATTTTTGCAGGATTTACACATCAACCTGCTATTGAGTTAGCTGAAGAAGTATTAAAATTATTACCTGAGAATCAATCAAAAATATTTTATTCAGATAATGGTTCGACAGCCGTAGAGGTGGCAATCAAAATGGCTATGCAATATTGGTATAACATCGGTCAAAAGAAACACAGCTTTCTTGCATTTGAAAACAGTTATCATGGTGACACTTTTGGGTCAATGGCTGTGGGTGCAGATAGTCCTTTCAATGACCCTTATGGCAAGCCCGCATTTAATGTTATTCATATTCCGACTCCAACAGATGAGAACATAGATACAATATTAGAAAAAATCAGCCTTACAGCACAAGAGCATGATATAGCAGGGTTTATTTTCGAACCATTAGTGCAAGGCTGGGCAGGGATGTTAATGTACGAAGCAGAATTACTTGAAAAAATTATCCGCCATTGTAAGCAATTGGACATTATCACTATTGCTGATGAAGTTATGACAGGCTTTGGACGCACAGGAGCAATGTTTGCTTGTGACCATTTTGAAGAAGCTCCAGATATTTTTTGTCTTTCCAAAGGATTGACTGGTGGATATATGGCATTGGGAGCTACTTCATGTACTTCAAAAATTTATCATGCCTACTTACAAAAAGATCCATTAAAAACATTCTACCATGGGCATTCATATACAGCAAATCCATTGGCTTGTACGGCAGGGCTAGCTTCATTAGATATCTTCAGACAACCAGGTTATATTGACGAGATTGTCCGTATAGTATATAAACATCAAGCTTTTTTATATCAATTACAAAGTCATCCCAAAGTAGAAAATCCTAGACAGACAGGAACAATATTGGCATTTGACATCAAAAACAATGAGCCTACGAGCTATTTCAATTCAAAAAGAGATTTATACTATAAAGCTTTCTTACAAAAAGGGGTATTATTAAGACCATTAGGCAATACCATTTACATTATTCCTCCTTATTGTATTACAAATGAAGAGTTAGATAAAGTTTATCATGTTATTTTAGAAACACTAAAAATATTATAAAGAAACCTTCAAAGCTCCTTCTTCTCTGACATCATAAAAAGGAACTTGAGCTTCATTCAATAACCTTTTAAATAATTGGTATTTTTTGAAGTCTAAAGCACCATCTATTACTAAATGCGAGAAATGAAACTTTTTGAGCAATTCATCGGTATTCAAAAACAAATCATTACCCAATATCAAATAATCAACTGAAATTGGGTATTCAGAACAAAAATCCTTAAGATTTTGATTTAAAATAAAAAAAGTAGAATTCCCCACAGTTAAAAGATTAGAATCTTCTTTTGAATAAATAGGCAATTTTTTACTCCATTTATTTACGCCACTTTCTCTCAAATAGCCATTTAAAGAAAAAACATTCTTTTTAATAATTGAATCATTAATAGATTTATCACTCCAGAGATAATCATGAACAGCAATTACGTGATGACCGGAAACATGAAGAATATGAGCTTGAGGATGTGAAGACAAATAATATTGACGAGCAAATGTACCCAACAATGAAATACTAAAAAACAAAGCACTCCAAATCAACCATTTTGCATTCTTCAAATTATACAACCATTTTCCAAGGAAGAAAATAGAAATACTCAATACCATCACTTGCCATAAATCAAGATAAATATGATTGATATATGAACCTGGCAGTTTTGACATCCATTGCAAGAAACCATCAAATCCATAATAAATAATAAAATCTAAAATTTTCCCAATAAAAAGATTTACTGAAAAAGGGAGAATCAATGATGAAAGCAACAAGAATACTCCACCATAAAGAGCAATTGTTATAGGTAAAAGAATGAAAATATTAGTCAGAATAAAATAAACTGGGAAATTTCCAAAGTAATAAAAAGTCAATGGAGTAGTAGCAAATTGAGCACTTATAGACATTGCTGTTGGAGTCCAGAAATAATTTTTCACCCAATTTCTTTTGAAGTAAAAAAGATTTTGAATAGGTTTCATAAAATAAAAAATTCCCAACATAGCAGCAAATGAAAGCTGAAATCCAATATCCCAAACCAAATAGGGTTGAAACAATAGCAAAATAAAACCAGATACCAATAATAAATTTACTGAGTTAGATTGGCTATTAATTTTCTTGCCAATATCAACAAACGTGAGCATTATCGCAGCTCTTAATATGGCGGGACCACCTCCTGTAATAAAAGAAAATACCCAAACTAATAGAATAGCAAAAAAAGTAGAAAACTTCCATCTTCTATACAATGGACGAAGTAATACCAATAAACCAACATATAAAATACCTACGTGCATTCCCGAAACAGCTAATACATGCATCACTCCAGTATGCATATATACCTCCATCATATCTGAAGATATTTCATCTTTGATGCCTAACAATAAAGCTTGAATAGTTAATGAACTTCTTGAAGGAACATACTTCTTATAAACTTCACCACACCATAAAGCTGACTTTTGACACCAACGCTGAAAATGAAATAAACCATCAAAAGATTTTATAAAAAACTTACCCTTTTTAATCGAGCACGTCTGATAAATATATTTGTAACCATAATACTTTTTGACATCAAATTGACCTGGGTTGATAGCAGACACCAATGGATGTATATAAGAAGAAGCCCAAATCGTATCACCTGCAAAAATCATTGTATCAGAAATATTGGCAACTATTGTATAAGAGCGAGGCAAATTTCCCCCATCTACAGATAGAATATCTAGGTAGCACCTTGTATAATCTTTATGCCTACTGATAGACCTAGACATCACTCCTTGAAATGAATAATATCCATCTTTTAAAGGTTGATAGTTCTTTTTAAAAGAATAGTTTAAGCTTCCTGCAAATAATAAAGAAAGCAACAATAAAAATCCAGACATGGATATCCAATAAGTCTTTCTAAAAGAAGAACTCATCAAAATCAATCCAGTTGCACCAAAAATAACGACTAATGCTAAATAGAAAACATTAGAAAAATCAAAATAAAAGGCAAAAAGAATTCCAATCAAAAAACCTATAAATGGTTTAAGCATTGGAATATCGTTATACTGTCCCATTCATTAATTTAAAGACAATATAACCAATAAATACTATATTATCGGTTTAGTAAACGACTTAGTTACTTCTTCTTTTTATCTTGAATGGCTTTTTGTTGCTCCATCATTTCTTCCATTCTTGCCTGCCAAGAAGATTTCTTTTTAGGTTGTTTCTTATTAAATTCAATTTCTGCTCTTAAAGCATCTTCATTAATAAAGAATTTTTTCAGCACATAAGTCTGAACAATAGACAAAAAGTTAAACAAGAAATAGTAATAACTCAATGCTGCAGAAAATGAGTTAAACATAAATAAGAACATGATTGGCGTCAAATATTGCATCATCTTCATCTGCATAGCCATCATATCATCATTACCTCCAACGCTCATAGATTGCTGACTCATCATTATCTTAGTATATGCAATTGAAGTAATAGCCATCAATAAGGTAAACAAACTGACATGATCACCATATATTGGAATAGTAAATGGCAAAGTATAGATAGAATCATAATGGGACAAATCAGATGCCCATAAAAATGGTGCTTGCCTTAACTCTATTGAGTTTGGAAAAAATCTATACATTGCAAAAAGAATAGGCATTTGCAAAAGCATAGGCAGACAACCACCCATAGGATTCACACCAGCATTTCTAAATAATTCCATTTGCTTAGCACCTACCATTTGTTTATCATTAGGATACTTCTTTTTCAGCTCATCAATTTCAGGTTTCAAAATTTGCATCTTAGTAGTTGAAATCAATTGCTTTCTATTTAAAGGAGCTAATACCAATTTTAAAAGAACTGTAAGTAGGAAAATAATAATACCATAATTCGAAATAAATTTCCCTAAAATATTGAAAATAGGAATAATCAAAAATTTATTTACCCAACCGAAAATAGCCCATCCTAAAGGAATAATTTCATCCAATCCAATTTTTAGACTTCTAAGCTCTGAGTATTTATTAGGGCCTAAATACCACTGCATTCCTAAATCTAAATCTTGACCTCCATTGATAGGTAAAGATAAATCTGCAGCAGCTCCCTTAACAACATCAACACTCTTTTCATTAATATTCACCTTTACACGAGCACCCTTCTCAAAAGGATGATTCATAGAAATAAAGGTAGTATTGAAGAATTTTTGTTTAAAACTAACCCATTGGATATCTTGATCTAGAATTTTATCATCATTCTTACTTGTACTCAACTCATCGACATTCTCATCTACTGTTCTATAATACAAACTAGAATACATTCTTTCTTCCTTTATACTATTTTCCAATGATGGAAGTTCTTGCCTCCAATTCACATTGATAGACTTATTGGATGAAGCAATAAATTGATTTTTATTCTTAGATGTGATTTTAAAATCAATCAAATAATCATTTGCATGAATCACATAAGAATGAACATACTGAGAATTACCTCCTAAATTCAATACAAAATCCAATCGAATTGTATCATCACCTGTAATTTTAGCATTAACAGCAGATGTTTCAAAAAATAGCTCACTTGAGTGAATCTCTATATTCTCTTTATTAAAGAAAGAAAAATCTATTTTATTATCAGTACTATCAAATAATACCAAAGGTAAATGGTCGTGAGTTTTAAAATCTTTTAATGTCACACTAGATAATGTTCCACCTTTTGAAGAAAAAACATAAATAGCATGATCGGTTTCTACATTAATCAATTTTGATTCACCTGAAGCAAAAGAAGAAAAACTACCAAAATTTTTAACTGGAATAATAGTATCTATAGAATCAACATCTTCTTTATTAGAAACGGTATCCTTATTAACTGATTTTGAAACAGCTTCAACTATAGCCTTTTGCTTTTCAAGTTTCGCTTGTTCTTTATTGGTGTAAAAAACATATCCGACTGTCATTAAAGCCAGTAAAATAAAACCTGTAATGGTATTTTTATCCATTGATAATTAATTGTAAACTGACAAAGATAATAATTATAGAAGACAGAATAATGATAAACAATAAAGAAGTATTGATTTGTTCATATTAAGAGTAAGCTTTCAAAGGGATATAGCAATATAAAGAATTCAGAACATTGACACATAACAAATACAAAAAAGGGGCTCACATTTCTGCAAGCCCCTTTTTATCTACAATACTGTATATTATAATTTACCAGCTTTATATCCTGGGTGTGGAGCAGGAGGATTGCTAGAACCTGTTTCACCATTTTCAGCAGCTCTGAACTCTACTCTGTTATTTTGGAATTTATCAAAATCACCACCTTCAGATTTGATAGTTTCACCCTCATACTGAATAATAAATCTATCTCTTGAGATTCCGTATTTTTCAACTAGAGTTTCAACAGCTTTATTAGCACGTAACCAAGCCAATTGCTCATTATACTTAATGTTTTTAGGGCTTTTAGAAATACCTTTAACAACTACAGTCATGTCAGGATTTTCTTGTAAAATCTTAGCCACTTGATCCAATTCGCTAAAGTTATTAGTACCAAAACGATCTGGAGCAAAAGGAACGACAGGGAAGATTATTGGAGCTTTACCTGCTGCTGCTTTAGCATCACAACATTCTTTAGAAGCAAAACCTTCATAAACATTTTTACAATCTACGATTGGTAACAATGGAGAAGAGAATGGTTCTGGATCTTCACAATCAGGACATCCATCTCCATCACTATCCAACAATCTACCGTGAGAATCTACTGGACAATCAGCTTTAGTGTTTGGCTCAAGGTCATAGAAATTATCTACACCATCATTATCATCATCTTTCAAATGATCTCCAGGAGCTTCATACTTACGCATATAAGTATTTTGAGGATTATCCCACCACATAGGAATAGCTCTTTTCTCTTTATTGCCTAGGAAGAATGATACTCTACCAGAAACATAGTGATAAGTATCAAAATCTCTAGTTAAGTCTCCTTGGTCAGCCCATCTAACACCATCTAACAAATCATCATTAGTAAAAGTTACTCTATGCTCCAATCCTACTGAAACTCTTTTCTTCTTACCTACTAATGCTTCAACACCTAGACCAGCAGTACCAGTAAAGTTAGATACTCTACCAAAAATCTGTTCTTCATCTTTATGACCTTCACCTAAAGTTTCATAATCACGACCTCTAGGTCTTGCATTATAAACATTATCATAAAGATACTTTCTGACATCTCTTTTTTCACTAGGAGAAATATTAGTTCCTCTTTCACTTCCTGGGTCAAATGCTTCTATATCCTTTTGAATAGCATTATAGTTATAAACATTTCCATCATCATCCAATGCATCTACCCATGTTTTATAATTCATGATACCACCACCGAAATGTGCATATAAATTAAAACGAGATTGTTTACGATGCATCAACATGATATTTGTCAAATTGACCAATACTGACGCGTTCAAGTCTAAGATATCTGTCTTATAGTTATCAAATGCAATACTTACACCTGCACCTCTATAATCATTTGCTCCTTTATACGCAGTATTTCTATAAGCAGTATTGGGATCTTGCAAATCACCTCTCAAAGATCTTGGTTCGTAGTTTTGTCCCCAAGTTCTATAAAAACCAAACTCATAACGAGCTGATAGGATATAGCTAATATTATGTCTAAAGAACAAAGATGTTCCAAAACCACCTACAGAGTGAACATCTCCACTAACAGAAGCAAGACCACCAGCAACACCAATTGCTAATTGTCTTTTCACTCTAGGTGCATACAAAGTATCACCATTAATATACGCCTCTAATTGATCTTGATTCTTTTTTTTCACTTGGCTCTTAATTGGCCAATATTCTTCTGGAAGTTTATTATAATTAACTTCAGAACTACTCGTTGTTGAATCTTGAGCTACAGAAGGCACCACAGTAGCAAAAGACAACAACCCTAAAAGAGTAAATTTTTTCAAACCCATAATATACTATTTAATTTTTCCAACAGGTATTAATATGTAAAGATAAGTCACACAACTTAAAAAATGCAAATTTTATTGAAATTCTTTATTAATTATTTATGTTTTTTTTGATTTTCTCTAATATGAGCGCACATTTCGCCCTTCTATATAGTTCACAAATGCAGTAAGAGCGACTTGAGCACCTCCATCAGTTGGATAATCTCCAGTAAAATACCAATCTCCTAAATGATTTGGACATGCTTCATGAAGCCCTTCAATAGATTGATATACTACTTCTACCTCTGGAAGAATATGTAATGGAGTAACTATCTCAGCTATTTTCTTTGAAATCTCCTCTGGTGAGTATAGTGAATAAATTTCTTTCACAAGATTATTCATTTGAGAGACAGGTTTTTCTAACTCTATCTTACATCTCTTATATAAATTTTCTATAAAATCTAATTGTCCATTCTCTTTCAACAACTCAATATTTGCTTGAAATGCCACAAAAGAACCCATCTTGGACATATCTATTCCATAACAATCTGGAAACCTAATCTGAGGAGCAGAAGAAACAATAATAATTTTCTTAGGTTGCAATCGGCTTAGCATTGTAAGGATACTTTCTCTCAGTGTAGTTCCTCTGACAATTGAATCATCTAACACAACTAAAGTATCTATATCATTCTTCACTATTCCATATGTAACATCGTACACATGATGAACTAAATCATTTCTAGAAGAATCTTCTGTAATAAAGGTGCGTAACTTAACATCCTTAACTGCAATCTTTTCAATCCTAGGCAATTTCAATAATTCAGTTTGGAGTTTTTCATTAGTCCATGATTCTTCAGCAGCTTTTTCAAACTTATATTTTAATGCTTCTTTATTGAGTTCTTCCATCATGCCATAAAACGCTACTTCAGCAGTATTAGGAATGTAAGAAAATACGGTGTTGTCAAAATCAAAATTGACCTTTTTTAATATCGTAGGAACCAGTTGTTTCCCTAATTGCTTCCTTTCATTATAAATATCTGCATCACTTCCTCTTGAAAAATAAATCCTTTCAAATGAACAAGATTTTCTTTCTTTCTCTGGAAGACATCTTACATTGGAAACAGTTCCATCTTTCTTGATAATTAAAGCTGTACCAGGCTCTAACTCTTTAACGTCTGACCTTGAAACATTTAATGAGGTTTGGATAGCTGGTCTCTCTGATGCCACAACAACAATTTCATCATCTTGATAATAATATGCAGGTCTTATACCATTCGCATCTCTTAAAACAAATGCATCTCCATGACCCACCATACCTGCCATAACATATCCACCATCAAAATCGTCAGCAGATTCTTGTAAAATTTTTGCTATATCTAGATTTTGAGCAATAATACTTGTTATCTCTTTATTCCCTAAACCTCTTGATTTATAATAATTAAAAATCTTTTGATTTTCAACATCTAAAAAATGTCCAATTTTTTCCAAAACAGTCATTGTATCAGACTTCTCTCTTGGGAATTGTCCTAATGTCACCAAATGATCAAATAAATCATTAACATTAGTCAGGTTGAAATTACCTGCAATAAACAAGGTTCTTGTCATCCAATTATTTGAACGTATTCGAGGGTGGCAATTATGCATACTATTTCCACCATGAGTACCATATCGAAGATGCCCTAATAGCAATTCTCCCATAAACTGATATTGCTCTTTAACAATATCCATGTCTTCCAAAGCTTCCTTATCTTCAGGAGTTAATACAGAAAACTGTGAAAAAATAGACTCAAAAATGTCTTTTATTGCCTGACTTTCCACGCTTCTAATCCTATCATAATATCTATGGCCTGGACTTGAATCTAATTTAATACTAGCCAAACCAGCGCCATCCTGACCTCGATTGTGCTGCTTTTCCATGAGAAGATACATTTTGGTTAATCCATAATGTATATCACCATATTTTTCTTTGTAATAGGAAAGTGGTTTTAGGAGTCTAATTAATGCAACTCCACATTCGTGTTTAATACTATCGCTCATAATGAAAACCTGAGCACTAAATTACATAATTTTAGAAACGATTTGCTCTAAACTTACATCTTCTGCTTCGGCTTTAAAATTTCTTATTATTCGATGTCTCAAAATTGGAATACAAACAGCCTTTACATCTTCAATATCTGGTGCAAATTTTCCATGAATTGCAGCATAAGCTTTGGCTGCTAAAACAATTGCTTGAGATGCTCTAGGACCTGCACCCCAAGAAATATACTCATTGACAATCTGATTGGTATTCTTACTATTGGGTCTAGTAGCTGCAATCAAATTAACAGCATACTGTATCAAATGATCTGTAACAGGGATTTTTCTAACTAAATTCTGAAAGGCAATAATTTCATCTTTAGTTAAGATTTTATTGACTTCAATATTATTGGGAGTAGTTGTCTGCTTCACAATTTGATATTCTTCCTCAATAGAAGGATAATCTAATTGAATATTGAACATAAATCTATCCAACTGTGCTTCTGGAAGCGGATAAGTTCCTTCTTGTTCTATAGGGTTCTGTGTTGCTAAAACAAAAAAAGGTAAGTCCAATTTATATTCTACACCTCCAACTGTGACTGTACGCTCCTGCATTGCTTCAAGTAATGCCGCTTGAGTTTTGGGAGGAGTCCTATTAATTTCATCTGCGAGGATAATATTTGAAAAAATAGGTCCTTTAATAAACTTAAAACTACTTCCTTCTAACATTTCTGTTCCTATAATATCAGAAGGCATCAAGTCAGGAGTAAATTGAATTCTCTTATATTTTAAATCTAAAGCTTGAGCAATAGTTTTGACAAGTAATGTTTTTGCAAGTCCAGGCACACCGACAAGTAAACTATGACTATCACATAATATAGAAAGCAGAACTAACTCTACTGTTTTATCTTGTCCTACAATAACTTTTCCTACTTCATCTTTAAGAAGTTGGTATTTTTGTTGGAGGATTTGAATACCTTCTACATCATTTTGAAACATAGTCTTAATTTGTTTTAGTATTTACCCATTGTTCAAGATTTGGACAATCTTTATAATCGTCATTGATAAAAAGATAAGATTTTTTAGACCTTCTGTTGACCCAATCTTGAATAAT
Organism: Chitinophagales bacterium; assembly: GCA_023957245.1. Taxonomy (GTDB): domain Bacteria; phylum Bacteroidota; class Bacteroidia; order Chitinophagales; family JADIYW01; genus JAMLHH01. The sequence goes on from JAMLHJ010000001.1 coordinate 288,446, forward strand.
TCGCTGTTCTTTTTCTGATTTAGCTGCCTCTACAATCTTAGAATAGTCTTGGCTCAAATTAGCTTCATGTGGAGCTACTTTTGAATCAACTCTCGCAAATCTAAATGCATAAGATCCATCTTGAGTCTGATAAGGTTCTACACTAGAATACTCACCTTCATTCAGACTTTCAATCATTTTATATAAATACGGATCCATTTCTTGAGGATCCATGATAGTTCCTCCAGTTTCATAATTTAACACTCTCCCGCCATTGTTCTTTGAACTTTCTTCTTCAGAAAACTGTTTGACTGCATCAAAAAACTTCAATTGATTAGCCACAACTTCTTTTCTGATAGAATCAGCCTTTTCTTTAGCTGCGGTTAAATCTTTATTAGCTGCTTGAACTCTGATAAGGATATGGCTACAATCTACTTGCTCTCCAATTCTTTTATTCAATTTTATCAAGTGATATCCAAATTGAGTTTTCACAATATCAGATAATTCACCATCTTTCAATTTAAAGGCAGCAGCCTCAAATTCAGGGACAAAAGTTCCTCTCGGCATCAATCCCAACTCTCCACCTTCTGGAGCTGAGCCTGGATCTTCAGAATATAGTGTTGCTAATAGTCCAAAATCTTCTCCTTCTTCAGCTCGTCTTTTTAAATCTAATATTTTATCCAAAGCCAACTTTTGTTGAGCTTCTCCTACATGGGCTTTAATCACAATTTGTGAAACTTCATACTCTGTATTATAATAAGGGAGACTATCTTTGGGAATTTTATTATAAAAATCTCTTACTTCGGTAGGTGTTACAGAAAGGTTTTCTACAATTTTATTACGCATACGTTGAGCCAGCATTTGCTCTTTGATATCATCTCTAAAATCTTCTTTAATAGCTTCAATAGGCTTATTGTAATATTCTTCAAACATTTTCCTGCTACCTAGCATATTGACATAGTAATTAATCTTCCTATCTAATTCCGCATCTACTTCCTCATCATTGACAACGATACTATCCATAACTGCTTGAGAAGTCATAATCTTATTGATAATCAATTGTTCAATCAAATAACATCTTGACTCTCTATTATTTTTCAATTCTTTGGACATCAAATGAATCTGATTTTCAATATCTGAGTGCAAGATTATTTTGTCATCTACTATGACTTGAACTTTATCCACTAATATTCCTTCCTTCGACTCATTGGCTTTGATAATCGATGTATAGCTGATAATAAGGGCTGCTATTAATAATATTTTTTTCACTATTTACTTTTATTATATAATGGTGCGAAGATAGCTGATTTATTGTTTTATATAGGTCTTGTCAAAAACTATGTATTATTTAACCATGCTTTGAAGAACATCTTTGTTAATTTTCACATCATACTTTTGATGAAGATGTTTAATCCACTCCTGATCTAAATATTCTTGATAAGCTGCAACAACATAACCCCTAACATCTGAAAGTGATTTTTTATGTGCTGGAATTAATCTTAAAGTCTGATATAAATGTCCATGTTCGTCTGTATGCAATCCTAAATTCCAATTGATTGGAGCATGTGTGGTATCACCCTTTTCAATTATTTCATTAGAAAAAGATATTCCAGATTTAGGATTTTTTTGAATATAAGCACTCCAAGCTTCCTTTGTATTTAATTTTTGTTTCTTAATGAGCTTTGCTATTACATTTTCATTCAAAGAAGAATCTGTTTCCAAATGAATAATTTCAGCTCTTTCATTCCACATATATATATTGCCAAGTGAGTTGTAGTACTTCTCTAGTCCAATAGAATCAGTAGTTGCTTTATTCCATACTTGATTTTTGGTCAATTCAAAAATAAGAACACCATTTTTATACTCATCTAATAAGTTGCGATACTCAATCAATGAATCTGCCAATAACTGTTCATATACATTCATTAAATTATCATTGAGTGCCATTTCTACTAATGCTTTTGTTCTTTCTTCACCCAACTTGCCTGTCACTTTAACATAATTATTTTTAATAGCTTCTCCTATCTGATTTTCATTGAAACTTTTTCCATTAATTGAAAACAATTCCAAAGGTGCTGATTGAACTGGAAATTGGAAAGGATATACATCAATAAGAGCATTAACTTTTTTTGTAAATAAATCTAAGTTGTCATTATTAGGAACATAATTATATTGAGTTTTAAGTTGGCTCAAAAAATCATTTAATTTATGTTCATACATTTTGGAATGCATCAACTTGGCTTTGATGACAGACTCTGACTCTTCGAAAGATAATTTTGCCATTTTGCTTATCCTTTTAATAATATAATAAGAGGTAGCTGTCGCAAAAGGCAAAGAAATTTCTCCATCATTTGGAATATTAAAAGCGGCATTCTCAAATTCTTTCACATAAGTATTGATGCCAAACCATTCTAGCTCTCCACCTTTCATATTTGAATTGTAATCATCGCTATACTTAGCAGCAAGTTGAGCAAAATCACCTCCTGCTTTTAAAGCTGAATAGATGCTATCCATTCTATTTTTAACGATTAATTGGGCAGCTTTATCTGAAGGAATACCCATTTTAATGATAGCGACTTTCACTCTACCATAAGCAGGACGGGTTGCATCCACTCTAATTATATGATAACCCAAATCTGTTGTAATGACATCACTATATTTTCCAACTGGAACATTGTACAATGCATCTTCAATTTGAGGATACCCAATTTGTAAAGCTGCGAAATATCCTACCTTTCCACCATTGACGGCTGAAATTGAATCTTCAGAGTATTTTTTTGCGACAGCTTCAAACTTATCTCCATTCTTCAATTTTTGATAAGCTTCTTTTATTTTCTGCTCAGAATGAGGAGTACTTTTTGAAACAAAAACATGAGAGATTGCAACATCATATTGAGAACGATCATACTCTTGTTGAACCAAGGGGTCAATTAAATGACGTTGGATATACGAATCCAATAATTGCTTTCTATAACCATCATACTCTTTCACAAGAGCAGCTGACGTATCCAAGCCCAAAGCATAAGCTTGTTTGACTTTCAATTTGTAATTAATGAAAAGTTTCAAATAATCATCTAATGATGACTTTGAGTAATCAGCCTGATTATTAATATTGTTTTTCTTATAGATATACTCAAATTCTTCTTTTGAAGTAGGTGTGCCATCTATCGTAAAAAGTGTTTCAGATGCCTTAGTTGAGTTGAAAAAAAGCTGTCCAATACAAAGCGTGAAAGCCAATATTAATGACTTTTTCATAAGTGTTTAAATTATTTGCTGACGAATATAAGATTATTCTACAATTCCATTCTGTTCTTAAATGTGAAAATATGATAAGAATATTGCAATAAATATATCCATTGCAAGACCTTATTAAGCCTATTCATATTTTAAAAACAGGAATCAAAAACACATTTAGCTACTTACTTCTTAATGCTTCCGCTAGTCAAGTGCTTAAGATACACCCATTCCTTTTCAGTGAGATATCTCCAATTGCCACGAGGTAAATCTTTTTTTGTCAAACCAGCATAAGATACTCTATCCAATTTTTTGACTTCATATCCCAAATGTTCAAATATTCTTCTGACAATTCTATTTTTCCCACTATGAATAGCTACCCCGACAAATCTTGCATCTACTTGAGGTTCAGTAATATCTATCTCATCTACATGAGCCATACCATCTTCCAATAATACTCCCTGTCTAATCAATTCTAAATCTCCTTTCTTGATAGGTTTATCTAATTCGACTTGATATACCTTTACAACATTGGTACTTGGATGAGACAAATGCTGCGCCAATTCTCCATCATTGGTTAATAACAACAAGCCCGTAGTGTTTCTATCTAGCCTTCCTACAGGGTACAAACGAGCACTTTCTGCGACAGTTTTAATTAATTGCATTACTGTCTTTCTATCTCTCTCATCTGAGGTAGTCGTAATAAAATCTTTGGGCTTATTGAGTAAAACATAAACTTTGTTTTCACTTACAACTTTTTTGCCATTATAGGTAACAATATCTTTAGGCAAAACTTTATACCCCATTTCATAAATAACTACTCCATTGACTTGAACTTGACCTTGAGAAATTAATTCATCTGCTTTACGTCTTGAACAGATTCCAGCATTAGCAATATACTTATTCAATCTCGTTTCATCACTAGGCTGAGATGATGGTTTAGATGTTACCAAGCGATTGGGTTGATTCACTTTTGGCATCCCTTTTAAGAAAGGTAAATCACTGTCTTTTTGATTAAAATCTTTCTTCTTTTTGAAAGAAGAGTCCTTAGAAAAATTAGGTCTTTCTGAACGACTGGATGAATCACCTTTAGAAAATCTTTTAGATGATGAAAAATCATTGTCACGATTCGTATTTTCTCTATCTTTTCTGAAAGAAGAATCCTTTGAAAAATTAGGTCTTTCTGAACGACTGGATGAATCACCTTTAGAAAATCTTTTAGACGATGAGGAATCATTATCACGATTGGCATTTTCTCGATCTTTTCTGAAAGAAGAGTCCTTAGAAAAATTAGGTCTTTCTGAACGACTGGATGAATCACCTTTAGAAAATCTTTTAGACGATGAAAAATCATTATCACGATTGGTATTTTCTCTATCTTTTCTGAAAGAGGAATCCTTAGAAAAACTAGATCTTTCTGAACGACTAGTTGAATCTCCTTTAGCAAATCTTTTAGACGATGAAAAATCATTATCACGATTAGTATTTTCTCTATCTTTTCTGAAAGAAGAGTCCTTAGAAAAATTAGGTCTTTCTGAACGACTGGATGAATCACCTTTAGAAAATCTTTTAGATGATGAAAAATCATTATCACGATTCGTATTTTCTCTATCTTTTCTGAAAGAAGAATCCTTAGAAAAAGGAGTCTTATCTGAAGATTTAGTATTTATATTTTTTTTGCTAAAATTACTTTTTTGACCTTCATTATTAGCGAACGATGTTTTCTTTCTCACCTATTTGATTTTCTGTTTCAATAAATTCTTTAAGCTTTGGCAATTCTTCTAAACTATTCATACCAAAGTAATCTAAAAAAAATGGGGTTGTTCCATAAAGTAACGGTCTTCCCACTTCTTCACTTCTTCCTTTTAACTCTATGAGTTCTTTTTCCATTAATTTCTGAACTGTATAATCACAATTTACTCCTCTGATTGTCTCTATATCACTTTTAGTAACTGGTTGTTTGTAAGCAATAACTGCCAAAGTTTCTAATGCAGCTATAGTCAATCTTTTAATAGAGTTTCTTTGTAAAAAAGAGGAAATCAATGGATGAAACTCTGTCTTACTTTTAAATAAATATCCTCCACCTATCTGAACTATTGAAAAAGGAATCTCACTATTATCATAAAAGGATATGGCTTCATTAATAGAATTTGCTATCTCTTCATTCTGATATTCAACTCCATAATATTTAGTGAAAAAATCATTCATTTCTTCAATAGATATAGGTTGTTCAGCAGTAAAAAGAATGGCTTCTATTTGAGCACGAATATTCATTAGGCAAAGTTATACCAAAACTATCTGAAAATACAATATTCCAATTTTTAATTTAATGAAGGAAAATACGAATGATTATCATCAAGCAAAAATCCTCCAAAGCCTTCATCAACTATATTAATATATCAGATACAATCAGCAAAAAAATAGAGGCTATCCTAAAAAGACAGCCTCTATTATATTTAATTTTAATAATTAATTATTCAGCAGACAATGCAGCAGCACCACTCACAATTTCAGAAAGTTCTGTTGTAATGGCAGCTTGACGAACTCTATTATAAACGATATTTAATTCTTTTAATAGTTCGTTGGCATTATCAGTAGCTTTATCCATAGCAGTCATACGAGCACCATGTTCAGAAGCTACAGAATCTAATAAAAATCTAAAAAACTGTGTTTTCAAAATATTAGGCACTAAAGTTTCCAATATCTCTTCTTTACCAGGTTCAAATATATAATCAGAAGGACTCACATTCTCATCTTGAATATTTGTTTGAACAGGAAGAAATTGTTCAGCAGTAGGAATCTGTACAGCAGCATTCTTAAACATATTATAGACAACTTCTACTCTATCATAAGTTCCCTTTTTGAAAAGAGTAATGATATCTTGAGCAATAAGAGAACTATTCTCAAATTCCAATTTACCCAATGTATTGACATAAGAAGTATTGTTATCTACTTTGTAAGTTCTAAACCCTTCAATTCCTTTTTTTCCGATATACAACAACTCTATACCATTGTTATTTTCTAGATCAGCATATTTATCTTTAATTAGATTTTTAGCCAATTTGAGAACATTGGCATTAAAGCCACCACACAAACCTTTATCACTAGTAACTAAAACGATAAGTACTTTCTTAACATCACGAACTTGAGCCAATTCTAAATTGTAATCACCTTGTAAGTTACTCACAATATTTGCCAACACACTATTGAGTTGATTGGCATAAGGACGAATTTGAACAATTCTATCAGTAGCACGACGAAGCTTAGAAGCCGAAACCATTTTCATGGCTTTAGTAATTTGCATTGTCGATTTAACAGATGTAATTCTACCTCTAACTTCTTTAAGATTTGCTCCCATTTATAATTTTTGCTTAAATGATACTAATAGTTTTATGCGTAAGAACCTTCCATTTCTTTAGCTAAAGCTTCAACTTTTGCAGTAGAGTCATCAGACAAACCACCTTTTTTGAAATCCGCTAATACTTCAGGATGTTTCGCTTCCAATCTATTTAAAAAGTCTTCTTCGAATTGACGAACTTTATTTACCGCCACTTTTCTCAACAAACCTTTAGAACCTAAATAGATAATAGCAATTTGCTTTTCTACTGTCAAAGGAGAGAACTGAGCTTGTTTCAATATCTCTACGTTTCTCTTACCTTTCTCTAACACTGCAGAAGTAGCAGCATCTAAGTCAGAACCAAATTTAGAGAACGCTTCCAATTCACGATATTGAGCTTGGTCTAATTTCAAAGTACCAGCAACCTTTTTCATAGATTTAATCTGAGCATTACCTCCTACACGTGATACAGAAATACCTACGTTAATTGCAGGACGAACACCAGCATTAAATAAATTAGATTCCAAGAAAATCTGACCGTCAGTAATTGAAATTACGTTAGTAGGAATATAAGCAGATACGTCACCAGCTTGAGTCTCAATAATAGGAAGAGCTGTCAATGAACCTCCACCTTTAACGATAGACTTAATAGATTCTGGCAAATCATTCATTGCTTGAGCAATCTCTTGTTTCGCATTAATCTTTGCTGCTCTCTCCAATAAGCGAGAGTGAAGGTAGAATACGTCACCTGGATATGCTTCACGTCCTGGAGGACGACGCAATAGAAGAGAAACTTCACGATAAGCAACAGCTTGTTTAGACAAATCATCATAAACAATCAATGCAGGGCGTCCTGTATCTCTAAAAAACTCACCTATTGCACAACCAGCAAATGGAGCATAGAATTGAAGAGGAGCTGGATCAGCAGCTGAAGCAGAAACAACAACAGTATAAGCCATAGCACCATGATGCTCTAAAGTCTGAACGATACCAGCTACAGTAGATGCTTTTTGTCCACAAGCTACATAGATACAATATACAGGCTCACCTCTATCATAAAACTCTTTTTGGTTAATAATCGTATCAATTGCAATTGCAGTTTTACCAATTTGACGGTCACCGATAATCAACTCACGCTGACCACGACCGATTGGAATCATCGCATCAATAGATTTAATACCAGTTTGTAAAGGCTCATTTACAGGTTGTCTATAAATAACACCTGGTGCTTTACGCTCTATAGGCATAGAATAAAGTTGGCCAGTAATAGGACCTTTACCATCAATAGCTTCACCTAAAGTATTGACAACACGACCCAACATTCCTTCTCCAACATTAATAGAAGCAATTTGTCCAGTTCTTTTAACAATATCTCCTTCCTTTACTTCTTCAGAAGAACCCATTAATACGACACCGACATTGTCTTCTTCTAAGTTAAGAGCGATAGCTTTGTGTCCATTGTGAAACTGAACTAATTCGCCCGCTTTGACTTGAGTAAGTCCATATACCCTAGCAATACCATCACCTACTTGTAATACTGTACCTACTTCTTCAAGTTGAGTTGCAGTATCAACATTAGCCAATTGTTGTCTGAGTATGGCTGAGATTTCATCAGGTTTTACCTCTACCATGATTATAGTTTTATTTTGTTATTTTAATTATAAATCAATTCGTTAGCTATATTGCTAAGTTTGTTACGAACACTCGCATCAAACACACCATTTCCTAAATCAATCACAAACCCACCAATAATATCAGGGTTAATAATTGAGTTAATGATTAATTTCTTATCTCCAACTTTAGCAAGTATAGATTTTCTAATTTCAGCTTCAGAAGTTTCATTCAAAGGAGTAGCTGTCGTTACTTTTACTTCTAAAATATGATTGAAATCATTATACAATCTAATGAAAAAAGAAGCGATTTCGTCAAGAAATCCTTCTCTATTTTTAGCAATCAATAATTGTATTAAAGAGAATGATGCATCAGATATTTTATTATTAAAAATCTGATTTAATGCTGCAGTTTTTTTCTCTGACTTTACAATAGGGCTTTTCAAGAATATTTTAAGTTCCTTAGAACTATTAACAGCTTGAATGATTGTTTTCATATCATTATAGACAGTTTCTAATTGCCCTTTAGAAGATACTTCATCAAATAAAGCCTTCGCATACCTTTTCGCTAATTTATCTGCTGCCATGAGAGAAGATTAGTTTAATTTATTCACCAAGTCAGAAATAAAATCTTGTTGCTCTTTGCTATTAGACAATTCTTTCTCTAATATTTTTTCTGCAATCTGTACAGCAAGTTTACTCACTTCTTGTTTCACTTCTAAAAGCGCTGATTCTTTTTGTTTTTGAATTTCAGCACGAGCTTCTGCAACAATTTTAGTAGCTTCTTCTTTAGCTTTCGCTTGAGCATTACCTTCAATCGCTGATTTCAAGTCTCTTGCTTCTTTCAAAATTTGAGAAGCTTCTTGTTGAGCTGCTTTAATTGCAGCTTGATTGTCTGATTGCAATTGCAACATTTCTTCTTTTGCTTTTTTAGCACTAGAAAGAGCTTCTTCAATAGACTCTTCTCTAGATTTTATCGCTTTGGCAATTGGTTTAAACGCTAGTTTACCAACTAAGAACCAAAAAGCAAGGAAACAAATAGTTGTCCAAAAGACCAAACCTAAATTTGGAGTAATTAACTCCATTGCATCGAATAGCAACATATATCGTTGATAAATTTGAAGTCTTAAAAAGAGGGGGATGTTAAAATTTAAGTTCCCCCTTTAATCGTTTTTTTGGCTTATTAAAAGCTTAAGCTGCATTAATAAGGAAAGAAATAACGATAGCTGCCAAAGCCGCACCTTCAACAAGTGCCGCAGCAACAATCATAGCTCCTCTAATATCTCCTGATGCTTCTGGTTGACGAGCAATAGCTTCCATTGCTTTACCACCAATAGATCCGATGCCGATACCTGCACCAAGTGCTGCTAAACCTGCTCCTAAAGCTGCAAATCCTGTAATCATAATTTGTTTGTTTGAATGATTTTATTTGAATTGGGTTTCTAAATTAAATTTTAATGATGAGCTTCTTCATGATGTTCTTCAATAGCCATACCTATGAAGATAGCTGACAATAATGTAAAAATATATGCTTGTAAAAATGCCACTAATAATTCTAAGGCATTCATAAATAATACAAACGGAACTGCTATTGCTGTACCTCCTATTGCTCCACCTACTGCTGCACCATTCTCTCCTAAGATAAATATCAAGCTCACTAGTGACAAGATGATAATGTGACCTGCTGTCATATTTGCAAAAAGACGTATCATCAATGCAAATGGCTTAGTGAACATTCCGATAATCTCTAATGGAGTAACAATTAACAATAGTACCTTTGGAACACCTGGCATTGCAAAGATATGTGTCCAATAGTTTTTATTTCCACTGATATTGGTAACAATAAATGTCAATACAGCCATTGTCAAAGTAAATGCTATATTACCTGTAAGGTTAGCACTTGCTGGGAAAAATGGAACCAATCCTAATAAGTTATTAATGAGGATAAAGAAAAATGCACTCATTATATAAGGAAGAAACTTTTCATAATGTTTTCCCAAATTAGGTTTTGCAATGTCTTCAATCACAAAAGAAATAATAGGCTCCAAAAATGATTGAAGTCCTTTAGGTGCAGAATTAACACCTCTCTTTTGATAAGATGATTTAACTGAAAAGAATATCAATGTCAATAATAACAATGAAAGAAGCATCATAGCAACATTCTTTGTTACTGATAAATCTATTAACCCTTTTGCACTATGTGAATGAGCATCAACTATACGACCATGTGATAAAATTAATCCATCTTTCTCTACATGATATTGATTAGACAAACCTACTGACCATGAACCGTCAACTTTTCTAACCATTACTGGTAAAGGCAATACGATATCTCCCCAAATATGAAATTCATTTGCATCAGAAATATGGTGCATAATTGCTGCAATTGGATCTTGTTCATCTACAACTTCTGCATGATGATCATGTGCTGGTTGCCCCTCTGTAACTGTTTCGCTGATTGCAATTACTTCTTCGGTTACTACTTCTGCCACAGTTGAATCCTGTGCATAAGAAGTGAAACAAGCCATTGGGCTTAACACCATTGTAATTACAAAAACGATACTTTTAATTGCTGAATACATATTTGTTGTTAATCTGCTCTTTTTGAAAAGTTGTGCAAATATAGTAATTAAAAAGATTCTAACTTAATGTCTTGAAGAAAAATATGGGTAAATCTTACAATTAATCTTTTATTAAAATAGAAATCAAGTATTTGCTATCATACCTGATATCCTTTTCAATAAAAAATGTCGTTGAAGTAAATTATCAACGACATTCAATAAGTGTTTTTTTTTAGATAGTATTAAAGAGATTTCAAAAAGAATAATAATTGCTCTCTCTCCTTTTTAGTCAATTCTTTATACTTAGTTGTAACGCTTTCTGCTTCACCTCCATGCCATAATATAGCTTCTTCAATTGTTTTTGCTCTACCATCATGTAAGAATCTAGCTTTGGGATTGACAATATGCGTCAGCCCCAATCCCCATAAAGGAGATGTCCGCCATTCACGCCCATCTGCCAAATAATCTGGTCTATTATCTGCCAAGCCTTCACCCATATCGTGCAGCAATAAATCTGTGTAAGGAAATATTTTCTGAAAACTCAATTCTTTCATCAAATGTGAGCTTGTAGTATATGACGGTGTATGGCAACTAGCACAACCTATTTTAGAAAAAATGGCTTTACCACTTTTATAATCAGGATGAGTAACATTTCTTGTAGCTGGGACGGCAATAGTCTGTACATAAAAAGTCAATAAATCAACAATGGAATCATTGATATCAAAAATCTCTTGCAGCCCATCTGTACAATTACTTTGTCCTTTACAAGATTCATTTGGGAAAAGTGAACTTGTCAATCCCATATCATTATTTGCTGCATCTGCAGCTTGCTGTCTCGTCGATGGATTCCCTGCTTTCCAACCAAAACGACCGAGCATAGTTTTATTTTCTAGTACTCCCCAAACCCAATTGGCTTTGCCACTTATACCATCACCATCGGCATCATTGATGTCTTCCTTTGCTAAAATATCTCTTTCAGCAATTGCTTCCAATAATCCTAGTCCCATAATTGGGGGAGCTTGACGCATAGAAGTCATAATACCAGCAGGAAGAGGAATATAAGAATCGGCAATACTATATTCTGGATGTGTGAGTGTAACAGAATAACCATCTAGAAAATTTATTATCTTCTGAACCTCATTATAATCCAACTGCGCTTCAGGTGTTGTCCCAAGAATAGACCTAGTCTGCAATTGCCCACCAAAACCAGGAACAGGATTAGGACCTCCGTGTGCATTTTGCCCTGCTATACTCAAACGCATCAATAACCCTCCAGTATTTTCACCTAAGCTTGTAGGAATTGTACCTCTACCATCTCTCAAATGACAAGATTCACAACTATTTTGATTAAATAAAGGTCCTAAACCTCCATATTTTGGTGCAGGAGCAGAAATAAATTGCTGAGAAAATAATCTATCTGAGGTCGTATGCTTTTTGGCTCCTTCTGCATCCAGATTATTTAGTGGAAGATTAAATGCATCAGCACTAGAAGAAAAAACTGTGGTCTTCCCTCCTGCATATACCTCGTCAGGAATTGAATCATCTATAACAGGATCTTTCTTACAAGAAGAAATACTCAATAAGATGGCTAAAAAGCATAAGTAAGATATTTTTCTAGGCTGAAGCATAGTAAAAGATTTATAAGTTAGAAATCAAAGGAAGTAGCTCAGATTCCAATGTAGATTGTAATTCTCTAATTGTTGATTGCGCATTAACTACAGATTTATCTTGATTTTCTACTGCTGATGTAAATGTGCCATTGATATTAATAATAGCTTCAATAGAAGCAGTGATTTGAGTTCTGATTTTTGTATCCAAAGCAGGATTAACGGCTTTCACTAAGGTATTAATTGACTGACCATTTCCCTTATCATTAAATTTACCTGTATAGATATTTTGAACACTTCTAATATTGTCTGCAAAGTCAGATTTGGAATTATTACTAAAACGAGATTCTTCCAATGTAACATCATGTTCTGAAAAAGGGTCATCTATCTTGCTATTTCCTACTTCATCCACTATTCCAACAAGAGCATTGGATATTTCTTCTAAAGCTGATTTTTCACTTATATAAATGCTACTTCCATGACCTGCTTTGATAATTTCCGCAATAAAATTTCCTTTAGACGGATCCCACAAATCATATAATTTTTGAGTGTCATTGCTTAATACTCCAGAACAAGCCAATAAATACTCAAATTCACGCTCTGTAAAGTCACTTACTAACTTGCCTCCTTCAGCTCCCCACAACAAATATTCAATAGTATGGAAACCTTTAAGCGTCTCTTCATATCCTTGCACTACACTTACTGTCAATTCTGCACCACTATTCAATACATTATCAAGGTCTTTAATATTTAAAGGCCACGAATCTATTGATGGATCTATACCATGCTGATCTACTGGTCCAAATAGAAACCCTTCAGATTGCTCCCAAAAAACACGAGTAGCTTTCCATGCTTCACGAGCAGCATTCAGATTGGCTACTGATGGGTCATTTTTAAGAGCGACAATAGCAGATTTTAAATCAGAAGCAGCATCTGCAAGACCTTTATATGTAGGCAAAATAACATTGTTAGCAATATTGTCTAATTCTGCTTGATAAGATGTAGATTCTTCAAAAGTTTCTTTATCACAAGAAGTAAAAATAAAAAAAGCAGAAAAGAGAAATAAGTAAAATTGTTTGTTCATTTGAATGGTTATTTAAAAAATTAAAAATTAAAAATTAAAGCCTAATCCTAAGGCAAATGTGTTTTCTTTTTGTTGAGTACCTAATAATCTATAAGCATAGCTAGATTTAATCACTATATACTTAATAGGTAAATAATTGATTCCGACAGTATATACCTGTTTATTATAGCGTGGATTGTCAAAAATCTTTCCTTGTGTCTTAAACATAGAATCATACCATTCCAATCTGACAAAAGGATATAATTCTTGTTTTGTAGTTTTTTTGGCTAATGACAGTACATCATAACCAGCTTCTATATATGCTCCAGTAGCCATTTTCCCAACTGGTGTTCTTTTTACATTCAATTGATTGGACAATTTGCGATTGGCAGCACTTAATTGTTCGCTATTCTGAATATGCCCAAACATTCCAAGTCCTGATACTTTCCATGGATGTTTAGAATAAGTAAAATGAGCATCTCCATAAACTACCCATGATGCCATTTGAAAATCATTTTTAGGGCGATTGGGAGAAGCATTATTGGCATAAATATCAAATCCAACTTCACTATTCTCTCCAAAAATATAATCCAATCTAGCTCCTATTGCTGGACTATTAGCATTAATTGTTTCAAAACGAGTCTGATTACCCATTTTTATCCAATTGGAAGAACTAAAAGCTGTATTGTCCAAGCCACTGACCAAATATACTTTGTAAGATAATTTGGGATATTCATTAGCTCCTTTCAAAGCAATATCTCCACCCATTTCAATACCAGTCTCATACCAACCCACAGGTAATAATACATTCTCTACTTCTGAGCGGTATGGTGTAAAATATTGTCCAGGCTTATCTAATTTTGAAGCATTGCCCATATATACTTTCAGTTTACCTACTTTCAGTTGAAAAGCTTTGTGAATTTTAAACAAAATATTGATTTGTTCCAAAGAAACTGCTCCTCCATATTCTATTTCTTGCTCGAACTCTCCAAATTCTTCCAATGGGTCAAAAGACATTGACGCTCCTGTACCTCCATGTTCAAACTCAACCTCTGTTTTTAATTCAATCTTGTCATTAAATTTATATTTTAAATACAAATTAAAATTTTGAGGATCTATTGCATCACGCTTATTAGGAAGCGTTTCCCATTTGTACTTGTAATAATTGACAACTCCATAACCATTTAAAGAAAACTTTTCCAGCCATGCCAATTTATTTCGCTTTTCAGATATAGAATCAGTTTGAACAATCTCTTCAGCAAAAACATGCGACACAAAACACAATAAGAAAGTCAAACCTAAAATCCGTTTCGCCATATCAATATTCAATTATTTTTATTTGGTCTAAATAAGAGCTTCAAATGTAAAAATTCAGAAACATTGAATTAAAAAAAACAAATTAAATTTTAGAGAAAATCAATATTTGAGATTAAATACTATATAAAATAAGCTATTATGTACAAAACATTAAGTATTGACTACCCAATATTAGGTACTATAAAAGTTAATTATGGAAATAATTAAAATGAATTTAAAATAGCACAATAGCATCAAATACCAAAAAAATCAGAATAGATAGTATCTTCAATCTTATGAAAATAGCTATCGCTCAACAAGATTACATAATAGGAGATTTTCAAGGAAATTTTCAGAAGATTACTCAAGCAATTGATCAGGCTTTCCTTTCAGAACTAGATTTAATTGTATTTCCAGAAATGGCAATTTGTGGGTATCCAAGTAATGATTTACTGTATTATTCTTCTTATATAGATTCGGCTATTGATTCTGTTAATAAAATTACTGAATATGCTAAAAATAAAATAGCCATCATTATAGGTGGAGTACATAGAAGCAATCATAGCGGTGCTTCATTACTATATAATGCTGCATATTTTATAACAAATGGAGAAGTTCAAATTATTCAAAAAAATTTGCACACCAATGCAAATGACGATTTCAGATATTTTAATACTGAAGAAAATCATTCTCTTATTTATTTTGAAGGAAAGACAATTAGCATTCAAATAGGTGAGATAAATAATAGTATTCTCGAAAAAAATCTTTCTGAAATAGATTTGATTATCAATTTGACTTCCATCTCCTACGCTCACGATTTAATCGAGTTACAGCAAAATAGAATTTTGCAACTTGCTGAACAATTCCAAGTTCCTATCATTCATTGTAATTCAAGTGGTGCGCAAGGTGAAATTGTATTGAAAGGAGGTTCATTCATTTGCAATTCCCAAGGACAACTCGTTCTTGAAATGAAATATTTTAAAGAAGATTTTGCTCATTTTGACATCAATAATATTGAAGAATCAATTGTAATAGAAAGTCAAATTATTAGTAATCAAATCTCATTTATACACCAAGCACTCATATCTGGCATAAAAGATTTTTTTACAAAATCAGGTTTCAAAAAAGCAGTTTTAGGTTTATCAGGAGGAGTTGACTCCGCTTTAGTATTAGCACTTGCTGCTGAAGCATTGGGGGCTGAAAATGTTTTATCTGTATTAATGCCTTCACAGTATTCAAGTGGTCACTCAATTGATGATTCATTAGCATTAGTAAAGAATTTAGGTTCAGCTCATATTATAATTCCTATTCAATCTACTTATAATAATTTTGAAGAAAATCTTTCACCTCATTTTATTGGATTAGCTCCAAATGTTACTGAGGAAAATCTTCAAGCCCGTATCAGAGGAGTATATTTAATGGCATTATCTAATAAATTTGGAAATATTTTATTGAACACTTCCAATAAGAGTGAAGCTGCTGTGGGTTATGGTACATTATACGGAGACCTATGTGGAGCAATAGGTGTTATAGGAGATTTATATAAAACACAAGTTTATGAACTTTGCAGATATATCAATAGAGATGGTGAAATCATCCCAGAAAATATCATTACCAAAGCACCATCTGCTGAATTGCGACCAGAACAAAAAGACAGTGATTCACTACCTGAATATGAAATTTTAGACGCTATTTTATATCAACACATTGAACAAAATAAAAGCCTTCTGGAGATAAGCGAATTGGGGTATGACAAAGAATTAACAACCAGAATATTGAAACTTGTACAAAATGCAGAATTTAAAAGATATCAAGCAGCTCCTTCTATCAAAGTATCTTCTCGTGGATTTGGTTCAGATAGAAGAATACCACTAGTTAAAAAAGGGCTATAAAAATATTTATCTGTCTTCGTCTTTGAGATTGGCTCTTTTTTCTAGAGGATTGGCATTCCTTTCTTCATAAGCTAATCTATTTTTATAAATATCTATAGCGCAAAAGATAGCTTCTCTAAAAGAAGATTCATCTGCAATATTTTTTCCTGCAATATTTTCAGCAGTTCCATGATCTGGAGATGTTCTGACTATCTTCAATCCTGCAGTATAATTGGTTCCATTTCCTACACACAAAGATTTGAAAGGAATCAATCCTTGATCGTGATACATGGCAAGCACACCATCAAAACTTTGATATTGACTATGACCAAAAAATCCATCAGCTGGATATGGCCCGAAAGCTAGAATATCTTGCTCTTTAGCGGCTCTTACCGCAGGTAATATTGCTTCCAATTCTTCAGATCCTATCAAACCTTTATCACCTGCATGAGGATTCAATCCAAGTACAGCGATTTTAGGTCTATCAATCCCATAATCTTTAATTAAAGACTGATTCATCAAAAGGATTTTACTCAGTATATTTTCTTTAGTGATATGATTATGAATATCTTTTATAGGAACATGTTCAGTCACAAGTCCTACACGAATATTCTCACTGACCATAAACATCAGCACATCATCACTGCCAAATTTCTCTTGCAAATATGGAGTATGACCTGAGAATGGAAATTCTTCACTATGAATATGGTTTTTATTGATGGGTGCAGTAACTAACAAATCTATTTCTCCATTATTCAATGCATTAGTAGCAGCTTCTAATGAAAGCAAAGCTAAGCGACCTGTTTCTTTATTGGGTCTTCCTGGTGTAAATTGCACATCATCTTCCCAAGCATTGATAATATTGAGGCTATTGTGGCTAGCAAACTCAACACTTTTAATAGCTCCATACTGCAATTTTTCAATATTCAGTATTTTGCGATACTGAGAAATAATTTTGGAGTGAGCATAAAGTATAGGGGTAAACATCTTATACAGTCTTTCGTCTGTAAATGTTTTAATAATCACTTCAGGACCTACCCCAGCAATATCACCAATACTAATCCCAACTTTTAATTTCTCACTTTTGGACATGTCCTATATATCTTTTAAAAAATTCAAACATAAATCTAATTCCTGTTCCTGTACCTCCAGCTAATCTATAAGAAGATGAAGTACTTAAAAACGCAGTAGCAGCGATGTCAAAATGCAACCAAGGATATTTAGTAAAGTGTTCTAAAAATTTACCTGCAGTAATGGCACCCGCCAATGGACCGCCTAAGTTACTAATATCTGCAATATTTGACTTTAATTGTTCTGCATATTCTTCCCAAAATGGCAATTCTGCTACTCTTTCATAAGAATAATAGCCTGCATCGACTACTATATCTTTAATCTCTTTTGAAGCTGTCCCCATAAATGCGGCTCCTTCTGCACCCAAAGCTCTCATTGCAGCTCCCGTAAGTGTCGCAAAATCAAATACCAATTCAGGGTCATATTGTTTAGCATACACCAGAGCGTCTGACAATATCAATCTCCCTTCAGCATCTGTATTTAAGACTTCCACAGTCGTACCATCTGATATCGTCAATATATCACCAGGAACAATGGATTTTTCATTAATCATATTTTCAACGGCAGGAACTATTGTAACGATATGTAATGGCAATTTTTCTAAAGCAGCTAAATAGATAGAACCAAACACTGTCGCAGCTCCACCCATATCACACTTCATGGTCATCATACCATCTCCTACTTTTATGGAATATCCTCCTGAGTCATATACAACACCTTTCCCTACCAAAACTATCGGTTTGGAATTGACAGCATTTTCTGGCTTCCATTCAAGTATTGTAAAAGTAGGGTCATTTTGACTTCCTCTATTCACACCTAGAACTCCTCCCATATTTAATGAACGCATCTTCTCTATGCCCAACTCTTGATATTGTATTCCTACTTGTTCAGCAAAATTTTTCGCTGATTCACTTAATGCTTTTGCATTTAATCCAGACAAAGGTTCGTTAACAATATCTCTTGCATAGAACACACTTTTTACGATATTATTCAATCTGCTTCTTTCAGCATCACTCAAAACACCATCTTGAATAATAATATGTTTTACTTGAGTTTTTGGCTTAGTTTTATACTTTGAAAACGAATAATTTGTCAATGAAAATCCTTCTAAAAAAGCAAAGCTCAAATCAGATGACAATTCAGAGTTAATAGAAATAATTTCAATATTAGTTTCAACAGAATATTTATAAACAGTACTTCCAAGTACTCTAGCATCTTCTAAAATTGAAGTATGCGCTCTATTTCCCTTTTTCACAAAAGGTGCAATAATGAAAGTATCACCATTCTCATCAATGACACAAAACGCTTTTAAATCCTTTTGGTCTTTTTTACGCAATGCTTGGATAATATTTGAATCAATCAGCTGACTATTCTCATAATTATTACCATCTATTAATAATATTGTGTGCGATTCTGAATTTGTTTTGTATATAGATTCCATTTCTTTCCTTTAACTGATATATAATAAATAAATTTGACAAAGATATAGAAAAATGCAGAGGGTACAACCGAATAAAAATTATGGACAACATTTTTTAAAAGATAAAACTGTTGTTGAACGAACAGTAGATATCATAAAATCACTCCATACAGCCAATAAATTAATAGAAATAGGTCCTGGAACAGGTGCGCTTACAAGTGCTTTGATACCTGAATTTATTGACATTTTGAATTGTATTGAAGTAGATGAAAGATGTGTCGAATATTTGCATACTCACTTTCAAGAATTGCAGGGCAAAATTATTCACAAAGATTTTTTAAAAGTACCTCTTGGAGACATTCTACTGCCTTCTTCAACTATCGTTGGAAACTTCCCATACAATATCAGTTCACAGATTGTCTTCAAAATCATTGAATATCGAGATTTTATCCCCAATATGGTGGGAATGTTTCAAAAAGAAGTGGCTGATAGGATTGCAGCTCCACATGGCAACAAACAATATGGAATAATAAGTGTCATGACTCAATTATATTATGAAGCTGAAATTGCTTTTGATATTCCACCAGAAGCATTCAATCCTCCACCAAAAGTAATGTCAAGTGTTTTAGTCCTTAAAAGAAGAGAATCACCATTAAAAGTCAATCATTCCTTGCTTGTAAAAGTCGTCAAAGCAGGTTTCAACCAAAGGAGAAAGACGCTCAGAAATGCATTGAGCCAGGTAGCTCCTTCTTCAATATTAAGTGAAGAAATTTTCAACAAAAGAGCTGAACAACTATCTGTTCAAGATTTTGTAGCATTGACTAACAAAATTGAATCATTACTATAATGTCTGCACAAATACTGATTACAGCCAAGGAAGTGCATGAACTCATTCCTTTAGAATTAACTAGTATGGGATATACTGTTCATCACCTACCTGAACCATCTGAATCTGAACTAATAGATATTATTTCAGCGTATGAGGGCTTAATTATCACTACTTATACTCAAGTCAATAAAAATATAATCGACAAAGCATCTCAGCTCAAGTTTATTGGCAGAGTTGGGTCTGGTTTAGAAAATGTCGATATTGAATATGCTGAAAGTAAGAGAATAAAAGTTCTCAGTTCGCCAGAAGGCAATTGCAATGCAGTAGGAGAACATACGCTAGGATTGCTATTAAATCTGATGAATAAAATTTCCAAAGCTCATCATGAAGTGACTCAAGGCATCTGGAAACGTGAAGAAAATCGTGGTGAGGAACTAGATAATAAAACGGTAGGCATTATCGGATTGGGTCATACAGGAAGTGCTTTTGCTAAAAAGCTAAGAGGATTTGATGTAAAAATTCTTGCTTACGATAAATTTCGAACTAATTACGGCACCGATTTTATCCAAGAATCAAGTATGGAAGAAATCGCAGAACAAGCAGATGTCATCAGTTTTCATATTCCATATTCAAAAGAAAATTTTCATATCATCAATACCGTATTTCTTTCATCCTTAAAAAAAATTCCTTACTTGATACATACTTGTCGAGGAGAAGTGATGGATACTCAAGCTGTTGTAGAAGCATTGGAAAGCAATAAAATTAAAGGTTTAGGAATTGATGTCTATGAAGACGAGCCTTGGACAAAAGGGCAAAAAGTATCTACAGATATTTATAAACAACTCTTATCTAAAGAAAATGTAGTTGCAACACCACATATTGCAGGTTGGACAGTGGAGAGTAAAATCAAATTAGCGACTGTGCTTTTGGACAAGATAAAAATGCTTTGATTGTTAGTGAATATATCTTCCTATTCTAAAATCAAAAAATTGCTTATTTGATTACTATTTTCAAGTGATTCTAAATGTAAAAAATAGATGCCTTGACTTAGACCATTTACATTCAACTCATTATTATTGAGAGTACCTACTCTTTTGAGTTGTCCTGAATAATCATAAATTCTAAATCTCACATTTTGAAGATTATCTGGAGTATTAATAGTGATTTTACTACAAGATTTGCAAGGATTGGGGAAAATAGAAATGAGATTTTTAGAATTGTATTGAACGCTAGTTGTAAGATCACATTCAGCTCTTTTTTCAATTGCGCCGACATTAGTCTGAGCTCCAATTCTTTCATTATAGATATAATCATTCACTAAGAAATCAAATTCTTTTTCAGTTTTAAAAGTCAAATCAGGATGGTCACAAGGATCTATGGGAGATAAAGAATTTTTGAGAGATGGAATATCTGTATTTAGTGAATCAATCACCTTATCATTAGCACCCAAAAAAGTATGACTTTGATTCCAAATATTTTCATTGAATCTAAAATCTAAAGGTCCTGGATGATAATCATTCTTAGAGAATGTTACAGCTTTTGAACGACTATAGGTTTCTTTGTCATAAATGAAGATATTTTTATTGATTCGAACATTGGACATAATAGCATACCCTCTTTTTGTAATTGCATTATAATCTGGAAATGCAAAATTCACTAACGAAGAATTTACAATATCTGGATCTCCCAATAATCCAACAATCGTATTATTGAAAATAAAAACATTCCTTATACAATTGACATCATTGCCTTGAAGAAGGTTTTTAGTAGTGGAACCGTCCCAAAAACTAAATGCTCTGCCACAATTCTGAATAATATTATCATAGATATATACACTATCCACATGAGAAATGTATTTATCTCCATCAATAGGGTTAGAACATTTTAAACTACAATTTTCATAAGATGCAATATATCCTTCTCCACATGAACCTTCGTTGGCCAATAAAAATGCACTTGAAGACATTGTTTTACCTTCCGCAGCAGGGCATATTCGCCAAAAAGTCTCACCCAGCTCAGGGTTATTGTACACATAATTGTGATGAACGGTCAACCTTGATGAATTGTCATTATAAAAATTAGCACCAGAGTTGTCATGTAAGATATTGTCATATGCTTGACCGTATTTTGTATTCTGAAAATTCAATCCTTCTCCTCTTGTATATGCTATTCTCGAATTAAAGATTGAAGCATTATCACATTCCAAAAATTTTATTCCACTTGGCCAGCTACAACCTGTATTCAGATGTTCATTATCTGGACGACCTGCATATTCAGAGATAGCATTATTTACTAAAATATTTTTCACACCTACCATTAAAATACTAAAACTAGAAACACTATCAATAGTTACATTTTCTATCAATACATTATTCTGAGGATTATTCTTTGGCTGTTCAGAATTGCTAATTAAAAGTCCTATTCCTGAAGCAAATCTAATTTTTATATTTTTTACGAAAATATGGCTACCCTTTAATACCAAAACATGTTGGTTCATAAACTCACTGCTCGACCCTCCAATTGTAACATCTCCAATTCCTTCAACACTAACATTTTTATATGTATTCCCTTTCTTCCATTTACCACTAGTTTGTTGAAAAGAACCTACATTTTCATATACACCTGGCAATAACCTCACCAATCCATAGGCATGACCGCCATTCACTCCCGCCTGACCAAACGGCAATAACTCCATTGCTTTAGTGAATGTCTTAACAGGATTGTCAATTGTTCCATCATTTCCATCATTTCCATCTGGAGACATATAAACAGTATCTGTTATGGCAAAATCTCCCTGATTAATGATTGGCGTATTAATGTCAAATTGCGCAAAAACAAGAAGTGGAAATAGAAATAATAAGGTAGTAAAATATGTTTTCATCCTTTATAAATTAAAATTATAAACTACAATAATTTCAATTTAGTATAATATTTATAAAGAAGCAAATTAATATTAAAGAAATTGCTCTTTCAATACCATATCATTAGTTGCTACTTTTTCATAAGACCAATGTTGAAAAGCAAAATCCCACTCCTTATTGATTCTGTGAATGTAATTATCATCTAAATCGGGAAATCTATTTTTCTTATAATTTTTCACTTTATTCAAATACTCTTCCATAAAAGGCTGTGCTACTTCAAAATTTGGTATCTGTAATTTAGAGTATATCATCTTCATCGCCCCTAATGGGTTATCTTCTAATTCATCGAAACTCACTTCTATTAGATTCCCTTTTGGAATGAGTTGATACTCTTCAATATATTTTTTCATAGTTGAAGAGAAATTATAAAAGACTCTTTCATCCACTTCTTCATCAGAAAAATCTTGCAAAAATTGACTGCTAATCATCGTATGATACAGATGCCTACTGGAATGAAACACTTCATAAGGATTCCTATGAATAAAGAGAAATTTAGCATTGGGGAAGAGTTCTAAAAGCTCCTTTACTCGGCTTGTATTATGAGGATTTTTCAACACCAACGGTCTATCTCCACCATTTGAAAAGGAAATTAATTTCAACAGATAAGTATAATCGTTTTTCCACAATCGTTTTTCTCTCTTAGTGATACCTTGAAATAGATTATATTTTTTGTGATAGCTTAAATTTCTCGGAAAAAAGAAACTCATCATTCCACTCCTTGTAGAAAGATTAGTAAAAGGTTGCTCTTCTTCAGCAGGAGCATCTACCGACATAGGTACATTATCTTGAGGGCGTTTATCTGGCATCAAAGGGCTCAAAATAAATTTCAACCAAGTCCTACCAAGTAAACTAACATTCAAAAGAAATGCTTTATAATTACTCAGATAGGCAAACTGAGGGTCTTTTGACATCAAATAATGTAAATGGGTAGTTCCACTTCTCCAATGACCTAAAATAAAAACTGGAGGATTTTCTTGCAGATTGACTTACTTAATTTTTCGATTAAATATTAATTTTTGTATCCATTGAAAAGGAAAAGTAAGTGTAACAAAAAGAGATATTTTCCAAAACATTACTCTATTGCTTATACTATTTGACCTAATAAGACGTAACCAGATTTTAGGTAAGGAAATAAATAATTGATGTTCTTTTACCTGATAATGACCTTTCAATTTTTCCATACTGCAAAATTCTGAAAGATTTCATTCGAAAACATCACAGCAAATAGCGAAATTCCTCTCCTATTAATCAGTTAAAGGTTTCTAATCAATAGATTAAGTTACTTTCATTTTCCTAATCATTTTGGAGAAAATATTGGGAGCAAATCTTTTCATATATAAGCCTAATAATTCTTTCGCACCTGCAACATTTATTTCTTCAGAATTACTATTTAAAGCTGATTCTATTGCAACTGCTACTGCCTTAGGCTCAATTCCATTACCTGTTGCTTGATCCATAGTGCCTTGTTTACCACCTCCTGGACCTATTGCATTAATAGAAACATTGGTCTTAATAAATCCTGGACAAACTAAAAGCACTTGAATATTATCATCAAATACCTCCGCCCTTAATGCATCAAAAAAGCCATGTAAACCATGTTTAGCAGCTGCATAAGCACTTCTCATAGGTGTTCCATACTTGCCCACCATACTAGTAATCGTAACAATTGAACCTGATTTATTTTCCAACATACTGGGAAGAAAAGCCTTCGTCAAAGCAATAGTCCCTAATAAATCTATATTGACAATCTTCTTATCAAACTCAAAAGGCAAATCTTTGGCTAATGCCCTTTGGCTGACACCTGCATTATTAATTAAGACATCTATTTTCTTATGACTATGTATAATTGAAGCTGCTTTGTCAAACAAATCATCATGGTTTTCCAGATCTAAAAGAATAATTTCAACACCTTCAGCTTTTTGACAATTACTTTTGACACGTTCTAATTCTTTAAGATTTCTTCCTGCTATCAATAAATAAGCCCCCTTAGCTGCAAAATGAACAGCAATTGCCTCACCAATACCAGATGAAGCTCCAGTAATTAATATCTTTTTCCCTTTAAAGTCCATTCTTTAAAGTTACGAAGAATGTATTACAGTTAAAATAGATTTTTCAGCAATTCTCTATATATCGTAATTTAAACTAGAAGCCAACCATCTCTCTGTATATTCAAAACTTTGACCTATACGTCGAGCATAATCTTCTACTTGATCTTTCCCGATTTTACCTACTCCAAAATATTTGGATTCAGGATGTGAAAAATACCATCCACTGACAGCGGCAGTAGGTACCATCGCCATTCCTTCAGTCAATACAATCTCTGCCTTCTCTGTAGCTTGCAATATTTCAAATAGAGTTGATTTTTCTAAGTGAACTGGACATGCTGGATAACCTGGAGCAGGGCGAATACCTTGATACTTCTCTCTAATCAGAGCTTCATTGTCCAAATCTTCATTTGAAACATATCCCCAAAACTCCTTTCTTACTCTTTGGTGCAATCTCTCTGCAAAAGCTTCAGCCAATCTATCAGCTAATGCTTTCAAAATAATACGATTGTAATCATCCAAATTATCTTCAAATATTTTCAGATATTTTTCTATTCCAATTCCTGCAGTTACAGCAAAAGCACCAATATAATCTTGCTTGCCAGATGATTGTGGAGCAATAAAATCACTCAAACAGTTATTAGGCAATCCTTCCCCTTTTTTGTTCTGCTGTCTTAGATGGTGAAGCACAATGTCTTTTCCTTCATGATGTATCAAAATATCATCACCAATACTATTAGCAGGGAATAATCCATAAACACCTTTGGCAGTCAACCATTTTTCATTGATAATCTTATTTAAAATCTCTAATGCATCCGCATAGAGTTTAGATGCCGCTTCTCCTACCACTTTATCAGTCAATATCTCTGGAAATTTACCATGTAGCTCCCAAGCACTAAAGAACGGAGTCCAATCGATATACTCTGACAATTCTGCGATACTATAATCATCAAAAGAATATACTCCCAACTTTTTAGGAACAGGAGGCGTATAATTTTCCCAATCTAAGTGAATAGCATTTTTTTGAGCTTCTTCCAAAGTGATGTAAGATTTTATCACTTTCTTCCCTTTATGGCGCTCACGCATTTCTGCATAATCTGCTTTTGTTTGTTGAATAAAGTTCTCTCTCAAATTATCACTGAGCAAACTAGAAACAACTCCGACGCTTTTGGAAGCATCCATCACGTGTACAACAGGTTGCTGATATTGAGGTTCGATTTTGACTGCAGTATGAATTTTTGATGTTGTAGCACCTCCTATCAATAAAGGAATCTTCATTCCCTTGCGCTCCATTTCTTTGGCTACAAAAACCATTTCGTCTAGTGAAGGAGTTATCAGCCCACTCACTCCGACAACATCCACTTGCTCTTGAACTGCCACCTCCAACAATTTTTCACAAGGCACCATCACACCCAAATCTATGATTTCGTAATTATTACAAGAAAGGACAACTCCAACAATATTTTTCCCTATATCATGAACATCACCTTTCACTGTTGCCAATAAAATTTTGCCTGCTTTTTTACTTTGCCCATCCACGCTATCTTCCATAAACGGCAATAAATAAGCGACAGCTTTCTTCATCACCCTAGCACTTTTGACTACTTGAGGCAAAAACATTTTTCCCGAACCAAACAAATCGCCAACGACATTCATACCATCCATCAATGGTCCTTCTATAATACTCAATGGCGCATCATATTGTTGCCTTGCCTCTTCAACATCTAATTCAATATAATCGACAATACCTTTTACAAGTGCATGAGTCAATCTTTCTTCAACTGTGCGGCTTCTCCATTCTTCGCTGACAACTTCTTTCTTAGAATTACCTTTTATATTTTCAGCATATTCTAGTAATCTTTCTGTTGCATCATCTCTCCTATTGAGCATGACATCTTCAACATACTCCAATAAAGTTTTATCAACTTCATCATAAACCTCCAACATTGCAGGATTGACAATACCCATATTCATTCCATGCTGAATACCATGGTAAAGAAATACAGCATGCATCGCCTCTCTTACAGTATTATTACCTCTGAACGAGAAAGACACATTACTGACACCTCCACTCACCAATGCACCTGGCAAGTTTTCTCTAATCCATTTTGTAGCTCTGAAGAAATTAATTGCATTATCTCTATGCTCTTCTATTCCAGTAGCGACTGGGAAAATATTAGGGTCAAAAATAATATCTCCAGGATGAAAATGTACCTTTTCTACTAAAACATCATACGAACGCTTGCAAATCTCTATACGTCTTTCAAAAGTATCTGCTTGACCTTGCTCATCAAAAGCCATCACAACAACAGCAGCACCATATTTTTTACACAATTTGGCTTGATGAATAAACTCTTCTTCACCAGCTTTGAGGCTGATAGAATTGACTATACATTTACCCTGAACATTTTTTAAGCCTTCTTCAATAATCTCCCATTTGGAAGAGTCAATCATAATAGGAATCCGACAGATTTCAGGTTCAGACATAACCAATCGCAAAAACTTGACCATCGCAGCTTTTCCATCTATCATTCCCTCATCCATATTGATATCTAATACTTGAGCACCGCCACGTACTTGTTCAAGTGCGACAGATAAAGCATCTTCAAATCTTTCCTCCTTTATCATTCTAAGGAAAACCTTAGAGCCAGTCACGTTGGTACGTTCACCGACATTGACAAAATTGGTCTGAGGAGTTACTATTAAAGGTTCTAGCCCTGATAGTTTCAAATAATATTCCTGATTCAAAATCTTATTTTTGTATTATTCAACAATAGTCTGTAATAGAGGTCTTGGCTTATAATTAGCTGCTACTTTTGCAATAGATTTGATATGTTCAGGAGTTGTACCACAACAACCTCCTACGATATTCACCAATTGCAATTCCAAAAACTCTTCTATTTCATGAGACATAGTACAAGCATCTTGGTCATACCCACCAAATTCATTAGGCAAACCAGCATTAGGATACACACATACATAGAAAGGTGATTCTTTCGCCATTATTTGAAGATATGGTCTTAATTCTTTTGCTCCTAATGCGCAATTTAAGCCTACAGCAAAAATAGGTGCATGTGAAATAGATATCAAAAAAGCTTCTGTAGTCTGTCCTGTCAATGTTCTACCACTATTATCTGTAATCGTACCTGATACAATAACTGGCCATTCTCTACCTCTCTCTTCAAACACCGTCTGAGTAGCAAATAATGCCGCTTTAGCATTTAAAGTGTCGAAAATAGTTTCTATCAATATAATATCTACTCCACCATCTAAAAGAGCACGAATTTGAAAACCATAAGCATCTGCCAATTCATCAAAAGTAATCGCTCTAAATCCTGGGTCATTTACATCAGGAGAGATTGATGCAGTTCGATTTGTTGGACCAACTGCCCCTGCTACAAATCTAGGTTTCTCAGGTGTCAGAGCTGTCATCCTATCTGCTTCCTCTTTGGCTATTTTTGCACTTAAAAAATTGATATCATAAACTGCGCTTTGCATATCATAGTCAGCTTGTGCTATAGTCGTACCACTAAAAGTATTGGTTTCAATGATATCTGCACCTGCTTCCAAATATTTCCTATGTATCTCTTTCACAACATCTGGTCTAGTGATGGAAAGCAAGTCATTATTTCCTTTCAATGGTTTAGGATGACTTTTAAATATTTCCTTTCTAAAATCTTCTTCTTCTAGATGATACCCTTGTATCATAGTGCCCATCGCACCATCCAAAATCAAAATTCTTTCTTGAATAATCTGTTCTAATATCTCGTTCATTATACGCAATTAAAGAAGTACAAGTCACTTAATTGGGATAATAGGGAGTATTTATAAAATCTCTACTTATCTCTTCCTCTGATTGCTCTTTGGATTAGGATGTGGCACCTTCCATCATTAATTATTCTGGGGTTGCCAAGACATCGTAGGGCCTATTCCCTCCGCCTTTCTCAATAAGTTGGCTTGTAAAACCGCAACAAAGTTATACAATTCCACAATTAAATTTTAATCTTTTTATTGTAATAATATTTGTTTGACGATTCAATGACCTTCAAAATCTAGTTTTTCTTGATTAGCATCGCTCTTCTTCAAAGCTTGAAAAACTCTTTCTTTAAATTTTTCTTCATTATTCATAATGATTGAAATCCCCTGAACATATATTTCTAGTTGTAATTCTCGAAGCTCTTGTCTCAAAACACTCAATCTGATAGCATCTTTTTCAGTAGTCAAAATTCTTGTTTTCCCTTCTTTGAAAAGTTGTACAAATTCTTTTTGGATAAATTTTAAATCTGAGTATCTAAAATTATAATGATCTGGGAAAGATATATGTTTGACTTGATTAGTTTTACTCTGAACATAATTCAGTAAAGAAGAGGTATCTGCAATTCCAGTTATCAATAAAATATTTTCATCTTTTGACAATGGCTCAGTTAACCCTTCATAGCCTAACAAATAAGGTGAAGAATAATTTATAGATGACAAAAACACCTCTTGATGAGGCAGAATATTTAATCTTAAATCTTTTACAACTTGTTGCACATTTTCCAATCTATCCTTTGGACATTTAGTAATAACAATAATATCTGCACGAGAAGCTTCTGCAATAGGCTCTCTTAGTTTTCCCATTGGAATCATTGAATCTTTGGTAAACGGTCTATGAAAAGGAGTCAGTAAAATGTTTAAATTTATTTGAATTCCCAATTGTTGAAACCCATCATCTAAAACAATAGCATTCAAATGCATATTTTGTCCTACTAAATACGGAACTCCTTCAATCCTATTTTCAGATACACCAACCGCCACTTGAGGACATCTCCTTTTCAGCCACAATGGCTCATCTCCAACGTCTCTATAGTTATCATTTTCATGCACATGTCTAAATCCATGAGTAACCCGTCTATATCCTCGACTTAGCACTCCAATATGAAATTCGTCTGATAAAAACATACAAATAAATTCCACCAACGGAGTTTTACCTGTACCTCCAGCCTGAATATTGCCAACAGATATTATAGGAATAGCAAATTTTGCTCTCCCCCAATAACCTTTCCTATACATCCATGACCATATTTTTATTATAAATTCATATAATAAAGCAAAAGGCCATAATAAAATTTGAATATTCTTCATTTCAGTAGTAAATTAAGCCAATTTTCATGTATCACGGTATGATAAAGATATTTAACATTTTAGAAGAATTAGAAAATTTTGCCCATCCTTCCCTTCAAGAGTCTTATGATAATGCTCAATTAATCACTGGCAATCCTTCTTGGGAGTGTACAGGCGCAATATTATGCTTAGATGCGATTGAAGAAGTTATTGATGAAGCAATCAGTAAAAAATGTAATCTTGTTATTGCACACCACCCTATTGTTTTCAGCGGATTGAAATCCATTACTGGGAAAAACTATATTGAGAGAACCATTATAAAAGCGATAAAAAACGACATTGCTATTTATGCAGCTCATACCAATCTGGATAATGTTATTGAAGGGGTTAATCAGAAAATTGCCGAGAAATTATCCTTGAAAAACTGCAAAATATTAGCCCCCAAAAAGGGATTATTAAAAAAGCTATATACCTATGTACCTCATAATGCAACAAATATAGTCAGAGAAAGACTTTTTCAGGCAGGCGCAGGAAATGTAGGCAATTATTCCGAATGTAGTTTCAAGGTGTCAGGAATCGGAACATTTAAAGGCAATGAAAATTCCAATCCATATATTGGAGAAAAAGGGCAAATACATGAAGAAAGTGAGGATAAAATAGAATTTTTATTTCCAGCATATTTAGAGTCTAAGATTCTAAAAACTTTATTTGAAGTCCATCCTTATGAAGAAATTGCTTATGAAGTGCTTACATTAGACAATATTCACCAGCAAATTGGTTCTGGCATGATCGGAGATTTAGAGCAACCTATCGATACCATTGAATTTTTAAAACAATTAAAATACATTTTTAAAACACCAGTTATCAGACATACTCAACTAATTAAAGAAAAAGTACAAAAAATAGCTATTTGTGGAGGAGCTGGAAGTTTTCTTTTAAAAGATGCTATACGACAAAAAGCAGACGTTTTTATCACTGGAGATTATAAATATCATCAATTTTTTGATGCTGATAATCAGATAGTAATAGCTGATATTGGACATTTTGAAAGTGAACAATATACAATAGAACTTTTTTATGAGATTTTGATAAAAAAATTCTCTAACTTTGCGCTCTATTTGACAACAGTTTCAACCAATCCTGTAAAATATTTGTAGATGGCAAGCAAAAAGGACAACATAATCGCTGAAAAATTGGACAATCTATCCAAATTACAAAGCATTCATACAAAAATCGACCAAATTCAAGTTCTAAAAGGTGAATTGCCTATAGAAGTAGCAGACCTTGAAGACGAAATCGCTGGTATCGCTATCAGAATCCAAAAAACCAATCAAGATATTGCAGCTGCTGAAGAAAATATCAGTACTCGTCGCAATGCTGCAAAAGATGCTCAAGCTCTTATTGTAAAATATGAACGTCAATTGGATACTGTAAAGAACAACCGTGAATTTGATGCATTAAGTAAAGAAGTAGAATTGCAAAAATTAGATATCCAATTAGCTGAAAGGGATATTAAAAGATTTGAATTTGCAATTACCTCATCAACAGAACAGTTAGAAAATCTAAATGCTCAGATTGAAAACAAAAATGCCAATTTGAAAGAGAAGCAAGATGAATTAGGCAATATTGTTGCTGAAACAGAAAAAGAAGAAAGTGAATTGAATGCAGCTGCACAGGAGATTATTGAAACAATCGAACCTAAATTATTAGCTGCGTATAACAGAATTCGTAATTCATTCAGAAATGGTTTGGCAGTAGTACAAGTTGAGAGAAATGCTTGTGGTGGTTGTTTTGGTAAAGTTCCACCTCAAACACAAGCTGAAATAAAATTGAAGAAAAAAATTATCTCTTGCGACCACTGTGGAAGGATATTGACTGATGTTGAAGATTTTGATGAAGATGCAGAATTTATCCCAGCAGCAGCATTGAAAGAGTAGATTAATGATAAAACTATTATATTTACAGGCAGCCATGAAAAAGCTGCCTTTTTTTTTTATAATTCTACTCCTCTGTTCAGCAAACAAATCTTTTGCTCAGCAATTTAATTATACCTCTACTTGTCAAAATGCCTATAAATCGATTTTTAAACTTAAAATCAATGAAGGCAAACAATTTTTATTCAAAGAAAAACAAAGCAATCCCAATAATTATTTCCCATATTTTATAGAGAACTATTCAGATTTTCTAGTACTCTATATCAGTGACGATATCCAACTTTATAAAAAACTTTTACCTAAAAAAACTGAACGAATAGAACTTTTGAGTAAA
The DNA here is from genome assembly GCA_023957245.1 of Chitinophagales bacterium. Taxonomy (GTDB): domain Bacteria; phylum Bacteroidota; class Bacteroidia; order Chitinophagales; family JADIYW01; genus JAMLHH01. Next base: position 320,661 of record JAMLHJ010000001.1, read on the forward strand.
GGCAATAAAAACACACCCTATTACCTTTATAGTCAGTCTAGTATATACTTACAATGGGCATTTATTAAAATTAAATATGGAGATTATCTTTCTGCAGTTTGGGATGTAAAAAAAGCCTATAGCTTATTAAAAACCAACAAAGAAAAATATCCCGACTTCCTACCTAATGACAAAGATTTGGCTTTGCTCAATACACTTTTCGGAGCAATACCAGACAATTATAAGTTCGGAGCTAAACTACTCGGACTTAAAGGAGATATTGATGAAGGACTTAGAGACCTTTCAACAATATTAAAAGACCCTGACTTGCCATTTAAAGAAGAAGCTTCTATCATGTACACCATGCTCTTACTGCACCTTGGGAAAGACAAAGAAAAAGCTTGGAAAATGCTAGAGGTTTTAGACATACAATTAGACGATGATAATTTGTTGAACTATTTCATCTCAGCGAGTATTGCTCATTATTCTGGTAGAAATGAAAAAGTCATAGAGATTCTTTCTTCACGCCCCAAATCTACTACATTCTACCCATTTCCCTACTTGGACTTCATGCTTGGCTCTGCTAAGCTCAATAGGTTAGATAGAGATTCAGATTTTTATCTCAAAAAATTCCTTTCCGAATATAAAGGAGGCAATTATTTAAGAGAGACCAACCGTAAACTAGCTTGGTATGGATTTGTCTTTCAAAGACCAGATTTATATAGATTTTATATTTCCAAGATACCCTATTTAGGCAATAATTCACTAGATGAAGATAAGGCGGCAACTAAGGAAGCTCTAAGTAAAAACACACCAAATATTTATCTTTTGAAAGCTAGACTATTGAGCGATGGGGCATATTATAAGAGAGCATTGGAAATATTAGACGATGTAAAAACCGATAAGTTAGACACTCAAGATAAACTAGAATATTATTATAGGAAAGCTAGGATTTTGGACGATATGGGACAAGCAGAAAAGTCTATAAACCTATATATCTGGGTTATTAATAGTGGAACAAAAAGCAATACCTACTTTGCACCTAACTCTTGTATCAAACTTGGTAATTATTATGAATCTCAAAAGGATAAAAAATCTGCTTCTTATTACTACAAAAAAGCACTAGAATTTAGCGACTATGAATACAAGAATAGTATTGATGCTCAAGCAAAAGCAGGTTTAAACAGAATACAATGATATACTCATCTATGAAAATTGAAACACTAGTCAACCTTCGTCCTTACAATACTTTTGGCATTGATACAATAGCTAAAGCATTTGCCATTTTAAAGGAAAAAGAAGATTTATTTCAACTCAAATCCTTAAAAGAACAGTATGGAGAAATATTAATTCTTGGAGGTGGTAGCAATGTACTTTTCACTGATAATTATAATGGAATAGTGATTCACAATCAACTTTCTGGAATAGAGATATTGAGCGAAGACGACCAATATATTCACCTCAAAGTAGCTTCAGGCATTCATTGGCATTCTTTTGTGTTGCATACAATAGAAAATAATTGGGGTGGAATTGAAAACTTGTCTTTAATACCTGGAACTGTCGGAGCGGCTCCTATGCAAAATATTGGAGCTTATGGTGTAGAAGTAAAAAGTGTCATCACCAACGTAACGGCTTATGATATTGACAAAGAAATATTTGTAACTTTTGATAATCATAGCTGTCAATTTGGATATAGAGAAAGTATTTTTAAACATATAGAAAATAAAGGCAAATACTTTATTACTGATGTTACTTTCCGGCTTCAAAAAAATCCAGCAAACTTTAATACTTCTTATGGAGATATTCAAAAGGTAATAAATGATAATAACTATGCAATAACTCTGAAGAATATTTCAGATACTGTTATTCAAATCAGAAAACAAAAACTACCAGATCCAAAAGAATTGGGTAATGCAGGAAGCTTTTTTAAGAATCCTGAAATATCTAATAAAGAGGCTGAAACTTTAATACAAAAATATCCTCAAATGCCCCATTATTCATTGGCTAATGAGAAAACCAAAGTACCTGCAGCTTGGCTAATAGAACAATGTGGATGGAAAGGTTTAATAGTGGGCAATACTGGCAATCATTTCCAACAAGCTTTGGTCATCGTCAATTATGGAAATGCAACAGGGCAAGAAATCAAGCAACATGCTCAAAACGTACAAAAATCTGTTTTTGAAAAATTTAATATTGTTTTACAGACAGAGGTTAATTTTATTCCCTATTGATATAATAAGTCAGTCCTAAATTCAGCCCTCCATAAAATATTCTAGAAGCTTTATAAGCTGAATGTTTTCTGTAATCTTTATTATTAACATCTGTCAATGACACTTGACCCTGAAAAGAAGGAGAAAAAGCCAATTTACTAGATATAAAAATATCACCACCTACATTTAATACAAAACTACACCACCAATCTGAAAACAACTTTTTAGCATCAGACTGAGGGCTATAAGGATATTCAGGATCTGTATATGGAATTAATTTTGAAGGATAAGGCATTAACTCTCCATTAGCGATATAATTAAGCTTTGCTGCAACCAATTTACTCATCACCAAACCACCAGAAACCACTAATTGTGCTTTGTTGCCATATACATACGCATCTTGAAAATTAGTAGTATATTTTGCTAATACTCCAAAATTGATAAATGATAAACCCACTTGTTTTTGATGACTTTGAGGAGGAGCTCCAAGCCCTGGACTGAAATCTCCTTTATAATCTTGGTTTACTTTCTGATATCCAGCTAAGCCTATCAAAGCCACCTGATTATTAAAACCATAACCAAAATTCAACTGACCTAAATAACCTATTTTGAATTTGTAATCTAATTCGTAGTATGGATTACTAAAATGATTTTGAGGAGAAATCACTCCTATTCCACCACTTCCTTGAACTGACAATTGCCAACCTTCCTGTGCAAAAACATTAGTATTAAAAAAATACAATAAAATAATTGTCACCCAGAAACACACTTTACCCATTACTATTTTATTAGTTGCACAAAAGTAAAATTAAAAGAACATATAAACAAACATGATATAGTCTGACCACTATCCACTAAAAAATCAATTTTTTCACTACTTACTGCTTATCTTAGCATAGATGAATACAATACCTACAAGCATTAACCTTCAACTTTCACCTGATAAAAAAGCATATTTTGCTTCTGACTTTCATTTAGGAGCTGATTATTCTGGGAAAAGTATTGAAAGAGAACGTATCATCAACCAATGGCTATCATCTATCAGAAAAGATACTGGGGCATTGTTTTTAGTGGGAGATTTATTTGATTTTTGGTTTGAATATAAATATGTTGTCCCAAAAGGGTTCACTCGTTTTTTGGCCGAATTGAGCAAATTTACAGAAGACAAAATCCCTGTATATGTTTTCACAGGCAACCATGATATATGGATGTTTGATTATTTGGAAAAAGAATTAGGAGTAAAAATATTGCGTCAACCATACATTTTTAATATTAATAAGCAAAAATTCTACATTGGTCATGGTGACGGTTTAGGTCCAGGAGATAGCAAATTCAAGTTCCTGAAAAAGATTTTCACCTTTCCATTTTTTCAGACCTTATTTAGCTGGATACACCCAGATATTGGAGTTGCTTTAGCTCAGACATGGTCCAATCACAGTCGAACAGACCCCAAAAATGAAATATTCATGGGAGAAGATAAAGAACGGCTTGTCATATTTGTGAAAGAACAAATCCATATCAATCCTGCAGACTACTATATTTTTGGACATAGACATTTACCACTCAATATAGAAATTGATCATCAATCGAGATATATTAATTTAGGTGATTGGATGTATAATTTTACATACCTAGAATATGATGGCATACAAGTTGAGTTGAAAAAATATTATCCATGAGAAATCTGCTATTATATATCATATTGTGCACTCAAACGATAGTTTTAGGACAGGTTTCACCCAATGGAAGAACATTTATTGACGACAAAGTAGTATCTGTAGCCATTGACCCATTACAACAAATATATTATACTAATACTAAGAAGCAACTCATCAAAATTTCGAATCAAATAGAAAAAACATATAGCTATTCTGACTTAATGATTGATGAACACACTAGTGTAATCCCCCAAAATCCTTTTAAGATAATTCTATACAAAAAAGAAGTAGGTGATTTTTTGGTATTAGACAATCGATTGAATTTGAGTGCTAAAGTTAATCTTTTTGATTTAGGATATTTTTCTGTTACTAGCTTAACAGTAGCCAATGACAATAAACATCTTTGGGTTTTTGACTTTGATAGGCAACAAATCATTAAGTTAGACCAACAATACAATACTGTATTTCAAAGTAATATTTTGACTCAAATTCTAGGTAAAAAGATAAATGCCATTCAATTGATTGAAAAGGAGGATAAACTCTATCTTCTAGACAACAAAAATGGAGTTTATATTTTCGACAATATGGGCAACTATATAAAAAACTATCCTATTGAAAATGCAGAAAAAATATGGCTTATTTCAGGTCAAATTTATTTTTATCGAGATGAACAAATCTGGCAATACGATACACAACTTTTTCAGGAAGTATTGAAATATAATATGCAAGGTTATACTTCAATTGATATTTGTAGAGATTTTATATTGGGAATAACACCTAATGGTGAATTGTATCAACAAAAATGGGAGTAAATTACTTATTAATTATTAAGACATAAGTATTAACAGCTAAAAGAAATTAATCCATTTCTATATTATCTCTATACTTTTCAAGCCATTTTTGAAAAACTATTAAAGCCCAAATCTGAGCATGAACATCTCCGGGATTATTAGAAAATAGACGCTTTTTAATCTCTTCTATAGCTTGTTCATTTAAGATATTGTATTCTCTAATAGATTTTAAACTCAAATATCTATTGAGAATATCATCTTTTAAATCAGTTCTAAACCATTGTAACAGAGGAACTTCAAAACCTCTTTTAGGTCTATTATACAACTCAGCAGGCAAATCATCTCTAAATGCATCTTGAATGATTTTTTTCTTCATTAAGCTATCTATTTTTGAAGAAACTGGTAAAGAAAACGCAAATTCCACAATTCTATAATCTAAAAATGGAGTTCTTACTTCTAATGAATTTCTCATAGACATTGAATCCACTTTTGTCAACATATCATAAGGAAGTACGAGATTGACATCTGCTAGCAAGACTTCATTCATATCACCATTTGCGGTGAAGTATTTTAGAAAAGTAGATTTAACACTATTTATTATTTGAGCATCAGCGTGATAGTTAGAAGCCAATAGATTCTTTACAGCTGCATCATCCAAGAAACAGCACCATCTCCAATAACGTTCTTCTGGAGCTAAATTCATACCTATAGCAAATCTCTCCAACTGTCTAAACAAGTTTCCAAACTTACCATGTCTAGATTTAGGAAGCAATTTCCATACAGGTCCAAGAAGTGAAACTGCTTCAGACTTCCAACCTCCATTCCTTATTATATATTCTCCTTTATGTTTATTATAACCTGCAAACAATTCGTCACCTGCATCTCCAGAAAGTGCAACTGTAACTTGCTTCCTAGTATATTTTGAAAGAATATTTATAAGTAAAGCTGAAGAGTCTGCAAAAGGTTCATCCACATAATCTAAAACTTCATGGAGGCTTTCAAATAAATCTTCATTACTTAATTTAAAAACAGTGTGATTAGTATTATATTTTTTTGCAACTAAATTAGCATAAGGAGTTTCATCAAAAAAATCATTATCAGAAAATCCAATTGAAAAAGTATTAAGATGTTTAGTGAATTTTGTAGCTTGACTGACTACTACTGATGAATCAATACCACCACTGAGAAATGCACCAAGCGGAACATCAGAAATTAATCTCAATTTAACTGAATCTTCCATCAATTCTCTTAATCTCTTTTTCTGAGAATCATAATCTCCTATAAAAACATTCTCCTTTTCATAAGGCACTTTATAATACTGTTCAAATTGAACATCTTTATTATTAATAGTGATACAATGACCTGGCAAAAGTTTCTTAATCTCAGAAATAATAGAAAGAGGTCCAGGAATATAATTGAATTGAAAGTATAAATTCAATGCCTCTTTATCTATATGCTTTTTAAAAGGAAAGTGCATTAATGCCTTTACTTCAGAGCCAAAAAATAAAAAATCATTTGAATGAGAGTAATATAAAGGTTTAATACCAAATCTATCTCTAGCAATAAAGACACTCTTATTCACATGATTATATATAGCAAATGCCCAAAAGCCATTCAACCTATTCAGACAATCTTTACCATAAGCTTTATATAATTCTAGAAGAACTTCTGTATCACCAGTGGTTCTAAAACAAACACCCTTTTGTTCTAATTCTTCTCTAAGTTCCCTAAAGTTAAAGATAGAACCATTGAAAACAATTGTCCATCTATTACTATCATCTGTAAAAGGCTGATTTGCAGCACTTGATGTATCAAAGATAGAAAGTCTTGCATGACCTAAGACTGCATTTGAAAAAGATTTTATTGATTGAAACTCTGGGCCTCTCTTCACTAAAGAACTTAGCGAATTCTCAACCCATCTCTCATCTATCTCCTTTCCATCCAAAGAATACACTCCAGTTATACCGCACATACTTTTTATCTTAAATTTACTTTGAAAAGATCTTCAAAAAATAGTCAACAGTTATAGGTAGCCCTTCTGAAAACTTATGTGTAGGATTGTATCCTAACAATAACTTCGCTTTAGATATATCAGCAAGAGAGTCTCTGATATCTCCCATTCTTGGTTCTCTATGAATCGCTTTTATATCCTTATTCAAAATTTTACGAATACCATCATATAGTTCATTAATAGTGAATCTTTCACCGAGCGCTATATTATACACTTGATTCACAGCTTCTGCATTTGTGGTCGTAAGTCCCAAAACATTAGCTTGAACAGCATTATCTACATAAGTAAAGTCTCTGCTTTGCTCACCATCTCCATTAATAAAAGGAGCTTCATTATTAATCAAAGATTTAGCAAATAAAGGAATTACAGCAGCATATTGACCATTAGGATCTTGTCTTGGCCCAAAAATATTGAAATATCTAAAGCCAATAGTCTCCATACCATATACTTTAGCAAAGACACTTGCATATATCTCATTAGTCAATTTAGTAGCAGCATAAGGAGAAAGTGGGTTTCCTATCCTATTCTCTATTTTAGGCAGGTTAGGTTCATCTCCATATACTGAAGAAGAAGAAGCAAAAACAAATCTCTTAATATTCGATTCTTTAGCAGCAAAAAGCATATTTACAAAACCATTGTCATTATTAGCATGAGTATCCAATGGGACATTGATAGACCTTGGTACAGAGCCTAAGGCAGCTTGGTGAGAAATTGCAGCTACTCCCTTACAAGCTTTGTTGCAATCTTCAATATTTCGAATATCTCCCAATATAAATTCATAATTGGGATGGTCTTTAAACAAGTCAATATTTTCTTGTTTACCAGATGATAGATTATCTAATACTCTTACATGATAACCCAAATCCAATAATCTTTCTACAATATTACTTCCAATAAAGCCCGCACCACCAGTTACAAGGATTTTTTTCATCTTTATTTTCTATTTATCTGAAAGCACTTTTTGATACACTTCAATTGTCTCTCTTAACATCCTATCCATACTGAAATAAGAATTAAGCTTATGAAAAGCACTATTAACTATGCCTTCAACTTTATCTTTATTCTCTAACAACTCAATAATTTTATCAGCTAAAATATCTATGTTAAATTTGGGAACAATGACACCAGTTACATCGTTATCTACTATTTCATTTAGAGCTGGGACATCAAAACAAACTACAGGAGTATGATTAAAAAAAGACTCTAACACAACAGCACAAAAACCTTCTGCAAAAGAAGGAATTATAGTAACATCAGAGTTTTTTAAAAAATCATGTATCTGTGTTTGAAATCCTAAAAATTCAACGTGGCTCTCTATCCCTCTATCTATAACCTCTTGTTTCAATTTTTCTTCAATAATACCAGAACCGATAATTACAAGTTTAAGATTTGGGAACTTCTTAATAATTGTTGGGAGAGCCTGAAAAACCATTGTATGACCTTTAACTTCTTCAAGTCTTCCTAATATTATTAATTGCTGAGAACTTTTTCTGAACTGTTCAGTATTTTCACTATAATTAACCGAACCATAATCAAATCCATAATGAATAACATCGACTTCACTATCTTTGGCAATTTTAAGAGCAACTATCAGATTCTTTAATCCGCGAGAAATTGTAATTGTCCGATTCATAGCTAGACCATTAAACTTACTTATCCACCAGAACTTATCTGTGTAACTCACTACAGGTTCAAATCCATATTTTACTTGATATTCTGGACTATATCCATGTTTTGTTGCAATAACTTTAAGATTTTTAATAAATAACCTTTTAACCATTGCTAGATACATCTCAGCATGAACCAAATGGACATTAATTAAATTAAATTGACCTTGTTGAATAACTCTAGCAATTTCTTTATACATGCTGATAGAAAAATCATTTTTTACTATAATTTCTATTACTTCAACATTTAGAGAACGGATTAAATCAGTAACTTTCTTAGCTTTTTCTGTAGCATTTGGATTAACCATAGCAAGCAAAGTACACTGAACACCAGCTTTATTTAATTCGGGTAGAATTTTAGAAAGATAAACTTCTGCACCCCCTAATCCAGCAACTTTAATTACATGGAGAACTTTCATTAAAAACCTAATTCTATTGTCTTCCTAATACCTTCTTGCAAACTTGTCAACGGTCTGTCTAAAATCTCCAACATTTTAGAGTTATCTGGATGTCTTCTGCTCATATCACCTTCGGGTAATGGGGGTAGATGTATGATTTTTGATTTAGATTTTGTTTCAGTAATAACAGCTTGAGCCAATTCTAAAATAGTCATTTCATAATCACTACCAATATTCAACACCTGATTGACCATTAAATTATTATCTAGAATCTTTTGAGTCACATCAAGATTATCGTCAATATAACAAAAAGTTCTAGTTTGTGAACCATCTCCATAAATAGTAATATCATTCCCTTTCAATGCAGCAGAAATAAACTTAGAGATAACAAAATCTGTACTTTGTCGAGGTCCGTAGGTGTTGAAAAATCTAAATATGCCATATTCCAAACCATATTCTTGATAGTATGATTTAAAAAATGCTTCTCCTACATTCTTCACTATAGCATAAGGCAGTCTTGAATTCAACGGAGTCCTCTCTTCATGTTGAGGAATTTCTACTGGTTCACCGTACACTTCAGATGATGAAGAGAAAAATACTCTTTTCACACCCGTATTTTTTGACAAATCCAAAACATTCTTAATTCCATCAATATCATCCAATACCATTTTAGGATGTTCTAAGGTTCTCTTTACTCCTACAACAGCAGCATAATGAAAAACATAATCAAAAGCATAAGATGTCATTATTGGCGATATATCTCTAAAAATATTGACATCAGCCTTAATAAATTTCCAATTTTTGTATTCAATTGAAGGCAACTTGGATAGGCTACCTGTGAGTAGATTATCAACAATTACAACAAAATTATCTTGATCTTGAACTAAACGTGAGGCTAAACTACCAGCTACATTACCTGCTCCACCTGTTATTAAAATTTTCCTCATTTATACTAAATTAAAATGCAAATATGGGCTATTTCTTTAAATATTCTAATATATCTTAAGATTTTCTATTCCATATTGAATCAAAAAATGACTGACCTTTAGCATTGTAATACAATATAAAAATTCCTATTAAATATAATGGCATTATTGGAATCTTATATCTTACTAAGCTACCAAAGTTTTGAGATGAAATACCCGTAGCAAAACCAAATATTAAGCTAAATATAAAACAAAACAACAAGATACCACTTCCCAAAATTTTATTAGGGACTTTAAAAACACCGACTCTAAACAACACCACTATAGAAATTAGAAACACTATTAAACTTTCAAAAGCTGACAAAAGCATAATTGGGTTATTCACCTCCCATAAGTATGGCCTAAATAATGAAACATTTACTGCAGCAGGAATTTTTTTAATCAATCCAAATATAGAAGGGTCAATTGGACCCAAATTATAAGTGGATCCTGCATCTAAATGTGAAAGATTATAACTCATCCCAAGAGCTGTATCCATCACACTTTCAATTGCATAATTCTCTAGATTTTCTGTAAACAATTGAAGTCCAAAAGAAATCGAAATTAAGATAAGAATAATTATTATAGGAGTAATAGATTTTCTAATAAAATTACTTCTTATATTATCTCTATAAGAATAAAATATCCAAATAAAGACTCCTGGAAGGAAAGCTAAAAGTTGATAAATCTTTATACTTGAAATCACATAAGCACAAATAGAAAAAATAGCAAAATGTCTTAGTATGACCCATATATTTCGTTTTCCTTTCAAAAAAAATATTCGACAAACATTATAAGTCATGATACCCAAAGCACCAATACAAATAGTATCTTTCATCAATCCACTTCCCCAAAAAACAACAGAAGGGACAAATAATATAGCAACTGCTACTTCTTTCTTTAATTTAGGATACATCTCATACAAGCCAACAAACATATACCACAATCCAATTAAAGAAAAAAAGGAAAAAAGTAATGTATTAACTAAAAAAGTATTGAAAGAAAAGAAAGAAAGATATCCAGAAAATTTATTGATTAAAAAACTAGACTCTGCAAAGCCATATGCATAATCGATTCGATAAGACATCAAATTTTTAAAAGTATCATTAGGTAAAAAAATCCAATCCCAAAAAGTGAGATTTTGTACTTCATAAAGAAGACCCTTATAATACTGACCAAATCTAAAGAATCTTAACGTATCACCATAACCATAATAGTATATGTAAATATGGACATATAAAAAAGCAGCTATTACCTTTAAAAAGTAGAACCAATCAAAATATTTTTTGAAATTATAGATAAATGTCTTTTTAAATATTCTTATAGATATAAAATATAGCAAAATAGCATATATTATAAATAACACATAGTCATACCATCTTATATACTCAATATCCATTTCTCTTTAAAAATATAAACTAGCAAAATATCATACAAAGAACGAAAAAAAAATATACTTCTGAATGAAATTTTAAATCAAGTATTTAAAAAAACAATAGAATACAACCAAATAATATTGTCATAAATTGTATGTTTATGTATTCATTTATATTATAGCAATAAATGCCTAAGAAAAAGCTATTATTCAACTCTGCGATATATATAATTTTAGGGTTTTTATCCCCAGCAATTAATTTTATCCTTTTACCTATTTATACAAAATATTTAGAAGCGAGTGATTATGCACTAATTACACAATCAATGATGATTCAGAGTCTATTTGCCAATTTTCTAGGGTTTGGCATAGCTGTAGCTTTTTCAAGATTTTATTATGATTATTATAAAGATAAAGAAAAGCTAAATGAAATATATTCAACTGCTATAGTTAGCCATTTTATTTCTGGAGGGATTGTCATAGTGCTATTTAGCTTAATTGGTGATTGGGTTATCCAATTTAGCTTTAAAAACAATGTATTTACCTATTGGCAATTTGGGATTTTCTCAATATTGACAGCACTTTTATATAACATACAATCAGTTGCATTAAATTATTACAGAAATCAAGAAAAAGCCCTTCAATATGCTGGTTTAGCAATCCTATTTTTCCTTTCAGTAGCAACATCTATTTATATTGGGGTTGTCGTATTGGAAACAAAAGCTAGAGGAAGTATTGTTGGACGTTTTATTGGCACATTAATTCCAATAATTGTTTATTTAATATGGTATTATTACAAACATCCCATAAAATACAATAAAATTTTCAACAAAAAAATGTTGATATATGGACTTCCTATTGTTCCATATACCATTTTAAATGTAGTAATTGACCAAGCTGATAGATTTACTATAGAACGATTTTTTGATATGAGATTTTTAGGACTTTATGGTTTTGGATTTCTAATAGCGAGTGTAAATGAAATATTCTTAAATTCTTTAAGTTCTGCTATTAATCCTCAAATTTTTAGGAATATGATAGATATAGATATAGATTTTGGGTCAAATAGAAAAAAAATAATTCAACTAATGAGTTTATATATATCAACAGGGCTCATTATGAACATAGCAATTACAACAATTGGTACCATTGGAATATATTATTTATTGAACGAAGAATATAGACCTGTAGCAGCTTTTTTCCCACTTCTATCCATAGCTTATATTCCTCGAGTATTTTATACAGCATATGTGATGCCTGCAATGTACAATAAGAACACTAAGATTATGCCTCTCATTAATATCGTTACTTTTTTAATTTCAATTGTACTGTTTATTTCATTGTCCAGAATAATAGGAATTTATGGAATTTGCATTACCGTAATATCAATAAAAACAATTCAAATGATTTTAATGCATACATATATAGTTCATAAAAATCTCCATTCGAAGCAGCAACCTTTATTTAATCTAAATACTGAAAAAATTGTCTCCTTACTATTTTTTGCTTACATAGGATTATGGTATCTATTATCTAATCAATTAAATGAATCTTACAGATACATTTCCCTCGCCCCTGCATTTTTGATTTTCCCATCTATATTATTAAAAAAAGTTTTCAATATGATGGAAATAAATCATCTCAAAATACTAAAGCGATATACAAATAAATAGAAAAGTACTAAATCAAAATAAAGGGTCAATTATCTAATAAAACTATAATGGAATCTTTAAAACAATTTTTTTAACTTGGATAGGCTCAGTGTTCTCATGAATACTAGTCATATGTATTTCTCCAGGCCATAATATTAAAAAATCCCCCTCATTCAAAGTAACTTCATCAATAAATCTATCTCCAGCAAATAACTGATAATCATTAACTTCATCATAATCCGTCATTTGAGTTAATAAATTATTTTTTGAAATTCTCACTTTCTCAACTCCATTTATAATAAAATGCATATCAATATTCTTAACGTGATTTTCATATACAGTATCTTTTACAGACTTAGTTTTATATTCCAAAGGAATTACTTTCAAAGGAATTGAAGTTATCTTCCCCTGCAAATACTCAATAACATCATTAAATACTGGCAAAATAGCTTTATACTTCTCTAAATTTTCAATATTATCTTTTATCATTACATAATTTTTTTATAATTAATACAATGCTCAAAAATATTGAAAAAAATCATGTGTTAAATCTTTCAATAAGTGTTATAATCGCTTTTTTCAGCCTAGTAATACTATTATCTTTTTTCAAATCAAAAAAATACTCAACAAACAAATCATTATCACTAGCTACTTTCTCAGGGAATATAATATTGTCTATATTCAAATTATCGATACAATAAATATTGCAAATGTCATTATCTTCCATAAAATCCTCAATTGAATTATTATAAATTTTCAAAATGACAGTTGGAACAAAATATAATGCTGGGATTAATAGAGTACTACGAAAACTAACACAGCAATTTGCATTTTTTATTAAATCATTTACATTACAATCCTTGATAAATTCAGTATCATCAAGTTGAGGAAGCCATTGACTATAATAATTATATGGATGAAGCTTAATTTTAAGTTTTAAATTTTTCATTTGAGCTAGACTTCTCATTTTATTATAAAGGAGAACATGCTCATCTGTTGATATATAGAATTTGTTAAAAGGATTATCAGAAATAGCATTGTCAATGAAGAGTAAATAAGCATCTTCGTCAGTTCTATTTGGCACTACCCTAAACTTATCATACTCAAAATTACCAATATAAAAAACATCTTCACTGTTTGGATGATAAATCTCTCTATTGAAAGTAAAATTTAAAGCTGAATATGTCAAGAACGCATCTGGTCGAGATAGCTTTATATAAAACTTATTGTTATCTAAGGTTTTCTTTCTAACTTTTTGTTGGAACAATAAGAATAAAACTTGAATAATATTAATTAAAGAAAATGTACTCAAAAATGTATTCAGAAAAAAATTATAATTAGAAGTCCTTTTACTGAACGCATTATCTACTTGTTTACTTTGTTCTTCAAGCTTTGTTCTTCCCTTTACTGCAATCTTCTCGTTTATATAATCTTGAGGATGACCATACAATCCATGGTCCATATAAACAAAGGGGATTTTTCGCATATTACATACATGCTTTATTGCATAAATGTAAGAACTCTCCAAACCCATCGCAATAAAAATATCGGGTTGGACAGTATCAATTAATTCTTGTGCACTTCTAAAATCTGAAAAATATAACTTTTTTGCATTAGTAAAACATGCATTTTCATCAAGCTTACTGACAAAATGAATATATACAACTGTAAATTCATCGCTTAATAATTCTAACGGTTCAATCCAATTTTTTCTATTATACCCAAAATTGGTAAGGATAATAGGTTTGCTCATCATCTATGCATAAAATAGAAAGTATTAAAAATACAATTATCAATAAACTCACTCTAACATTGTCGCCGTTAATGGTTGATCAAATTCACAATCTACAATAATTCTCTTACCTATGAGAGCCTCGTACTTAACATAAGTATTAGCAATTGGATGATGCATTTTGAGTTGGAGATCATTTATAGTAATTACATGTCCCTTTTTTAGGCTTTGAGAAGCTACGCAAATCAATTGCCTATTTCGATAGACAATCTCCTTCTCATTCATTTGAAATAGATTGTCCGTATTTAATATAAATTGCTCTAAAAAATTTAATTTTTGAATAATCAAAGTGATTCGATCCCCACTGATGGCAGAAGCAGAATCCACTCGTTCATCACCTTCTATAATTGTTATATGCTTTTCAAAAACTTCAGCACCCAAAATCCTAGCATATTCATTACTTGTAATAGCAAAATCATCATTGTATGAAGAGTGATCCGCATAACCTATTAATTTATTAGGAAAAAGCTCCTTAAGTATTACTATTTTATTCAACCTAACATCTTCAATCTTACTTGGAAAAGATTGAAAACCATGCATTAAAACTTTTACCCTGCCTTCAAAATAATTCTCTAAGTCATATATTTCATTCAATTCTCTTCCTCCAATTCCAACTATAATATCCTTTTTTGTCTCTTTAATTTTTTGTAATAAATCTAAATCATTAAATGAAACTGAATGAATATCAACATATTTTACATTATACTTATAACAAAAATCACAAGCTTCAGAATTTAGAGGCATCAAAATAATATCAAGATCAAGGCTAACTGTGTAATCCAATATTCTCTCCCATTCTTTATAACTAAAACAATAGTTTTTAAGTTCATTATAAGCTTTATGAAAAGTTGAGACAAAATCATCTACATTTGTTAAAACTTGAAATTTAACTCCTTTAGCTTTTGCTTCTTTGCTACTTTTAATTAACTGGAACATATACTCAATGTCACCTTGATGATGAAAAGCAGTTTCTGTATATAAGTAAGAATTATTCATGATAAGATATAAATTGCATGGATTTTAATTTTCGATTACTCATGTCTAAAGAAAACTCATCAAAAGACATAGTTTTACCATATGGTAATTTCACTATACCATTATTTTTGATTTCTTTACCTGGCAGTCCTTTTAATTCTTGATTTAAAATATCCAACACTTCGCTAAGTAATATATTAGATTTATTAATATTTGAGTTGTACATTAAAATATTCCGAACTCTAATTAAATCATCTGGAGTATCAACTGTTATAGAATAATTAGAATAATCTTCTTTAAAAGGAATTATTACACCACATTTAAACTTGCTTGGATCAAATATGAATAACATTAAATACTCACTTACTTCTGGATCCATTTCTTTATAACATTTTTTCAAAGCCTCAGTATTAATAACTTCAGCAGTAGCACCAATAGGTACATTCACCAACCTGACATAGTCAAGATTGTGTTTATGAGCTAATTTAATTTGATTAGGGAGATATTCTACAGAAGTCAATGGATTATCACCTGTTATTCTAATAACATAATTTGCATCTTCAATTTCTGCAACATCTAATATTCTCTCTATTACACTTTCCTCTGAACCTCTATATAACTTAACTTTATTTCTATAAGCAATATCCTCCAAAATATCATCTTTAATGTCTTTAGATGTACATATATAGATATCATCAATCTCTTCAATACCCTTTAAACGATGAATAAGAAACTCAATCATACTTTGATTTGGCAATAAGTCTCTTAGTATCTTTATTGGCAACCGAGTGGAAACAGTTCTTGCAATAATGCAAGCTATTGTTTTATTTTTCATGAAACTAAAATAATTGTTGAAATAATTAAACTCTATTAACTTTGCACTAAAATGATTATAAATCTAAATGCCTAATATCTTCTTGTGCTTTTTTAAAATCTTCTGGCCTACCTATATCCAACCAATATCCTGTTATTGGATATGTGAACAACTTCATATTCCTTTCCAAAACAACTTCCATCAAATCAGTAATATCAAAAAAGGTATCTTTTGGTATTAAATCTAAAAGACTTTTCTTCAAAATATAGATTCCAGCATTAGAGTAATAAGTATATCTTGGCTTTTCTTTTAAAGATTTCACTTCATTAAATTCATTTACTTCCAAAACAGCATATGGAACATCAACATTATAAGACGTTGCAGCTACAGCCATATCTGAGCCAGATAATTTATAACTTCTGTAAAAATCTTCATAATCAATATTCGTTAACAAATCACTATTCATTATGATTATATCATCGTGCTCAAAATGATCAACTAACAAGACAGAACCTACAGTACCCATAGGTTTATCTTCTTTAACATACTTGATATTCAATCCTTTATGGCTTCCATCTTTGAAATATTCAATTATTTGATTTCTAAGAAAATTTACACTTAAATAAATATTTTTTATCCCAAATTTTGAAAGACGATCTATATTATGTTCAATAATTGGTTTATCACCAACGACTAATAATGGTTTAGGAGTATTAAGTGTTAACGGTCTTAATCTTTTACCTTCTCCTCCTGCCATTAATACAACATCAACTGGAACAATTGTTGATTGGATTCTAAAATTTACAATATCAACAATTTCATTTTCATTATTTAGAATTGGAATAACTTTATAGTTTTTCTTTCTATAAGTATCTAAAATATCAATCGCATTTTTATCCCCTAAACGAATATAAACAGGATTAGGTTGAACAAAATCTGTAAGTTTATTACTAAAATCTAACCCCTTAATAAATCCTCTTCGTAAATCCCCATCTGTTAAAGAACCAATTAGCTTGTTATTCTTATCTATAACAAATAATATCGCATCAATGCTAAGCATATTTAGCTGGTTAAGAGCCAAGTTAATAGATGTATCACAATCTATAATATGTAGCTTTTGCATAGAATCTTTTACTTAATATCTGACCATTTTAATAAAGTATCACTAGCTTTATCTACCACTAAAGAGCGACCAATTACTGACTTAATCATATCGGGAGGTATTCCTATACCTGGTCTTTTACTAGTAAGATCTCTATTTTCAATAATGTGACCAGCTTTTAAATCATTTTTCACCACTATACTTCGTCTAAACTTTTCCTTTTTAAGACTTTCAGCTTTAGAAATAATTCTATTACTTTTTCCTAAAGAAATATTTATATTCTTACCTTCTTGACAAATTATTTTTAGCTCTTCTGGATTTGCAGAAATTTCATGATCCCACCCTGGCAAATCTTTATCTATAGTAAAATGTTTCTCTATTATGCATGATCCTAAGGCAATACTTGCTAAAGGAATAGAAAAGCCTATCGAGTGATCTGAAAAACCAACTGGAAGTCCAAAAGCATCATATAGCATAGGAATATTATTAAGATTAATATCCTCATAGTCAGGTGGATAAATAGAAATACAGTGCAATAATGCAATTTCCTTTCCTCCATTTTTAACAATAAAATTGATAGCATTATCTATTTCAGAAAGTGTCGCCATACCAGTAGATAAAATAATTGGCTTATTCCTACTTGCTATATACTCTAGTAATTGATAATTATTTATGTCCATTGATGCAATTTTATAAAATGGAACATCACACTTATCTAATATATCAACCTCTTCTTCAGAAAAAGGAGTAGAGCAAAAATCTATACCTATAGAATCACAATAATCCTTTAATTCATAATGCTGTTCTTCTCTTAGATAATATTTTTCAACCATTTCCTTCAAAGAACCAAAATGCTTTTTAGGAGAATCATCATAACTTTGATTTCTATCATACTCTTCTTTGGCTATTAACGATGTTGGTGACCATGATTGAAATTTTACACAATCAGCTCCACATTCTTTCGCTGAGTCAATCATAATTTTTGCTAAACTCATATCTCCATTATGATTAGCTCCAATTTCTGCAATAAAATAAGGATTCCCAAAATTGAAAATTTCCTTTTCTCTAATTTTAATTTTATTCATAAATATTCTGTTTCTTCCCACCAATATAATGGTATATTTAATTTTATTTTTGAAAAATTTTGCAACCTCTCTTTTTGTTTTTCTAGCTTTTCAAATTCATCATTAAGTTCTTCAAATCCTAAATCTAACAAAGCCCTATAATGCAATTCCTTTACTGAAACTACATGACGCATTCTATCAATATCAATATCCATTGTTACACCAGCAATATTATATTCATGTTGTCGGTACAAAGTCAGACACTCACTTGTAAATACAGCTTGACAATTTGATTTTCTCATTAATTGATAAAATAAAAACCAATCATAAGCTAACACCTCTTTACTATACATAATTTCATTATCTAACAAAGAATGTCGAATCGCTGTATTACCAAGTCCAACAATATTAAAATCTCTAATAAAATCCCTATTAAAACTAAATAAATTTTTGATTCGTTCGACCCAAATACTTTGTTTCGCTTTAATATTATTATTAAAAGGAAGTAAATCATTGCAAACTAGCATATGATTATCTAATATTTCAATCAACTTTTCAAATCTATTCCCAGAAGGCAAATCATCAATATCTTGAAAAATAATTTTACCAATATCCTTTCTGTCCTTTATATATTGTATTGAAAAATCTCTTATAGAATTAATAGTCCGACCATTAACATCAATCAAATAATATGCAACATTTAATGAGTTGAAATATTGATTTGACCCAGACACCCCATCATTAAAAATGAAAACTTCAAAATTCTTACAACTTTGATTATTAATTGAATCAATAAATTCATTAAAAAAATTGATGGCTTCTGGATAAATATATGTAACAACAATATTTCTAAGCATCTCTATTGACAATTATTATTTTGTTTTACTTAAATTGAAATCATCTTACTTCCATTGTGATTGACACCAGCCTCAGCTATAATGATTACTTTTTTGTTCATTCTATTTTTCTTTTGCGGGTACTCCCATCACAACAACATTGCTATTCACATCCTTTACTACTAATGATGATGCTCCTATCACAGAGTTATTTCCAATCTTTTTATATTGCAATATTGTTGCACCTACTCCAATCAGATTAGAATCTCCAATCTCTACGCCCCCAGAGATATTTACTGTTGGATTTATAACATTAAAATTACCTATTATTGCATCGTGTCCGACTGTGCTTGATAAATTGAAAATATTCATACTACCAATTGAAATACATGTCGTTAAAATTACGCCAGCTGTAATTATATTACCTCGCCCTAATACAACATTCTCTTTATCATAAACAACAGATGGATGTATCAAATTTGGGAACGTAAATGATTTAAACTTTATAGAGAGCTTTTTGATAACTTCTGGGCTTCCTATACCAATTGCTAAACAACATGTTTCAGCAGTCTCTTTTAGAAAAAAATCTTTCTCAGAAATTACATCAATTCTTTTTTCTGAAAAACATACCATTTCCTTTTCAACAATATCAATAAAACCTTTTATCTCATATTGTCCAATTTCTTTAATAAGAAAATATACTTCTTTAGCAAAGCCACTACTTCCTAGTATATAAATTGGTCTTTTCATTTTGTGTAACTACTTGGCAAGTTAACAATTCTTTCTTCCAACCATTCTGAGTTTTCTAAGTTATCCTTTTCACAGTTTTGATACATAGGAAGTTTTGACATTAAAGTCCAAATAGGTCTTGTCATTACTCCATTCCCATTAGTATCTTTTAAAAACGCATCTCTTTCTTGAATATTATTCAACTGAATAGCATTCAACCAATAGTTACTTTTTGTTCCTACTGGTTCTGTTTTGAATTCAATATTTGAATCTTTAAAAAACTCTATATACTTCTCAGTCAAGGCTCTCTTGCCTTTTAAAAACTCTTGAAGTTGCTCTAACTGAGCGCAAGCCAATGCAGCATTTAGATTAGGCATTCTATAATTATACCCCACTTCATCGTGGAAAAACAAATAAGGATGTGCTTTCTTAGCAGTAGTAGAAACATGTTTTGCTCTCAATCCAATGGCTTCATCATTGGTAATTAAAGCTCCTCCTCCCCCACATGTCACTGTCTTATTTCCATTGAAACTAAATGTTCCAATTTTCCCAAATGTTCCAGTATGTTGATTTTCTACATAACTTCCTAAAGACTCAGCTGCATCTTCAATAACAGGGAGATTATATTGATCTGCAATTTCAATTAAAGATTCAATTCTTACTGGATGACCAAAAGTATGCATTGGCAAGATTGCAGCTACTCTTTTGTGCGAGACTTTGCTATAATTTTGTCCATCCTTCTGATAGGTACTATTTTCAAGATATGTTTTTAAAGCCTCTGGAGAAAGCCCCATTGTATCTCTATCAACATCAACAAAAACAGGTTCCGCCCCAGCATGTGCAATAGCATTAGCTGTAGCAACAAACGTAAGAGATTGGGTGATGACGAGTTCATCTCTTTGAACACCAGCCATTATCAATGCCAAATGAAGAGCCGTTGTTCCATTGACAGTAGCTATTACATATTTTGCTCCTGTAATATCTTTCATCATTTCCTCAAACCGTGTAACATAAGCACCCACTGATGAAACAAAGGTAGATTCTATTGTTTCTAAGACATATTTTTTCTCATTCCCTCCAAAGTGAGGAGCATGTAAAGGAATAAATTCCTTGGGTTCATTAAATGCATTTCGGATAAAATCTATTACTTCCGTATTAGTTATTAATCTAGACATTGTATATATTGGCTTTATATCCAGCTAAATTTTTAGGGTCTTTAAACCATTCAATAGTTTCTGCAATTCCTTGTTGTAAAGTATATTGAGGAGTCCAAGGTGTATGTTGTATAATTTTCTCATTTGAACCAAAGAGTCTAAAAACTTCTGATTTCTCAGGTCTTAACCTTTCTTGGTCTGTCACAATCTTTGCGTTAGGATTAATTTGATTAATTATATTTTGAGCTAATTCACCTACAGAAATTTCAGAATTCGTAGCTATATTACAATCTTGCCCCACTAACTCATCACATTCTGCTATAGCACAAAAACCTTTGGCTGTATCTTTTACAAACAGTAAATCCCTAGTAGGAACAATATCTCCCAATTTTATCTCTTCATATCCATTTAATAATTGTGTGATGATTGTTGGAATGACAGCTCTAGCTGATTGCCTAGGTCCATAGGTATTAAATGGTCTAACAATAGTTATAGGAGTTTCAAAGCTTCTATAAAAAGATTCAGCAATACAATCTGCTCCAATTTTAGAAGCAGAATATGGCGATTGGGGTTGTCTAGGATGCAATTCTGTAATGGGTACAAATTGTGCTGTACCATAAACTTCTGATGTCGAGGTGACTAATACTCGTTCCACATTCAAATCTCTAGCCGCTTGTATAATATTCAATGTACCTTTTACATTGGTATCAATATATGAATCCGGAGAATGATAGCTGAACGGAATTGCAATCAAAGCAGCCAAGTGAAAGACAACATCAATATCTTTCATTGCAGTCCTTACTCCATTTGGATCCCTAATGTCGCCCGCAAAAACATCAATTTTAGATAACGTCTCAGATGACAAGGTGTCCAACCATCCCCAAGTATTAAAAGAATTATAATATACAAATGCCCTTACTTGGCATCCTTTTCTTACCAATTCTTCAGTCAAATGTGAGCCTATAAAACCATCTGCACCTGTTATTAAAACTCTTTTACCTACTAAATTCATCTCTTAAATCTACTTTCTTTTATTATCTCATTTTACTCACTATTTCAATTGATTTTCTTACCTGATCTATTCTAAAGCCTCGACCACATAAAATCTCTAAATAGCTTTGCGTATGCAAGTTATGAAATCCATTATCAAATTCTATTTTTCTTTCATCAATTTCTAGCAATCGATAACTATTTACATTCATATCATTCAGGTCATCTCTATCTATACTCAAGAACCAATTGACTTCTGCACGCTGAAATTTCAAGATGCCAGAAATCTTATTCTTTTCGTTCACAATAATCTTATTAGATAGAACTTCTCCAAATAGCCAAATTAATAAATCAAAAAGATGAATTCCAATATTTGTAGCCAGTCCACCAGATTTACTCACATCTCCTTTCCAACTATAATGATACCAATTGCCACGTGGTGTAATATATTCTAATTTGACCTTATGAAATTTTTGTGTATTCTCTAACTCCTTTTTGAGTGATTGCAATATAGGTTGAAGACGCAATTGCAAAATTGTAAATACCTTTTTCCCACTTTGAATTTCTGCTTCTCTAATAGCTTCAACATTATGAGGGTTGAGAACTAAAGGTTTCTCACATATCACATCTGCACCCAAACTTAATCCCAAGCGTATATGACTATCATGCAAATAATTGGGAGTACACACAACAAAATAATCTATTCCTTGACCTTCATTTTTAAGTTTGACTAAGTATCTTTCGAATCTCTCGAACTCTGTGAAAAAAGCAGCTTCTGGAAAATATTGATCTAATATTCCTACCGAATCACTTTTATCCATTGCTGCCACTAGCACATTCCCAGTTTCTTGGATGGCCTTTAAATGTCTAGGGGCAACATATCCCGCAACTCCTATGATAGCAAATCTTTTCATTATGCTATTGATTCTAAAATTTTCACTTCTCCATTAATAAGTTGATAAGTCCAGCCACTTTCAACACAGGTAGCAAGCCCCAAATCATCAAACTCTAATTTCTGACCATGTGCGCTAATCCAATAAAGATGTCTTGCTGGACTACCTACTACTAAAGAAAAATCTTTTACTTCTTTGGTAACAACACTTCCAGCACCAACCATTGCATATTGACCTACTGTATTACCACATATAATAGTTGCATTCGCTCCGATACTAGCCCCCTTTTTGATTAGAGTAGGCTTAAATTCTTCTTTCCTTTCAATAAATGCTCTAGGATTAATCACATTTGTAAATACGCATGATGGTCCCAAAAAGACATCATCTTCACATATTACCCCTTCATAGAGAGAAACATTATTCTGAACTTTAACTCTATCTCCTATTTGAACATGATGTCCTATAAACACATTTTGCCCTAAAACACACTCCTTTCCTATACGAGCAGTGTTCATCACATGACAAAAATGCCAAATTTTAGATTTTACTCCTATTTGAGCACCCTCATCAATTATAGCAGAAGCATGTACAAAATAACTTTTTTCAGACATTAAAGAAGCTTTTTATTGTATCACAAATATAATCGATTTCCCCATCAGACATTTCTGTATGAATAGGCAGAGAAAGTACAGATTGACATAACCTTTCAGTGTTTTCTAAAAAGATATCTTGAAAATATGCTTTTTGTCTATAGATTGGCATTGGGTAATAAATAACAGAAGGAATATTTTTACTTTTTAGAAAGATTTGCAATTGATTTCTTGTATCCTCATTATCTAACACAATAGTATATTGATGAAACACATGTGTAGAAGATGCTATTCTTTTAGGTACTTGAATCACAGAAATAGAATTCAAATTATCATCATATTTCTTTGCAACATACTGCCTAGCCACTGTAAAATCTTTGAGATATTTCAATTTCACATTTAATATTGCTGCTTGAATGGTATCTAATCTTGAATTTACCCCGATTATATCATGAATATACTTTGAAGATTGACCATGATTAGCTATCATTTTTATCTTTTTTGCCCAATTTTCATTCTGAGTAAAAACTGCACCTCCGTCACCATAAGCACCTAAGTTTTTTGAAGGAAAAAAAGATGTAGTACTTATATGTCCTATTGTACCCGAATATTTTAATTGCCCATCAATCACACATTGAGCTCCGATAGCTTGTGCATTATCTTCAATGACGAAAAGATTTCTTTCGTTTGCCCAATTCATGAATTCTTCCATTTTAGCAGATTGGCCATAAAGGTGTACAACTATAATAGCTTTACAATCAGGAGTATATACTGCATCAATATGGGTGGTATCTGGCATAAAATATCTTTCATCTACATCACAATACACAGGTTTCAATCCTAATAATTTTAAAACCTCCACACAAGCTATATAGGTAAATGCCGGTACTATTACTTTATCACCTTTCTGAAGATTTAAAGCCATCAATGCCAACATTAATGCATCTGTACCATTACCGCAAGAAATTACATGCTTGGACGAAAGATATTGCCCTAATTTTTGTTCAAAATCTCTAACAGCTTTTCCTTGAATAAAATCAGCAGATTGAAGACAACCATTAATTGATTTATCAATTTCACAAGATAATCGTTGATATTGTCTTTGCAAATCAACCATTTGAATTTTTGGCAATGTCATCTAAATCCTTTAAAATAATAAAAATACATTTTTCATTCAAACTCCTGATTTAAAACATGTTTTGACATGGTCATTCACCATTCCTATTGCTTGCATATATGCATAAACTATCGTGCTACCAACAAATGTAAATCCTCGCTTCTTCAAATCCTTGCTAATAGTGTCTGAAAGATGAGTACTAGCAGGAACTTCTGCTAAAGATTCAAAATGATTAACAATAGGTTGACCGTCAACAAATCCCCATAAATAATTGGAGAAAGAACCAAATTCCTCTTGTACTTCAATAAATTTCACAGCATTCTTTATTGCAGCATTTATTTTTAATCTATTTCGAATGATACTCTCATCAGTCATTAATTCTTCTACCTTTTCTTCTGTAAATAAGGCTACTTTATGATAATCAAAATTAGCAAATGCCTTTCGATAACCTTCTCTCCTTTTCAAAATTGTTATCCAGCTTAATCCAGCTTGAGCACTTTCCAAAATCAGAAATTCAAAAAGAATATTATCATCATATTGAGGAACGCCCCATTCGTCATCATGATAAGCCATATACAAATCTGAACTTAAACACCAAGAGCATCTTTCTTTTTCCATTATTTAAAAATAGTAAAGGATTGAAGAAAAATGCTTGTATTTTTGACATTTAATTCAATATTATGTCTTTTGCGATAAGCAGCTTACAAAACAAACGTCTAAAAGAACTTCGACTTCTGATGGAAAAATCTAAGGAAAGAAGAGAGACAGGAATGTTTGTCATAGATGGCTGGAAGGAAATATTAATGGCAAAAGACGCTGGATACTATATCAGACAATTATTTATAAGAGATGGCTCAACCTATAAAAAAGAAATAGATGAGATATGGCCAGAAGATCGTCCAGATAGTGTATTAGTTTTTAGAGATATTTTTGACAAACTATCATATAGAGGTGTTACTTCTGGAGCAATAGCTATTGCCGAATCTAAAGAACACAATATTCAATCCATTCAACTTCGCCCCAATCCTATTATTTTAGTGATTGATGCAGTAGAAAAACCTGGTAATTTAGGTGCAATTATCCGCACTGCAGATGCTACCAATATTGATGCTGTTATTTGTTGCGACACTGCTACAGATATTTACAATGCCAATATTATTCGTTCAAGTGTAGGTTGCATTTTTAGTGTGCCTATTGCTGTAGCTTCAAGAGAAAATGCTATCCAATGGTTAAAAGATAATAATATTCAAATCTTCACTACCTCTCTAAAAGCTTCGCTACCTTATACTCAACTCAATTATAATCAAGCAACTGCTTTTGTACTAGGCACAGAGGCTTCTGGCGTAAATCCTATTTGGGAAGAGAGTTCCAATCAAAATATCATACTTCCTATGTTGGGAAAAAATGATTCTCTAAATGTTTCCAATACAGCCGCAGTATTATTATATGAAGCATTAAGGCAAAGAAGTCAATAATGAAAATATCAACTTTAATCATCTTCTAATTGAATTTATAGACTATGATTTTTAAAATTATATCTTAATTTTTTCAAAAAAAGTAAAAAATACAATTACTAATTTTTAAGAAATCCAATAATTGAAGTAGTATTTATCTATTTTCGTTTTAAGAAAATATTTATGATAGTAGATTTCTTAGTCATTGGTTCAGGTATAGCTGGACTATCTTGTGCACTAAAAATAGCTGAAAAATTCCCAGAAAAAAAGGTTCTGATTCTAACCAAAGGAAATGAAGATGAAAGTAACACCAAATATGCTCAAGGAGGAATTGCAGTAGTTACTGACTTCGTAAAAGATAATTTTGAAAAGCATATTGAAGATACACTTATAGCAGGTGATGGATTATGCAATAAAGAAATTGTAGAAATAGTCGTCAAAGAAGGTAGAACTAGAGTCGATGAACTCATCCATTGGGGTACACATTTTGATAAAAACGATGAAGGTTCTTATAAACTAGGTAAAGAAGGGGGACATTCTGAAAATCGTGTTTTACATCATAAAGATATTACAGGATTTGAAATTGAACGTGCATTGCTTACAGCTGTTCATAAAAAGGAAAATATAGAAATGTCTTCTCAACATTTTGTAATTGACTTGATTACTCAACATCATTTGGGAAGGATTATCACTAGAGCCACTAAGGATATCAAATGTTACGGAGTATATGTACTCAACAAAAACACCAATCATATAGAAAAAATCCTTTCAAAAACTACGATTTTAGCTACAGGAGGATTTGGACAAGTATATAAAAGCACAACCAATCCTATTATAGCAACTGGTGATGGTGTAGCGATGGTTTATCGTGCAAAAGGAAGAGTTGGAAATATGGAATTTGTACAATTTCATCCTACTGCATTATATGAACCAGCTGTCAGCCCTTCATTTTTAATCACTGAAGCAGTACGTGGAGACGGAGGTATATTAAGAAATCAAGGAGGTGAAGCTTTTATGGAAAGATATGATCCTCGAAAATCTTTAGCACCTAGAGATATTGTTGCAAGAGCCATAGACCATGAAATGAAAATACATGGACATGACTTTGTATATCTTGATTGCAGACACATGGAACAAGAAAATTTCAAACATCACTTTCCTAATATTTATAAAAAGTGCCAATCTATTGGCATTGATGTATTTGAAGATATGATTCCAGTTGTTCCAGCACAACATTATGCTTGTGGAGGAATTGAAGTTGATGAATATGGAAGAACCTCTATACAAAATCTTTATGCTTGTGGAGAATGTAGCAACACAGGACTCCATGGCGCAAATAGATTAGCCTCTAATTCCCTATTAGAAGCTATAGTATTTTCTCACAGAATTTTTGAGCATGCTTCTTCTATTATTGAACAAATAGAGG
The DNA here is from genome assembly GCA_023957245.1 of Chitinophagales bacterium. Classification (GTDB taxonomy): domain Bacteria; phylum Bacteroidota; class Bacteroidia; order Chitinophagales; family JADIYW01; genus JAMLHH01. Next base: position 348,303 of record JAMLHJ010000001.1, read on the forward strand.
ACTTTGAAGATATTTTCCCAGAATGGAATGCAGATGGCACTTCTCACCCTAAGGAAATGGTGATGATTACTCAGAGTATGAGAGAGCTAAAAGACCTTATGAGTAGTTATGTAGGAATAGTTCGTAACAATATCCGATTAAAAAGAGCACAAGAAAGACTTTATTTGCTATTCAAAGAAACTGAAGAAATGTACAATACGACTACTATTTCTCCTCAGTTATGTGAGCTTAGAAACCTTATTACTGTTGGGTATCTGATTGTAAGAAGTGCTTTGTTGAGAAAAGAAAGTAGAGGTCTTCATTATACAACAGACTATCTAACTAAAAAACCTGTCGCAGAACAATCTTTGTTATAGCTAATGGATTATATCCACCTAAAAGACAACTAGACAATGAGTTTAAAATAATTGTTTCTTTATTTTTCTTAAAAAAGGAATACTATTCTCATCAATATATTTTCATGAATACTGAGTATTTTACTTATTTCCTATATTGAACCTTTCTGAAAATTTATTAAATATCTGAACAGTCTATTTTTAGTAATTTAAGGAAAAACTATTAGTTATATTTATCATCAAGACATTACTTTATATCGACTGATGCTCATCAAATTTTTTAATAAGATATATCATTTCATCATTAGCAGAAAAGATTTTAGAATCTTATTATTTACTATTCTCATATTTTACCCTTTTATGTTTTATTATGGGTATTATAAGATTGGAATATCTGCTATTGGATACCATACTAACCTAATTATTCCGATATACTTCATCGTCCTTTTTGATGTACTTGCTAAAAGAGTATCAAGAATATCCAAAATAGCTTCTCAAGGTAAATATTTCTTTACTGTAATATTTATTGTTGAAGCCTTTTTAATTACCTTAAATATTTTAGTAAATTATAAGCAGACTAAATTTGGGCAATATATTAGTGCTTATGATACTCACTTTGAAAATCAATATCATACAAGTTATCCTTATGAAAAAATATCTATTTCCAATAGAGAGTTTTCTTTTAAGAGAACAGCAAATTCAATTGGACTCTCTGATAAAGAATGGGTAAAAGAAAAAAATAAAAATACAATTAGAATTATCTGTATAGGAGATTCTTTCACTGAAGGAGATGGTGTAAGTTTTGAAAAATCATACCCTCAAATACTTCAAAATCTTTTAAATGAAAAATATCAGAACATAGAAGTGTTCAATGCAGGGAAAAGAGGCTCAGACCCATTTTATAATTACAAACACCTAAAAGATATTCTAATAGAATACCAACCTGATATTGTATTGCAATCCTTCACAACTAATGATTTTTATTTTGACTTTATTGTAAGAGGAGGCAATAAAAGATTTGCAAACAATAATAAAATCACTTTTAGACATCAATATTGGTGGGAGCCTATCTATGCATCGAGTTTCATCTCTCAGATATTAATACAAACTTTGGGAGGATTTGATAGAAACTTGGTGAAAAGAAAAGAAATTCCTCAATTGACTAAAGAGATGCAAGGTGAAACAATAAAACTTTTTAAAGAATATAAAGAACTCTCAAAAAATAAGCATTTTAAACTGATAGTATTTACCCTCCCTTTCTATATTGATTTTACAGATTTCAACATAGTAAAAAAGCTTTACAAGTATGACAATTTAGTATTTTACAATGAGTTTAAAAATGAATTTTCAAAAATTGGGCTTCCATTTTATAATCTTCAACCATGTTACGAAGGTCATTTTAAATCATCTAATACTGACCCCAGTGAGTACTATTGGAGTAGAGATGGGCATCACAATGACAAGGGTTATCATTTAATGGCGGAATGTATTGAAGATATTATTCTTGATGATATTCAATCCCTATCATTAAAAAAAGGTAGTATTAATAGCTTTAAGCTCAATTAATCATAATGAAGTATAGGCAATAGGCTTATCATTATATAAACATAAACTAGTATTCTCTCGCTTTTTTAAAACAAAGCAGTAATTTTGCACAATTATTCTAAAAAGTCTTTTATGCAGTCACTCAGCGAACAAGAACTAATCAGACGTCAATCTTTACAAAGTATTCGTGATTTGGGTATCGACCCTTATCCTGCGGCTCTTTTTCCCGTTAATTCCAATGCGAGGGAAATTAAATCCAATTTTAATCAAGCACCTGAAAACTATAAAGAAGTTTGTTTAGCTGGTCGTTTAATGAGTCGTCGAGTAATGGGCAAAGCATCATTTGCTGAAATCATGGACTCTTCAGGAAGAATTCAAATCTATATAAACAGAGACGAAATCTGCCCGACAGAAAATAAAGACATGTATAATTCTGTATTTAAAAAGCTACTAGATATTGGAGATTTCATCGGAGTAAAAGGGTATGTTTTTATTACTCAAGTGGGAGAAATTTCAGTTCATGTTACAGAATTAACCATACTTTCAAAATCTCTTCGCCCTCTTCCAATTGTAAAAAAAGATGAAGAAGGAAACATCTACGATGCTTTCAACGATCCAGAGAAAAGATACAGAATGCGTTATGTGGACTTGGTAGTCAACGAACAAGTTAAAGACACTTTTGTCAAAAGAACAAAAATGGTCAATGCTATTCGTGATTTTCTCAATGAAAGAGGTGCTCTTGAGGTAGATACTCCCGTATTACAAAGTATCCCAGGTGGAGCAGCAGCAAGACCTTTTATTACCCATCACAATGCATTGGACATTCCTCTATATCTAAGGATTGCCAATGAATTATATCTTAAAAGATTAATAGTTGGAGGATTTGATTGGGTATATGAATTCAGTAGAAACTTCAGAAATGAAGGAATGGATAGGACACATAATCCAGAATTTACGGTATTAGAGTTTTATGTCGCATACAAAGATTATTTCTGGATGATGGAAACAACAGAGCAATTACTCGAAAAAGTATGTATTGCTGTTCATGGAAAGCCAGAAGCACAGGTTGGAGATAAAATTATCTCTTTCAAAGCACCATATAAAAGGATTTCTATTCATGACGCTATATTGGAATATACGGGTATAGATGTAAGCAATATGGACGAAAGTCAGCTTAGAGATGTCTGTAAGAAGCTACATATAGATACTGACAATTCTATGGGGAAAGGCAAACTGATTGATGAGATTTTCAGTGAGAAATGTGAGAAGAATTTTATTCAACCTACATTTATTATTGACTATCCAGTAGAGATGAGTCCTCTAACTAAAAAGCACAGAAGCAAAGAAGGTTTAGTAGAAAGATTTGAATTGATGATCAACGGTAAAGAAATTGCCAATGCTTATTCAGAATTAAACGACCCTATAGACCAGTATGAAAGATTTGTTGACCAAATGCAGTTATCAGAAAAAGGCGATGACGAAGCGATGCTTATAGACCATGACTTCCTAAGAGCACTAGAATATGGTATGCCTCCTACCTCTGGAATTGGATTTGGTATAGATAGGTTAGCTATGCTGATGACCAATAATCAGAGTATTCAGGAAGTGTTATTCTTCCCTCAAATGCGACCAGAAAAATAAAAGAATAAAGGCTCTCAGATTTTGAGAGCCTTCTTTTTAATAACACAAATACATTTTACAATGCTCTTCTAATAAACACAGAACCCATAGTTCGTTTTAATTCAATTTCCTTCAATACACCCTGAACATATCTGTAGATGCTTGTAGTGCCATCAGGCTGAGAATATTCATATTGATTAGGAGCCGTTTTCTTTAAGGGTAGAAAACCACCAAATCTTTCCACAAATACTTTTGTGATTCCTATTGGTTCTTTAAAATACATCAATATACTAGAAAAGCCTATTACATCCTTTACTAAAGACTGTTGATTATTGTTATTCACCTTATACAAACTACCTTCTTTCAATACTTTGGTAATAATATTATCATCCTTTTTCTCACTTTTATAGAAAGACTCTACCAAAGCACCTCCATTGTAAACTACATTAAAGTTGACTTTTGAGTCTTGCTTAATGAATAATACCTTTGCACTTGTCTCACTATTTAAAGAATAGCGTTCACTACTTCCACTGTGAATTTTTGAGACACTCATCTCTCCAATTTTTTTATTCATCAGAATAACATCAAAATCATGCTGTTGAGCATTTCCAAAAGTAATGCTAAGAAATACTAAAAAAAATAAATAAACGACCTTCATATCTTTCTATTAAATTTACAAGTACAATCAAATATCACTATTAATGGTGAGATAAACAAGAATATAGCTAATAAAAAACTGTTAAAAATTAATCTTTTAAAAATATATCAGCCAAAAATATTCTAAAGACTATTGTATCTTTAGATGTTATACAATATTTCAGTTATGAAAAATTCACTTCAAAATATATTGACTCTTATATTGGCTTCTGCCTTCTTGTCTATTTATGCCCAAGACACAACACAGATAAGAGAGTATTTTGTCAACAGAGATGAACCCAATGCTGTGTATGGATTTACATTTATTCACATGACTGATATCCATGTCGGTGAGGCTCAAGGAGACTATGGTACACCTGGCTTTTTAAATGATACAATGCCTCAAGGCGATGTTGGATATTCTGCTGTAAGACTTCGTAAAGCAGTCAACTGGATCAATGAACACGCAAAGGAGCAAGATATTAGATTTGTTATGGTTACTGGAGATATTACAGATAGTGGAGAGCGTTCTGAATTTGAAAAAGCAAAAGAAATTTTAGATGAATTAAATATCCCCTATGTTCCTACTATTGGCAACCATGATATTTGGCCTTATGTCAAATTTCAACAAGAAGCAGAATATGCTTATGGAGATTCAGTCATGAATGAGGTATTCAAAGATACTTATCAAAAAGCTTCACTATTTTTTGACCATTGGGATGATGGAACAAGATTGACTAGAGTTTATAATCCAGAATCACAAAAAGAACATTATCACCAAAATTTTAGATTTGTCTATCAAAATGTTGGATTTCTTGCTTTTGACTTTAATCCTAGATATCATGTGCGAAAAGATGAACCAGGTGTAGGTGCTGAAGCAAGATTAAATGATTTCTCTGGAGGGACCTACCCTTGGCTTTTAAATACACTAGAAAACTATCCTTACAAGAAAGACAAAAATTTGATTCTGATGACTCATCAACCTCCACACAGAGATATCACAGCACTTTTCAATGGTCTTCCTCTAGTGGATAATGATAAAATGACCAAAGATCTATTAAAATATAAGGATAACCTAGCTTTATGGATTGCTGGCCACGTACATAGAAATATGAACTATTCAGTACGGACAATCGGCGGTGGTATGAAGGTAGTCGATGTAAGAGAAACAGCTGCCAATAAAGAGTATGACCAAGGATTATTTACTTTGATAAGAGTATATACATTAGAAAATCCAACTGCAATTAAAGAATCTCAAGTTGTAGATGCATTAGAAATATATCCTAATCCCACACATTCAACCTTAAATATTCGTCTTCTTAATTCTGCAAAAGTTCAAAATATCAGCATCTTCAATATGAATGGAGAAAAAATATTTTCAAATCCTTATAATAACGATACTCAAAGAAAATATTCAATTTCAACTTCTCAATTTCCTCAAGGCATGTATATTCTACAAATACATACTGATGATTTAACTATCCAAAAGAATTTTATTAAAATAAATAACTAAAAAGAAGCCTACTTATTTACATAAGCAGACTTCTAAAGTTTTACAACAAAATCATCACACTAGTTAAATCAAATTACATCACAAATACTATCTATAATATATATAGACAGTACTCAACAAATGTGCCAAAAAATACAAGCTATTTAAAATAGTGGATTGAAGACCCAGAACTGAAAATTTCAATAAAAAATAGCCCTTCTAAAGTGCCTTTTCACTAATATAAGTAATACGACATAGTCGGATTTCATCCATTTCGATATCTTCTTCTTTTAACTCTTTATAAGCGATTTCGATGCTATCTGTCTCTGCTTCAGCAAAATAATCAAAAATAATCTCTTGAATATCTTCATCCATTTCTTCTTCAAGGTGATATCTAATATTGACTTTGGTACCCGATTGCACTATACTTTCCAAATCATGAATCAACTCTGAGATACCAATTTGTCGAGATTTGGCTATGTCTTTCAAAGGAATTTTCCTATCAATAAGACCAATAATAGATATTTTATTATTAAGCTTATTTGCAACGTTCTTAATCCCAGCAAAATCATCTGCTCTCTCAATATCGTTTTCTTCTACATACTTATTAATGGCTTCAATAAAAGGACGACCAAATTTTTGTGCTTTTCCTGAACTTACCCCTGATATTTTTGACAGTTCATCCAAAGTAATAGGATACAATGTTGCCATTTCTTCAAGAGAAGGATCCATAAATATTACCCAAGGCATCAGATTCTTACGCTTTGCTTCTTGCTGTCTAATTGATTTTAATATCAAAAACAACTCATTATCAAGAGCTTGAGTTTTGCCTGAATTAGATTCTTCACCTTCATCTATAGATTCAAAAACTTGATTTATACTTACTTCAAATGATTGAGGTTTTTTGAGAAATTCATTCCCCTTTGCAGTCAATTTTACAACTCCATACTGTTCAATATCTTTAAAAATCAGCCCTTCTAAAATTCCCTTTCTATATACTGATTCCCAAAAAAGATTATCCTTTTCTTTCCCTGCTTCAAAATATTTACTTTGATTTTGAAGGAAATTTTTAATATCATTAGTCAATTTGCCCAATAAAATATTCAATAGATGAGTAAAATTGTGTTGTTCGTTAGTATCCTTAATCAGGTTTAGCAACAACAAAATCTCTTTTGAAGCATCTAGTTTAGGCTTTGGATGACGGCAGTTATCACACATACCTTGACATTGATCGCCATGCATCTCCTCTCCAAAATATTGAAGTACAAATTTCTTTCTGCACTCAGCACTCACACTATATGCTTCCATTTCAGCAATATGCTGCATACCTATTTCTTTCTCTGATACAGACTTATCACGGAGCAATTTCTCCATTTTGTCAATATCTTTTTGGCTGAAAAATGTAACACATTTTCCTTCTAGTCCATCTCGCCCTGCCCTACCGGTTTCTTGATAATAGTTTTCTAGACTTTTAGGCACATCATGATGAATTACAAAACGAACATCTGGCTTATCTATTCCCATCCCAAATGCGATTGTGGCTACAATAACATCTAGTTCTTCCATCAAGAAAGCATCTTGTGTTTCATTCCTTTTCGCAGATTCCAAACCAGCATGGTATGGAGCAGCTTTTATCCCATTAACACATAAAAATTCAGCTAACTCCTCTGTACTTTTCCTACTCAAACAATAAATAATTCCAGATTTTCCTTCCTCTTTTTTTACAAATTTGACTATCTCTTTCTGCGCTGCTTCCTTACTGACCTTTGGTCTCAATTCATAATAAAGGTTATGTCGCATAAATGAATCCTTAAAAATATTAGGATTCCTCATATTGAGTGTCTTTGCTATATCTATTTGAACTTTGGGTGTTGCTGTAGCAGTAAGTGCCAAAAGAGGAATTTTTTCATCAATAAAATCAATCATTTTCCTTATTCTTCTATACTCTGGGCGGAAGTCATGTCCCCATTCAGAAATACAATGCGCTTCATCAACAGCGACAAAAGAAACTTTAATTGTCTTTAAAAAATCAATATTCTCTTCTTTCACCAAAGATTCGGGTGCGACATATAAGATTTTAGTATGACCATTAACAATATCATCTTTTACACTCTTTATCTGAGTTTTATTCAATGAAGAATTTAAAAAATGAGCGATATTCTCCACACTTGAATAAGATCTAATCAAATCTACTTGATTCTTCATCAAAGCTATCAAAGGAGAAATCACAACTGCAGTCCCTTCTGAAACCAAAGCGGGTAATTGATAACACAATGATTTTCCGCCACCCGTCGGCATAATTACAAAAGTATCTTTTCCTTGTAAAATACTTTCTATGATAGATTGCTGTTGCCCTCTAAATTGGTCAAAGCCAAAAAATGTTTTTAGAGACTGATTCAAGTCACCAGTAAATTTGGACATACTTTATTGTTAAAGATTACTATATCGATTACTTAAAAATAATCAATTTGCAATTAAAAATCACTTTAATATACACTATACACAAAATTAATGATAATAAACAGCTTAATATATTTGATGATTTTAATAAAGCTTTAATGAATTGTAACTATTTTTGCACAAATATTCAATATTAGAACAGAGATGCAGAAAAAATATGCAGCCATTATGGCTGGAGGAATTGGAAGTAGATTTTGGCCAGCTAGCAGAACCAACAAACCCAAACAATTCTTGGATATACTTGGAACTGGCGAATCATTGCTACAAGCTACTTTTAGAAGATTTTTAAAAGTATGTGACAAAGAAAATATTTTTATCCTTACTAACTTGGACTATATAGATTTAGTCAAAGAGCAATTACCAGATATTAAAGACGACCAGATACTCGCTGAACCTGCTAGAAAAAATACAGCTCCATGTATTGCTTACGCTTCATACAAAATCAGCCAAATAGAACCTGATGCCAATATAATTGTTGCTCCATCTGATCATATTATTTCCAATGAAGATGAATTTGTTCGTATTGTAAACTCTTCTTTTGACTTTGTCAGCCAAAATGAAGCACTTTGCACTCTTGGAATATTGCCTACTCGACCAGATACAGGTTATGGTTATATACAATTTAGAGAAGACCCTACTACGCAAGATGATGTATTTAAAGTAAAAACTTTTACAGAAAAACCTAACCGAGAAACTGCTAAACAATTTATCAAAAGTGGTGATTTCTTGTGGAATGCTGGAATATTTATTTGGAATGTAAAAAGTATTTTAGGTTCGTTCCAAAAGTATTTACATGAGGTAAGCGATGCATTTGAAGAAGTAAAAACCTATTTAGGCACAGATAAAGAACTACCAGCTATTGAAAGAGCTTTTGCCGAATGTCCTAATATTTCTATTGACTTTGGAATAATGGAAAAAGCAGAAAATGTTTACGTTATCCCTGCCAACTTTGGCTGGAGTGACTTAGGAACCTGGGCTTCTCTATATGCCGAAAAAGAAAAGGATTATTTACAAAATGCAGTTTCTGGTAATCATGTAGTTGTATATGATTCTTCAAACAATATTATTCATGTGCCAAACGACAAGTTGGTTGTCATCGAAGGATTAGACAACTATATTGTTGTAGATACTGAAGATGTCCTTTTGATTTGCAGTAAAGACCACGAACAAAAAATAAAAGAATTTACTCAAGACATAAAAAATAATAAAGAAGGAGAAATATTCTTATAAGTATTCAACCAATATTTTGGAGACAGAGTAGTCCTCAAGCAATCATGTACTTATTTGTATAACGAATACTTATCTTTTCTTAACTTTGTACCCCATGTCTTTTATTTTTCAAGATACCGAAAAAAAAATCTTAGAAGTAGTATCCAAAGCCGCATCTAGCTTAGGTATTCAAGCCTATGCCATTGGTGGGTATGTAAGAGACAAGCTATTAAATAGACCTTCTAAAGATATTGATATCACTTGTGTTGGCAATGGAATAGAATTGGCTCAAGCATCAGCTAAAATTTTCAATCCTAAATTAAAAGTCAATATTTACAAAAATTTCGGAACAGCCATGTTTAAAATCCATGGTTGGGACATTGAGTTTGTAGGAGCAAGAAAAGAATCTTATCGTGCAGAAAGTAGAAATCCAGAGATTGAGGCTGGTACTCTTGAAGAAGACCAACTTCGCAGAGATTTTACCATCAATGCATTGGCTATTGATTTAAGCCTAGAAAATTTTGGACAATTAATAGATCCATTTAACGGTGTTACTGATTTAAAAAACAAAATTATCAAAACACCTTTAGATGCCCATGTTACTTTCAATGATGACCCATTGAGAATGATGAGAGCAATAAGATTTGCAAGTCAATTGGGATTTGACATCGACTCTAATACATTGAAAGCTATTGCACCATTATCTAAAAGGCTACAGATTTTATCTCAAGAAAGAGTGACAGATGAACTCAATAAAATTATTTTATCACCACAACCCTCTATAGGTTTCAATCTCTTATTTGAGACGAAATTGTTACATCAATTCTTTCCAGAGATGGTCGCTTTGCATGGTGTAAAAATGGTTGAAAACTTTGGACATAAAGACAACTTTTATCATACTATTCAAGTATTGGATAATGTAGCAAAAGTTTCTGACGACCTATGGTTGAGATGGGCAGCAATATTGCATGATATTGCCAAACCTCCTACTCAAAAATTTGAAGATGGGCATGGATGGACATTTCATGGTCATGAAGTATTGGGTTCTAAATGGGTACCCAGGATTTTCAAAAGACTCAAACTTCCATTGAATGAGAAAATGAAATTTGTTCAAAAGATGGTTTATTTACATCTTAGACCAATTTCGCTCACCAAGGAAAATATTACCGACTCTGCTATTCGAAGATTAATTTTTGATGCAGGTGACGATATAGAGCCTTTGATGATATTATGCGAAGCAGATATTACTTCAAAAAATCAGAAAAAGGTTCAGAGATATACTGAAAATCTCAAAATTGTTAAACAAAAAATCAAGGAAGTAGAAGAAAGAGATAGAATCAGAAACTGGCAACCTCTTGTAGATGGCGAAATGATTATGTATATCTTTCAAATTAAGCCAGGAAGAGAAGTGGGTATTTTAAAAAACCAATTAAAAGAAGCCGTTCTTGAAGGAGATATTCCTAACGAATATGAATCTTCTATTGAATTTATTCTAAAGAAAGGAAAAGAAATAGGCTTGCAAGTAGTCAATCAACCTTCTGACTATGCCAACTAAGACCCCTCAACTGATTGTCATTGGAGGCCCAACAGCTATTGGAAAAACTAGTTTAGCTATAGAACTTGCCCAAAAACTCCAAACAGAAATTATATCTGCTGATTCTAGACAAATATATAAACAATTAAATATCGGCGTAGGAAGGCCTTCAAAAAACGAACTCTCTCTGGTCAAACATCACCTGATTGCCAATATTGACATACAACAACATTATCATACTGCTGATTTTGAAAGAGATGCACTTACGATTTTAGAAGATATCTACTCAAAAAAAGATGTAGCAATAATCTGTGGTGGAACAGGTCTTTATATACAGACTTTAATTGACGGAATTGACAATATGCCTGAAATTCAAATTGAAATCAGACAACAACTCAATAAAAGATTTGAAGAAGAAGGTATTTCTTTCCTTCAAGATTATATTCAAAAAAACGATCCTGAATTACTTGGCTCCATAGATATAAACAATCCTAAAAGACTTATCAGGGCTGTTGAAGTGATGCTCCAAACCCGAGAAAAATATTCATCATTCAGAAAAGGAGTTGCCGTAAAAAGAAACTTTGAGGCTCATTTGTTTTGCCTTTATGATGAAAGAGAAATTATAAAAAGCAATATTGAAAAAAGAGTTTTGAAAATGCTTCAAGATGGTTGGGTGGAAGAATGTAAATCACTTTTGCCTTTCAGACATCTGAAAGCACTTCAAACTGTCGGTTATAGAGAGATATTTGATTATTTAGATGGTGAATTCAATTATCAAGAAATGGTTCAGGCTATTACAATTCACACCCAACAATATGCCAAAAGGCAGCTTACATGGTTCAAAAGAGACAAGAGATATCAATGGGTAAAAAATATTGAAGAACTTTCCAAAATAATGAACTATATTTAATAATCTTCCGTGAAAAAAATTGGAATTTTATCTGACACTCATAGCTTTTTAGACCCACAATTGAAAAGTTTCTTTTCAGATTGTGATGAGATATGGCATGCAGGTGATATTGGAGATGAAAGTGTAATTGACAATTTATCTTCATGGGGAAAAATAAGAGCAGTGTATGGGAATATTGATGACCAAAAAATCAGATTGCGATTTCCTGAATTTCAAATTATTCAAATTGAAAACATTCAAATCCTACTTATTCACATTGCAGGAGCACTAGGTTCATACAATCCAAAAATTCGTCAGATATTAAAAGATAACAATAATATTTCTGCTTTAATTTGTGGACATTCTCATATTTTAAAAGTTAAATTTGATAATAAATTTCATCTTTGGTATATTAACCCAGGTGCTGCTGGACATCATGGCTTTCACCATACCAGAACAGCATTGAAAATGGAAATTAACAACGATAAAATAGAAAACTTACAATTAGTTGAATTAGGAAAAAGAGGAAGATTAGCACCATGAATATTTTTGAAATAGCCTATCAGAACAAACCCAATAATTCTCCCAAAGAGTCTTCACATTTTTTTTATCAAATGGAATTGAGAGACAACAAGCTCAAAGTAACCTTTGTTGATGACAATGTTGAGAGAATCTTAGGATATACAGCTGATGATTTCAAAAATCTTACAGCTGAGAACAATAATATAATTTTTAATTCTGGGGACAATGCTTCGATTTTAGATAGCTATAGGAAATTGGCTCAAAATCCTTCACAATTTGTCTTTGAAACTATTCTTATTCATAAGAAAGGATATCCTATTTTTGTGAAAACTTCTGGAGTATCATATAAAGATGAGGTAGAAAATATCCTAAAATTCATGGGTTATACCGAATCCATCACTGCTATGGTATTTGGTGGTCAAGATTATAACAATCCAAACAAAATTTTCAAAATAGCATACAATTATGGGGAAGTTGGTACTTTCTATTTTGATATTTCTAAAAACTCCTTGCACTGGTCTGATGAAACAAAAAAAATTCATGGATATGAAGGAAAGTCAGAGCCCAATCTTGAAGAATTAGGTGCAATGATTAATAGTCAAGAAAAGTTCAATCCTAATCTGCTCATCAATAAAGTATTAAATAGTAAAAATGGATATCAAACTATTTATAGCATATATAGAAAAGATACTCAATCCACTCATTATTTATTAGCAATTTTATATCCAATAGTTGATAATAATAAAAAACTTATTTCAATCAGCGGTAACGTTATCGACTTATTAGATGATGCGAAAGAGATTAAAGTAGGTTCTACTAAAACGCATATTGATAGACATTACGATGTTGATGATTCAATATTTATCAAGCAAAACCAGCAATATATCAATGTACCTATAAAAGATATTATAGCCATCAGTTCAATGAGAGACTATATACAAATATATACCAAAGAGAAAATTACACCGTATATCCACTATGCTTCTTTATATAAATTCAAAGAAAAGCTACCTTCTGAATTATTTGTACAGATTCATAGATCTCATATTATCAACGTGCAATACATAGAAAAAGCGAATGCAAATATCGTAACAGTAGGAAATCTCAACTTTCCAATCAGTAGAAATTACAAGCCCAATATCAAAGAAAAAATCAAGAAATAACTATTCACAGAATAGGTTTACACGCTTGTGAATAATTTGTCATCAAAATATTCATTTCATTATCTACTTTTATCTTGAAGAATATATCAAATGCTTACTGACTACATACAACCCATAACCTCTGAATATTACCAAGTTCAAGGAAAACCTATCTACTTTTATACAGGGAATGATGAGGAACTTGAAAACTTTAAAATTGCTATCATAGGCATTAAAGATTTTAGAGGACATCTTGAAAATAGTGGTTGCGAGTCAGGGCCAGACAGTATCCGAAAACAATTATATCAGCTACATCATTTTGACAATAACTTACCCATAATAGATTTAGGGAATATTCTTCCAGGTGAAAAATATTCTGACACTATCATTGCATTAAAAGAAGTCATCAATACGCTGAATAGAAAAAATATCACAACTATTGTTTTGGGTGGAGATATGGGTCTTACCTTGGGTCAATATCAAGGTCTCTGCCACCAAGACAGACTCATAGATATGGTTGTTATTGATGAAAGAATAGTAATTTCTGAACCAAAAGAAGATGCTGAAACACATGAATCCAACTATCTTTTTAAAATTTTCACTGAGAGACCCAATTTTATCAATGATTTTAAACTATTAGGATATCAGACCTATTTCAATCATATCAGAGACTTAGATATTTTGGAAGAGATGCAGATGGGAGCATATAGACTTGGCGAATTGAGAGAAGACATGCTGAGCGTAGAACCTTTAATTAGAGATGCAGATATATTATCATTCAATATTAGTGCATTAAAATCTTGTGATGCACCTGGATATATACTAGCCAGTCCCAATGGTTTTTTCTCTGATGAAGCTTGTCAAATTATGAGATTTGCTGGTGCGTCAGACAAATTATCTTCAATAGGGATATACAACTACAACCCTGAATTAGACACTAGAAATATCACTGCTATTGGAATCGCACAGATGATATGGTACTTCATTGAAGGTATCAGTATTCGTAAACAAGATTATCCAGTAGTCAATGAGAATAACTTTCAAAAATTCATTATTAATCTCGAAGATAGTAGCAACGAGATTATATTTTTAAAAAGTAAAAAAAGTGATAGATGGTGGTTTCATATTCCTATAGTTAACAATGGAAATACTAAAAAGAAAGTTTTCAAAATGATTCCATGTTCATACAAAGACTATCTTACAGCAATTAATAATGAGATACCTGAGAAATGGGAAAAAGCTTTTAGCCGTTATAATTAATCAATATTAATGCTTTATTTTTTATACTCTTTCATCTCTATTGACTAAATAGATTATTTTTCTTATCTTAGCAATGTGCTATCGAAGAAATCTAAATATGCCATTCATTCATTAGTGTACTTAGCAAAAAAGTATGAAAAGGGACCTATTCTTATCAGTGAAATTTCCGAGACCCAGCATATTCCTAAAAAATTTTTAGAAGCAATATTACTTGATTTGCGAAATGCTGGCATATTAAATAGCAAGAAAGGTAAAGGCGGTGGATATTACTTAATCAAATCTCCCTCCGAAGTCAACCTTGCAGATGTAGTCAGACTTTTTGAAGGAGCAATTGCACTTTTACCATGTGTTACTCATCGTTTTTACGAACCATGTGCAGAATGTCAAGATGAATTTTCATGCGGAGTAAGAGATGTCTTTATGGAAATACGTAACGAAACAGTAGAAATACTCAAAAGATCTACGCTCGAAGATGTAATTCATAGAGAAGAAGAATTATTAAAACTTGAGCATCCACAATAGCTTGATTTAATTCAACCCAACTTTGATATTATGACCTCAATACAGATACGAATTATTATCATTAGTATCTTGATAGCGATATCTATATTTTCCCCTTATTCATCTAAAGCATTAGAAAATCGAAATCTAGCGTGGTTCAGCTATTCGAATACCTTAAAATTTAATCAACATTGGAGCTTAAACAATGATATCAGCGAAAGATTATTCATGAGTCCGTTTGCTCAAAACCAAGTTATTTATAGATTAAAAGTTTCAAAAAAACTTGGGAAGAAGAGCCTATGGGATTTCAGCCCTGGAATTGCCTTTTCATTCCAAAATACACCACAAAATCCCTATAGAAATCAATCATTAATTATTCCAGAGATAAGACCTCAAATTGAATTCAATGGGAAACAAAAGTTGTCAAAAATTTCTTTCCAACATAGATTCCGATTAGAATCGAGAATCTTTCACCATACTAGCTCAGATAAAAAAGAATTGACTAAAGGATTTTATTATAAAAATGCTCGATTCAGATATTTATTAGCTATCAATATTCCAATATTGACATTTAAAGACAATCAAAAACTCCAATTAAAAGTCGGAGATGAAATTCATCTCAATTTACTAGCAAAATCTACAATCAACACATTTGACCACAATCGCTTTTTTAGCAGTTTAATCATTGATGTTGCACCGAATACCAGCATTGAAACAGGATATCAACTTTGGTATAAAGAAAATACTATCAGTCATTTCTTCAGATTGGGTATATCTCAAACAATAAAAATTAAAGAGAAAGAATAAAAACTTAGAGAACAAAATTGCATTTAAACAAAATCAACAATTCAATATCTTATATGTTGAAAAATTAAAGGCAATAAATTCTATTAAACTATATAAAGCCTTACATTTGTAAATAATGCAGAACACTTCACAATGACTACAGTGGACACCAAGCTCATTAATGATGTAAAAATGATTTTTACTGCATATTTAGAGCAACATAAACAAAGGAAAACTCCAGAACGATTCTCTATCCTAGAAGAAATCTATAGCAGACACACCCATTTTGATGCAGAAGATTTGTATTTACAAATGAAAAAAAATGAGTACAATGTCAGTAGAGCTACCGTTTATAACACATTGGAATTATTAGTCAATTGCGATTTAGTTACTAAACATCAGTTTGGACAAAACCATGCTCAATATGAACGAGCTTATGGTTTTAAACAACATGATCATATCATCTGTAGCAATTGTGGTAAAGTAATAGAATTTTGCGACCCAAGAATTCATTTGATAAAATCAACCCAAGAACAACTTCTTGGAATTAAAATTAAAAATCATTCACTCACCTTTTACGTTGACAGTTTGAACTGTGGATGTGAAGGAAAGTGATAAAAATTATTCAATATAACTGAATTTAAGTTACTTACCTTACATGAAAGTAGATGTTATTTTAGGCCTTCAATGGGGCGATGAGGGAAAAGGAAAAATCGTTGATTTCCTAGCAGAAAAGTATGATATCATTGCAAGATTTCAAGGTGGTCCCAATGCTGGCCACACACTAATTATTGACGGAAAAAAAAGTGTCTTACATACGATTCCCTCAGGTATTTTCAGAGACAATTGCCTTAACTTGATAGGTAACGGAGTAGTAATAGATCCAGTTATTTTAATGGCAGAAATCACTAAGCTTGAAGCTGCAGGAATTCCAGTTAAAGAAAGACTTATTATTGCAAAAAGAGCCAACCTCATATTGCCGTCTCACAAACTTTTAGATGCTGCCTCAGAACAATCTAAAGGAACTGCCAAAATCGGTTCTACATTGAAAGGAATTGGCCCTACCTATATGGACAAGACTGGAAGAAATGGATTGAGAGTAGGCAATATTTTACAAGACAATTTTAAAGAACAATATGAAGTTCTTAAAAACAAACATCTTTCTTTACTCAAAAACTTTGATTTTGAATTCCAAATTGAAGAACAAGAAGTGCAATGGTTTGAAGCAATTGAGCAACTAAAAAAATACACTATAAAAGAAAGCACCTACTTTATCAATGAACAATTGAATTCAGGTAAAAAAATATTAGCAGAAGGTGCTCAAGGTTCAATGTTAGATATTGATTTTGGAACTTATCCTTTCGTCACTTCTTCCAACACTATTTCTGCTGCTGTATGTACTGGTTTGGGCGTACCTCCACAAGCAATAGGAGAAGTTATAGGTATTACTAAGGCATATTGCACTAGAGTAGGAAGCGGACCTTTCCCTAGTGAGTTGAACGATGAAGTAGGAGAAGAATTAAGAAAAATAGGAGGTGAATTTGGTGCGACAACTGGTCGTCCTAGAAGATGTGGTTGGATTGATTTACCAGCACTTAAATACACTTGCATGCTCAACGGTGTTTCCAAACTTATAGTCACTAAAATGGATGTATTAAATTCATTTGAGCAATTTGGAGTATGTACTGATTACTTGTACAACAATGAGAAAACACAAGAATTGCCATTTGATATTGTTACTGAAAGTATTCAACCAGTATTTGAATATAGAAAAAGCTGGGGAGATTTACCTTCTGACAATTCTGTACCTGTTGAAATGAAAGAATATATCAATTATTTAGAAAAATATCTAAATACAAAAGTAGCTTGGGTTTCTGTAGGTCCTGAAAGAGAGCAATTGATAGGCTTTTAAAAATGACACTTTTAAGAAAGAGGACAATTACTAGAATCTATATTCATCCTGAAGATTTTAGGAAAAATATCCTTTCACAAAAATTTTCAAATGATTATATCCTTTTTGACAATTGGCAATTGCCATCAGAAGGAATTCAATGGATAATAGGTTGGGGAAAATTAGATCAATTTGTTTGGTCTGACAATAACCCCAACTCTTTTTTATTATTTGACAAATGGCTTGAACATCACCATGACTGGAAAATGGGCTATATCAATTATGACTTAAAAAATCAAATTGAACCCATCTTATTTCAAAAAGAAATCCACCAAGCACATGGAGACTGGATACATTTTTTCGTTCCTGAAATTGTTTTCATAGCTAAAGACAATTATATTGAAGCTCATCACTATCCAAATACAACAATTCCTACATTCTTATCACAAGAGAAGAAATATTCTCTATCAAAATTAAATTTTACACTTCAGATTTCCCAAGATGAGTACATCGAAAAAGTTAAGAATTTAAAACATCATATTGAAAAAGGAAATCTTTACGAAATTAATTTTTGTATAGAATGGGTTTCTGAAAATAAGTTCCCTCTACCCTCTGAGGCATATTACTTCTTAAATAAAGAAATGGATGCACCATTTTCATGTTATTTTCAGCTCAACGATATTCATCTTCTCTGCAATAGCCCTGAAAGATTTCTTAAAAAAGAAAAAAATCACCTCATCTCTCAACCGATAAAAGGAACTAGTCCGAGATTTGAAAATCCTGAATTAGATCAAAAGAGTAAAGATGATTTGAACAATGAAAAAGATAAGAGTGAAAATATTATGACTATCGATTTGGTCAGGAATGATCTTTCTCAAATTGCCCAAACTGGCAGTGTTAAAACAACAGAAATCGCTGCAACATATAGTTTTAAACAAGTACACCAATTGATTTCTACTATTGAATGTGACATTCATCCCGAAACATCTTTTTCTGATATCCTGAAAGCCACATTTCCAATGGGCAGTATGACAGGTGCGCCCAAAATCAACGCAATGAATTTTTCAGAAAAATTGGAAACTATGCATCGAGATATCTATTCTGGAACAGTAGGATACTTCACTCCAGATGGAGATTTCGACTTCAATGTCGTTATTAGAAGCCTTATCCATTTCAGTAAGGGAAATAAGAGTTTTGTTCGTGCAGGAGGAGCAATTACAATAGACTCTATTCCAGAGAAAGAGTGGCACGAATCTCACCTGAAAGCAGAGAAAATCATTCAATTTTTCAAATAAAAAAGAGAGATTTTTCAGGTTTCTCTTATTCTATTTAATTAATCACTTTTTTAATGATGCCTAATTTTGAATGATAAGGCGGATATCTCAGTGGCACATCTGGCCAAGTCACTTTATTCATCACTCCTTTAAAGTGAGTAAATGTATCAAAACTAAACTTACCATGATACGCTCCTACTCCACTGCTACCTACTCCACCGAAAGGCAATTCTTCATTCAATAAATGAGCTACAGTATCATTGATACAACCACCTCCAAATTGAATTTCATTCATGCATCTTTGTTGATTTTTATAACTATTGGAGAATACGTAAAATGCTAAAGGCTTCTCATAAGATTTTACAATTTTAAATGCTTCATCTAAATGATTAAAAGTGAATGCAGGTAAAATAGGTCCAAAAATTTCATCAGCCATTAAAGGGTGATCTAAATCTATATCCGTAATCACCGTAGGGGAAATATGTCTTTTAGCAGCATCAACTTTGCCACCTAAAACAATACGCCCATCTTTAATCATTGATGAAAGTCTATCAAAATGCTTATCATTGATGATTGAAGGATAGTCAACACTCTTTGAAGCATCATCTCCGTAAAACTCTTGAACTACCTTTTTCATTGCCTGAAACAATTTATCTTTCACTTTTTCATGAACTAATAAATAATCAGGGGCAACACATGTTTGTCCAGCATTCATTGATTTTCCCCACATAATTCTTCTAGCAGCTACTTCGATAGAAGCTGTTTCGTCAACAATACAAGGACTTTTACCACCCAACTCTAATGTAGTAGGAGTCAGATGTTCAGCTGCTGCACGGGCAATAATTTTTCCGACAGTTATCCCACCAGTAAAAAATATATAATCATATCTCTGCTCAAGCATTTCACTATTCTCAATGCTCACATCTAGGCAACTGACATAACGCTCTTCAAAACAATTGGCTATCAAATCTACTATCAATTGATAAGTATGCTTCGCCACTCTAGGTGGTTTAATAACAACAGTATTACCAGCAGCAATAGCACCAACAACAGGAAGCAAAGTCAATTGCAATGGATAATTCCATGCTCCAATAACCAATACAACCCCATAAGGATCTGGATAGATATAACTTTTTGCAGGAAGGTTACCTAGTGCTGTTCCTACTAGTTGAGGAGTAGCCCACTTCGAAACATTTTTAATCATCATACCAATTTCTTCAAGGAGCATCCCCAATTCAGTGGTATAAGTTTCAAAGACTGGCTTATTAAAATCTCGCTTTAATGCTTCGTATATTTTCTCTTCATTCTGTATAAATGCAGCTTTAAATCTTTTCAATTGCTCTATGCGAAAATTTACAGATCGAGTTGCACCTGAGTCAAAATAGGCTCTTTGCTTGGCTACCAATTCAGCAGCACTTAATATATCAGTTGTGGTATTCATACTATAAAGTTTGTTTGCTTTTTTTATCGGGCATTGCTTCTTTTCTACTTCGACCTTCAAAGTGATCCATTGAAGAATAGACACCTAGGAAATCTGCAACAAAATCGAAAATTCTTGTAGGAAAAATTCCTTTTAAAAATGGTATTGCCTTTAATAAATCAGGTGCTAAGACAAAGATTTCATCAGATTTTATTGCACAAATAATACTATCGGTGATATCTTCTGGCTCTAACAATGGAAACAATAATGGCGCTTTAACTCCTTTGAACATCCCTGTATTGATATAACTTGGACATACTGTAGTCACATGCAAATCTCCTTCCTGACTTTCCAATTCCATCCTCAAGGAATCTGACCATCCTTTAACAGCCCACTTACTAGCCACATAAGCAGACATTCTTTTATTGCTGATAATTCCAGCAGCAGAAGCGATATTCACAACGTGCCCACGCTTTTGATTAATCATTTCTTTGACAAATACACGAGTAGTATGTAATACTCCATTTACATTTATTTGCAATACCTTGTCAATATCCTTAGCTGAATGCTCCCAAAACATTCCTCCTACTACAACACCAGCATTATTTATTAAAATATCTACATTCCCAATTTCAAGTAATACTTCTGTTGCCGCTCTTTCAATATCATTACTATCTGATACATCAACATTGAAAGCATGTACATTCTGATAGCCCTTACGTGAAAAATCAGCCAAAGCATTCTCAATGTTTTTTTCATTAATATCCCATATTATGAGATTTTTTGCTCCTTCTCTAAGGCATTTCTCCCCAAGTAATTTACCAATTCCCTGAGCACCTCCGGTAATCAATACATTAGCATTTTTTATTTGACTCATATTGATGAAATTTTTCTAAACAAATATTATTCAAGATACAAAATAATTTGACTTGTTAGTCAAAAATACACATAAAAAAGGCTACCCAAAATGAGTAGCCTTCTTATTATTTAAAAAGATAAACTTCTATTTTGCTTTTACAACATTTATAGAACCTGTTCTTCCTTCTACATCAATACTTACCACATAAGAACCAGCCGCAAGTTGTTTCCATCCATTCACTTGAATAGTAGATTGACCAAATCCAGTCACATCTTGTGATAAAATTTGTCTTCCACTTAAATCAGATACAATTAAATTAGTTTTTGCCATTGAAGGATTACTAAATTTAATAGACAATTTATCACTACTAGGATTTGGGAATGCTGACATCTCATAAATATCTACATAGTTATCTTTAACTCCCGTAGGTATTGCTTCAATTTCCTTAACGATAGAATATTTATCTAAGATTTCACCAAATCTATTGATATACTGAACAACCATTTGACCTCCAACAATATCAACAACAATACTACCTGTTACACCAGTACCACCATCTCTAGTATAGAACACAGGGTACATAGCTTGAGGAATATCATCATCACTAGTATAGTTACCACTATTACCAATTACAGAATATACTGTTCCTTTGCCGCCAACTTCTTTCACATAAGCTTCACCTAAATCAGGATTTCCACTAGTTCCATTAACAATATGTTTTGCAGGATCAAACGCCCATGCTTTTTCATAGAAACCATTAATTAAATAAGAACGCTCATATACGTGAGAGTGTCCTGACAATACTAAGTCCACTCCTGCTTCTTCCAAAATTGGAATCATAAACTTTTTCATATTAGCCATCATAATCTCATATCCTGTATCTGAGGAGTGAGAACCTGCAGTAAATGGTGGTTGGTGGAAAAAGCATACTGTCCAAGGTAATTTATTCGCTTCTAAATCTTTTGCCAACCAAGTTTTCATTGGAGAAGGTTTATTACTTGTCCATGCAAATGTTTCTGAATTTAAAACAATAAAGTGAACATGACCATAATCAAAAGAATAGTATATCTCTGTACCAGAAGGGAAACCACCTGCTTCACCATTTTTAGGCAAATCATGGATTTCATAGTATGCTCCTGTATCCAAATCTGGAACTACCCAATTTAAAATATTATCTCCTCTGATACTATTATAATCATGATTTCCTGGTGTTGGATAATAATGTAAATACTTCATGATAGAATCATAGCCATAGTCTTTGCTGAACACTTTTGCTTGATATTCATCATCAAAACCATTTTGATAAGCATTATCTCCTAACATCAACATGAAATCAACTGGGTGTGTTTTTGAAAACTCCATAAATGCATTTCTTGCCAATCTTTGTGGTTCATTAGCTTTACCAAAGTCACCAATTGCCCAGAATGAAAATCCAGTAGTATCACCATAAGCTTTGTTGGTAGTGATATAATGGTTTTCTCCTGAAGAAAGAGTAACATCATCATAACCAATTGCGTAATAATATTTGGTATAAGGTGTTAAACCAGATACAAATACATTGTGGTCTATTAATGCAGAACTTTCGGTAAAGGTTCTATCCAGATTATCTGGAGTATCACCGATTTTAACCCATCCTACAGTAGCTGTAGATGTCCTCCACATCACTTTAACAGAATTAGGAGTAGCACTTTGCTGATAAGGCCCTCTCAATAAATCTTGCGCATTCACACTACTCGTCAGTAGCACAAATAGCATTAGGTGTAGAAAATTTTTCATTATTATCTTTTGATTGCCATGAAGTTAAAACATTATTTTAACATTACCAAAATGACAAATGAAAAAATAAGGAAAGAAAGACAATTCGTTAAAAAAGCAAGGAAGAATACCTTTTAATAATAGCCTAATTCTTTTGTTTTGGAATACTATAAATCATTCCTTCAATAGCGAGAGATGTATCTTCAAATGTATCTTGAGCTTCTCTAAGTAGCGGAGACAAATCTTGATATTTAGAAGAAAAATGACCTATAATTAAATGCTTAACTTCTGCATCTTTAGCTATCTGTGCTGCCTGATAAGCTGTAGAATGAAAAGTTTCTTTAGCTCTAGCTGCTGATTCATTTAGAAATGTACTTTCATGATATAATAAATCAGCATATTGAATTATTGGGACAATTGAAGGCAAAAACAATGTATCAGTACAATAAGCATAAGTTCGAGGAGGTAAGTTAGGCAAGGTCAACTGTTGGTTGCTAAAATAAATATCCTTAGAAATTCGAATATCCTCTCCTTTTCTCAGCGCATAATATTGTTCCGAACTAAGTTTTAAATCTTTGACAGCATCAGCATTTACTTTTCGAGGAAATACTTTTTCTTTAAATAGAAATCCAGTACAAGGAATTCTATGCTTTACAGGGAAACTGACAACTTCAACATCGTCATCTTCAAAAATAATTGAAGTTTCATCAGTTTGAGTTGAGACGAATTCCAATGGATAAGTCAATTTGGAATCAGATACTTCCAATTGCAATCGAATAATACTTTCCAATTGAGGAGGTCCAAAAATTGTAATTTTAGTCTCCCTTCTCAACAATTGATAGGTAGTTAAAAGTCCAATAAGTCCAAAATAATGGTCACCATGAAGATGGCTAATAAAAATATTATCAATTCTGAAAAACTTCAATTTGTACTTTTGAAGTTGAAACTGAGTGCCTTCACCACAATCCACCAAGAAAACGTGGTGATGAATAAATATACATTGGCTACTTGGATGCCTATTATGTGCAGCCATTGCCGAATTGGAACCTAATATTTGAACATCAAAGCTCAACTATTCTTTTATTTTTGAATTCAGCTCATGAATTTTCACAAACTCTTCTGCTTCTTGAAGAGTAGAAAAAATATTTAAAACATCTTCCAATTGAGAAATTTTGATTAAAGATTTCACCTGAGCACCGAGATTACTTATTGCCAAAACACCACCCACTTCATTGCAAATTCTATTAGCAAGTAATATAGAGCTCAATCCAGATGAATCTACAAAAGATACATTTTTCAAATCAATAATTAAATTTCTATACCCTTCTGCACTAATAATTGCAAACTCAGATTTGAGCATTGGGGCATTGGTTGACATTAATTTCTCAGTCAACAATTCTATAATTACGTAAAATTCTTTTTTATCAATTATGAATTTCATATCATTCTCGGTTTAATCATTTTAAAAGTTCAAAGTAATATAATTTACTTCCAAATTAATCTCTGTGAGTTGGGAATACTACAAAAAAATGTAAAAAATACCCAAAACTCATACGAAGATAAAATTTTTAATTCCAAATAATTGTTTAAAAGATGCTAAGATTGTAATTTGATTGAGGTAATTCTGTCAGTATATAGATTATGGCAGATTATTTGAAAACAAAAGAATGTATGGAGGCAAAATTTTCACCTAAAGTCAAAGAAGTTATTTCTTTCAGTCGAGAAGAAGCATTGAGGCTAAATCATGACCAGATTGGTATAGAGCACTTGATGTTGGGATTGGTCAGAGAGGGAGACGGATTAGCAATAAAGATTTTAAAATCTTTAGATGTAGATATTATTTTATTACGCAAGAAAATAGAAGATGCTATTAAAGATAAGATTAGTACGATTCCTGTCAATTCTGCAAGTTTACCATTAACTAAACAAGCTGAAAAAGTATTGCGTATCACAGTTATTGAAGCGAAACAGATGAAAAGCGATACTATCAGCACTGAACATCTTATGTTGTCAATCCTCAAAAATCAAGACAATATTACCACTCAAATTATGAGTAAAATGGATATAGATTATGATATTTTCAAAACAGAGTTAGATTATATTTTACAAGACAAACAAGAGGAAGGAAGTCGTCCTTCTGCCGAAATGTCAGCAGACTCAGAATCAGATCCATTTGAAGATGACGAAAGAGCAAAATCTCAGGCGTCTTTTGCAAGAAGGCCTAGTAATAAATCCAATACTCCCGTTTTGGACAATTTCGGAAGAGATATCACCAAATTGGCAGAAGAAGACAAACTCGACCCAATTGTAGGAAGAGAAAATGAAATAGAGCGAGTTTCTCAAATATTAAGTAGGAGAAAAAAGAATAATCCTATTCTAATAGGAGAACCTGGCGTAGGAAAAACTGCTATTGTAGAAGGTCTTGCATTAAGAATCATCCAAAGAAAAGTTTCGAGAGTTCTTTTTAATAAGAGAATTGTTATGCTTGATTTAGCAGCATTAGTAGCTGGGACTAAATATAGAGGACAATTTGAAGAGCGAATTAAAGCTATCATGAATGAATTGGAAAAGAACAAAGATGTTATTTTGTTCATTGATGAGATTCATACAATTGTAGGAGCTGGTGGAGCTACGGGTTCTTTAGATGCTTCAAATATTTTCAAACCTGCATTAGCCAGAGGAGAACTACAATGTATAGGTGCTTCAACACTAGATGAGTACCGTCAACATATTGAAAAAGATGGGGCTTTAGATCGTAGATTCCAGAAAGTCATTGTTGATTCTCCTTCGATTGATGAAACAATTGAAATCATCACCAATATCAAATCTAAGTATGAAGAATATCATAATGTAACATATAGTGATGATGCAATAAAAGCTTGTGTTCTATTAAGCAATAGATATATTACTGACCGATTCTTACCAGACAAAGCCATTGACATAATGGATGAAGTCGGCGCAAGAGTTCACTTGAAAAACATTTTTGTTCCTGAGGAAATTACTCAACTAGAAAACGAAATTGAGCAAATCAAGTTAGAAAAAAATCAAGTTGTTAAAAGTCAAAAATATGAAGACGCTGCAAAATTGAGAGATCAAGAAAAGCGACTTCAAGAACAACTTGCTCAAGCTAAGATTCAATGGGATGAAGATGCCAAAAGCAAAAGATATCCAGTTTCTGAAGAAGATATTGCAGAAGTTGTTGCCATGATGACTGGTATTCCTACTAGTAAAGTAGCGCAATCTGAAAGCAAAAGACTTATAACAATGGCTGATGATTTGAAAAAACAAGTTATCGGTCAAGATGAGGCTACTATAAAAATTACTAAGGCTATCCAAAGAAATAGGGTCGGTCTAAAAGATCCCAAAAAACCAATTGGTTCATTTATTTTCTTAGGACCTACAGGCGTTGGCAAAACAGAACTTGCGAGAGCATTGGCGAGATATATGTTCGACACAGAAGACGCACTGATAAGGATAGACATGAGTGAATACATGGAAAAATTCAGTATTTCTAGACTAATTGGAGCGCCTCCGGGATATGTGGGATACGAAGAAGGAGGTCAATTGACAGAAAAAGTACGTCGCAAACCTTATTCTGTAATTTTGCTCGATGAGATTGAAAAAGCACATCCTGATGTTTATAATATCTTATTACAAGTATTAGACGATGGTCAGTTGACTGATGGATTGGGTAGAAAAGTCAATTTTAAAAATACTATCATCATTATGACCTCCAATATTGGAGTGAGACAATTGAAGGACTTCGGTACAGGTGTAGGTTTTTCTACAAGTGCAAGAGTATTGAATGAAGAAGACAACACAAAAGCTGTTATTCAAAAAGCTTTGTCAAAAACTTTTTCTCCAGAGTTCTTAAATAGAATAGATGATGTCATTATCTTCAACAGCCTCGAAAAAGAGCAGATACACAAGATTATAGATATTATTTTGGTATCTGTATTTAAGAGATTGTCAGATTTGGGATATGAGATTGAATTGACAGATGCAGCTAAAGATTTCATAGCAGATAAGGGTTATGACCCACAATTTGGAGCAAGACCATTGCATAGAGCGATACAAAAGTATATTGAAGATCCTTTGGCGGAAGAGATATTAAACCAGAATATTGAAGCAGGAGATCATATCTATATAGACATTCAAGAAGATAGTAAAGATAAATTAACATTCAAGACCAATAATTCTGTTAAAAATTCACTAAAATAAATTTAGATTTGAGAAACCAACAAAATATTGTACAATTCAAGTAATTGTCGGTAAAACACACACACAAATGTCAAATCAAATTTTTAAAACTGGTATCTTTTACGATGGCAATTACTTTTCTAGGGTCAGTAATTATTATAATTATGAACACCCTAGGAAAAGTAGGTTAAGCATCTCCGGCTTGCATTATTTTATAAAATCTTATTTGGCTGATAAACTTCAGACAGATACAAGATTGATATCTATTATTGAAGCTCATTATTATAGGGGTCGCTTTACTTCTTATGAATCTAAAGAAGCCAATAAATTGCTCTCTGAACGATTATTTGATGATGTATTAATGAATGAAGGCATTGCCACGCATTATCTACCATTGAGAATCAATGAAGAAGGTAAAAAAATTGAAAAAGGCATCGACCTTGCCATGGCATTAGATATATACGAGATAGCTTTTTTGAAAAAATTGGATTATATCGTATTAGTTGTATGTGATGGAGATTATTCTTTATTAGTAAAAAAATTGAATACACTTGGGGTAAAAGTTATTTTATTAGCTTGGGATTTCGAATTCTATGATAATAAAACAGATAAAAATATTTCCACAACGACTTCAGTAGAGCTTCTTAAAGAGTGCAATTACCCAATAATCATGCATGAAATCATTGATAATATCGCTAATCAGAGCAAAGCGATTATTAATGATTTATTTGTATCCAAAGACATTCCTTCCTACGATCAGATAGAAAGGTCTAGTGATGAAACCGGTACTAAATATTCTGGAGTAATATTTAAACTCAAAGACGGTTATGGATTTATCTCTAAGCCACCATCTAATCTTTTCTTCCATTGGACAGAAGTTGAAGATACTGATTTCAATGACTTACACGAAGGAGATAATGTCATTTATGAAACAGCCATCAATGACAAAGGGCAAGAAATTGCAGTAAAAGTATCTAAGGAGTAATTTTTGTATATCTCAAATAATTGCCTGTCGAAGGGTTTTTCCAAACATATTTTGATGGTGTAAGAATCACTGGAAGATATTTCTGTGTTTTGTAACCTTCAAATCTTAAATGCAATCCATTGTCAGCAATATACCAACTTCCTTTAAGCGATTGACCATCTTTCTTTTTCAAATTCAAGACTTTAGAAAATTTGAATTCTAAGACTTCACCTTTATCTGTCAACCACTTACCTATTATCATATAAGGATTAATATCCGTCAAAGTTTCTTTTCCTACATCCACCACCATTCGACTATCAAAACAATTATCAAAAATGGCCTGTTGAGTGGTTTGTTTATTTTCAATAGGTAAGGCATTAAAATCTTTAAAATTTACCTTTTGTTGCAAGGTATTCATATAACAATCCGCTATATTCAAAAAAACAGTTGAAGGAATATTCGTATTGATTGCCATACTATCCAACAATGACTCTTCAATAATCTTCAAAGCATTCTCATTCCATCCACTCTCGCTCAAAGATCTTTTTTTGCAAATAGCTACTACATCTAAAATAACATTAGTCCCTGAAAACACACCAGTATTTTCAATTGCTAAATATTGTTTTCCATTGATATAAGTAGGATCACAGACTTCTTTCCAAGCTTTGGAAACATTCAAAGATGAAAAATCATCAGCATACTCAAACTTCGTATTGGTAAATTGCTTCTGAAAATTCACTGCTTGCTCTGAAGATTTTAATAAGTAAAAATTTAATTTCTGAGACATCCCAGACGGGATAATAGGAAGGTCATTGGGTAAATAATTCTTACTGTTCAATTTCATATCCAAATGTTCTACAAATGGACTCTCAGCAATATACTTAGAAACATTTTCTTTCTTAATCAAATTATAATACCTATAATACCAACGTATAGTGTTCACAGGCAACTCTACCTCTATCACAGTGGCATATTTACCTGAGAAATAAGCACTACCTTTAGGTTCTAGCGTATAAACTTGATGATTGAGTATGGGAAGTAAAACTTCCTCTTGTGCCTTCAACTTCAAAACAGCACAAGCCATCAATAAAACCCATATACAAATCCTACTTATCAAATAGCTATCTTTTAATCAATCCATAATTGGACATCAATTCATTTAATTCAGACTTAGAAACTTGTAATCTCTCTGCAGTTTTCACTACATTCCAACTTTCCTTTTCAAGAAAATTTTCAATAAACATTCTTTTCATATAGTCTGAGAATTGGTTCAGTCCATTAAATTTATCAAAATCTACTCCAACAGTTGACATTGAAAAAGAATTGACATAATCTTTTACATCATCAACAGAAATAGATTTTCCAGACATGATAATCAATCTTTCAACAATATTTCTTAACTCTCTGATATTACCAGTCCAATTTCTATTTTTCAAAAGCTCTAAAGCCTCATCGTCAAACTCTTTCTCTGGCATAGCGTATTCATTGCATATATCTGTCAAAAAATATTTGGCAAGTAATGGAATATCTTCCTTCCTTTCATTCAAAGATGGAACTTTAATCTCAATCACTGACAAACGATGATATAAGTCCATTCTAAAACGACCCGCTTCAATCTCTTTATGCAAATCTTTATTAGTAGCCGCTACAATCCTTACATTGACTTTGATATCCTTCTCTCCTCCTACCTTAGTAATCGTATTTTCTTGTAAAGCTCTCAACACTTTAGCTTGAGCACTCAGACTCATATCTCCTATCTCATCTAAAAATAAGGTACCTCCTTCTGCTTGTTCAAATTTCCCAATACGAGTTTTCACTGCGGACGTAAATGCCCCTTTTTCGTGACCAAATAATTCGCTCTCAATTAACTCAGAAGGAATTGCGGCACAATTCACTTCTACCAAAGGGCCTGAAGAACGGTTGCTTTTCTCATGTAACCATCTCGCAACAAGCTCTTTACCAGAACCATTATCACCAGTAATCAATACTCTAGCTTCAGTGGGACCTACCTTGTCTATCATATCTTTAATCTTCAACATAGGCAGGGAAGAGCCTACCATCTCCCTAGTTTTTGAGCTAGATATCTTTTTACGCAGTGTTTTTGTTTCCGTCACCAATGAAGATTTCTCCATCGCATTTCTCACAGTAATAAGAATACGATTTAAATCTGGTGGTTTGGGTACATAATCATAAGCACCTTTTTTCACAGCTTCAATTGCTGTTTCAATATTGCCATGTCCTGACAACACAACTACTGGAGTATCTTTTCCAGCTGCTCTCATGCCATCTAAAACCTCCATGCCATCTTTCTTAGGCATTTTGATATCTAGTAAAATGACATCATAATCTGAGCTCAAAATTTTAGACAATCCTACCTCACCATCTTCAGCCTCATCCACTTCAAATTTCTCAAACTCAAAGATTTCTCTTAAAATTCTACGATTAGGTCTTTCATCATCTACCAATAATATACGAGGCATCTCCAATAAATTTGTTGCCAAAATATCAAAAATACTCCTGTCTTCATAATGTTCTTACCTGTTTTGAAGATAAAACGTACATGTAGCTATTAGAAAACAATTATTTTCCTACTGAAAAAGTAAAATTCAATATGATTTTAAGAAAATTGGATAGAAGAGAAAAAATTAAAACTTCAACAATCCACGATATTTTTCACTATTAAGTGGGTCAAGTTTTGAAAGTACATCTACCATAGATCCTTTCTCCATAGGAGTTGCACCTTTCAGCAAATTGAATAATTCATCAGATTTCGCTATAAAAAATGTACGTAACAAAATATTATTGGGAGAATCTTCATTGAATTTTTCTAAGTCCTTAATTGAAGACAATACTGCTTGCCTTGCAGTTGTTACATCATTATACATCCTATCCATTCCAGAATAATGATAAGTATAGATGACTTGGTTAAAAACTTTAAACCTTGGATTGAGTATAGCATCTACTAATTGGTATCTATTATTAGAACCATCAAAAGCACTCCAACCTTTATACTTTGAACGAGCACTCTGAGGAATAGCATCAATAACAGACTTTGCCAACTTAAAGTAAGGCTCGCCACCATTAGCTTGGAAAGTTGCATAATCATATCCAATAATGACATACGCATAAAACGCAAGAAGAGAAGTCAAGTTATTAGTATAGCCATTTGCGATATAATCTAATTGTTGAAACTCAAAATATTCAAAATCACATTCTTTATCATTCTGACTGAAAACAGGTGATTGATAACTAGAATTAAATACGGGTCTTTGTGATTGGATAATAAAAGAAGCTTTATAATCTCCTTCTGTAGGCGACTCAGTAATATTAATGATAATAGCACATTTAATTTTTTCAAATGGTTCAAATTTATCATTTGTCCACTTTCTATTATTCATAAACTGATAAACTGAATTTTCTAGCGTCTTAAATACTTTAGGGTCAATATTTTGTGCTTTAATAGCTTCTACTCTTACAGAACAATCTAATTCTTGAGCTTGTAAGCTAAAGAAAGACATTAAAGTACAAATTATTAAAACACCTAAAAACCTCATTTCAATAAATTTTCTATCGCTTGAACAATATCTACAGCTACCTCCTTCTTACTTTTCATTGCATAAGAAGTAATCTGAAAATTTTTATCAATAATCTTTATCTTATTCGTATCATGCTTGAACCCTGCTCCTTCCTCAGAAAGTGAATTCAAAACTACGATATCAAAATTCTTCTTTCTAAGTTTTTCTTTAGCGTATTCCTCTTCATTACGAGTTTCTAAAGCAAATCCTACTGAAATTTGATTAGCTTTTTTATTACTACCAAAAGAAGCAGCAATATCAACATTCTTTTTCAGTTGGATAGTCATATTGTCATCCAGCTTTTTAATCTTATGATCTTCTGAATGGACAGGTCTATAATCTGCAACTGCTGCAGCAAATATGGCGATATCCAAATTGTATTCATGTTTCTGAACTTCCGAGTACATTTCATCAGCAGAAACGACTGAAACAACCTGAATATTGGAATGATTAGTTTTTAAATTAGATGGACCTAAAATTAATACTACATCTGCACCTCTTTCTGCAAGGGCTTCAGCCAATGCAACACCCATTTTACCTGAAGAGTGATTGCCAATAAAACGTACTGGATCAATATGTTCATAAGTCGGACCAGCAGTAATTACTACTTTTTTACCATTTAAAAGAGTAGATTGAGGTGTAAAATATTTTTGTAAAAAATCCACGATAGCTTCGGGTTCAGCCATACGACCTTTACCAAATAAACCAGATGCTAGTTCTCCCTCCTCTACAGGAATTATTTGATGTCCAAAATCAAGTACCTTTTGCAGATTGCTCTGATTGGCAGGATGATGATACATATCTTCATCCATTGCTGGAGCAATAAAAACAGGGCATCTAGCAGAGAGATAAGTCCCAATCAATAGATTATCACAATGAGCATTAACTATTTTGGAAATAGTTCCCACAGTTGCAGGAGCTATTAACATAACATCTGCCCATAATGCGAGTTCAACATGATTATTCCATTGGTTACCTTCCGCTTTAGTATAAGTCACTAAACAATCATTTTTGGATAGCGTACTAAACGTTAAAGGCTGAATGAAATCAGTAGCAGAAGGTGTCATTATTACTTTCACCTCTGCGCCTTCCTTCACCAGCAATCTAGTCAAAAAAACAGCTTTGTATGCAGCAATACTTCCACATACACCTAAAAGGATTTTCTTATTTTTCAAAAACCCACTCAACTGTATATTTATTTAGCGTTAGGAGCTTCAGCATCTTTGATATAAATTTCGTCATTTAGAAATTCATTCAATGCTTGAAGCGTCACTTTTGGCAACCTCTCGTAATATTTAGAAATTTCGATTTGCTCTCTATTTTCAAATACTTCTTCAAGATTATCAGTAGATGAAGCAAATTCTTCTAACTTTTTATGTAATTCTTCTTTCAAAGATGAATTCAATTGAGAAGATCTTTTGGAAACAATATTGATAGACTTATACAAGTTACCAGATTTTTTTGCCAATTGATTCAAATCTCTAGTCTCAATAAAGGGAGAGACAATTTTAACTTCTTCTTTTTTCTTTTCCATTATGTTCGGAATTTTGAAATATTTTAATTTGTTCTAATGTTTTAGAATAGATATCCTCAATTTCTTTTAAATAAAGACTATTGGGATATGCTTCTTTAAATGTAGCACATTCCTTTGCTGTTTCTTCATAACGTTCTAATTTCTTAGAAGTTGTACTATTATCCGCATAAAGTTTATTAGACTTCACTACAAAATATTGAATTTTATCTTTACCCTCAATACCTGGATAATCTTTTAACAATGCCTTCATAGAAACAGAAGCAGCCTGATATTGTTTTATCTTATAATATAGATAAGCACTTTCGTAAGCTTTCTTTTGAAGTTTTGCTCTTAATTCATCTATGGCTTTATTAGCATCAGCAATACGGATACTATTAGGGTATCTGCTTGCAAAGTTTTGATATTGATCTATTGCTTTAATAGTATTTGTCTGGTCGAGCTGATATCTTGGAGATTCCTTCTCATAGCATTTAGCCATCATATAAGCAGATTCTTCTGCACGCTTACTGGTCGGATAACTAGTAGTAAAATTTCTAAAATAGAAAGCACCCATTGAGTAATCTTTCAAATAATAGAAACAATAGGCATATAAAAACAATACTTCTTCAGAGTTTTTAATCCCTTTATTCATAGTCAAATGCTCTTCAAAAAGAGGTTGAGCTTTTTCGTATTTGCCCTGATTATAGTATTCATGTGCCTTTTCTAAACGAAACTTTGGGTCAGGATTTTTCATGACTTTGTTATAAGATCTATTACAAGCCATCGTTCCTAAAAAAAGAACACATATCAATGGGAATATCACCCTATTTTTCATAAGCCTACAAAGGTATTGTTTAAACTGCATTTTTACAAACGAATCTGTATTACAATAAATTATCTGTTCCTAAAAAGTTTTTTTATCATTGAGATGAAATTAAAGATTACAATAATTCTGCTATCTAATACATCTTTAACAATCAATAACACTAACTATTCAACTTTAAAACTGCCATAAATGCTTGTTGAGGCACCTCGACATTTCCTACTTGCCTCATACGCTTTTTACCTTTCTTCTGTTTCTCCAATAGTTTTCTTTTTCTAGACATATCACCACCATAACATTTGGCTGTCACATCCTTACGCAATGCAGAAATTGTTTCTCTTGCGATAATTTTCATACCTATCGCTGCTTGGATTGCAATCACAAACTGTTGGCGAGGAATCAGTTCTTTCAATTTTTCGCATAATTTCTTACCAAAATCATAAGCTTTAGTTCTATGTATTAACGCTGAAAGCGCATCGACATTTTCACTATTTAATTTGATATCTAGCTTCACCAAATCACTTGCTCTGTAATCTATCATAAAATAGTCAAAGCTGGCATATCCTTTTGAAATAGATTTCAATTGGTCATAAAAATCGAATACAATCTCAGCCAAAGGCATTTCAAATTGCAATTCAATTTTATTGGTAGAAAGATATACTTGATTGATTAACTGGCCTCTTTTATCCATACAGAGTTTCATTATCGAACCAATATATTCTGGTTTCGTAATGATTTGAGCTTTGATAAATGGCTCTTCAATTCTATCCAAAGACGTAGGGTCTGGCATATCTGAAGGGTTATTCAAAATCAAATCTGAACCATCTCTCAAATAAGCATGAAAGGTTACGTTGGGAACTGTTGTAATAACAGCCATATCAAATTCACGGTCTAGCCTCTCTTGAACAATTTCCAAATGTAATAAGCCTAAAAATCCGCATCTAAATCCAAATCCTAATGCCAAGGAAGTTTCTGGTTCCCACACCAATGAAGCGTCATTCAATTGAAGTTTTTCCAAAGACTCTCTAAGCTCTTGGAAATCATCAGTATCTATAGGGTAAATACCTGCAAAGACCATTGGTTTGACATTCTCAAATCCTTTAATAGCATCTACGCATGGACGGTTGGCAAGTGTAATGGTATCTCCTACCTTAATATCTTTGGAGTTTTTAATACCTGTTATCACATAGCCAACATCACCAGCAAAAAGCTCAGCCTTAGGGACAAGATCCATACTCAGCGTACCCACTTCATCAGCTTCATATACTTTATTTGTGGCCATGAATTTTATCTTATCTCCTTTCTTTATACTGCCATTGACAATTCTGAAATAAGCAATCACTCCTCTGAATGAATTGAATACTGAATCAAAAATCAATGCTTGAAGAGGCTCATTTATATTTCCTTTTGGAGCAGGAACTCTATCTACTACGGCTTGTAAAATCTCTTCTATTCCAATACCCGATTTTCCACTGGCTTCCAAAATATCTTCATAATCACAACCCAATAGTTCAACAATCTGGTCTTTCACTTCATCAATCATCGCTCCATCAACATCTATTTTGTTGACAACAGGTATGATTTCCAAACCATTTTCCAGTGCCAAATACATATTGGAGATAGTCTGCGCTTGAATACCTTGTGTAGCATCTACTAAAAGTAAAGCCCCTTCACAGGCAGCCAATGACCTAGACACTTCATAAGAAAAGTCCACGTGTCCAGGAGTATCTATCAAATTATAAATGTAATCAACACCATTAATATTATAATTCATTTGGATAGCGTGACTCTTGATAGTTATCCCACGTTCCCTCTCCAAATCCATATCATCCAATGTCTGTGCTTGAAGATCTCTTTCTGAAATTGTTTTAGTATGTTCTAACAATCTGTCAGCAAGAGTCGATTTACCATGATCGATATGAGCTATAATACAAAAGTTACGGATATTTTCCATGCGGCAAAATTACAATATAAACACAAAAAAAATAGGGTGCAAAATTTAATATTCTATAAATAATCTGAATAGTAAATAAATCGCAACTCTATTATAAAAAAAGGAGAGCATTCACTCTCCTTCTATAAAAACAACAAGAACAATTAAATTTTTTCTATTACAATCGCACTAGCACCACCTCCACCATTACAGATACCAGCAGCTCCCAATTTTCCACCTTTTGCATTTAAAGCAGAAATCAAAGTACATACGATTCTTGCACCACTCATTCCTATTGGATGTCCCAATGAAACAGCACCTCCAAGCGTATTCACTTTTGCAGGATTCAATTTCATCTCTTCAATATTAGCTAAAGATACCACAGCAAATGCTTCATTGATTTCAAACAAATCGATATCTTCTATCTTCTTACCCGCTTTAGCAATCGCTTTTGGAATAGCAATAGCAGGTGTAGTCGTGAACCAATCAGGAGATTGCTCAGCATCTGCATAAGCTAAAACCTTAGCCAAAGGCTTAACACCCAATGCTTCAGCTTTCTCTTTGCTCATCAACACGACAGCAGCTGCACCATCATTTATTTTAGAAGAGTTAATTGCAGTCACAGTTCCGTCCTTAACAAATGCAGGACGTAAAGAACCTACTTTTGAAAAATCTATTTTTTTGTATTCTTCATCTTCAGCAATAACGACATCACCCTTTCTGGAAGAAATAGTCACCGGTGCCAATTCGTCATTAAAATATCCATTCGCATAAGCGTCTGCTGCTCTCTTATATGATTCTACAGCGTACTCATCTTGTTGCTCACGTGAAAAATTATATTTACTAGCACAAAGTTCGGCAGTATTGCCCATCATATATTTTCTATAAGGATCTTGAAGACCATCTCTTACAATTGCATCAATGATTTCGCCATTGCCATATCTGATACCAGTTCTTCCACTTGGCAAATAGAAAGGAGCATTAGACATGCTCTCCATACCTCCTGCAACAACAATATCGCTATCTCCCAACATGATAGATTGAGCAGCAAGAGTAATTGCTTTCAAACCAGAAGCACAAACTTTATTGATAGTTGTTGCTCTAGCTGATTCTGAGATGCCAGCAGCAATTGAAACCTGTCTTGCTGGTGCTTGACCAACATTAGCTGACAAAACATTTCCAAAGATGACTTCATCAACTTGGTCTCCACTAATATTTGCTCTTTCCAAAGCTTTTTGAATAGCGACTTTTCCCAATTCCAATGCACCTAAAGATGCTAATGCTCCATTAAAACTACCTATTGGTGTTCTTGCAATTGATACAATATATACTTCTTTCATTTTTTAAGAATTAAATTCAGCCCCACAAGATAACACTAAGAAGATAATTTTTAAAATCTTACTCAAGATTAATCAACATAATAAACACAATTACCACTCTTAGAAATTTAAATTTTGTTACTTTTGACACTTAGCACAACCTATTCTTATATCAAATCATGAACAAACCTAAGAATACTCAAAATACTAAAGCACCTGAAACACAAATCGAGGTGCCTAACTATTTTACGCCAGCTAGAATAAAAAGGATTGTCGGTTTAGTTATTATTTTCTTCTCAATTTTAACTCTGATAGCTCTTATTTCCTATTGCTTCACATGGAAAGAAGACCAAGGAAATATCGTAGATCCTTCATGGAAAATACTATTCAGTAAAGAAGCCAATGTCCATAATACAATGGGACGATTTGGTGCATATATTAGCCATATTCTCATTTTTAATTCATTTGGGATTGGTGCATTTTTATTACCGTATATCACTTTTGCATTGGGTGTCAATATTCTCTTCTCAAAAAAGTTATTTAGACTTTTAAAAATTGCAATCAATACAGTATTAGGTCTTATTCTTTTGCCACTTTTTGGAAAATTTATCTTTTCAAATTTAGAATTTGCTATTGGAGGGGGAATGGGAAATATGTTGTATTTATGGCTTTCTACCCTCATCGGAAAATTGGGATTAGGCATTCTCCTTTTTGGAGGGCTGATAGCATATCTTTTATTGCGATTTAGAAAATTAATATATTCTGCTTGGTTGAATTATCAAGAAAATGCAGAAAATAAAAGATTGGAAAAAATAGAGATGGAATCTATTATTCCAGAGGAAAAAATAGCTCCTATACCACATTTTGAAGACAATCAATTTGATATCTTAAATCCCGTCGAAAAAGTAGAAGATAATCCACCAATAGAGATAGAAGAAAAGGCAAAAGAAAAAGGAGAAGATATAACAACACCTTACGAAGAGCCTGATGGCACCATATTTGAAATCAAGACCAAGGATAGTTCTCAAAGCACACCTATAGAAACAACTTTGGATTTAGAAGAAAACGACATTGAACTTAACACTCCGACTATCAGTAAACCTTCTAAAACTACTAAAGAAGAATTGACATTTGAAGTGGAACAACCTATTGAAGAAAAGGAAATTGCAAACACTTCTTCTGAACCAGACTGTGAGCATGGCATCATGTGCAAATATCAATTCCCTCCAATAGACTTACTAATTGAACATGGAGATGGAGGAATATCTATAGATAAGGCAGACTTAGAAGACAAAAAAAATCAAATTGTAGCCACTCTTCTCAACTATAATATTAGTATTGAGAAAATAAAAGCAACTGTAGGTCCTACTGTAACACTTTACGAAATCGTGCCAAGTGCTGGTATCAGAATCAGCAAAATAAAAAATTTGGAGGATGATATTGCATTGAGCTTGGCTGCATTAGGTATTAGAATTATCGCACCGATTCCAGGGAAAGGAACAATAGGGATAGAAGTTCCTAATATCAAAAAAGCTGTCGTTTCCATGAAATCAATGATTGCTTCAGAAAAGTTTCAAAATTCTGACATGGATTTACCTATTGCGATAGGCAAAACTATTTCAAATGAATACTATGTAACCGACTTGGCTAAAATGCCCCATTTACTTATGGCTGGAGCAACTGGTCAAGGTAAATCAGTTGGTTTAAATGCCATTTTAGTTTCATTACTATATAAGAAAAATCCTACTGAACTCAAGTTTGTCTTGATTGACCCCAAAAAAGTGGAGCTTTCTTTATACAAAAAGATAGAAAAGTATTATCTGGCGAAAATCCCAAATGAAGACGATGCAATCATCACAGATACAAAAAAGGTAATCAATACACTGAACGCTTTAACGATAGAGATGGATCAGCGATATGATTTGCTTAAGTCTGCAATGGTAAGAAACATTAAAGAGTATAATAATAAATTCAACTCCTATCACCTTAACCCATTAAATGGGCACAAATTTCTTCCTTATATTGTATTAGTGATAGATGAATTTGCCGACTTAATGATGACTGCTGGCAAGGAAATAGAAATGCCTATTGCTAGACTTGCACAATTGGCAAGGGCTGTGGGTATTCATTTGGTGATTGCCACTCAAAGACCATCTGTCAATATTATTACAGGTATCATCAAAGCCAACTTTCCTGGAAGGATTGCATTCAAAGTAGCATCAAAAATTGACTCTAGAACTATCCTAGACACAGGAGGAGCTGAACAATTGATTGGTCGTGGAGACTTACTCTTATCACTGAACAGCGATGTCATACGTTTGCAATGTGCATTTGTGGACACTCCTGAAATAGAAGAAATTGCCGATTTCATTGAGAATCAAATATTACCTAGTGACACTTATGAATTACCAGAATATATTGATCCTAAAGAAAAATCTGAAGATGGATTTGATGACGATCTCCTTATTGACAGAGATCCATTATTTGAAGACGCAGCAAGACTTATCGTGTTAAATCAAATCGGTTCTACTTCACTACTTCAAAGAAAAATGTCTTTAGGTTACAATAGAGCAGGACGAATCATCGACCAAATGGAAGCAGCAAATATCGTAGGACCTAATGCTGGAAGTAAAGCAAGAGAAGTTTATGTCAAGTCAACTGAAGAGTTGGAACAGATTTTGAGAGGTCTTAATTAATTCAAAAAATATGCTTAAAAGATTTTTATTATATACTTGTTTATCCTTTATATACATATCCAATATTTCTGCAAAAATAGAGCAGAGTAATACGACCATGAATGACCCCAAAGCTAAGTTAGTCATGGACAAAGCCAGTGAAATTTATAAACAAAGCACTGGTATTCATGCAAAATTTAGTCAATTAATAGATGTTCCTGGAGGAAAATCAAACACCAAGCAAGGAGAAATATTTTTAAAAGGAAATAAATACAAAATAAAACTCAGCGATCAAGAAATTTATTGCAATGAGAAATCTGTCTGGACATATTTAAAAGATGTGAATGAAGTGCAGGTCAATGACTATGAGCCAGATCCTTCTGATATTAATCCTTCCAATATGTTTAATATCTATCAGAAAGATTTTTATTATATTAAGATACAAGATGAAGTCATTCAAGGACAAAGTTGTAATGTTATAGATTTAACTCCTAAAGATAAAAGTCGTTCTTATTTCAAAGTCAGGCTATGGATCAATAAGCAAACAAATATTTTAAGTAGGATTAAAATATTTGATAAAAATGGCTACCGATATACCTATACTATTCAGTCAGTTAACAACAAAGCCAAAATAGAAGATGCTACTTTTAACTTTGAAAAAAGTCAATACCCAGGAGTAAGAATCGAAGATTTAAGATTTTAAAAAATCCCCATATTGATACCTGCTGCAAACATTTGACCTAAGTCTTTTGCTTGATCAAGACCAGATTGAAAATCTCTCTCTTTTACATTTAATGTATCTAAAGATTTTCGCAAAGTGTAACTGGTAGCAATGGATTGCACATTGCGCTCAGCACCCGAACCATCATTATCACAACATACTATCAATGCATAAGGTAAATTAACTCCCCTACCCTTTGCAGGATAATAGGTTCTGTCAAAAAAATCTTTTAATGCACCACTCATATTGCCAAAGTATTCTGGAGTAGCCACTACCACTCCGTTGGCCCATAAAATATCGTCCAAAGTAGTATCTAATGCTTTTTTGATTCGCACTTCAATATTACTTTCTTCCAATGCTCCTTTGTGGCAAGCTTCTGCCAACTGTTCAGTATGTCCCTTCTGAGAGTGATATATGATTAAAATATGATTCATGGTGCAAAATTATTAAATAAAGATAATTTTGTCCTATTTTAAAGTAAGAAAATTATTGTTTTCAAATTTCATCATCTTCAATTAATCTTTTGTAAATTTTCATCAAGATTTCATATCCTAATTTCTTATTCCTTAAATTTGAGTTATGCAATATCCTAAAATTATAGCGATAGGTTCTGACCACGCAGGATTTGAATATAAATCTGTCCTAGTAGCGTTTTTACAAGATAAAAATATTGAGGTCAAAGATTTTGGCACACATAGCAATGACTCAGTTGATTATCCTGACTATGTTCACCCTGTATGTCAATATATTGAGGACAATCCCAGCACAATGGGAATATTGATTTGTGGAAGTGCAAATGGTGTCGCAATTACAGCCAATAAACATCAAAAAATCAGAGCGGCACTTTGCTGGAAAAATGAAATATCCGCTTTAGCTAGACAGCATAATGATGCTAATATTGTATGTATTCCTGCTAGATTTATTTCTTTAGAAGAAGCGAAAGAAATTGTTGAAACTTTCCTAAGCACAGACTTTGAAGGAGGAAGACATCAAAATAGAGTCGATAAAATTGCTTGTTGTTAAACGGTATCTTCTAAAGCCGCATTTAGAAATTGGATAAAAGGAATTAATAGTATTGAATCTGTAATCAATTGGTGAATAAAATTTTCTCCTAAAATTTCCTCATCTGAATAGCTTTTAGAGAACAGAAAACTTTTCAATTTTAAAATCTCGATAGCTGGATGGTCTGAAGGATAATCTTTAGGTGCATTTTTCAAAGTGTGTTCTTTATCCAAATCTCCAAAGGTAGATTTTATGTTTTCTTGCTGAATAATCGATAAAAAGTCACTCAAATTATAATCAATTTCTTGTCGAATAGCTTTCAGTTCGTCATTATCTGGCACCCATTTCCCTGCTGCTAAAAAGCTAGCTCCTGGCTCAATATGGAGATACCAACCTGCCCATTTGGAATTGCGTCCACCTCTTCCGATTGCCATTCCAATATGTGTTTTATAAGGTGTTTTATTCTTTGAAAACCTTACATCTCTATAAATTCTAAAAATTGATTTTTTAGGGTCATTATCCAATACAAATTCATATTCCTTGCCCAAACCCAAGATCCATTTTTCGACTAATTGCGTTGATGAAGCAAATATTTTATCATACCTATACTTTTCAGATTGAAACCATTCACGGTGATTATTTTCAGCTAATTCTTTGAAAAATATAAAGTCTTTATTATCCAACATTGAACTTTTTTCGCAATATACAAAAGATTTAAGCCCTAGAATACATTCTTATTTGAACTAAAAATATCATTAACTAAAAACAACAATCTGTTAATTATTAATTCCTACAGTTTACATTTTTAAACATTTATCTTTGTTTAAAGCGCTAAAAATCTTTAGTCATGATGAAAAATTTGGCCAATCTCAGAGAAAAATATGGAATTCAGACACTCGATGAAAATCAATGTCCTAATAATCCTTTCCATCTATTTGAACAATGGATGCAAGAAGCTATTGAATGTATCCCCAATGATGCCAATGCAATGTCTATCAGCACTGTAGGAAGTAACGGTGCTCCTTCATCAAGAATGGTATTATTGAAAGAGGTCAGTGAAGAAAAATTTATATTTTTCACTCATTATGATGGGAAAAAGGGCTTGCAGATTGAACAAAATGCAAATGTTGCTCTACTCTTTTGGTGGAAAGAATTGGAAAGACAAGTGCGTATAGAAGGATATGCTCAAAAAATTGAGAAGTTTAAAAGTGAAGAATATTTCCATAGTCGCCCAAAAGGAAGTCAAATCGGTGCTTTATCTTCTCCTCAAAGTCAGGTAGTCACCAAAGAACAATTGATTTCAAATTTTCAAGAACTTGAAGAGAAATATAAAGATAACGAGTTAGTTCCTCTTTCCGACACATGGGGAGGATATGCGATTGAGCCACATCTTATTGAGTTTTGGCAAGGTCGTCCCAATAGGATGCATGATAGAGTAGAATATATTTTGGAGAAAGATAATTGGGCAAAAAGAAGATTGGCACCTTAATTTCTTTCTTTCATTTTTGTTGATAAAGAAATTGAATAATGAAATTATCTCAAGAAGTTTTGCATTCTAATAACCATGAAAAAGGCATTATCTACACTATTGAGTACAAATCTCCAGTAGGTCTATTAATATTGGGTGAATACAAACAAAAATTATGTTATTGTGATTGGAAAAACAGAAAAATGTTTGATCAAATTCAAGACAGATTGAGAAATGTAATAAATGCTAACTTTCAAGAAATGAGTACCGATTTCTTACAGAAAGTCAAAAGTCAATTAGATGAATATTTTAAAAAGAAACGTTTTTCTTTTGAAATTCCATTGCTATTGGCAGGTACAGATTTTCAGAAAAAAGTTTGGGAAGAATTAATAAAAATCCCTTACGGAAAAACTATTTCTTACATAGAATTATCTAGAAAACTCAGCAATGAAAAAGCCATCCGAGCTGTTGCAAGTGCCAATGGAGCTAATGCCATATCAATC
The DNA here is from genome assembly GCA_023957245.1 of Chitinophagales bacterium. Classification (GTDB taxonomy): domain Bacteria; phylum Bacteroidota; class Bacteroidia; order Chitinophagales; family JADIYW01; genus JAMLHH01. The sequence goes on from JAMLHJ010000001.1 coordinate 392,129, forward strand.
ATCATACCTTGCCACAGAGTTATTGGAGCAAATGGAAATCTTGTCGGTTATGCAGGTGGATTGTATGCCAAGAAAAAACTTTTAGAATTAGAGCAAGCATATTTTCAAACTCAATTATTTTAGCATTATAACGGCTCAAATGTTTTCAAAACCTTGAAGAAGTTAAGAATCAAGAATCAAGATATTGGGTTGTTTATTATTAAGCAAAAGACATTAGTAGCTAGATATTAGTTATTTATTGAATTTCCTCATCTTCAAATCTCCACATTATTTCATTAAACTCCGTGAACTTTGTGTAGAAGCTTAGTGTTCTTTGTGGTTAGATTTCAAAGCACTCAACCTCCAACTTTTTTTTATTCGTACTTCGTACCTCGTAATTTTTAATTTTCACATCTTCACATTATTTCATTAAACTCCGTGAACTTTGTGTAGAAGCTTAGTGTTCTTTGTGGTTAGTTTCGGGAACCTCAACCTCCAACTTTTTTTATTCGTACTTCATACCTCGTAATTTTTAATTTTTAACTTCTCAATTCATCACTCGCAATTTGCCCTCTCACCAAAAAACACATACAAAATGGCAGAAAATATTTTGATTATTTGAAAAAAAGATACACTTTGTCATTTATTCAAAGATGGCATATTCCTTGAATGTATAGGAAGTTTAACGAATGAAATTAAATTAGACAATTTGTCTGAAAATTGATGATGATGATAAGAGATTTGAATTTACAAGATTTTGAAGAAGAAATAGAGATGATTCCTATGTTATCAATTGACGAGGATGATGAGATTAATAAACAAGAGATTCCCGAAAATCTCCCTATACTGCCTTTAAGAAATAATGTATTGTTTCCAGGAGTAGTGATTCCTATTTCAGTAGGTCGAGAAAAGTCACTGAAAGCAATAAAAAAGGCGTATAAAGACCAAAAGTTTATTGGTGTTTTAGCGCAAAAAGATATGCAGGTAGAAGAACCTGAAATAGAAGATTTATATCATATCGGAACCATTGCACGAGTATTAAAAATTCTCAAAATGCCTGAAGGTGGTAGTACTATCATCATTCAAGGATTGAGTAGATTTCAATTAGATCACCTTACAGTGAGCGAGCCGTATTTGGAAGGGAAAATCATTCATCTGGAAGAAGAAGATCAGATAGAAAAACAAGAATCTAAAGCATTCATTGTTACTATGAAAGAATTGGCTTCAAAGATTATCGAGCTTTCTCCTCAAATTCCCAATGAATCTAAAATTGTTCTCAACAATATCAATAGAATAAAATTTCTTACTCATTTTATTTCTTCTAACCTCAACGTAGATACAGTACAAAAACAGGAAATTTTAGAAATCAACGAAATCAAAAGAAGAGTACAGAAAGTTTTAGAACATCTCAATAATGAGCTTCAACTTCTAGAACTAAAAGTCAGTATTCAAGATAAAGTACGTCAAGATATTGACAAACAACAAAGAGATTATTTCTTGCACCAGCAAATCAAATCCATTCAAGAAGAATTAGGAGGAGATTCTATGTCACAGGAAATCAATCGCTTAAAAGAAAAAGCTACTACAAAGAAATGGTCAAAAACCATTCAAGATGCTTTTGACAAAGAACTCACCAAATTGCAGCGAATCAATCCCGCAGCAGCAGAGTATTCGGTCATACTCAACTGGCTGGACACCTTGGTGGAGTTGCCATGGGATGAAGTCACAAAAGATAATTTTGACTTAAAAAATGCCAATAAAATTTTGGAAACTGAGCATTATGGTTTGGATAAAGTCAAAAATCGTATCCTAGAATACCTTGCAGTTCTCAAATTGAAAGGCGATTTAAAATCTCCTATCTTATGTTTTGTTGGACCTCCAGGAGTAGGTAAAACATCTTTAGGAAAATCAATAGCCAAAGCATTGGGACGTCAATACATCCGTATGTCTTTGGGAGGCGTACACGATGAATCTGAAATAAGAGGACATCGTAAAACGTATATTGGAGCGATGCCTGGACGTATCATCCAAAATCTCAAAAAGGTACAATCTTCCAATCCAGTATTTGTACTGGACGAAATTGACAAAATAGGTGCTGATCATAGAGGAGATCCTTCAAGTGCTTTATTAGAAGTATTAGATCCTGAACAAAACAATACTTTCTATGACAATTTTCTTGAATTGGACTACGACTTATCTAAAGTCATGTTCATCGCTACCGCCAATTCACTAGGAAGTATTCCTTCCGCACTGAGAGATAGGATGGAAATTATCTATATCAATGGTTATAGCATAGAAGAAAAAACAGAAATTGCTATTAAACACTTGATTGACAAGCAAAGAATTGCTCATGGTCTGAAAAAAGATCAAATCAAGATAGGCAAAAAACCACTTCAAAAACTTATTCAAGATTATACAAGAGAGTCTGGTGTCAGAGAATTGGATAGAACGATTGCTTCTATAATGCGACATACTGCAAAAAATGTTGCTATGGAGGAAGAATACAATTCCTCATTACAAGAAAGTGATTTGGAAAAAATCTTAGGCAAAGCCAAATATAGTGCAGATGAATATACTTCTAACCTTCCTGTAGGTGTGTCTATAGGACTTGCATGGACTAGTGTAGGAGGGACAATATTATTCATCGAATCATCTCTTTCCAAAGGCAAAGGAGGTATTACAACTACAGGAAATTTGGGTAATGTTATGAAAGAATCCATTACAACAGCTCATACATGGGTCAAAGCACACATGGACGAACTTCAAATTCCTATAGAAGCATTCAATGATTGGAATCTTCACTTGCACCTTCCAGAAGGAGCTACTCCAAAAGATGGACCTTCTGCAGGTATCGCTATGATTACAGCTATGGCTTCCATATATGCACAAAGGAAAATCAAACCTTATATTGCCATGTCAGGAGAAATTACCCTTAGAGGAGCAGTATTACCAGTTGGAGGTATTAAAGAAAAAGTACTAGCAGCCAAAAGAGCTGGATTGAAAGAAATCATCTTATGTCACGAAAACCAAAGAGATATTGATGAAATAAATGCTGACTTTTTGAAAGGCTTAACATTTCATTATGTAAAAACCATCAATGAAGTGCTAGAGTTGGCTCTGGAAAAGGAAACTATAAAAAATGCCATCCAATTCAAACAAGCAGTAGTAGATAAAAAGAAGAATTGAGTTCTAAATATTCATTCCATATCTATTTCAATCATCACCATTCAATAAACAAATAAATGGTTTAAAAAAATCTAAACCATTTATTTGTTTCATAAAGTTTTAGTTACCATTAGTAAAAAATCTTGTAGATGCAGACACCTTATTATTGGAATAGTTTAAAATATAAATACCCGAATGTAACCTTGTACTTAATTCCTCTAAATAAATTTTATTTTCACCATTTTTTGCTGAATACTCAATTTCTGAAATAACTCTTCCACTTAAATCACTTAACAACAGAACTCCTTTACCTTCCTCTTTAATATCCAGTAGGAAATATCTATCATAATATTTAATTATAACTTCATCAGGCAAAACACGGGATGATGAACAAGAATTAAACTCAACCTGAAATATAAAATATTCTATATCACAAGCATTAGCTGCTGCCCCTGCAACATACCAAGTACCACTCGGAATAAGAGAAACATCTAAACTAGGCGCAATTGAAATTATTTGTGGAGGAGAACTTATATTATAAATATACCAAGCATATAAAGTAGCTCCAATACCTCCTTCTAAAGTTAATGAACAACCTATATTATTTATTCCTGTTACAGGAGTAACATCTCCTCTGTCATCAGTTAAACATTTCTGAGATGACAACTCAGGCAAAGTACTCTTAAGTTCATATAACAAAGGTCCTGGATTTGAAAATAAAGTACGTTGAATAAAATCATTCAGACAGTTAAACAATAAATGTTGAGTACTTATCAAACCAGTAGGATTGTCTAAATCACAAGTATTCCACTGACCAAATAATACTGCAGCATTAGTTGATTGAGTAGAAAATGGACAATTAATACTAATATTATTTATTGAATGACCTCCATCACACACCTGCTCATATCTGATTTTTTTCATTTTAGTATAGAGTTGTTGAAATATAAAGCCAGAACCATATACTTTATTGAATTTAGAAGCTGGATTAGAAGAGTTTTTAGTATATCCTACATTTAAAGATGAAACTCCTCCAATCTTACATTTAGAAGAAACATAATCATCATATTGATTAACTAATTCATCGCAAGTACCATGCATGAGTAATAAATTTGGACCATTATTTCCTAAAATAGAAGTATCATTCAAAAAAATATTATCACTAAATGTAGCACCAGACATAGCAACATATCCTTTCATTTTTGGTAAAGGCCAATATTGAGTTCTCCAATTGGAAGGAATATTACATGCGTTATAAGATAAGCTGCATATCGATGAAGGAATTTCTGATTGATTTAAAAATAAACTATATAAAGTTAAAAATCCACCAGCACTATGACCAATCATAATCATGTTGTTTATATCAATGTTATTTGCTATCAAACTATCCATTGAAGAGGTCTTGTCTGTAATGACTTTCCTTAATGACCAAAAACTTTTATATGAAGTCTTTTGTTGAATATATTTTACAGAATCAGTTACTACAGTGTTGCAAACATGTGCTAATGATAAATCCAACAATAGCTTTTCAACACCCGTAGCTACTTGATAGGTTAATACAAATACATTATAACCTTGATCTGCTAACAAATTTGCTAAACTCTTTCCAGTACAATTATCAACATTAATAAAATCACTAGGTAATACAGCAGTAAATCCACCTCCAGGCACTAAAAAGATAGTAGGAAGTGATGTTAGCATTTGTTCAGTTGTACTTTGTTTATAAATCTGAGTAATAGATAATTTCAGCAAATCATTACCCTTATCATCTACTCCTTCATTAAATAAGAAGTCAAATTCTCCTATTCTAGAATCTATTTGTCCTTCATCATCAAAATAAAGAAAATCTTCTTTAACAACATATTGTTTATCCATAGAATAATCCTGGTTTTCATTAAAAGCATAAGCATTGGACGTACATATCGTAAGTATTACAATCCAGAATTTCAAAACATTCAATTTCATATTGGTCTTTTTTTAAGGGTTAAAAAATTCTTTTCAAAAAACTCATAAGAGATATAAGAAACAAACAACGTAGATATTAAACTAAAGAAATAAAGAGTCACTCTGCTACTAATATTAAAATACCCTAACAAATCTATCACTAGGAATATTGCCAACGTATGATACATATAAATACCATAAGAATATTTACCTGCCCAATTTGTAAATTTATTATAAATCAATTGGTTGAGCCTAGTAGGTTTCTTATTAATACAATGATATAGTATAATTATAGATATCAATATTGAAATTATTTCATTAATAATAAACGGTAGATAGATCCCAAAAAATGATATGAATACTAATACAAAAAGAGAAGTATAATATAAAACATTGATGTGATTATGAAAAAAAGAATCTCTTTTAAAAAGATAAATATATGCAAAAATACCACCGATAGCCATACAACTAATTCTCTGCATATAAAGGAAAACAGAAACAAACTGAGATAAATGAGATACAAAAACATTTGACTCCTCCTCTATCAACCAAATATAAGATGATAAAAAATAAATCATTAAATATGCAACTATAATTAAAATAACGTTTCTAATGAATTTTTCATATCTGATTACTCTAGGCCATACTAAATAAAAAATCTCCTCAACACCAATGCTCCATATAAATGTCGGGAAAAATACTTTTCCTAAAGCCAAAAGAACATGAGGTAAAAATAATAAAATCAACAACCATTCTGTATAAGGACTTATAGTAACTATACTTTGAAAAACTACATTTTCAATACTAGTATGTTCAGTAAATATGCTATATCCACTAGATATAAAAGGTAAGAGTACACGATAAATAAATATAGTTAGAAAATAAAGCGGCCAAATTCTCAAAAATCTATTCTTGTAAAAATTTCTATAATTGATATTGCCCTTCAAATTATACTCTCTAAAAAGAATATATGTAATTAAGAAACCACTTAAAGTAAAAAAAACAGTCACTCCTATAGAGCCTAAATTAATAATCCCTTTATTATCAAAAAAATTTGAATAATGATACGCTTTAAAAATCTCTTCGCTATGTTGAATAAAAACACAAAACGCAGCATAAAATCTAATAGAATCTAAATTATAAATTTTAGTTATTTTATTCATAAGAAGTACAATTATAAAAATAATTTATTTAACAAAATAATTTATTCAACAAAATAATTTATTCAACAAAATAATTGTTTAAATAAGATACATATATAAATATTTATAAAGTAAGCAATTTTATAGAAAAAGTCTTAAAACAAAATAGCTCCTAACAGTCAAATACAAGGAAATTAAAAAGATTACTAAAATAACCCATTTGAAACTTGAATGTTGCAAGAAGAATTGAGTAAACAGAAATTACAAGATTCAATAACATATTATTAACTCAATTGAAATTTATTAATCATATTTTTGCATCAAATATTAGTACCATGAATTTAGAATCTTTCAAGAAAAATTTGGACTTATTCGTTTCAGATGTAAAAGTTCAAATCGACAGCATCCAAAACGATATAAAAGTATTTCCTGAAACATTGGAACAATTGGCGGCTAATTCACAAGTATTGTTTGGACAAGCTAAAGCTCAGTTTCAAACAATCGGTGCAGAATTTAAAAATGGCAATCTTCTTAAAAAAGATTTCAAACCTCAAATTCAAAAAGTTACAGTAGAATTGCAAACAGCTGTAATCAAAATGCTTGACTCTGTAAAACGTGCTATCGAAAACGCTAAATAATCTTTTCAAGTAAAAATATTAAAAGGAGATTGTTGAATAAGCAATCTCCTTTTTTTATGCTTCTTTCATAGTCATTCTAGTACTATATATATACTCGCTTAATTTACAATACACTTTTATATCGTATTTTCTTAATACTCTCTTAAATATCAACTAGAAAAGTAGCTTTATCTTTGTACTAATATTTCTGCAAACAAAAATATGCATCATGGAAAAAGGTAATAAATTTAAAGACGCTTTTGAAAAACTCTCTTTAGAGTACAATTTGAAAATTGAAGAATTAAAAGCAAACATTGAGAACATTACTGCTGATTTAAAAACACAAGTAGTAGGTCAAAAAGAAAATTTTAAAGATTATCAAGACAAAATCAAAGAAAGATTCCAAGGAATCGTTGATATTGACTCCATCAAAGCTAATGTATTGACAGAAGCTGAAAACTTCGTTGACGAACTTAAAGTAAGAGCTGATAAAGCATTTGCTTTCATCCATGAACAATTAGGCAATGCTGAAGAAATTATTAAAGATACAGTTGAGAAAGTAGAAGAAACTGCTGCCGTAGCTTCTGATAAAATCAAAGAAACTGTTGAAAATGTAGAACAAAAAGCTAAATCTGTAGCAAAAACTGTTGAAACAGCTGCAAAAGAAGTTGTTGACACTACTAAAACTACAGTAAAAGAAAATGTAGCTAAAGTTGAATCTGTTGCTAAAGAAGCAAAAAAATCAACTGAGGAAATTGCTAAAGATACTATAGAAAAAGCTGAAACTGTTGCTAAAGAAATCTCTAAAACAACAAAAGAGGGTGTTAAAAAAGCAAGCAACAAAGTAGAAAAAGCTGCAAAAGAAGTAGCAAATACTACTAAAGAAACAGCCAAAGAGACAGTAGCTATAGTAGATGAAGCAATCAAATCTGAGGCTACTAAAACTGTAAAAGCTGTAAAAGAAACTAAAGCTAAAGTGGTAAAAAATGCAGATGCAGCTATTACCGAAATTGTTAAAGAATCTAAAGATATTAAAGAAACTGCTAAGAAGAAAGCAACCAAAGTAAAAGAAACTGCATCTAAAAAAGCAGAAGAGGTTGTCAAAGCAGTGAAAGAAGAAACTAAAGCGTTGAAAGATAACGTTAAAAAATAAGCTGAATCCTATCAGCAAAGATGCGTGTTTCAAACATTCGTAGTGTTTGGCTCCAGTCCTCAGTGGCTGGAGCTTTTTTTTTATAAAATAGTCATCTATCTTTATTTCTATGAAAAAATGGCTAAGTACAACCCTATTCTTTCTTTTCTATTTTCAATGCCACACTATCTTGGCTCAATCTTCCAATAAGATATGGGAGATAATTCACAAAGACACTTTCCCATATTTGTTTCAATTTGAAAATATTGAACAAACTGCAGAAACCACATTAAAAGAGTTCAATGATCATTACAATAAAGAATCTGAAGGATATAGCACACTATTGAAAACTGCATTTACTTTTCAAGTACTCGCATCTCATTGGCAAGCTGTTGATAGTCTCATTCTTGTCAGTCGAAAAAATGCCCCTACTATTTCCAATGAGTTAGTCGCTATAAAATTATTTTTAGACTATCTGTCCTGCACACAAGTCAAGAAATCTTCTGCTTGTAAAACAAAAAAAAATAAAATTATTCAGTATTTAAAAACAAATACCATATCTACAGAATCCAATGAAAACATGAAATGGTATTGGATAAGTAAAATGCTAGAAGATACAGTAGCTATCCAACGAAAAAGCGAACTATTTGAACCCATACAAACTCTTCCCTCTTCACTCAACTCTCCTCAATATTCAGGAGCAATCCTAGCTACACAAAGAACCCCACAGTCCACCAATCTACTTATCTCCAATGGATATAGACAAAATATTCAATTGCTAGAATTAAACAAAAAAAATCAATGGATAGATATCACTTCTATTGCCCGACTAGATAGTATTCCTGGAGGACATAGATTATACTCGATAGATATCAATAATGATGCTTATCAAGACCTTATTATTATTCGAAAAAATATTCAAATCCAAAAAGAATATTTATACCCATCTGTTCTTATCAACCAAAAAAATGGAACATATTTAGACATTTCTAGCTCTGCTGGGTTTAATGTTCCTCAACGTGCAAATTGTGTATGTTTTTTAGATTCCAACAAGGATAATAAATTAGATATTTTCATAGGCAACGAAGGCTATAACTCATTGCTCTTTATTCAGGAAGATGGTTTAAAATTCAAAGAATCAGCTAATACTTATGGCATTATTACTGGTCCCAATAATATTGTAGATTGTTGGACAACAGATATTAATCAAGATAAGCAAGATGATTTATTTTTAAGTGCATATAAGAGCAATAATTACACTTATATTTTTGGTAATATCGAAGGCAAATATCCATTTTTCATCAATCAAGCTCAAAACACTTACACGACTTATCCATATAGTAGTGGTCATTTTTTAATAGGCGATTTTGATGGTAATCTTACTCAGAACATTATTGCAAATACCAATCTATCTCCTAATAGCAAAGATGAAATCTTCAATATGCTTTCTGGTAAATATACTCCAAGTGAATATCCATTGATGTGGACATTGGATACTATTCAATCACAACAGTCACCCCAACAACAATTTCCACTTTTGGCTTATGAAAGAGCAAGTATCAATATTGACAAAGGAGAAGCTCAACCTTCTATTTTATTTGGCGGAGGAAAGGATTGGGACGAATATTATCCTTTGAAACTTTACAAATATCAAAACAAGCAATTTCAATCTCAAAATTTTCTACTTTACAATCAGCCTATATCTATCAATAGTATGACAGTGACTCCTCAATTTAAAACACAGCAACCCATTCTATGGATGAAAGGAGGAGGAGATTTTCCAACATTAAAAAATAACATAGCTTCCTATTTACAATCAACTCAAGGAGGAAAATTTTACCAAATTATCCTAGAGGGAAGTCAACGAAAAGATGCAATAGGAACAAAGATTGTCGTTACAACTTTAGATTTGAATGGTCAACAGACTCAAAGAATGAGGATGATTCAAGCGACAGACAGCCAAGGGAAAGGAGCAGGACAAAACCTTTGGTTGGTACCTAAAAATTCAAAAATCACAAAAATAGAAATTACTTGGCCAGATAAGTCAACAAAAACAATCCATAAAATCAAAGGAAAAAATCAAATCATTAAAATCAATCAATAAACTTATTCAAGGCAAATAAAGTTTATAAAGACCTTTTAATTTAGTACCTTTGCGCCAAATATTTTCCAATCTCAAATGATTACAGTAAACAATCTATCCTTACAATTTGGTAAGCGGACACTTTTTGATGAAGTAAATATCAAATTTACTAAAGGCAATTGCTATGGAGTCATAGGTGCCAATGGTGCAGGCAAATCGACTTTCTTGAAAATTATTGCAGGAGATATCGACCCTACAACAGGCAGTATAGACATTTCTCCAGGCGAAAGAATGTCTGTCTTAAAACAAAACCACTTTGAATTTGATGAATTTTCAGTTTTAGAAACTGTCATCATGGGCAATAAGCATCTTTATGATATCATGAAAGAAAAAGATGCTATCTATTTAAAGGAAGATTTTACAGATGCTGATGGACTTCGTGCAGGTGAATTAGAAGCTGAATTTGCAGAAATGGACGGCTGGAATGCAGAGAGTGATTCAGCAGAGTTATTGAGCAACCTCGGCGTAAAAGAAGACTTACATTATAGTCTGATGAAAGATTTACAAGGTAGCGACAAGATAAAAGTATTATTGGCTCAGGCATTATTTGGCAATCCAGACATACTTGTATTGGATGAGCCTACCAACGACTTGGATATTAATACCATTTCTTGGTTGGAAAACTTCCTTGCAGATTTCAAAAATACAGTTATTGTAGTATCACACGACCGTCACTTTTTGGATATGGTCTGTACACACGTAGTAGATATCGACTTTAAAAAGATTTCTTTATTTACTGGCAACTATACATTCTGGTATGAAACCAGCCAAATACTTCTCAAACAGAAAGCTGATAAAAACAAAAAAGCAGAAGCCAAACGTGCAGAATTATTGGACTTTATTGCTCGATTTAGTGCCAATGCTTCCAAATCCAAACAAGCTACTTCTCGTAAAAAAGCTTTGGAAAAAATCAATCTGGAGGACATGCAAGCTTCTTCAAGAAGATATCCAGGTATATTCTTCAAACAACAAAGAGATGCTGGAAATCAGATTTTGGAAGTGAGAAATTTGAGCTTTTCTTATGGTGATGGAAATACTATCAAAAACATCAATTTTACTGTCAATAGAGGAGATAAAATAGCACTTGTAGGTAAAGATCACCTTGCTGTTTCTAAATTCCTAGCTATTTTAGCAGGAGAAGAAAAACCAATCAGCGGGGAAATTGAATGGGGCGTTACAATTACCAAATCATATATTCCCAATGACAATTCTAGTTTCTTTAAAGAAAATATCAATTTGATTGATTGGTTACGTCAATTTTCTTCTGAAAAAGATGAAACATTCATCCGTGGTTTTTTGGGAAGAATGCTATTCTCTGGAGAAGAAACCCTCAAAATGTGTACAGTATTATCAGGAGGAGAGAAAGTAAGATGTATGTTATCTAAAACGATGTTGGAAGAAGCCAATTTTTTAATCTTAGATGAGCCAACCAACCACCTCGACCTTGAATCTATTACCGCACTCAACAATGGTTTGGTAGATTATCAAGGGACTATGATTTTCACATCTCATGACCATACATTTACTCATACTATCGCCAATCGTATCATTGAATTAGCACCGAAAGGCATCTTGGATAAATTGATGACTTATGATGAATATCTTGAAGATGATAGAGTAAAAGTTCAAAGAGAAGAGTATTATTCGTAAAATTATCTTCTACTTTATATAAAAAACAGCCTATTTAAGGCTGTTTTTTTTGTTTATAACTAACATGGAATAACTTCAATAAAAAAACTATTACACAAAAGACACTAAGAAGGCACAAAAGACACTAAGAAAAATCTTGGTGAGCTTTGCGTAAAACTTAGCGTACTTTGCGATTAGTTTCTGCAATTGGTTATTAAGGATTTCTTCATACTTTTCTTTAGAAGAAAAAGTATGCAAAAGAATCGCACCGGATTTTTTGCTGACCCACTAAATACTTGAAAGCTATTTCTTCAAAACTCGACTTCGTCTCAAACAGTTGAAGAAACTACGCTTTCTTCGTATAGTGGGTACCCAGCATCAAAATCTATGGTGCAGGGCGCATTCGCAATGTGTAGTTCTGTCTAACACTTTGTGAGCTTTGTGCTGAAACTTGGTGAACTTTGTGGTTAAATTTTGGATGGTGATATTCTTGAAATCAATAAAAGGGTAGCTCCTACGGAGCAATAGATGGTTAATTATGTATTATTACCTAGCGGCAGCCTCTACGAGGCAAACTCTACCGATGCATTTTTCATTCACTTTTAATTTTTCACTCTTCTCTATGGTTTCGACAGCATTTCGACAAGCTCAATGACCGTCTCAACCACCAGCATCTTCACATCTCCAAATCTTCTTATTGTTTCATTGAACTTCGTGAACTTTGTGTAGAAACTTGGTGAACTTTGTGGTTAGTTTAGGCAGTATTTTTCACATTTCAACATTCTCACATTTCCAAATTTCATACTTCTCACATTATTTCATACTTGGTAATCATTGCGGTTGGCTTTGATAAGCTATCTGAATCAAAGATTAGTATAATTTTTTACAACGAAAGAAGGATTGCTATAACTCACTTTTACAGATTTTCCATTGATATGTATAAAACCGTTTATTTCCAACAAATTGGAGTCAGTCAAAACCAACTGTTCAAAAGGATAAGTAACTCTCAAAGGTAAAGCATACTTAGCAGACAAAATAGGCTCTGTATCACCTGCAATGACAGATTTCCCTAAATCAACATGATTAACAATAATATCTATTTCTGAATAACCAATTTCAACTTCAGATGTTGAAAAATGCATAATTAAATTCAATGACAATTGAGCAATATCTTCTTTCTCAGTCCTTCTTAATTCACCTTTATCAATCCCTTCTATATTCACTTTGGGAGTACAAGAGTTCAAAAACACACTCAATACAAGCCCTATCAAAAGATTTCTCATCATAAATGCAAAAATATACTCAAAGATGAAGAATAGATAATTTTAATTCACCAAACGTTTGTTTGATTACAAAAATTAGCTAATTTAATATACAAAAGAGAAAAAAATGTTTTCAAATGACACATTTAAGGGACAGATTGTCCTAGTTACTGGAGGAGGTAGTGGAATAGGATATACGATAGCAGAAAAATTTTTACAACTAGGCGCAACGGTTTGGATAGCTTCTAGAAAGAAAGAAAGAATAGACAAAGCTTTGGCTGAATTATCCTCACTTGGAGAAGTACATGGAACGATTTTAGATATTCGTGAACCTGAACAAGCAGAGGCTATTGCTGCACAGATTAAAGAAAAGCATGGTCGTTTGGATATTCTTATTAATAATGCAGGAGGACAATTCCCATCAGCTGCAGAAAACATTAGCTATAATGGATTTAAAGCTGTTGTTACTAATAATTTGATTGGAACATTCTATATGACAAAGGTCATGGCCCAAACATTTTTCATCCCTCAAAAGCAAGGAACTATTGTCAATATCATTGCAAATATTTATAAAGGTTTCCCAGGAATGGCACATACAGGGGCAGCTAGAGCTGGAGTAGATAATCTCACTAAATCTCTAGCAATAGAATGGACAAGATATAATATCAGAGTCAATGCAATCGCTCCAGGCATCATAGCTTCTTCCGGAATGGAGCAATATCCAGACGAGTTCAAGAAAAACATGAGTGCGTCTATCCCCAACAGAAGATTGGGGACTACAGAAGAAGTTGCTTGGCCTACCCTATTTCTAGCCTCTCCGATGGCATCATATATCAATGGAGAAACACTTTATGTAGATGCAGGGAATAGATTATGGGGTGATATGTGGCAGTATATGGAATAGAATAAATCTCAAATTTAAACCTAAACGATATATTGCAAATTTCATTTGCAAAGGTGCTACTAATTTCTCCATAGTTTATACTCCAGCTAACTGAATAACAACTCCAGAAAGAGCATCCACTTGCAAAATTCCTGAGGTAAGATGTGTTTGGCTAGAGGAACTCAATAATATTTCACCTTGCACTTTTTGAGAAATTTGAGATTTAGAAAAATTGACAACAATTCTCAATCGCATATTTTCATCTATACGTTCATATACCAAAATATTTTTTTCAGAGGAAATTATCTTTAAACTTCCTTGATGTAGAGCTGAATAATCCTTTCTCAAAGCGATTACTTTTTTATACCAATTCAAGAGAGAATTTTCATCCAAAGACATCGTAGCCACATTTCGAGATTCATATTGATCGGTTACATCCAACCATGGGCGAGTATCAGAGAAACCAGCATTTTTATTGTCATTCCATTGCATCGGCGTACGGCAAACATCACGATTGATACTTACTGGCAATAATCGTAAAAACCAATTGGGTAGCCATTTAAATTCAGCAGCCATAGGATCTTGAGCAGCGGTTCGTTCTATTTGACCATTGACCATACCGATTTCTTCACCGTAATACATCGTAGGAACTGCTCTCACAGTCAATTGAATTAAAGAAATCAATTTTGCACGATTCAAATCATTGTTAATACGCCTTGAATATCTATAAATATCGTGATTGCCCAATACCCATGTAGGAATCAATGGAGAAGGAAATTCCTTCTCAAAACCCATAATTGTTTTTCCAAACCATTTGGCACTCCATTTAAAATACATTGTTTCAAATAAAAAGATAAGATGCAAACCATCACCTTTTCCTAAATATTTTTTTACAACATCCTGACTTCCAAATACTTCGCCTATCAAAAAACGCTCTTGAGCACCATATTCATCCATCACAGCTCTCAATTCTTGAGCCAGTGCGAAATTGTCTGCTTGATTGACAGAATACTTTCTTTTCTGAAAATTGCCACCTGGCCATTCAGGGCTAGGTGCAGGATTGGGACTCCAAGGATTATCTCTAAACAATTCATCTTTTAGAATACAGTTGAAAATATCCAACCTGAAGCCATCTACTCCGAGATTTAGCCAAAAGCGGACCGTGTCAAACATTTCTTTTTTGACTTCTGGATTTCTATAATTCAAATCTGGTTGGAATGGTAAAAATGAGGCATAATACCATTGATCTCTTTCTGGAGAATAATGCCAACCCTTACCCCAAACAATATTTTTCCAATTATTGGGAGCTTTTCCTCCTTTCCCATCTTTCCAGATATACCAGTCAGACTTGGGATTGCCTTTAGATTTTTTAGATTCCTGAAACCATACATGTTGATCAGAAGTATGATTCATCACCATATCCAGGACAATTTTCATTCCTCTTTGATGAACTTTAGCAATTAATTCTTTGACATCATCCATTGTTCCATATTCAGGAGCAATCGACCTATAATTACTAATATCATAACCAAAATCCTTTTGTGGACTTTCATAAAAAGGTGATAACCAGATTGTTTCCACACCAAGACTATTGATATAGTCCAATTTTAATATTATTCCCTTAATATCTCCTATCCCATCATTATTACTATCGTTAAACGATCTCGGGTAAATTTGATAAACTACTGTTTTTTGCCACCAAGGCAAATTATTTTCTTGCATTATAATAATTTATGGATTGAAATATTTCATCCAATGAATAATATCTGAATTTTCTAATTTCTCAGATTGTTCCCAATTAGAAATAATTGTATTGATTTCAGAAGGACTTCTATCCTGACTCATTTTGGCTATTCCTTCAATTTTTGTAGGTAAAATTCTAAAAGAACAAATACCTTTTAACAACCTCTGAGTATATTCCTTTGAGACATTATAATACGCTTCCAAATCCTGTTGTGAGGTTTGACGCATCAAATCTTCTACGATTCTAATATTTTCTTTTTCATCCAAAAATTCAATTTTACCATACCAATGAACAGCCAAGTAATCCCATGTAGGAACACTATTGGTTCTACTGTAATTCTTTGTTGAAATATATGCATTAGGACCATTGAAAACGCAGATACATTCCTTGCCATCAAAATTGACCAAAGGATTATTAGCGGCTACATGACCTTCCAAGAAAACAGAGCCCTCTTCAAAATGTAGATTGAATGGAATATGCGTAACACTAGCCTCACAAAATAAAAGTCCGAAAGGATAGGCTTTCAAAACCTTTTCAATTGTTGCAATGTCATGAAATTGATATTCAGAAGAAATATACATGGATTCAGACTTAAAACTCCCAGACATTCACTTTTTCTACCTTGCTGCTATCTCCTTCTATCTTTTGAATATTAATATATCCAGAACCAGCCAATTGAATAGCGTCTCTCCTTGCTTGTTCATCAGAAGATAATTTGACATAATCGGTATCAAATTTTTTAAGCACTTTCCACTCTCCTCGCTTAAAAGTATAAATCGTAATACGAGCTATATTCCCTCTTTTCACCAAGACACTAAACTCATCAGCACCATCACCATCTAAATCACCTTCATTCAAAAGCGAAGCATCTTTCGTGCCTTTGATATCAATAGGAGGCAATAATTCATTTGAAAAAATCAAACTCGTTGTACAATCGACACATTGGTCATCTTCTGGTGGAAAAACATAAATAGTTTCTAATCCTTTCCCTGAAAAATTGCCTTGTATTTCAACAGATGAAATGGAATAAATCTTTTCTAATACTTGCATAGAATCTTTGACACTCTTCACTTTTATATCTGTTTCAGGGTCACTCTCAGCAACTATTAGCCATTGATTATCTCCTATTTTCTTAAATACAATATATGAAGGAACTGGAGCAGTAATATTACCAACGCTAATATATTTTGTAAATTCACATCTGTATTCAGTAGAATTTATCTTCCTCACTTTCATTCCTCCAATGATTCTCTGAAAATACTCAGGATATCTTCTGAAAAGATTTCTTTTGATTTGGATAGCATCATATTTACTTCTGTCCTCACCATAAAAAAACAAACTGGAGGCATACATATTATCCAAATTGTCTAAAAATTTCACATTGTGACAACCATTCCAAACTCGCACTAAATGTGCAATCTGCAAGGTATCCGACATCTCATCAAAAGATGATGTTTGACCTAATTTTTCATTAATTATCTCATCTATTCTATTCCCATCATTTTCCTCATTATCATTATTATTACAACTCTGAAAAAAAATGAATAAAAATCCTATAAGAAATAAGTATAAATTCTTGTTGGCTATTTTCATTGAAACAAATATAAATACCTTACCTGAATACTTTATAAAATATAGAATGATAATAGAATAAAACTCTTTTAATTTTTTTGATGATATAGGATCGAATAAGATACTTAATCAAGTGCATTATGGGTGGGTTTGGTATTCATAAGGCAAGGGTGAATTGCATTTCGTCCCTTGCTAAAAAAAATCATTATTTTAATAATTATTTAAACTTTTTAATTATAATTAAAAAATGTTTTTGTTTTATTAAATATTTTTAGTAAAATTTGATTAATATTAAAACTATGAATATTCACGTTAAGTCTTTCTACTCCTCAACCTTAAAAACTTTAACACTTTTATTAATGTTAAATGTTTTTATTGATAATTCTTTTGCTCAGAATATTGAACAAGAAAAGATACGATACAAAGTAGAAGTGGATTCACAAATCATCAATGCTACTCCTTATGAAATTACTTATGAGAATGGTCGAGAAATCCATCATGATGAGAATGTAGAATGGTATATAGATGCAGAAGTGTATAGGTTTATACCTAAACAATTAAATAAAAATGGAGATATTATACAAAAGCAAACCCTTTCACCTGCCATCTTTTTACTTTCAGGTGGAGCTTTTGTGCACAAAGATAATCAGGCAGAACTTAATCCAGCAAATTCCCAATTACATGACAATATAAAACTAGCAAAAAAATTAGCCAATGAAGGTTATAAAGTGATTTGAATCAATTACGCTGTTGAAACTAATTTTGTTTATGCATTAAAGATTGGTTCGCTACTTAAAGAATCCACCAGTGCAGTTATGAATGGAAGTGAAGCTAAAGCAAGATTAGAACACGCTTCTTTAAAATCTTTCAGAGACTTTAGGGTGAAATTTGGACAAGAAATCAATAAAGCAACCAATAATATTGACCCAAATAATGTTTTTGTGGCTGGAATCAGTGCTGGGGCTATTTTATCAATTTATTCAGTTTTCTTAGATCAAAATGAAATCTCCTCCAATATTACATTCGTAGCTGATGGAGCGTCAAGTTCTACAACGATAGTTACAATTGATTCTGCTCATGCTTTACGAACAAATGGTTATCCAATGCCTCCAATCAAAGGAATCATCCCTATGGCAGGAGGTAGTCTATATAATAACATTTTCACTAACAATACATCAAATACTAATAAAACTGCTATTAATTTTATGCATGGCACTTGTGATGAAGTTGTGAATCAATACGAAGGGAAAGTGAGTTTCAAGTTCATTGATACTACATCTCAAAGTCCAGTAATTTTTTATCCAAATAATCTAGATGCTAATAGGTATCCTAATGCATACGGATCGAAATTTTTATATAATTTATTAATATCAACTCACAATAAAATTGGATTTGGGCAGGTAATTAATGGAGGACATAGTGTACTAAACATCGTTCCTGATGTGACTACTATTATCAATGGTGGCTGGGATGTTGCAACAAAAACACCGGGTCTCTCATTTCCTGCTCCCGACATGAGCTTACCTATTAATCAGAGAGACATTGTTTTTGACAATATTTCTAGTTTCATGAAACGAGTGATGGGTGTGGCAGGATATCCAGCATGGACAAATCACGCTTATTCTGTATTTCCAGATATGCCTACCACTGGATGCCTCACGGAAGATTTATCTTTGGAGAATACTCCCATCACTGCTAATAACATCACTTGTGGAGCTGAAAGTGCAACTATCAATCCCAACCTTCCATTGGGAGCATCAGTAGTTTGGAGTGTTTCTCCATCTTTACAAATTATAGGGTCTAATACAGGAGCTACTATCAATTTTAATAGCAATGGTGTTACATCTGGAACAGGAGTAATCACTGCTGCTGTGACCAATCATGGATATACCATCTCTGTCAATAAGACTATTAATATTTCTAGTCCTGTTTTCCCTACTCCAATACCAACCACTAATAGTGCAGGATATGATACGATTTGTTCTGGAAGTAAGACCCTGACGATTACGAATCTCCCTTCATCTTATACTAGTATCACTTGGACAAAAGTAGGTGGATTGACTATTTTAAGCCAAGATGACTCAAGTGTTACTTATCAGAGAAGTGGGCCTATTATCCAAGGAGGAATATTAACAGCTACGATAGTCACTCCATGTGAAACTAAATCATTTAATTTTGATATTAACTCGTATCGAAATTTAAACTTTTCACCAGACAATATCATGGCATTCGATGGCGAATGTGGTGCTACTATATTATCTACGGGAGGATTTCCTACTAAATTAAGGAATAATAGCATTCATACTTTCACTATCATATATAATAACGCCCTATTTGATGGAATTACTGGTGCTGATTGGCAATTTACTTGTGGTACTATTACTAATGGTCCAACTAATACATGGATAGGAAATGAAATGAAATCTCAAGTTACTGTTCATGTCAATAGTAGTAGTTCTTCTAACTGTGGAGATATCAGAGTGAGACCTACTAATCCATGCTCGATAGGAACTGTATGGAGAATACAAGATACGGAGTATGGAACTTGCGGAGGTGGATGGTCATTGATGTTGTATCCAAATCCTAGTACGAGCTTTCTTGAAATCACTTTAAAGAATGAAGAAGATGCCATTGAAGAAAAACTCAATATGGAAGTATTAGACATTATGGGAAATGTCGTTTTAAAATCATACATAGAAGATGGTAGAAAACAAATAAACACTTCTTATATGCAACCTGGCAAATATCAAATCGCTATATATACTAAAGATGAAGTAGTAACAAGTTCATTTATAGTAAAAAGATAATTTTATCACCTTTAAATTACATAATCATGAAACATTTAAATTTTATCACCATTGTTCTATTGCTATTGACTATGCTGGCATGTAATAAAGACAAAAAAACAATCATTGACGAAGGAAAAGATGACGATAGGAACATAAGAATATTAAGAGTTGACTATATTAATAAAGTAAGCAATAAGACAATTTCTTATATATATAAATATGACTCATTAGGTAAATTAATAAGACCTGCTTTATTAAGACCTGATAGTATAGAAGACTTCTCAATTAAAGTAGTATATAATGAAAACAGTATCAAATTTATATACTTAGATGGATTTTCTAGTGATCAACTATGGCATAATACTCATATTACGTTTGACAACGATAAAGTAGAAGAAATAGAAGTAGAAACTCCTTTTAATCTGCATACTCCACATATAGCAATTGCTGGCAAATTGGGTGTCTTTAGAAATAATAATAATCAATTAGATTCAATAAAATTTATATACGGAGATATTCCAGCAACATCATACTTCCCTCTTGAAACTAAAGTGACAGCCTATAATTCTTATGGCTTGCCCATAACATCTCAATCGCTACCATCCCAAAACACCTTTACTCTTTATCGAGATAACGATCCAATTTATTTTAAGTTTGATTATGTACGAGGTGAAGGAATTCCATCCATGCTAAAGCGCTTAGTAAATGAAGAGTTTCTACAACTGAATAAATATGGAGTAACAAATAATGACAAATATATTATTAAATATAATGGTATAAGTAATTCATATGGGGCAGGGCGAGGTGAAGGAAATTGGCTGGTATCTTTCGGACTCCCTCAATATTATATTCTCTCAAAAAGAAGCACTCATATAGTTTCAAAAAGGATTGCAGATGTTTATAAAATAAAAGTTGGAGAAGAAGTGTTTGAAAAAACGATTGTAGATGAGTTTCCATATATTCATGATACTTCAGCCAAAACTTTAGAAATTGGAGGCTTGAAGATATGGTATGAGTTTGATGAAATTAAATAGCAATTTATTGATGTATCACACTAGATTGATGTGTAGAGAACTTTGATTTAGACAGAGAAGCTCAGCTTAGTAAGTACACTGACCAAGTTCAATATGTTATATTGGAAAAGGGTTTGGTCAGTGAGCCTTGCCGAACTGACTGACTTTGGCAAACTCAGCTAGTGCTTTATTTCATTAAACTTAGTAAACTTTGCGTAGAACTTAGTACTCTTTGCGGTTAGTTTCAGAAGGTTCAGCCACCAAGCGTGAGCTTCCCTAAATAGGGTTGACCGTTTTGGTTAATAATTCATTTATTTATCTATAATAACCATCGGACAATTATGAGCCTTTGGTTCTTTTCTTGGTTTAAAGCTAAGGTGGCTCGATGCCACCTTAACTTTATAATTACCTTCGGCATAAATAATCACCTTCGGTCTTTCTTGGTTGTCCAAATCTAACAAAGTTTCTTTAAACTCCAAAGGAGAGTACTCATTATTAAAGGCAAGGTGCAACCGTGATTTGTTATAATGGTTGACCGCTTTTTTTGTTTTCTTTTTCAGGGTTTTAAAATCCGGGATGTGCCAATGCTTAAGGTATTCGTTCTTAATTGTTCCATTAATCCTTTCAGCAAAAGCATTATCCTGTGCTATTTCACCCATACTGACCCTTATGCCATTACTTTTTAATAGCCGAACATATTCCTTACTGCCATACTGAGAGCCTCTGTCGGAGTGGTGAATCATGTTTTCTAAGCATTGTGTCGGTATTTTACTTAAAGCCATTTTCAGCGCATTAATGTTGCATTGTGTCCTCAAATTATCTCCGACGTTATATCCCAAAATCTCTCGTGTATAAACGTCAATGATAAAGACCAGATAATAAAACTTACCGTTTATGTCAAAATAAGTAATATCGCTTTGCAGTACCTGATAAGGTCTGGTTACCTGCATTCCTTCTATGAGATTGGGATAATCAAACCACGCTGGAATTGTTGTTCTAGTATAGTTTTTCATCGCTTTGACACGGTAGCCCAATTCCATAAAAACTTCACAAAACTTGTCTCTGCCCATTGTTTTAGGCAGAAGTGCTTTGTATAACTTCTCCACCCCACATCCCGGATGATCTGTTCTGATTACATCTACTTGATGTATTAAATCATTTAATTCCATATCAAACAATTCTTGCCGTTTGCGACTTTTATGAACCGCTTGCTTGCTTATGTCTAACATCTGATACATACTATTTAAACTGTAATCTAGAGCTTCTCTATGGTCTTGGAACCACCAGAGTGTTGGGTGTTTGAGTTTTTTTTAATATCAATATCGAACTGTTCCTTGGCTAGGTCTATCATTTTTTCCAAGTAATCAATATTCATCTGTTTCTGACCAACAGCACGTTCAAGCTCTTTAACACGAGCTTCTAGAAGTTTGATTTTTTCTGATTGACTATTTTTCATCTCAACGACTTGAATGGATTTTTTGTTATAATTGGAATATTTGTAAATCCAACTGTAAATTGTTGCATTACCAATATCATAAATTCTTTCCATTTCACAAACCGAGGATTGACCAGATTCGTATTCTTGAACAATCTTTAAT
This sequence comes from Chitinophagales bacterium, assembly GCA_023957245.1. Lineage (GTDB taxonomy): Bacteria > Bacteroidota > Bacteroidia > Chitinophagales > JADIYW01 > JAMLHH01. The sequence goes on from JAMLHJ010000001.1 coordinate 414,741, forward strand.
TTGAAATCTTCTGAAAACCTGCGTTGTCTTTTAATTCGTTTTTCACTCTTTAACATAAAATTCTGTTTTAAAAAGTGGTCAACCTATATCAGGGAATGACAGCGCTCATGACTCTTGATTCTTGACTCTTGGTTCATCTTACATTTTCAAGCCAATCTCTCTGAGTCTTTCATCCAGATATTCTCCAGCGGTAATCGGACTATATAACTTGGGATTATTTTCATTAATACAATTTACCAAACTATCCAGTGACATCTCACTTCTAGGATGTAAGAAGAAAGGTATTGAATATCTATGTGTATGCCATTTTTCTCTAGGTGGATTAACCACTCTATGAGTAGTTGACTTCAATACATTATTGGTCAATCTCTGTAACATATCGCCCACATTGACAACTATCTGTCCAGGTCCAGCTTTAACATCTACCCACTGACCATCCCTAGTCAATAACTGCAAACCATCGGCAGACGCACCTACCAATAATGTAATCAGATTGATATCTTCATGTTGCTCAGCACGGATAGCAGATTTGGGTTCATTCACAATAGGAGGATAATGAATTGTTCTTAAAATACTATTCCCATTTTTAATTTTTGCTCCAAAATAATTCTCTTCAATATCCAAATAATTGGCAATAGCTCTTAATAAATGACCTCCAGCAACTTCAAAACTCTTATATAGATCCTTACCTAAACGATTAAAATTGGGCAATTCTGCCACCTCTAAGTTATCAGGATAATCTTCTATAGGCAATTTTTCATCTTCAACATATTGACCTATCTGCCAAAACTCCTTTAAATCTGGCACTTCACTCTGCTTGGCCTTTTCACGACCAAAAGAAGTGTAACCTCTTTGACCCGCATATTTGGGTATCTCATAATTCAATTTAGTTTCCAATGGAAGAGCGAAAAACTGTTCCACTAAATCATAAAATTGAGCGATTAATGTATCTGGAATACCATGTCCTTCTACAGCCACAAAACCAATTGTTTCATAAGCTTTACCTAATGCTTTTACAAATTCGACTCTCTTAGTTTTGTCTCCTGAAAGATAATCTTGAAGATTAATAACTTGAACTATACTCATAATTTATCATTTTAAAACGTAGTACACCATAAAAGCTTATAGTGTAATTTTTTTTATATAAAACTAATTTAAGAATATTAAATCAAACCAATAAAAATAAATTTAGACTTCATTTCAATTGAAAAGAATAGCAAATACAAATGAATAAATAAATTCACCACCACTATTCACTCCTACAACTAATTAATACAATAAGCTTTGGCATTAACATTGGTATAAAATTTCCATATTTGCACTTTGACTATGAAGTTTTCACCTATTACATACCTATTTTTCCTATTACTATTGGGAACATTCTCGTGTAAGAAGAGGGTTCAATTGAGCTTTGACGAGACACCCGCTCTTTCAAATAGTGAAAAATCTATTGCTTCTCACAATCAATCTCCTGCTGATTCGGCAGTTTTACAATTCAATTATTTGCAAGCCAAAATGCGAACAACAGCTACACTCAATGGTACTGTACAAAGTTTTAATTCTATTTTACGTTGGCAAAATGGGCAAAAAATATGGTTATCCATGAGTCTATTTGGCATAGAAGGAATGAGGGTATTAATTGACAGTTCAGGTATTCAATGGATAGACAGAATGAATAGCAGTTATTATTTTTTACCTATCAACAAAGTCGCTTCTAAGTTGAAAATAGATTTAGACTTTCATGCAATAGAAAGATTATTAGTAGGTCTTCCAACTATCAGCGACACTTCAGATACTGAAATCAATACTTCAGAACAATATCAAAAGTGGACTACGTTACATGCCAATGGATACTCTTCAATAGCTATCTTTGACAAAGTTAACAATATGTTGATAGATTATCAGGCTGAAAATCCGATTCTACACCGATATTTATTAGCAAAATATGGAGATGTCAGAAACATTGGAAATAATTATTTTTCCTTTGAGCGCATGCTTAAAATATCACAAAATAATGATTTCTTTGAGATGCAATCCAAATTTTCAGATGTTGCTATATTAGACAGCTTAACTTTTCCGTTTGATATACCAGATAAATATAAGAGAATAGAATATTGAAAAAGTTTTTGACCATAATTGTTTTTGCCTTCATCTTACCTTTCACTTTAAAAGGTCAAGACCAAAAATCTTTAGAAAAAAAGAGAAAAAAATTGGTGAATGAAATTGAGCAAACTCAAAAAGCCATCGAACAAACTCAAAAGAACAAAGAAAATTCGCTAAAAGAAATAGTCAATTTAGAAAAGCAGATTGAATTAAGGAAAGAGCTTATCGCCAACACTTCTAAAGAAGTCAATGAATTTGAAACCTTAATACAGAAAGCTCAGTCAGAGATTTCAGAATTGACAAATCGACTTGAAATTCTGAGAAAAAATTATGCTCAAGCTATTTATGGAACATACAAGTCATATAGATTAGCTGACCAATTGATGTTTATTGCCAATTCTCATTCCTTTTCAGATGCAATGAGAAGGTTAAATTATCTGAGAAAAGTCGGTGATTATAGAAAAAATCAAGTAGATACAATTATTCACACTCAGAATGAAATTAATTTAAAGCTGGCTTCTATTCAAGAAAAAAGAGATAAACAAGTCAGTTTATTAAATCAACAGAAAAAACAAGAATCTGAACTGAATAAAAATAAAGGTCAAAAAGCAAAACTTGTTGAACAGCTCAAAGTCAAAGAATCCAAGCTTAATAAAACACTTGTTGACAAAAAGAGAGAAGCGGATAAATTAAATGCACAAATCCAAGCTATCATTGCTAAAGAAATTGAAAGACAAAGAAAGCTAGAAGAAGATAGAAAACGTAAAGAGGCTGAAGCACTAGCAAAAGCAAAAGCTGAAAAAGAAAAAGAAGCAGCAGCGGCTAATAAAGGCAACAAGCCAGTCACTACGCCTAGCAAACCATCTGTTCCTAGTAAACCTTCACCTGAAACTCCAGAAGTAGATAAACTATCCGAATCTTTTGCTGCCAACAAAGGAAGAATTCCATGGCCTGTAGAAAGGGGAACCATTTCAAGACAATTTGGACCTTATAAACATCCAGTTTTCGGAGGAGATATGGACAACAAAGGAATAGATATCAGAACAGACAAAAACACTAATGTCAGAGCTGTCTTTGAAGGAAAAGTCATCAGCATCATGAGTAACCCGATATACAAAAATGCGGTAATTATCAGCCATGGAGATTATTTTACAGTATATACCAAATTAGAAAGTGTAAATGTATCTAAAGGGCAAGTTGTAAAAGGAAAACAAGTCATAGGCAAAGTCTATACTGATGATGAAACCAATGAAACAGAATTGCACTTTGAAGTCTGGCAGAAAAACATCACTCAAAATCCAGCACTTTGGATAGCACGATAAGCTAATCATCTATTTTATTCTTAACTTATAATCCATTATATTCTAAAATATAATTTGATATGAATAAGCCTAATATTGCAATAATGACTTCTGGAGGAGATGTACCTGGATTAAATGCAGCCATTCGTGCAGCAGTAAGGACAGCTGCTTATTATCAATATAAAATTGTCGGAATTGAAAAAGGTTATGAAGGACTTATTGATGATGCTTTTATTCCTCTTCATTCAGGGTCAGTGAGTAATATTATCAATAAAGGAGGAACTTTTTTACAATCCTCTAGAAGTGAAAGGTTTAAAGATGAGAAATACAGAAAAGTAGCCTACCAAAATCTCAAAAAAAATAATATTGAACATCTTATTCTCATTGGAGGAGATGGCTCAATGAAAGGTGCTCAAGTACTTGCTTCAGAGAGTGGCATTAATGTCATAGGTATTCCTAAGACCATCGATAACGATATTTCAGGCACCGATTTCTCTATCGGATTTGATACAGCTACCAATATTGCTATGGAGGCAATAGATAGAATAAGAGATACAGCTACTTCACATCACCGTTTATTTTTTGTCGAAGTTATGGGAAGAAATGCTGGTTATATCGCTCTTGAAGTGGGAATTGCTACCGGCGCAGAAGGCATCATAATTCCTGAAACTCATCGTGACCTCCAACTTCTATATGAAAATATCGAACATAAGAAAAACTGGAAGAACAGCTCCTATATTGTTGTAGTTGCAGAAGGTGATGAAATAGGAGGAGCTTACCACTTAGAAAAAACTATCCAACAAAAATACCCTGACATTTATACAGGTGTAAGCATTTTGGGACATATTCAAAGAGGAGGTTCTCCTAGCTGTCGAGATAGGACACTAGCAACAAAATTGGGTATTGCAGCTGTAGAAGCTATTCAATCAGAAAAAAGAAATGTAATGGCGGGTATTATTCACGAAAAAATCCAATATACTCCTTTAGAACAAATAGCAAATAGGAGTTTAGATATCAATGAAAACACGATAAAAATTTTAAAAATTTTGTCAAAATAGCAGAATGTAAGTTATCTCACATTTCATATCATTTGAACGACTGATATTTGCCCAAAATTCAGTCCACTTGAATCAACCTGAAACTAAAATATCAGAAATTGAACTATATAGAAGTATTGGCTATTTATTATATGCCATTTCTTCTTATTCAAACCGCATTTCAAAAGAAAGAATCAAACTTTTGAAAAATGAATTGATAAGCCATTTGTATTCAACAATTTCTATTTCAAACTCAGATGACTCGCAGACAATAGCCCAGACTGAATTAATCTTCAACTGGCTTATTTCACATGGATTGAGCTCAAAATTTGCTTTTGATAGCTTTTCTAATTTTATTAATAAAAATGAGTCAGTCTTGACTACTGAAATTAAAGAGCAGATTTTTTCTTATTCAAAAGAAGTAGCAGAAAAGCTATTTTCTATAGAAGAGGCTCAGATTGTCTTGGAGAGTGTACGAAAAATTCTCTTCCACTAATACGATTTTCAAAATATTTTCGTTCTAAATGCACATTCAATATGAAAAGATTGTTGATGTCGGTGCATTTTACATCCACTTCAAAACGTTTCATTTATTGGAATAGAAATATTAAAAATCTCTAACAAAATCAATAGATATGAGTAAGCTCTATTTGTCTTTATAAGCTTTGAAAGTTTTTTCGTAAATTTGAAATGATAGTAAAATCGTTTATTTAATAATATTCTTCCAATCAAAATACAATATGTCAGAAATCAAAATCCTATGGGCAGACGATGAAATAGATTTGCTCAAACCACAAATTATGTTTCTCGAACAAAAGGGTTATGATGTGACTCCTGTTACAAATGGCATTGATGCAATAGAAAAATTCAAAACTCACGATTTTGACATTGTATTTTTAGACGAAAGCATGCCTGGCATATCTGGTTTGGAAACATTATCACGTATCAAAGCTATCCATCAAGACATTCCTGTCGTACTAATCACCAAAAATGAAGAAGAATATTTAATGGAAGAAGCTATTGGTTCACAGATCACTGATTACTTAATCAAACCTGTAAAGCCTCAACAAATATTGCTTTCCTTAAAAAAGATAATTGACAATAAAAGATTGGTTTCAGAAAAGACAGGCAATACATATAGACAAGAGTTCCAAAAAATCATGATGCAAATCAACAATGAAATGACGCATCAAGAATGGGCAGACTTATATAGACAACTCATATTCTGGGAATTACAATTGGATCAGACTGACAATCAAGAAATGCATGAGATTCTTAATATGCAGAAGTCTGAAGCCAACAAAGAGTTTTTTAAGTTTATCAGTAAAAACTATTTAAAATGGGTTGGAGGTCAAGCAAAAGATGCTCCCACACTTTCCAATACACTCTTTAGAAACAAGGTCAAAGATTATCTCAATGATGATATCCCTACTTTCTTTTTACTCATAGACAATCTTAGGTATGACCAATTTAAAGTCATAGAACCTTTTTTCAACGAATTATTTAAGAAAACAAAAGAAGATAATTTTTACTCTATATTACCATCGACCACTCAGTATAGTCGCAATGCTATATTCTCAGGGTTGATGCCATTAGAAATTTATAAAAAATATTCAGATAAATGGTTTTTTGATGATGATGAAGAAAGCAAAAACTTACATGAACAGTTTTTCTTAGAAGAGCAATTAAAAAACTTCCGTTTTCAAGGAAAATCCTCTTATACCAAAGTGACTACTAATAAAATTGGAAAAGAATTGGAGGATAATATCTTGAACTTTCTGAATACCAAAATCAATGTAATTGTCTATAATTTCGTAGATATGCTTTCACATGCTAGGACAGAAATGGAAGTTTTAAAAGAATTGGCAAGTGATGAAGCAGCTTATCGTTCACTTACAGTATCATGGTTTGACCATTCTCCATTATTCAATGCACTTCAAAAGTTGAAAGATAAAAAGGTAAGAATCATTGTTACTGCAGACCATGGTACCATCCGAGTGCAAAGTCCTGCAAAAGTTATAGGAGATAAAAATACGACTACCAATTTGAGATATAAAACAGGAAAAAGTCTCAATTATAATTCAAAAGAAGTATTTGAAGTTAGAAAACCTGCGGAAGCAATGTTGCCACAAAACAGTATAAGTAGCTCTTATATTTTTGCTAGAGAAGATTATTACTTATGCTATCCCAATAACTATAACTATTATGTAAATTACTATAAAAACACCTTTCAACACGGAGGCGTTTCTATGGAAGAAATGATAGTTCCATTTATAGTATTTGAAAGCAAATAGAACCTATTTCTGAACTATTTCTATCGTTTGATGTCCAGGACTTAAATCAATATGATGCTCATCAAATTTCAACTTAATAATTTCAAGAGCTTGATTGAGAGCAATCGTTTGCTTTCCATTATCAGTCCAAAATCTAATCAATAGATGAATATTATTTTCTTTCAATTCTTCTACCACGACTGTTGGTTTGGGAGTTTTATACACTGAACTATCTTCATCCAAAACAGAAAAAATAATCTGACGGATTTGAGAAATATCTGAAGAATACTTTACAAAAATAGAAAATTCCGCTCTTCTTCCTTTTTGATTAGATGCATTCACGATACTAGAATTGGCAACTTGCCCATTGGGTAGCACAACCAATTTGTTATCTCCTGTCAATAATTTGGTATGTAAAATATTTAAGCTGATGACCTCACCAGAAAAACCCATACTCGTAATTGAATCTCCAATTTTAAAAGGTTTGAAGATTAAAATCAATACTCCTCCAGCAAAATTAGCCAAACTACCTTGGAGTGCCATACCGATAGCCAAACCCGCAGCACCAATCGCAGCAACAAAGGAGGTTGTTTGAATACCCATTTGTGAAGCCACTGTCAAAAGCAACATGATTTTAAATACAATCCTGCTACTTTGCTCTATAAACTCACTTACTGCAATATCATTAGTTTTTCTAAAAATTGCTTTTCTGATACCTTTAGAAATTTTATTTATAATAAAAAATCCAATAAATAAAACCAGAAGAGCTGTTGCTAATTCTATCCCTTTAGAAAATAGCATATCAGCAAATTCCTTACTTACCTTCTCCCAATGAGACAATTCTAACATTTTATCATTTATAACATCACCATTCTTCATAATGAAAAAACTAACGCTTACTATTATATATTGTTATACGATATGTAATAAAAAAGGTCGCCATTGCAGGCGACCATTGCAATTATTTAAAAGAAATCTTAATACTCATCTTCATTAAAAAGGAAATCTTCTTTAGTCGGATAATCTGGCCAGATATCTTCGATTCCTTCATAAATTTCTTCTTCTTCTTCTAATTCTTGAAGATTTTCTATCACTTCTATTGGTGCACCACAACGAATAGCAAAGTCTATCAATTCGTCTTTAGATGCCGGCCATGGCGCATCTTCTAAGTAGGAAGCCAATTCTAATGTCCAATACATATTATACTATGTTTTATTTTATTCAATATTAAAAAAAATATTTCTCTAGTTCTCAAATGTTTATCCACAATTTTTCGTTTTCCACAAGATTATGGTATCCATTTCAACTCCTTCACATCAAATCTTCTGCCAAGCTCTCTTGACATGACAAATAGTAAGTCAGAAAGTCTATTTAAGTACTTCACTAAAACTTGAGGCAGATCTTCTTCCAATCCTAATGCCACAACTGCACGTTCTGCCCTTCTACAGACAGTTCTGGCAACATGACATTGTGCTACTGATATATGACCAGATGGCAGGATAAAATGTTTGAGAGGTTCTAAATTTTGCTCTAAAACATCTATTTTATTTTCCATCTCTTCAATATGCTCTTCTTTTACTTCAGGAAGGAAAAGAGATTTTTTATGACCATCTGTAGCTAAAATTGCACCAATATCAAATAATCGACTTTGAATACCTTGCCAAAAAGCAATTTCTTCTTGCTCCTCTAGATATGCCATCACTACTCCCACACAAGAATTCAGCTCATCGACTGTACCATAAGCTTCTATCCGAATATGACTCTTAGAAACACGAGTGCCACCATATAGTGAGGTTTGCCCTCCGTCTCCTTTTTTTGTGTAAACTTTCATTTTTTAATATTTATCAGTAAAAAAATGACGGATTGATTATACTTGAATAAAATTGGAACGTTTGATTTGTTGATTAGGAGTATCTCCCTCTATTTGACCATCTCTGAGTCGGATAATTCTATGTGTATATTCAGCTATATCTTCCTCATGCGTCACAATAACAATCGTATTACCTTGGTCATGCAATTGCTCAAATAAAGCCATTATCTCATAAGATGTTTTAGTATCGAGATTACCTGTAGGCTCATCCGCCAATAATAATGAGGGCTGATTGACCAATGCCCTTGCTATTGCTACTCTCTGACGCTGACCTCCAGATAATTCATTGGGCTTATGCCCCATCCTATCAGATAATCCTACTTTATCCAATACAGCTTTAGCTCTTTCTATTCTTTCTTTTTTAGAAACACCTGAATAAATTAAAGGTAAAGCCACATTTTCCAAAGTACTCAATCGAGGTATTAGATTAAACGTCTGAAAAATAAATCCTATCTTTTTATTTCTCACTTCTGCCAATGCATCATCATTCATTGTACTGACATCCAAGCCATCTAAACTATACTTGCCACCTGAAGGAGTATCTAGACAACCCAGTATGTTCATCAAAGTAGATTTACCACTTCCAGAAGGTCCCATCAATGCCACATATTCATTCACATTAATCGTCAAGTCAATACCTTTCAACACTTGAAGTTCTTCCAAGCCCATTTTAAAATTGCGGGTAATGCCTTCTAATTGAATAATATTAGACATAAAAATGTCTTAAGATCTATGAGTAACAAATTTTGGAACCTTAATATAGTCTGAATCATGAATCGGTGCATTTGACAAAGCCTCTTCTTTGGTGATAGGATGATCGACTATATCCTCTCTGACAACATCTACATCGTCATTCACATATATCAATGGTGCTACATTATCAGTATTGACAGCATTTAATTGTTCCATGAAGGAAAATATTTTCTCCAAATCTTTCTTGATTTCAACTCGTTCAGTATCAGAAAACTCCAGCTTTGCGAGCTCCGCTAAATGAGATATCAATTTATCATCTACAACCATAGTCTTGCCAATTAAGCCTCAAAGGTAAGGGAAAGAATAATTAATGTAGCAATGAAATAATGAAATAATGCAGAGATTTGCAAATGTGAAGATGTGAGATGAAAAATTACGAAGTACGAATTACGAAGTACGAATAAAAAATCAGTGATTAAGTTTGCCTCGTAGAGGCTACCGCTAGGTAATAATAAATAGACAACCAACTCATGCTCCGTAGGAGCTACCCTTTTATTGGTTTCAAGAATATCGTCGTCCAAAATTTAACCACAAAGTACACAATGTATAATGAAGAAATGAAGCAATTTGAAGATGAGGAAATTCAATAATTAACTAATGTTCTGCTACTTATGTCTTTTACTTAATAAAAAACAACCAAATATCTTGAATCTTGATTCTAGATTCTAGATTAAGAAATAGCTTTCAAGTATTAAGTGGGTCAGCGAAAAATCCGGTGCTGGTCACTGAGTTTGTCGAAGTACTTTTGCATACTTTTTCTTCTAAAGAAAAGTATGAAGAAAAAATATTGAAACAATGAAGTAATGAGAAGATGTGACGATGCGCAAAAGCTGGTAGTTGTCGAAGCCCTATCTCCCATTTTTGTCATTCCCATGAAAATGGGAATCTCCAACCTAATTTTACCTTTCATGAGATTCCTGCTTCCGCAGGAATGACATTGCTCTTTTTGGACATTTTGCTCTAAATACAACAAGAAATACAAAGTACAATTAACCGCAAAGATCGCTATGTTTTACGCTAAGGACACGGAGTTTTATGAGATAATGTGAGAATGTGAAATTTAAGATTTAAGATTTGAGGTTTGAAGTTCTATGATATATAAACTAATTGTCAAAAACCAAATACAAATTTATACATTCATTTTGGTAAGGCTTTTATTAATGGAGAAAGAGCAAGATTAATATTATTATCTTTGCTTCGTGAGAAAAGCAAACAAGAGGGTCATTATAGAAGATTTGGAAATCACTAAAATGGCAGCAGAAGGAAGGGCTATCGGTCGCAAAGATGGCAAGGTTGTATTTGTAGATTATGCTACTCCTGGTGATGTGGTCAATGTTCAGACAATCACCAATAAAAAAGATTATGCAATTGCTTCTATCATCAATATTCAACAAGCTGCCCCATATAGAATACAACCTGTATGTGAGCATTTCGGGACTTGTGGTGGTTGTAGATGGCAACATATTCCTTACCAACAACAATTGCATTTCAAACAACAATTAGTTGAAGAAGCATTTCAAAGAATTGGACATTTGAAACATCCTGCCATAAAACCAATTATCGGAGCTCCCGATGTGTATTCCTACAGAAATAAGATGGAATATACTTTCAGCAATAGAGCTTGGCTCACTCAAGAACAGATTAATAGTGGAGAAGATTTTGACCGTAGAGCATTGGGTTTTCATGTGCCAGGAAGATTTGATGGTATTATGCAAATCAATAAATGTCATCTCCAAGAAGATATTGGTAATCAAATCAGAAACTTCATCTATTCTTTTGCCACCTCTCATCAATTTTCTTTTTATGATGTAAAAAATCATGGAGGCTTGCTAAGAAATTTAATTCTCAGAAATAATATAGCTGGAGAATGGATGGTCATTCTTTCTTTTGGAGAAAGTGATGAAAACAAAATGTTCCAATTATTAGACGCTATAAAAGCTCATTTTCCTCAAATCATCTCTTTGAACTATGTTGTCAATACAAAGAAGAATGATACTTTGTACGATCAAGATATTATCAATTATTGGGGAGTGGCTTATTTGACAGAACAATTAGGAGAATTGAAATACAAAATTGGCCCCAAATCATTCTTTCAAACCAACTCCAAGCAAGCAAAAAACCTATATGATATCGTTAAAAATATGGCAACTATTCATCCCGATGATATTGTTTACGATTTATATACTGGCACTGGAACTATTGCACTATATGTCGCTCAAACAGCCAAAAAAGTAATAGGAATTGAAACAGTAGAAGAAGCCATAGTAGATGCCAATTTCAATATGGAATTGAATCAAATACAAAATGCAAAATTTGTTGCAGCACCTGTTGAAAATATTCTAGACGAGGAATTTATCCTCCAACATGGCAAACCCGAAGTCGTCATAACTGATCCTCCTCGTGCTGGTATGCATGAAAAAGTAATAGAAGTATTATTGAAAGCAGCACCTCAACAAATCGTATATGTCAGTTGTAATCCTGCAACTCAAGCTAGAGATTTGAATCTATTGTCTGAAAAATATGATATTCTAGAAGTTCAACCTGTAGATATGTTCCCTAATACTTTTCACATTGAAAATGTCGTCAATTTGAAACTAAAAAATGAAGATTGAGAATAGATTGATACAATTGTTATTTCCCTCGAAGCAAATCCAATAATTTTTTTAGCATATTCTGATTTGATTCAGTATAATAAGCACTAATAATGTCTTGTTTTTCTTTGGCAGTCAAATGATAACTCATTGATGCTTCTTTATTTTCATCTGCTGGTGTGTATATAAAAGGCAATACATGAACAGGCACCCTCATGCTATTAGCAAGTTCAGCTACCATCAAGTCATTACTATAATCTTGTTGGGTAAGGAAATTTGAATAAATACTCCCAAAAGGCAAGAAGACTTCATTAAACAATGAACTTCTCTCTTTGATATCATCCATTTTCTTTAATTTGACATCAGAACGTATCTGCACAATAATAACCCCTGATGTATATTGTTCTATCCAACGTCTAAATACATTGACAAATCTTGTTGTCACACCAAAACCGTGATTATCTTTCAATCCTGCATCCATTATTTTCATTTCAGGTTGAGTAGGTAGATAAGCAGCAGGCAAAATATATGGGTAAGTTGCATTCAATCTCAATGCCGTCACCAAATCAATATTCTCTGCTCCCATTTCTTTAAAAAATGTCATATATTCCACTCCATCAGGAATCAAATAATTCAGATAACCACGATTATATCCAATATATGGAAGACATAGATATGAAACAGGGCTTGCACTTATCAATAAAGCGCGTTGGTCATTAACAATAGTAGGCGATAATACCATCATTGGAATTGTTGCATTTCTCTCCGCTTCTTTATACGCTATTAATTTACCACCCAATAAGCCATTGGTATTTTCCAATAATTGCCTATCAAACCAATACGCTCTATCCTTCCTATAATATTGTCCATACTGCTTAAATGATTGCAAAGGAAAAATTAAATCATTAGCAGCAAAAGCTGAAAAAATTGCATTGAGGATATCTTTTCCTATATCATCTCTGTAAATAGAATCTAATGGATTAATATGACTTCCTCTCTGATGTAAATAATACAAATGCCTGAAATATCCACTTCCAATCATCCCACCTGAGGCTCCAGACATTAAAACAGTATGGTTCATCAGCTTACCTGAACTCGCTTTTTCTAATTGCTGCAAAACATGCATCCCCCAAAAAGCCGCCTTAGTACCACCACCAGAAGATTGAATAAAGACCATATATGGCTTGCGATTTTCTGTTTTCACCAGTTTATAACTCCACCTGTCCAACATGTTAATGGTAGAACTAATATCCCTACTCAAAGAATCTTTATTAATATTCTGAGCAACAGCCGAATTGCTATACTCTTTATTTTTCATTCGATAATCCAAGCCATTGAGATGATGTTTATAAACTATCAAGTCATAACCAGAAAGAATATTGAGAAATAACAAAATAACTGAGAATGCAATAATTCGCCAACCACCAGCCCAATAGCTAATCAAGCAAGCCAGTGCAGTTGTTACTGATAGAACTAGCATCACTGCTGCTCCAGCAGGTATTCTAAAATAGGCATTATCTAACAATACACCATACGCCAAAATAATAGTGATACATAAGACAATGATAAGTATTGTATTCAAATGATGTTGCCTCAACACTCTACGCACTAATGACATATCATAAAAATCAACATTTCTAATCAGCCTCACTCTGAAAAATCCAAATAAATAGGTTTCAACAGGCCATTGAGATTGATCTAATATTGGACGGTCTGGGTCTAATTTTTCCAATAAAATACGACTAGCCTCTAAGTTTTTCTTAGCCTTTTCTGTCAGGCTGAGAATAAATTTTTCTACATTTTTATTAAAAAGGGTAAAATAAATCACCACAAAAACCACCATCACCCACTGCCCCACTAACATACTTCCAATATAAGCAAGCATCGTTTTTAATGGCGTTTCTTGGTCGTGGTGAAATCTGACAAGTGCCTGAATATATATAATATTAAAAACAAGTGGAATGATAAAATTATTGAAACAGAAATTGACAAATGGTCTAGCCAAAGAAACTAAAAACTTGAACCTAAAGCTATTGAGCATATAGAAGCAAGTGTTCCAAGTCATTATGAAGCCTCCTATTGCAAAGCCCAATATCATATAGCTCCATATTGATATTTTACCCAAATATTCAGGATTCAAAAACAAATAAGGCCCACCATAACTGATTGCAAATGAATTGGATGAAACAGCTATCAACAACACCCAAAACAACATCAAAATGGGATGCTTTTTCAGATGTAACAAAAATAATTGTATTGGAAAAGAATAAACTAAATTAACCAATCTCCTTTTCAACTTGTGCTATTTATATTTATTTACAATCAAAATTCATAAGCTCCAATATCAGGTTTCTCATCTCTAGCTTTCCCTTCAATATCAAAAAGCACTCCCATATTTTTACCTCTATCAATCAAAATAGAGCCTTCTTTCAAATGAAAATTAGATTGAGCAGTATTTTCCAAATCAATCTTTTCATTAATTAAATTATTGAGGCTGATGACATCATTAGGCAAACCTTCTCTTGTTCTTAAAGCTGAATTTTCTATCCTTGACTTCATTTGTCCATTAGTAGAAATATCAAAAATAATCTCTTCTTCAGCAGTGCCATCAATAATAGTATTTGTCACTTTTAAATCCAACTGAGCCAACAAGGCTGGTCTTTGTGAATTATAAACATGATAATCAGACGCATAAACAGCAGGTTCTTTGTGGTCAAAATAATTGGAAGACCTCAAATAAAAAGTACAATGAGTCAAAGAATAAATCCCTCCCAAGGTAGCAGCAAAAGCATTTTTACCTACGTCATGTATCAACACATTGGTCGCTTCAATTTTGCCCAAAAAACCAAACAATCCATAAGAAGATGAATTGTATATTTCACTATTTGAAATTTTTAAAGTAGGTGCATTTTCAATTGCAACGGTATTCAGACCTTCTAAAGTTGTATTTCCAACATTTAACCCAAATTGACTACCTCTCATCTTCAAATGATTGATATTATGAACACCACTTTCTCTCATTAAAAACACGCCCGTCCACTGACCCGGCAATTGGTCGTAAGCAACACCAGTTACTTGTTTATCTAATCTGTATCCTCTGAAAGTCACCCAATCCACACTATCCACTCCACCATTAATATTGAGTGTACCATTGACATACATTGCAGAATTTCCTCCAAAATAAACTGTCACTCCTTCTTGTATAGTCAAAGTATGCCCTTTCAAAACTTCAATAGAATTCAATATCACATAAGGCAAATCATTGGTCCATGTCTGAGTTTCAATAGATTCACCGTTATAGAAATGTGCATTTTGTCCATAAGCTTGCAATATCACATTTTGTTTTGAGCCATTAGTTTCAAAAACAACTTCATCGGTAATAATAAATGGTAATTGATCTGCATTAGGATCAACAGTAACTTCCACAAAAATATAAATACTATCTTTCCCAGGAATAATTACATTTTGAGCCATATTGGTCGTGTCGCCATCAATACTGATACGAAAAGATTTACCAGCATCTCCTTTCAAATAAATTTTCCCAATTTCTACAGCTTCTTTATTGGGATTGCTAACTGTAAAATATTTTGTTGTTGAACCCAAGGACACAAATAATGTATCAAATGTCAGCGTATCAGTCATCATTTTCAACTGAACTTTCTCCCCACTAATTATCTTATCTTTTTTGCATGACGATATCGAAAACACCATCGTAAAAAACAACAATGCTACCATCCAATAAGATATCTTAAATTTTTTCTTCATTGATATTTTTCTCCAGCTATTGCCAATGTTAATAAATTAATCGATTTGACTTGATTCAATTTTAATGAATTTGCACATGCTTCGATTGTTGCTCCGCTAGTACAGACATCATCCACCAATATAATATCTCTATTGCAGACTTTCTCCAATTTTGAACTAAAATCATTTTTTATTTCTTCCCATCTAGCATCTTTTCTTTTTTGTGTCTGTGAGACATGAAATTGAACACGTTCCAAGACATCTGTTTCAACTGGGATATTTAATGTTTTACTGATTCCATTTGCTATTTCCTCGCTTTGATTGTAACCTCTCATTTGCAATTTCATAGGATGCAATGGAACAGGAACCAGCACCATATTATTTTCTTTTATAAAATACCGTAGAAGATCTTCACCAAATTTTTCACCCATTTCTCTAGCTAAAGATTGACCTCCTTGATACTTAATTCTATATAAAATCTTCTGAGTTATACTTCCCTGAAAAAACTTTAAATAAGAATATGCTTGAGACAATTCGACTCTTCCTCCTAATCTATCATGCAACAATGTAGCTCCTCCTGCTAGATTATTTACAACAGGTAAAGATGACTCACATAATCTGCATATATGATGCTCATATTGAAAAAGGCTATATCCACAACCTATACATTGATTGGGGAAAACAAAACCTTTTACACCGTTCCAAGCATCTTTAAGTAATTTCATCAGAAAAGTTTTTGAACAAGATTATCTACTTTCGACACCGACATGATATTCAACTGTTTCGTTTTAGGCAATCCTTTTGAATGAAATTTGGATAAATACACTTGTTGATATCCTAGTTTTTCGGCTTCAGCTATTCTCTGTTCAATTTTATTGACTGGCCTTATTTCTCCAGACAAACCAATTTCAGCTGCGAAACAAATATTTTCTTTCAAAGGAATATCTTCATAAGAAGACAACAAAGCAGCAACAACAGCCAAATCTGTAGCAGGGTCATCAACTTTCATTCCTCCAGTGATATTGAGAAAAACATCTTTTGTCCCAAATCTGAATCCACATCTTTTATCTAAAACTGCCAATATCATGTGCAAGCGTCTTAAATCATAACCTGTAGCCGATCGCTGAGGGGTGCCAAATACTGCTCCAGATACCAATGCTTGTACTTCCACCATCAATACACGCATACCTTCCATCGTAACAGCAATAGCTACTCCACTAGCAGGTTCATCACGAATGGTTACTAAGAGTTCACTCGGATTGTCCACAGCTCTCAATCCTGAACCCAACATTTCATATATTCCTAATTCTGCTGTAGAGCCAAAACGATTTTTTATCGTTCTCAACATCCTATAATTATAGTGTCTATCTCCTTCAAACTGCAAGACAGTATCCACCATGTGTTCTAATAATTTGGGACCAGCTATGACTCCATCTTTGGTGATATGACTGACGATAATAATTGCTGGGCCATTTTTCTTAGCAAAGTTTTGAAGAGCATGAGTAGCTTCTCTCACTTGAGATACACTTCCTGCAGCAGATTCTATCCCATCAATCTGTAAAGTCTGAATTGAGTCGATAATCATCAAATCAGGTTTAATATTCCTAGCTTGATGTAGTATCTGCTCAACATTTGTTTCTGTATATAGATAAACTTCAGCTGTCTGAATACTTAATCTTTCAGCACGCATTTTTATCTGTTGTTCACTTTCCTCTCCAGATACATATAGTACACTCATCCCTTTAGACTGCATAGCTACTTGCAACAACAAAGTGGACTTCCCTATACCTGGCTCACCACCTATCAATATCAATGAGCTTTTTACTATACCTCCACCTAATACTCTATTCAATTCTGTATCAGATGTTGCTAATCGAATTTGTTCAGACGCTGAAATATCTTTCAAGAGTATTGCAGATGTCTTATTGAGAGGAATAGAAGCAATATTTTTGGATACAGGAGATACAAACTCTTCTACCAGAGTATTCCATGCTCCACAAGATGAACATTTGCCCATCCATTTGGGAGCAGTAGTACCACATTCCTGACAGACGTAAATAGATTTTAATTTTGACATAAGCACCTAAATTTAATAATAGCAATTGGCTTTTTGAAAAATTAATTTTTCAAGCTCTATCTTTGTACTGTATGAAAGAAAATATTTTAGATGATGCTGCCGAAAAAGGGATGTCATTTATAGATCATATTGAAGAACTCAGATGGCATATTATCCGATCGGTAGTAGCGGTACTCATTTTTACTATTATTGCTTTTCTCAATAAAAAAATCATTTTTGATTATATCTTATTTGGTCCTACTAGAGCTGATTTTCCTACCAATATATTTTTTTGTTGGATATCTGAAAAAGCACCCTTTTTAAATATGTGTGCCAAAAATCTAGAATACCACTTTATCAATACAGATTTGGCAGGACAGTTTATGATGCATATCAAAATGTCTTTTATTGTTGGGTTTGTTGTGGCATTTCCTTATGTGTTTTGGGAATTTTGGAAATTTATAAGACCAGCTTTGTACAAAAATGAAATACAATCTACCAGAGGAATTGTCTTTTTCAGTTCGATATTATTTGTATTAGGATGTTGTTTTGGTTATTTTATTATAGCACCATTTTCTATCAACTTTTTCTATTCTTATAGTGCAATAGAAATTGCACAAAATTTCATCTCTATAGACAATTATATTGCTAATGTCATTTCCATGGTGATTCCTACAGGTATCATGTTTGAATTGCCGATGATTGTATATTTCTTAAGTAAAATAGGGCTGATAGGGCCCGAATTATTGACACAGAGCAGGAGATTTGCATTTGTCATTATTCTATTTGTCATTGCTATTATCACACCACAAGGGGATATGATCAGTCTATTGCTTATTTCATCTCCTGTGCTTATTCTATATGAAGTAAGTATCTTGATTTCCAAACGAGTTTCAAGAAAATTTGCTGAGGATTTTGATTAAAAAAACTGATTGATTCATTATTATAGGCAAGACATTTTCTTTCTTCAACCAAGAGGCAAGAACCAAAAATCAAGATATTTGGTTGTTTATTATTAAATAAAAGACATCAGTTGCAGGGCATCAGTTAATTATTGAATTTCCTCATCTTCAAATTGTATCATTGTTTCATTGCTTCATTCAACTTTGTGAAACTTTGCGTAAAACTTTGCATCCTTTGCGGTTAGTTTAGGTAGCATTTTTCACATCTTCACACCTTAACATCTTCACATTACTTCATTGCTTTCTTGCTTAATTGCGTCATTGCCACATTACACTTTTTATTTTATTAATCCTATATTTTTATTAATTTAATAAAATAATGTGGTTTTTATTGTGAATTATTTATAATTTAGCTTAAAATATTGAAAACATTTAAATCCAATCTTATGAAACTGAACAAATCCTTTTTATTACCATTCATCATTCTAATGGTAATTGTAATTACCGGAGCCTTTGACCCAGGATATCCAATGACAGGCAATTCAACAAGTACAATAGACACAGGAAATACAGCATGGATGATAGTCGCTACAGCAATGGTGATGATAATGACTCCAGGGCTCGGATTATTTTACGGTGGACTTGCCAATAGAAAAAATATCATCTCTACTGTTTTACAAAGTTTTATTTCTTTAGGTATCATCAGTTTGATTTGGGTGGTATTTGGCTTTAGCTTATGTTTTGGTGAAGATGTAGGTGGATGGGGAATTATCGGAAACCCTTTCACCTATTTCATGTTTAGAGATGTCACACTCACTCCTCAAGAAGGAACAACCATCCCATTTATTCTTTATGCAATGTTCCAATTAAAATTTGCAGTTATCACTCCTGCATTAATAACAGGCTCATTTGCTCAACGAGTAAAATTTTCTGCATACTTATTATTTATTGTTTTATTCTTCATATTTATCTATAGTCCACTTTGCCACATGACTTGGCATCCAGATGGCATCTTTTACAAAATGGGAGTTCTAGATTTTGCAGGAGGAACTGTAGTGCATTTAAGTGCAGGATTTGCAGCTTTGGCAGGAGCTATATTTCTAGGCCCACGAACTGAATCTGAACGCACACATGAATATTCTAACATACCTTTGATTGTAATCGGAACAGGCTTGTTATGGTTTGGATGGTTTGGTTTCAACGCAGGCTCAGCATTAGCATGTAATAGTGTAGCTGTAAACGCAGTCGCTACTACCAATACTGCAGCAGCAGCAGCAATGGTATCATGGGTATTACTTGATGCTCTACTCGGCAAAAAAATATCAGCAATTGGTGCTTGTGTGGGTGCTGTTGTTGGACTAGTTGCAATTACCCCTGCTTGTGGATTTGTCAATATTGGCGAGAGTATAGCTATTGGTTCTCTTTCTGCCATTGTGAGTAACTTTGCTGTTCATTATTCTAATAAATCTTCACTAGACGATACTTTGGATGTCTTCCCGTGTCACGGTGTAGGTGGAATCATGGGGACAATATTCACAGGTATTTTTGCAGCTGATTATGGTACTGGAATTACAGATTTAGGTTTAGCACATGGACAAACAAAAACTTTTATCAATGAAATAATTGCTCTCTTTTCTGTAGCTATATATGCATTCTTTGCTTCTTATGCGCTATATTATATTACCAATAAAATAAAACCAATCAGAGTCAGTCAAAAAGATGAAGAAATGGGATTGGACATTACACAACACGGTGAAAGTTATGATATTCCTAGAGCAAGTGCTTAAGTTGTAATCAATAAATCTTTCAATTAAATGCCATTTATGAATATCAAATATTCGTAAATGGCAATTTCATTACTTCATTCAGCTTAGCGTCCTTTGCGTATAACTTAGCACTCTTTGCTGTTGATTTCAACAGCATTTTTCGTACTTTGTACTTATGATTTTCAATTTTTCACTCTTCTCCATAGTTTCGACAGCATTTCGACAAGCTCAATGACCGTCTCAACCACTAGCATCTTCACATCTCAAATCTTCTCATTGTTTCATTGAACTTTGTGTAGAAACTTGGTGAACTTTGTGGTTAAATTTTGGACGACGATATTCTTGAATCCAATAAAAGGGTAGCTCCTACGGAGCAATAGTTTGTTGATTATGTATTATTACCTAGCGACAGCCTCTACGAGGCAAACTCAACCTTCGTATTTTTCATTCGTAATTTGTACTTCGCAATTTTTCTCATCTTCATATTCTCACATTTTCACATTTCCATCTTCTCATTACTTTATTGCTTAATTATCTTTTTTGTTTCTAACAAGACTCCATTTTGGCTGATTTGAATAAAATACATGCCTTTAGGATACTGTGATAAGTCAATAGAGAATTTTTGGCTGTTTTGCAATAACTTTTGTTGAACTAATTTACCATCAATAGTGGCAATATAATATTCTACTTTACCATTTAAAGCGTTTTTCAATTGTCCATAGACAATATCATTTGTTGGATTAGGATATAGACTAAAAATACTTTTCTGATTATTTTCATTCATTCCAGTACTTAAATTTATAGTTACTTCAGCTATAGGAGCTTTAGATTCTATGTTACCAACACTATCACGTGCTTCTACATAAAAAGAATAAGTAGAGTCGATATTTAGGTGAGTAACATTCACTGTATCATTATTAATCACATCTCCTATGTAAGTAAAATCTTGATGATTGATAGACCGATATAACTTATAAAGTCTAACATTAGAATGAATATCTTGATTTGACAAAACCAACTGTGCAGTAGAATCATTCACATGATTAGCACTTGCAATATTAGATTGAGGTATATCATTATCAATTTTATTTTTCCATATATTAGTAAAAATAGGCTCGTTTTCATCAAATATTATTTCTGCTTGGTTGTTAATTTGAGTATTTGTCGGCAATCCATTCTTTAAACCAATTGAATAATTCACCCAACCTTCACCTTCAGGTTGATTGATATTGGGTGGTAAAAATCCGTATAAAGGATCTGCAGTAAGATTGCCCGTTGCTTTATCTAATGTAACAAATCTCAATTGTAATTCACCACTTATGGTATCTAGGACACAAGCAATCCTAAGCACTTTTGTTGAATCGTCCAAATCTATTGTTGTAAAAAACTCTTTTCTATCAAGTGGAATTCTAAATATTTTATTACCAATTCCGATTTGATTTAATTTGAAAGTAGATAAATCAAATACATTTTTATCAATTCGATTTTTGACAATTACATATTGAGCTGGCACATCTGCTGTATCCACATTTTCAAAATTGATTTGGTAATTGACTACATTTCGATTATTGATATAATCACCGTTATAACCATTTGGCCCGTAAATAGCATTGGGGTCAAGAGAATTGACTGCTCGAATTTTTTTATCATCTATTTCTGGATCAGGGCAAAGCTCTTCATAAGCTTTATAATCACCATAGAGGTTATATAAATTACAACCAACCCCCAATGCATAAAGCCATGGATTTAATTTAGCTGCGTCAGATACACATTCAGTTGCTATACCATAAATACCAACAGCTGGGGTAGCAACTCCTGCCATACCAATACTAAAATTACTATTATTAGAGGAACGAGCGAGCGCCCCGCCACCTCTAAATAAGTTACCAACCAGAGAAACTCCAGCTCTTACACAATTTGCAACTGGAATAAAGTCAGCTACTGTTCCAACCACTGAAGCAATTAAGGTTACCTTCGCCACAAGACAATCATTATTACTACCTGATGAGCCTGACCCTGGCCCTCCTCCTGTTGAATCTCTACTTGATCTTAAATTTGCATACTCTGAAAATGTATGATCTATTGATTCATTAGGAAATGCCCAAACAATGATATTGGAAAAATCGCTTAATTTCAACTGTATATTTACAGACTTATTTTCATAAGGTCCTATTTCACCTAAATGATAAAAATAATATCTTCCAGTATCACTATATCCTTCGAGAGTACCTACATTAAAATAACTAGAATGGAGTTGAATACTATCTGAAGGGCTATCATAAGAAAATGTATCTAAAACGGGTAAGATACTATCTAACATTCTGAACTCATTATCCCTAGGAATGTAGATACAAAATGGCAACATATAGACCGAAGAATTCCCTTTATTTTTAAACTCTATTTTATAATCCATCCACCTATGCTTCCTAATAACATCAGGACCTACCAATTTAATTTCTACTATATCATCAATATATTCTTCAATAGTATAGGAATCTTTATACAAGTATATTTCACCATTGATAGTAAATTCTACATTATATTCTCCAACAGGTGTACCATTCAAATTAAAACTTGCAACGAGTTGATTACCAATTTCATTATAAATAAGAGTATCAGGTTCAACGGAATAGCTATCATTATACACTCTCAATTTCGTTTGAGCATTAAAACCTCCACCATATACTACCATATTGATAAAAGTAGGCGAAGATTTATTGGGGGTAAATTTCTCTATTCCATCTACGGATAAATTGTATTTGAGAGTATCAATAGAACAAGCATTACCTACTATTTGCGTAATAGGATATACACCTGGTGAATAATTATGTATTGGAAATCGCATACTATCCGTACTATTATCACCAAAATCCCATAACCAACTAGTAGCGTATTTTGATGTGTCTATAAAACTGATATCATTCCCAAATCGTGCAGTCTGAAACCCCGCTTCTGGAGGAAACACACTACAAATCTTTAAACTATCTGTTTGATATAGACTCCACTCCCCTGCATTAGATTGCGCTCGAACATATAGTCGATGAGTACCCAAACTCAAATCTTTCGGAACCATTATAGCAACACTGGTATCTATCTGATGTTGTCGATAGGTATTGATACGTGTCCCATTTCCAATACCTGGTTCTGTATCAAAAAAAATATTCTAAAGCAACTATCGAATCTGTATTCGTTCCATTAACCTTTATAAATGAACCATAGTTGGAAAGTGAACGCAAACCATTTTGAGCTATTGATGTAATATTCACCTGATGCATTCCTTGTGAAACATTAGCTAAACTAACAGCAATCTCATCATTAAAACTCGAAGAAGGTGAAGATATTTCTATTACTTGCTTAGTAGAAGTATCATTATCAATTATCACTTCAAAAGCACTCAATTGATTAGAAAATCCAGTTCCGCTATGTATCAGAAATGAGATATAGTTATTCAATGAAGGTATCCCATCATCTCCGTAGGTTACGACTTTAAGTGTATGCATACCTACAGTCAAGTCTTCAGTATTTAACGTAAATGTTTGATCTACTTGATGAGTAGGTGTGATATTAAAGACTTGAGGAGGTAGACTATCTATAATAAATTCGACTTTGGTGATATCACTACTTGAGGAGTTAGCATAGATATAGTAAAATGTAATTTCTTGCGTTAAGGAACGCTTTTCATCATCATCTTGTACGAAGAGAGCTAACTGATGCAATCCCTGAGATAATCCATCAGGCGTAAGTGTGATAAGTGTATCTATGCTAGTATTTGATACTAATGGTAGAGTAACTATTTGGGAAGTATCACCATCAATATAATAACTTAAATGAGTAAGATTAGTAGCATAGTTTTTTGTACTATATGATAGCAAGAAAAACAGCAAGCAACTCATTTTATAAAATATCTGTTTCATACGCTTGGGTTTAAGGTGATGAAGTGACAGAATACTATTTATTAGTTTGAGCTTTTACACGAATTTTCAAACCGCTACCTGTTGTACCAATATCTGGCACTTCCAAGCCATAGATATTTGGTATAAATGGAATACCAGATAATACATAAGAATTTGTTCCTGCAAATACACCTACGTCTATACCACCAACACCTGCACCAATTGCTGGTGAGCCACTAGTGAGTACATATCTTGAATCCAAAGAAGAGTTGGAACTATTGTATTGAGGAAAAATACTTTCAATACTTTGATTAATAATGGCATTGTTGGTGTTTCTAAAAATACTATCAGAAGAAATATTGTTGGTCGCAACTAAGCTGCCAGTTGGACAAGAGCCACAGATTGTACTAATTTCTCTTTTTTCTTTACTTAAGTGTATATTATTACTAAAATTTGTAGTTGATCCATTAGGTAATTTCAAAATACTACTACCACTATTCAACCTGTCAAAAATATTATTTGTAAAAGTGGCATTAGTCGAATTGTTTAATTCAAAAGAGAAAGGATAACCCAAGCCACCATCTTTTTTCATTAATACAAATATATTATTACTAATTGTTATTGATGTGGACTGTATAGACATTGCTGAATTTGAAAAATTTTGCGTAAATAATATATTGGAAGAATTGGCAACTACAGTTGCAATAATGTCGGGGACGATATAGTTTCTACTAATCGTCACATTGGATGTTGAATCAATATTAAGATTGGAGGTAATAGTCAGACCACTCACTAAAGAACCATTGGAACCTGCAGAAATCGTCAGCTTTTGTAATTGTGCTGTTCCTATATTCGCTTGAGTATATGGAGCCTGATTACTACCAATAAAATATCCTGTCCCAATAATTGACAGAGGCTTTCTTACCACTACTTCACCATAGGATAAAGCAGAACCATGTACTAAAAGTATAGAGTTGGCTGGTACATCATTAACGGCTGTCTGCAAATTGTCAAAATTAGCAGATGCTCCTATATTATTGTTGACGGTAAATATACCTTGAGCAAAACTTGTTGAAGCAATTAACACTAAGATGAATAAGAGAGTGAACTTTCTCATAGTATTTTTTTAAAAAAATGAATGAAATGTTAATTCAATGTAAACAATAAATCATTTTACATTTGGGAAATAAATCATCATTTATCAAGTTTCTGAACAGCATTAATTATATGCAAACAGTTGATAATCAATTAGTAAATATTTAGATTTATATTATTTCAAATGAGAAATTTCTTTCTGAATCCACCAGAATATTTTAAAAAACATAAAAGCACTCAGGTGGTTTTGTTCTAATGAAAGCATAATTGTTTCAAACTCATCGAGCAATGCTAGTTTACTTTTCTTATCATCAACATCACTCAACTTCTTAAACATTTTTAGATAAGTTTTTTCAACAGTTGTATCATAATTCGATTTTTGAATAAGCTTTCGTAATGTATCATACTGACTATACATCAATAAATCCTCACCCTTTTCATACCATATAATAAATTGCAATATCCTAGTAAACAAAAGTACATCTGGAAAAATATTTCTATTCTCATGGTGGAGAATTGTATCTATATATTGTAGAGCAAAATCATATTCTTGAACATAAAATGCAGCACAAGCAAAATCATAGTGATATATAATAAATAAAGCATTGTTCCTTTCCATGGGCAATGAATATTGCTTCATGAGTTCTGTCATTTTATAGGCTTCCTTAAAATTCTCTAAAGACAAATAATATGCGTACTTGGCATGATAATATGTGATATATATATCTTCTAAGGCGACTTTATCCACCTTTTTTACAGATGCTATCTTTTCAATTTCTTGAATAGTCTTATCTAATGATTCAATCTCTCCAAATGCTTGAATACTTACAAGTCTATTGATATAATTGCAAATCAATTTTGCATAAATATGAAAGAAGTGAGTTTTAAATTGAGCTTGCTTGTCATATTCATTCAACAGAAGACTTAGACTTTTTGCAGCTTCTTCATAGTTATGCTCTAGGATAGCAATATTGCTATAAGCGTGATATATGTAATGCTTTGTTTTAAATGATAACAGTTGCTCTTCTAATAGATTATTTAGGGTTGATTTTATCTTTAAGATATCTTCCCTCTCGAAGCTTCTAGTAGATACACCACTATTAAAGATTAAATTTTCAGAAATACTCACTTGAAGTTGTGCTAAATTCTCATTAAAAATCAATTGAGACAATTCAATCTTCTTCTGAATGAGCAACTGTTTGTCTTCTAAAGTTTTCTTAAAATAAGCAAATAAATCAATCTCTGTTTGTAGTAAAATGATATAGAGTGAATACATTTCATACTCTTCCAACAATTGTTTAAACGATGCTATTTTCTTTAAAGCCTGATCATAGAGAGATTTTCGAATCAAGAATTGAATATGTCCAAATTGTTGAATACTTGTAAAATGCAAATGACTTTTTTCACCAATGGGCGTCAGAGTGTCAAGAATATGCTCATACAAATAATAGAAAGCAGCCGCAGGATTTTTTGCAATGGAGGTGTTTTTAAATTCTTTTTTAATATCAGCAATATCAACATCTTTAACCTTACACAAGTAAACAAATAAATTTAAATATGTTGAATCATTCTTATTGCTTCTAAGAAAATACTTAGACACATAAGCTTTCTCATTGGGAGAGAGTGTATCAAGCAGAAAAAATATATCATTCTTTACTTTCATTGCTTCTGATATAATGAAATATACAAAATATTTAAGCAATAAGGAATTAACAAACAATATATTTAAATCAATGTCAAGTTCATCTTGCTATAGTCAGATTGTCTAATTCTGAACATTGTAAAATATTTTTTCACTGCTTTTGTAACCTTTTCATTCTTGGTTGACTCTAATATTTTAAAGTCTAGACAATTTTTAAATTACTAAAAGCAAAAAATATTACTATGAAAAATTTATTCAGACAGACAGCAACCTTCTACGGGAAGTTCGTACTATTATCAATAGCATTCTCTCTAATATTCTCTTTACAAAGTTGTAAAAAGGACGATGTAACAATTGACCCTACAAGTACAGAAAAGTTCAAAGCATTTGATAATGCTATGCAGAAACTTTGGGCAGACCACATGCAATGGACTTACAAAACAGTAGAAGCATTTTTTCATGAGCCAGATGCTCTCAATTCCAATCTCGCAAGATTAATTCAAAATCAAAAAGATATTGGTTCAGCTATCGTCCCCTATTATGGTCAAGATGCAGGAGATCAATTGACTGAACTATTGATCGAGCATATTCAATTAGCGGTGCCAGTATTGACAGCAGCAAAAGAGAATAATGAGGTAGAACTCAAAACAGCATTAGACAATTGGTATGTAAACGCAAAAGAGATTGGAGATTTTCTAAATGGAGCCAACCCTACTCACTGGACACAACACGACATGCATCACATGATGGAAATGCATATTGACCAGACTGTAGCTTACTCAGTAGCACTTCTTCAAAATGACCACAATAAAGCCATTCAACTTTATGATGAAGCATTTGACCACATGACACTTATAATGTCAAGAATTCTTTCAGAAGGTATCGCTAAACAATTTCCTAACAAATTTTAAAATTATTAAGTCATGAACACAAATCATTCAAATCAAATAGTCAATCAAGTATTTATCATCTTAAAATATACATTTGGTATAGTTCCAATTGTCGCAGGTGCAGATAAATTTGCAAATATACTCACTAACTGGGAACAATATGTCAACCCAACTATTGCAGGATTACTACCATTTTCAACAGGCACATTTATGATGATAGCTGGAGTTGTCGAAATTATTGCAGGTATCATTGTACTTGTTAAAACAGAGATTGGTGCTTATATTGTAGCTGCATGGCTGACAGTTATCGCTTTATCTCTACTCATTGGATTTAACTTTGTAGATGTTGCAGTAAGGGATTTAGTGATGGCTATCGCAGCATTTTCATTAGCCAAATTATCAAAAGCAGTATCTTAAATCATGGAAAAGATTTCAAAATATACTGAAAAAGAAATTATTGAAAGAGTTCTTAATGGAGAAAAACCGCTTTATGAAATCATCATAAGGCGGTATAATCCTTATCTATATAAGATAGGAAGATCATTCAACTTCAACCATGAAGATACAGAAGATTTGATGCAAGACACATATATAGACGCATTTAAAAGCCTCTCTCAATATGAAGAAAGAGCCAACTTTAAGACATGGCTTATTCGTATAATGTTGAACAACTGTTATAGAAAGAAACAAAAATCTTACGTCAAAAATGAACAATCAACAGAACTCATTCACGAAAATGCAAATCCAATGTTTAGTAAAAAAACAAATAATGCTCAGGAACAATTACTCAATCTCGAATTGGGACATATTATAGAAATATCACTTAGCAAAATCCCAGAAGATTATCGCATGGTATTTTCTCTCAGAGAGATGAATGGATTAAATGTATCTGAAACTTCCAATCTATTAGAAATATCAGAAGCCAATGTCAAAGTGAGATTGAATAGGGCAAAATCAATGTTAAGAGCACAGATTGAAAAAGCATATTCAACTGATGAACTGTTCAGTTTCAATCTAAAATATTGCGATCCATTGACAGAAAAAATCATGGATAAAATCAATAAATTATAGTTTATCAAACACCTATATAAAAATTAATTTTTACGAGGAAACATTCCTATTTTATATAAATCCCCATCTTGTGATATAGTAGAAGTACAACTAGGTCTATAAAAAACTCTAACAGAAGATTCTCCTCCTTGATGTTCTAATTCTTTAAACCCATATCTAGAAAACTGATTGTTATATTCAGAAATTATAAAGTAAGATTTTGAAGAATATACAACAGACTTTACATACGAATTTGAACCATTTAGTAATATGCTTAATTTATGAACATTATAATCATTCATATTTTCACGATTAGGAATCATAGTCATTAGTATTCCTCCATCATCTGTTCTAGAGATAGGCCTTCCTAGCTTAAAATTATTATACTTCATCGTACTAAGAATTGAAGACGTATCATTTGAACCTACTAAATTCATCATAGTTCTAACTCCAACCATGTACTTATTGCTAAACTCATTATTTTCAATTGAATATTTTTCAGCGTCTGGATCCATTGGAAACTCATCAACAACTTTTTCCTTTTGAACAATATTAATTGGCGCTTGAATTTCTTTATACTTCCCAGAATAATCTCCATCGTAAAAAGGCTTGAATCTATCTTGTTCTATTAAACTGACTACTTTTGAAGTCGAAGTATCCAATACAGACAGATTAGTCAACGACATATAATATCCGTAATCTGGATGATAAAAGATACATGAATATCCCAAATTTTTGCCTTTCTGATCCATTTTTACATCTGTATCTAAATTTTTAACATTCGACCTTTTGTAAAAATCATCTCCTTTATCCAATCCAAAAAAATCAATATACCTATCCCTTTTATCATTGCCAACAATTCTAAATTTATAGTTGAATGGATAGCTTGTAATATATAATGAATATTTATAATCATTCACATTCCTCATGTCTTTATAATAGCTATGTTTTAAAAATACTTTTTGGGCATCTTTATCAACTCCTACAACTCTTTCATCATTGAGATACCATGTTATGATTTGCCCTCTAGTTATCAATTTATTTGTAGCCAAATCCAAAATAGTATAGTTGGCTGTTGTATCAGTAGCATCTCCTGAATTTTGATTATGATAAAAAACAACGGCACCATCTATAAAACCAATACCATTATAAATAATATTTGATGTCGGGTATTGTTGTTTTAAAATATCCTCTGGTGTCAAGAACTTATTCTGAGACAATGAATATATCAGATGCATCGAAGTCGAATCATAAGTTGTTAAATACGCTTGACCAACAGTCCAATTGATATACAAATAATCTCCAGGTGATTTATATTGAAAACTAAGATTAGCTTGAGGTATATCCATTGAGCCTATAACCTTGTTATAGTTTTCAATTGAAGTGCTTATAACATTTGGGAGATTTATTGATTTCACTATTGTACCCAAAGTATCTTTGATTGCCAGTTGAACTTTATTTTCCAAAATCAATTTATGGTCAGCATCCAACCATGTTTCCATTTTTTGATTTTCTAAATAAGGAAAATTTATTGCTGGAAGTAACTTACTAATAACTGTTCTCCCATATCGTGTTTTACTGCCTTCTGAATAATTAAAAGACTGTACTTTTAGCCCACTCTTTGCATCAAAAACTATAAATAAATCTTCAAATGGCTGTTTGAAAAAGATTTGACTTCCATCATCACTATAACAAAATTTATCCATTTGCTGGATGATATTATACTTGTCAGATTGAGAAAATTTTATCGAATCTTTATTCAAACTAATAATAGGATTTCCGAAGTGAGCAATCCCAATATCGTGATTAGAAATCTGAGAAAAAACCTGATTGGAAAAAAATAATAAAAAGGATATTATAAACCACCTCATAACATAAGTTTTATTTAAATCTATAATTTTTGATTTAAAAAGAACTAGATGGAAATGCTAAAATTATTTAATAAGTCAAAAAATGCAGTACTTAAATCATTGAAATTTCTAACTCAAAAATAAATAAATCTATCCGTTAGTGGCTTTCAAATATCGTTGAATGTATTTACCTATTATATCAAATTCAATATTGACAATATCTCCTTCTCGATACAAATGAAATAAAGTGTGCTCAAAAGTATAAGGAATAATAGCTACATGAAAATTTCTTTTATCTGCCTTAACAACTGTCAGGCTCACACCATCTATACACACAGAACCTTTATCTACTAACGAAAACTCTGCTTTATCAGACAGCTCAAAATAAAATTCAGTACTACCATCTTTAGTAATCATCTTATCCAATATTGCTGTGGTATCAACATGACCTTGAACGATATGACCGTCTAATCTTGCCCCGACAAGCATTGCTCTCTCCAAATTGACAAGATTGCCAATTTCAAGATGTTCAAGATTTGTCTTATCCAATGTCTCTTTGATTGCAGTAACGCCATAAGTATTCCCTTCAATCTCGACTACTGTCAAACATACACCATTATGAGCAACACTTTGATCTATTTTCAATTCACTAGTAAAAGAACTTTCTATAATAAAATGAATATTTTCTCCTTGATACTTTTTTTCGACTACTCGCCCTATTGTTTCTATGATGCCTGTAAACATAATTGTCTTTATCTGATTAAATGAATATATCCACTCAAAGGTTTCTCCAATTTTGATTCACCTTCTAAGGTTTGAAAATACACTTCACAAACATAGTAATATACACCAGTAGGCAATTCTTTCCCATTTTTAAAATCTGTTCCATTCCATAAAATATCTGGAGAAGTAGTTTCAAATACTAAATTACCCATCTTATTAAAAATATGAATATTGATACGATTTACTCCAGAATAAGGCAATATAGGTGTATATAAATCATTAACTCCATCTCCATTAGGCGTAAACGTATTGGGCAATTCATAAATTGGACAATCTGATACACAGATTTCATTGGAAGCCTGACTTATATTATCTACTTCATCAACAGCTTTCACTTGATAACACCCTCTTAAACTCACATCTAGATAATGCATGAAACTTTTAACATTTCCTCCAATTACGCTATCTATCAACTGATAATCTCCTGAAAAATCTTCTTTATAGTAAATCAAATATTTCACAGCGTTACTATCTGTACAGTTTCTTGGAAAATTCCATTTCAAATGGTTGACTACCTCTTCTTTAGAATACGCTTGATTGGAACAATAATTATCTACTTCAAGTATAGGTGGACAAGGAGGAGTCGTGTCTTTGGGTTGAGCACAAACTAGCTGAGAATAATTCAACAAAGGACTTTTGAGTCCATCAATATGATAAGAACCAATACTTTTGATTATATAGCAATAGATACTATCATTTGATAAGTTTTTATCCAAATAAGTAGTTGTATTTGTACTATCAATTAAAATAAAATCACCTAAAACATCTTCTTTATAAATGTGATACAATTCATTTTCCCATGGAACAGAAGATGTCCAATTTAGCTCTAGCTTTTGATTGGAAGGTATGACTGACAAATAAACAGATGATGCTGTAAGAGATTCCCCTAAAAGTTGATTACCATTGACATAAAATTCAATCTTATAGGAATAAAAATGAGCTACCGTATTCAACAACTTGTCTGTAAAGGTTGTATCCCACAAAGCAGAATATTGTTGTGCAGTTGTTTCAAAAATGGATTGAAAATTAGTGCTATTATCTATAGCTCTAAATAATTTCACCTGATAAGGACCTGGATTTAATATCGTATCCAAAGCCAATGCTTGAGGTTTAGACCATTCAATATATATCTGACCATTAGCTGCTTCAGTTGCTTTGACATCTACATGATAAAAGAAAGGTATGTTTTTGGGTAATTCAACACAAACTTCTGTAGAAGGAAGCCCTTGAAATTTATTATACAACATTCCTATCTGACTTTTACTTGCAAATTCTGCAACTACAAAATAACTATAATTGACTCCCCTTCTAATATCGACATCCAACCATTCACTATTTGAAGTTTCACCAATTTTTGTATATCCCAATAAATTCAAATTATTCTGACAAGTATCAACTACAAAGCCACAACCTATCTTTCTCCATATCGAGAAGCCAATAAATTTATCATTATCAGCACATGAATAATTCCTCTCCCAAGTAATTTTCACTTGATTATCAGCAGGAAAATATTCACCTAAAACACTTTGAGGTGCTGGTGCTAAAACTTTAACTATCACAGTTTTCAAATCCACTAAGGGCACTTCAGCATTATCTTCTGCCTTTACAACCATTTGATAATCTGTATTTCTCAAATGGCTGCAATTTGTTGCCCAATAAAATTGAGCCTGATTGGGATTTGAAGGTTGAGAAGTAATAAAAACTGCCTTGCTATTGGCAACTTCATAAGGAGCTCCATTAGATGACAATTTTACTAATTGTTGAAAATTAGGATCTGTTGCAGTATATAATTGTTTGATTGTATCACCTGCTACAACACAGATTTGTTCAGGACCACTTATCTGAGGAGGTTTATTGACTGCTGCTTGAACAATAATTTGTAAATCCCTCACCACAGTCCCTATTGCTTGACCATTTCTATATTCTGTTATTAATATTGCGACATTATAAACTCCTTGCCTTTTGGGAGTCTCCCAGCGCAATTCTCCAGTATATTGATTCAGCGTAATCACGTTATCTGGGCCTGGGCTGATTTTGTCTGGCGACACATATCCTGGAACATTCATGCCTACTCCTTGCTTTGGAACTACAAAACTATATGAAAGGCTATCCCCATCTGGATCGTAAGCATTAGGATTGTGAACAAATATTTCATTTACATTCCCAAAATCTATAGGTGGATTTAATAAAATTGGTGAATTATTAAACCCATAAATCAATGGATCTAATATTTTTAATGTATCTTCAATATAAAAAGGAACATTGACAGAATTGGATATATTCAATATACTTTCTATTCTATTAGGATCCACCATATAGACTACATAAGTAAATGGACCGCTATAAGTATGTGTTCCAGTATATCTATTTAGCTTGATATCATTAGACAAAAATTGTTCGGTAGTTCTAGGAAGAGTACTAGTCGTACCATCTCCCCAAAAAATAGGCAATTCATTTCTATCAGCTTCCACTGAACTCGCCTTGGTATAGGTAGTAATTGTAAATTCAAATGTCAATCCTGAAATTTGCTTATAAGTAATTTCACCTGCACGATTATGCGTAGCAAAACTATTGATAACGAATACATGAAGTATTACAATGATTAATAAAAGTCTTTTCATGGTTTATCCTTACAAATATACACTCAAGTCATCAGTGAGTATCACTGTAATTTACTTAAATTCTATTATAAAATAAAAATGACAACAGTTAAAACGTAGCTATTCTTTCAATGGAGGTGTTTCTAATTTTTCCAACATTAAATAAAAAGCATATTCTCTAGCAATTTCAAAGATTTTTTGAAAACGACCAGACTTTCCTCCATGACCCGTTTCCATATCACAATTTAGTATCAAAATATTATCATCTGTCTTCAACTCTCTTAATTTGGCAACATACTTAGCTGGCTCAAAATATTGTACTTGACTGTCATGCAACCCTGTATTTATCATCATGTGAGGATACGACTTGCGTTCTATATTATCATAGGGAGAATATGATTTTATATAAAAATAACTCGCTTTATTGTGAGGATTTCCCCATTCGTCATATTCACCCACAGTCAAAGGAATAGTTTTATCTAACATAGTTGTAAGCACATCAACAAATGGTACATCTGAAACAATTCCATTCCACAAATCTGGCCTTAAATTGGCTACTGCCCCCATCAACAAGCCTCCAGCACTCCCTCCATTAGCATAAAGATGCTCTTTAGAAGTATATCCTTCTTCAATCAAAAAATCAGCACAATCAATAAAATCAGTAAAAGTGTTCATTTTCTTAAACATCTTTCCATCTTCATACCATTGCCTACCCATCTCCTCTCCTCCTCTAATATGTGCAATAGCAATAGCAAATCCTCTATCTAATAAGCTAAATCTTGCTACACTAAAATAAGGATCTGAAGACAATCCATAAGCTCCATAACCATTCAACAACAATGGATGTGTGCCATCATTTTTAAAATCTTTTCTATAAATGATACTAATAGGCACTTTTGTTCCATCTTTCGCAGTCGCCCAAATTCTTTTTGTAACATAATATTCTGAATGAAAATCACCCATAACTTCCTTCTGCTTCAAAACTGTACGTTGCTGATTATCCATTTGCAACTCAAATTGAGTCGGAGGGGTATTCATACTTTGGTAATGAAACCTAAGTTTATTAGTCTCAAACTCAGGATTATAACCTAGCCCTGCCATATAAGCATCTGTGTCAAAATGAATATAATATCCTTTTTGTTGATTCTTCCATGGAATTACTTTTATTTGAGTATTAACATTCGCTACTTCTTGTATGACCAAGTAGTCTTTGAAAATATCAAAAGATTCTAAAAGCACATCTTTTCTATGAGGAATAATTTCTTTCCAATTATCTTTCAAATAAGAACCATTTATACCTACTTTCATTAACCGGAAATTAAAGGCTTCCCAGTTGGTGAGGATATAAAAATCCCCTTCAAAATCTTCTATACTGTATAAAATTTCTTTCTCTCTTGGTAAAAAGATTTGAAATCGACTCAAAGGCTGGCTCGCTAAGATAAATTGAGTTTCTGAGCTTAATGTACTTTCAGAATTGATGAAAATATACTGATTACTTTTTGTCTTTGACACTGACACATCAAACATTTCATCTTTCTCTGTAAAGATGAGTTTTTTAGATTTTGCCATTCCAATCTCATATCTCCAAATCTTATTACTTCTAAGTGTTTTTGCGTTCTGTGTAGAATAAAATACAGTTTTACTATCTTGAGCCCATACTAAATTGGAGGTGGTATTGGGTATTGTTGCATCATAAAGTTGACCTGTTTCAAGATTTTTGAAATAAATAGTGTATTGCCTTCTACCCAAAGTATCAACACCATAAGCCATTATTTTATTATCAGGACTTATGTCCAAACTTCCCACTTGATAATATCCATGCCCATCTGCCATAAGACTGACATCCAAAAGAATTTCTTCTGGTGCTTCCATATTCCCTTTCCTTCTAGTATAAATAGGATATTCTTTACTTTCTTCAGTTCTAACAATATACCAATATCCATTTTCAAAATATGGGACACTTTGATCTGTCTCCTTGATTCTACCTTTAATCTCATTATAAAGCAAATCTTGCAATTCTTTTGTAGGTTCCATAATAGCATCTGAATAACTATTCTCCCTTTTAAGATAGTCAAGCACTTGTTCTTTCTTAGAGCCATTTAACCAGTAATCATTCAACCAGTAATAGTTATCTATTCGAGTGTCCTTGTGTGCTGTTATTTGATGAGGTATTTTTTCACAGGTAGGTATTTCTTGTGCATTCATATTAAAGGCTAAAAGTAAAACGACAACATTTAAAAAGATGATATTTTTTATCATAGAGGAAAATTAGAACAGTACAAATTTAAGGGACTTTCTATTAAAAAACATAGGCTATCTACTATTCAAGCAGATAGCCTACGGCAAATTACTCAATTCAGGAAATTATTTCCCTGCTTGTTGTTTAATTAAGTTAAGAGCACTTCCTGCTTTAAACCATTCAATTTGTTGATCATTGTATGAATGAGCTACATCAAATGATTCAGAAGAGCCATCAGCATGATTTAAAGTGATAGTTAAGTTTTTACCAGGAGCAAATGAATCTAATCCAGTAATATCGATATTGTCATCTTCTCTTACTTTATCATAGTCATTAGCATCGATAAAAGTCAATGCCAACATTCCTTGTTTTTTCAAGTTGGTTTCGTGGATACGAGCAAAAGATTTTACCAATACAGCTTTTACTCCCAAATGTCTTGGTTCCATAGCTGCATGTTCACGAGAAGAACCTTCACCATAGTTTTGGTCACCCACAACAATAGAAGGAACGCCAGCTGCTTTATATGCTCTTGCTGTTGCAGGAACTTCACCTCTTTCGCCAGTCAATTGATTAACAACAGAGTTAGTAGCACCACCGAATGCATTGACAGCACCGATAAGCATATTATTAGAAATGTTATCCAAGTGACCTCTAAATCTCAACCAAGGTCCAGCCATAGAGATATGGTCTGTTGTACATTTACCCAATGCTTTAATCAATAATTTTGAACCAGTAATATTTTTACCATCCCATGCAGCAAAAGATTCTAATAATTGCAAACGTTGAGATGTAGGGCTTACTACCACTTCTACATTAGAACCATCTTCAGCAGGAGCTTGATATCCATTATCTTCAACAGCAAAACCTTTTGAAGGCAATTCAGAACCTTGAGGTTCAGCTAATTTCACTTGCTCACCAGCTTCGTTCACCAAAGTATCGGTAATAGGGTTAAAATCTAATCTACCTGAGATAGCAATTGCAGCTACCATTTCAGGAGATGCTACAAATGCGTGAGTATTTGGGTTACCATCAGCACGTTTAGCAAAGTTTCTATTGAAAGAGTGAACGATAGAGTTTTTCTCTTCTTTCTCAGCACCTTCTCTATCCCATTGGCCAATACATGGACCACAAGCATTAGTGAAGATTTTTGCATTTTCAAATTTATTGAACGAATCCAATAAACCATCCCTTTCTGCTGTATAACGAACTTGCTCAGAACCTGGGTTGATACCTAAGATAGCTCTTGGTTTAATGCCTTTAGCTACTGCATCTTCAACAATAGAAGCCGCTCTAGTCAAATCTTCATAAGAAGAGTTGGTACAAGAACCTATCAATCCCCATTCTACATCCAAAGGCCATCCATTAGCATTAGCTTTCTCTTTCATTTCAGCAACTGGAGTCGCCAAGTCTGGAGTGAAAGGACCATTCAAATGTGGAGTCAATTTAGATAAGTCAATTTCGATGAGTTGGTCAAAATATTTTTCAGGATTAGCATAAACTTCAGGGTCTGCAGTCAAATGTTCTGCTACTTGATCAGCCAACTGAACTACATCTTCACGACCAGTAGCTCTCAAGTAACGACGCATAGAATCATCATAACCAAAAGTAGAAGTTGTCGCACCAATCTCAGCACCCATATTACAGATAGTACCTTTTCCTGTTGCAGACATTGCCTCAGCTCCTTCTCCAAAATATTCTACAATTGCTCCAGTACCACCTTTCACAGTTAAAATACCTGCAACTTTCAAAATCACATCTTTAGGTGCAGTCCAACCACTTAATTTTCCAGTTAATTTAACACCAATCAACTTAGGCATTTTCAATTCCCAAGCCATTCCTGCCATAACATCTACAGCGTCAGCTCCACCAACACCAATAGCTACCATACCCAATCCACCAGCATTCACTGTATGAGAGTCTGTACCTATCATCATTCCACCAGGGAATGCATAGTTCTCTAATACAACTTGGTGAATAATACCAGCACCTGGTTTCCAAAAACCAATACCGTATTTATTACATACTGATGCCAAAAAGTTAAAAACTTCAGAAGATTTGTTGATTGCTTCTTGCAAATCTTTATCTGCTCCTACTTTAGCTTGAATTAAATGGTCAGCATGTGCAGTAGAAGGAACTGCTACTTTAGTTTTTCCTGCTTGCATAAATTGCAATAATGCCATTTGAGCAGTAGCATCTTGCATTGCTACTCTATCTGGAGCAAAATCTACATAAGACACTCCTCTTTCATAAGCTTCAGTAGCATTACCTTCCCATAAGTGGGCATAAAGAATTTTTTCAGCAAGTGTCAAAGGTTTTCCAACTACTTTTCTTGCAGCAGCAATACGTTCTGGATAACGCTCATACACCTTCTTAATCATATCCAAATCAAAGATCATGGAATTAATATTTTAAATGTTAATTAATAAAAACTTTTCGAGGTGCAAAGATACGATTTTATAGTCAAATAAATGAATATTACTTCTCCAATTATTGGTCATTAATTCAAGAATCTATACAAATACTTTAGAACGCTATGTTATTCAATGTCAATGGATTTGTTGATATTGTTAATTTAGAATCATTCTTAAATAATTCTTATTAAAACCTCAATATTCAACACAAAAAAAGCCGCTAAAAAAGCGGCTTTTAAGTTTTATCTAAAAAGATTATTTTCTTGCTTTAGCATTTTTCATCTGAGCTTTTTTGCTCTCAGTGAAATTATTTCCACCACCTGGTTTACCATCAGTAGAACCTAATCTAATCATCGCACAACGGAAACCAATTGTTGCTGAAGATTGATCTTGATTCAAAAATCTTCTAGTACCTGGAGACAACCAATATGCTCTATCATTCCATGAACCACCTTTATAAACTCTAGCTTTATCGCTAATCAATGTTGTAGTTTCTTGATATTGAACTTTAGAACGCTCATCACCATCACCATAGTTAATAGCATCTGCAGTTCTATAGTTTCTTCTATTTTCTAATTCTTCTTCAGGTTGAATAACCATTTGAACACGACCAGTTGTTTCGTCTAACTCAGGAGTATTTGTTTCATCAGTTTTCACTTTCATAAATACGTTACCTCTGAATGTATTCAAATCACTAGCATCCGCAAATGTAAGAGGTCTATAAACATCTTCAACCCATTCAGATACGTTACCAGACATATTGAACAAACCAAAATCATTAGGGAAGTTAGCATGAATATCAGCAGTAATCTCAGCTTTATCATTCAAAGCTCCAGCCATACCCATATTGTCACCACGACCTCTTTTGAAGTTAGCCATCATCATACCTTGATTTCTATTGTGTTTTTGATATCTCACACTATTACCATCCCAAGCGTATATTCTTCTATTAGCAACCACTTCCTCTCCCTCTATCGGTTGAGTACCTTTCAATGCAAGTGCAGCATATTCCCACTCTGCTTCTGTAGGCAATCTGTAATCTGGAAGTAAAACACCATCAGAAAGTCCAACTGGTCTTGTACCTTCTCCCTCAGGATTGTTGTCTTTAATTGCTTTTTTACCTTGAGCACCTTGGTATAAACCACTAGTATAAGCACCAGTATTAAAGTTATTTGCACCTTTTTGATCAGTAGAAAGTTCCAAATAACCATTTTTCACTAACAACATTTCATTGACTCTGTCAGATCTCCATGCACTATAATCTCTTGCTTGCTCCCAAGTTACACCTACTACTGGATAGTTATCATAAGCAGGGAATCTAAAGTATTGCGTTACATAAGGCTCATTATATGCCAATTCTGAACGCCAACATAATGTATCAGGAAGCGCTTTTCTTACAATCTCTGGATTGTCAGCACCAAATACATTATTAGTCCAATAAAGATATTCTCTATAGTGAATATTGGCAACTTCAGTCTCATCCATATAAAAAGAAGATACCGTAATTCTCCTTTGAATATTGTCCATTTCTTGTGTAATAAGATGTTCTGTTCCTCCCATTAGGAATGTTCCACCTTCAATAAACACCAAATTTGGGCCAGTTTTTTGTTCTTTGCTTTTCGCAACACTAAAACCACCCCACTTGGAATCATTGTAGTTCCATCCTGTAGCAGAAGATTGCTCTTTCTTACTACAACTAGTTAATACAAAACCTAAAACCGCTACACCGAACAGCTTTTTTGCTAATTTTTTAGTTATCATTCTACTATTTGATACTTTTACAGAAAAACAAAGATATTTATAACATTTCTTAATTCAAAAATTTTTATGCGTGTAAAATTTTGTTAAATTACTTTCTATGTATTTTTCTTATGAATTTTAACAAAAACACCTCATTTTCTCCCTTTGAATTTTATCTTTAACGATACAAAATAATAAATATTATTGATGTTGCAAAAAGTATTTTATAAAACCAGCCTATTTGACAAGTATTTATACTATTGTCTGCTATTATATTCAACTTTCTTTTTTGTAAATCTTAAAGCTGAAGTTATCAATATAAAATGGAATAATAATTCTGATGATTTATCTTTTAGTAACGCCAATTATTCTGCTCATCATCAATATTTGCCTACATATTCATTTCAAAAAAATGAAAACCATCAAGTTGCAAATTTAATATCAATCAGCACTCGTAAAGTTCCTACAAGTTATCTAAGCATAGAGCAACTCAATCATATTTCTAATGATTGGCAAGTTGAAGTCTTCTCAGGTATTCAAAAAGGTCAAGCAGTTTCTACAATAGAAATATTGCCGTTCCGAAAGGCAGGGAATGATATTGAAGTCTTAGAAAAATTTGATATCGAACTGAGAAAAGCTGAAAATAGTACCAAAAAATCACAAAGTAGAGCTATTCAATATGCAGACAACTCCCAACTATCATCTGGTAATTGGTATAAGATAGGT
Source organism: Chitinophagales bacterium (assembly GCA_023957245.1). Taxonomy (GTDB): domain Bacteria; phylum Bacteroidota; class Bacteroidia; order Chitinophagales; family JADIYW01; genus JAMLHH01. Next base: position 456,056 of record JAMLHJ010000001.1, read on the forward strand.
GTCGAAAAAAATGGTATATATAGAATGAATGCCGAATTTTTGAAAAAACTCAATATTGACATTCAAAATATTAATACTTCTGAAATCAAAATATACGGTCAAAATGGAGGCATGCTCCCAGAGTTGGCAGGAGCTCCTCGTATTGATGATATCAAAGAGATTCCTATTCAAGTCAATGGTCAAGGACAAAATTTAGAAATAATTGCTTACTTAGAAGGACCTGAATCATGGGTATTAAATACTTCAACTAATACTTTCAGACAAATCAAAAATCTATATAGCGACCAAAAATCATATTTCATTACCATCAGTCCAGGCGCAGGAAAAAGAATTACCAACTCCTCTCCTATTGTAGAAGTTGCCAATAAGGAAATAAACACTTTCAATGACTATCAACATATAGAAGATAACACAATTAATCTCTTGCAATCAGGGAGAATATGGCTAGGACGTGAAATTGATGGCACTAATCAAATTCAATATAATTTCAATTTTCAAAATATCGACAACTCTGCACCAGCAAATATCTTTTTAGGAATCGCCGCAAAATCTGCTCTTAATACGAGTTCTTTCCAAGTAAATTCTAATAATACACTTCTAAAAAATATTTATATCTCGGCAACTGGTAGCTCCGAATTAGCCAATGCTGCCAACTATTCAGAATCTAGTTTTAGTATAGCCAACCCTAGCTCAAATATACCTATACAGATTTTATACAACAGACCAGACTTTAACTCAAAAGCATGGCCAGATTATATTACTATCAATGTTACACGCCAATTATCTTATGCTCAAGAACCTTTATATTTTAGATCTTTAAATTCTATAGGAGAAAATAATGTATCTCAATTCAATATTGGCAATTGGAACTCTTCTCTGAAAGTATGGGACATTAGTGACTTGTTCAACATTCAAGAAATATCTACATCAAATGGAACATTCAAATCTAAAACTTCGACTCTTAAAGAGTTTGTCGCTTTTCAAAGCCCAACATTAAGCCCAATAGCTTTAGGTCAAATCAACAATCAAAATCTTCATGGCTTATCACAAGCAGATTATTTGATTATTACACGCAAACCATTAATAAATCTTGCAAGCGAAATAGGCGAATTTCATTTACAACAAGAAGGCTTGAGTTATCATGTTGTAGATTTAGAAGAGATTTTTAATGAATTTTCATCTGGGAATAATGATTTAACAGCCATTAGAAACTTTGTCAAAATGTTTTATGATAGAGCTGCTATTGCTCCTGAAACTGCTCCAAAATATTTATTACTTTTTGGGAATGGCAACTATGACAATAAATCATTGGCAGATTTTCTTCTCCCCTCTTACCAAAGCAACTCTACCTTCCAAACTGTAGAGACCTATGTTACAGATGACTATTATGGATTTTTAGACGACTCAGAAGGGAATGATGTCACAAATACAATGACACATTTGCTAGATATCGCAATTGGGCGAATCACTGTAGATAATCTTGAAAAAGCACAACATAGTGTAGAAAAAATCAAAAGATATTATTCTCAATCATCTTATGGAAATTGGCGAACCCAAATGGCTTTTATGGCTGATGATGAAGATGCAAATATTCACATCAGAGATGCCAATGAAGTTGCAGATATCGCACAAAACCAATATCTTAATTTCAATATTTCAAAAATATACTTAGATGCATTTAAGCAACAATCTGTATCTGGAGGCCAACGCTATCCTGATGTCAATGAATCTTTAAACAATAAAATATTTCAAGGTTTATTCTACCTTAATTTTGTAGGACATGGAGGGCCAAATGGTTTAACCACAGAGAAAGTGCTCACATTTGATGATATTAACAGATGGGAAAATCGAGATAAATTATTTTTATTCTGTACTGCAACATGTGAATTTACAAGATTTGATGTGCCTAAGAAAAACTCTGCTGGTGAAAGGATTTTAGTTAAAGAAAATGGAGGCGCTATCGCCTTGGTAAGCACAACAAGGCTTGTATTCTCAGATAAGAACAGAGTGATAAATGAACGGTTTACTAGATATTTATTAGAGGCTTCTACAACATTTGATAAAACAATAGGAGATATCATGCTCTTGACAAAAAACTCAACCAATACAAGAGAAAATAATAGAAAGTTTGCATTATTTGGAGACCCTGCTTTAAAACTTGCTTTCCCCAAAAACTCAATTAATACCACTGAAATACTTTCTTATGAAGAGCCTACTGACACATTAAAAGCACTAGGGAAGATTACAATCAAAGGAGAAGTCAAAGAAAATAATATTTTAGACACAGATTTTAATGGAATTGTAAACGTGATAGTTTATGATAAAATGGTCTTACAAAGCACATTAAGTAATGATGCCACTAGCCCTACTTACAACTTTAAATCAAGAAATAATATTTTATACAAAGGTCGTACTCAAGCTAAAAATGGACTTTTTGAACTTTCGTTTATCATGCCTAAAGATATTAACTATAATTTTGGTCTAGGCAAGTTGAGTTACTACGCCAATGAAAACTCATGGGATGCTGTAGGTTTTGATACATCTATTACCATTGGTGGTATTGTAGATAGTATTCCTTTGGATAATAAAGGCCCTATTGTTGATGTATATATTGATGATGAAAATTTTGTTTTCGGAGGAATTGCTGGAAAGAATTCTACTTTATATATTCAATTAGAAGATGAAAATGGAATCAACACCTCTGGAACAGGAATTGGTCATGATATTACAGGCATTTTAAATGATGATTCTAAAAAACCCATCAATCTCAATTCCTTTTATGAAGGAGAAATTGGAAATTATAAAAAGGGAAAAATAAAATACCCATTCAATGAGCTCGAAAACGGTAGATACAAAATTCAAGTTAAAGCATGGGATGTTCTCAATAATTCTGGTGAAGGCTATACAGAATTTGTTGTTGAAGACAAAGCAGAAATGGCATTGTATTATGTATTAAATTATCCCAATCCATTCACCACAAAAACACAATTTAGCTTTGAACACAATAGACCAGGAGCTTACCTTGATATAAAAATTGAAATTTTTAACGTAGGAGGTAAACTTGTCAAAACATTACAATATAACCAAAGCTCTATTGCTAGAAGAGTTGCAGGTATGGAATGGGACGGGCTAGATGATTATGGTGATAAAATCGGGAAAGGAGTATATATTTACAAAGTGACAGTCAAAAATAATCAAGGAGAGAAGGCTTATAAGTATCAAAAATTAGTATTATTGAAATAAAATCAAACAAAAACAATATTTTTACTCAAATAACATTAACAGTTAGTAATAACCTTTAAATATGATTAAAAGATTTTCAACCCTCATTATAGTTATATCATCCATTCATTCCATTGCATTTGCTCAAAAATCTTCTTCAGACGTAGGACGAGTTAATACAGTGAGTACCGCTGTTCCATTTCTAAGAATTACCCCTGATGCTAGAGGTGGTGGAATGGGAGATGTCGGTATTGCCACTTCACCAGACCCTTCTGCGACATATTACAATGCTTCAAAACTTGTTTTCTCAGAGAAAAAGATGGGAATAGTTCTGTCATATACTCCTTGGTTAAAAAATCTAGGGATTTCAGATATCTTCCTTGCTAATGCTGCAGGATATTATAAAATAGACGAATTACAAACAGTTCATACTTCATTAAGATTTTTCAGCCTAGGAAATATCACGTTTACAGATTATTTGGGCAATATTAATGGCGATTACAAACCAAGAGAATTTTCTTTCGATGCAGGATATTCTAGAAAATTATCAGATAAATTTTCATTGGGAACATCTATCAGATATATCCATTCAAATTTAGCTGCAGGTCAAGAAGTCAATAGTACTGAAGTCAAAGCAGGTAAAGCAGTAGGTGTTGATTTGACAACAACTTATATGCAAGAATTAAAATTAAAAAATGACCGTAAAGGGATTGTTTCTGCTGGTTTGGCCATCTCCAACATCGGTTCAAAAATCTCTTATACTGACGATGCTTTAAACAAAGATTTTATCCCTACCAACCTTGGAATAGGCGCTGGATTTAGATTTTTTCCAAATGATTTTAATGAAATAGCTTTTTACGCTGATATCAACAAATTACTAGTTCCTACTCCAGATACCACCAAAGACGAAAATGGCAATTTCTTATACAAACAAAAATCTCCAATTGCAGGTATCTTTTCTTCATTCGGAGATGCTCCAGGTGGATTTAAAGAAGAGATGAAAGAGTTTATGTATTCTGTCGGAGTAGAATATTGGTATGACCAACAATTTGGAGTAAGAGCAGGGTACTTCAATGAACATGCATTGAAAGGAAATAGAAAATATTTCACTGCTGGCGTAAGTGTCAAATATTCAGTTTTTGGATTGGATTTTTCTTATTTAGTACCTACTTCAAGCCAAAGAAATCCTTTAGACAATACCTTTAGATTTACACTTCAATTTGATTTTGACAAAGTAGGCAAGAAAAAATATACAGAAGAAGAATTGAATGAGTTATAATTCAAGTATTCGCTCTCTTCCATTTTTTACGATATAACTGCCGATTATACTTATATCATTTACAAACCAACATTTTTTAGATTGACTCCATCGAGCTTTTACGTGTTCTCTTAAATGACTTAAGGACTCAAGGTTATAAGGAAAATGAACCCAAATCACTGATTGGCCGTGATGTTCTCCAATGGAATACTGATATTTATCAATTTGAAACATAACTATTCATTTAATATAACTGCGTAATTCAAATAACTCTTTCATTGCGTAATATAAATAAACTTTTAAAATCTCACAATAAGTCAATGCACTTTTCTTAGAATTTTTACTTCATTACATAGATTGACAATAGCTTATAATCTTTTAAAAAAAATTATAGAATTTTTTGACTTTTTAATTGAACTGCGTATATTTGAGAGTTAGCGGTCAGGCTAAATAAAGACCCAACACGAAATAAAAAGAAAATGACAGTTTTAGAATTTCAAACAATAAGGACACAAAAGCAGAAATAAAAAAATGACTTTAAAATTTTTTGACAACGGTAGACAATGGCAGTCGAATATTTTCAATATTCATTATTTATTGAATATTTAGAACATCAATGAAGAGTAAAAAAGAAATAGTATTAGAGTTTATCAATGCAACCAATCAAAAAGATTGGGATAAGGTTTTGGAACTTGTTCACAAAGATTTTATTAGACACAGTTCATCTGAACCCAAAGATATAAAAACAAATAATGGGTTAGTTAAATTTCATCAGGAAGAATTAGAAACTTTCCCCGATTTGCAAGAGACAATAATTTTTGCCATTGAAGAAGGTGACTTGGTTGCTGCCAGAATAAATTTTTCGGGGACACAATTAGGAAAACTCATAAACTTCCCACCGACTGGTAAAAAATTAACAGCAGACTTCAATTGCTTCTTCCGTGTGACAGAAGGAAAGATAAAGGAAACTTGGGTCGAGTATGATAACCTAAATGGACTAATTCAGCTTGGACACTACAAAATAAATGAAGAAGTTGACAAAAGTAAATGAACAGCGATACGCAAACACGAGTATTAGTAGTCAGCCTTAAAGACGACAAGACAATTTATAACAAGAAAACAAAATGACAATAGAAACTAAGAATTTAAAACTCATTCCATGCGATACTGAAATCTTAAAAACAGCGATTCAAGGAGATGAAATTCTTGCAAAGAAAATTAACGTGACTGTTCAAGACAATTGGACAGAATTTGGTGTTGTTGCTTTACAATATTCGCTTGACAGACTTTCAGAGAATGAGGAAGAAAGTGGTTGGTGGACATATTTTCCAGTTCACAAACAAGACAATAAATTAATTGGAAGCGGAGGTTATAAAGGCAAACCTACAGCAGACGGGACAGTAGAAATTGGTTATGAAATTGCACTAGACTACCGTAATCGAGGACTTGCGACTGAAATGACCAAAGGACTTATTGAAAATGCTTTTCGAGACGAGAGAGTAAGATTAATTGTTGCTCACACTCTTGGACAGGACAATGCTTCAACAAAAGTTTTGCAGAAATGTGGATTTAAAAAAGTTGAAGAAATTAACGACCCTGACGATGGACTAATTTGGAAATGGGAACTGAAAAGATAATAAATCAAGAAGCCCGAACCGCTAACAGCCGTTTTGCAAAAGCGGGGGTTTCGTGCTTCTATGACAGTGAAGTGCTAAATTCAAGCTTTGTGCATCTAATGAAGTTTAGTGCTGAAAATCCCCGCCTTCGCAAAGCGGCAAAACGTTAGCGGTCAGCTTAAAAGACGACACGAATGAACATTAACAATTACAAAATATTAATCTCAAATCTGCCTGTAAGACAACAATGTTTTACGACAAAACGAACAACTTGGACAAAAGCGGAGAATGAAATTAAGTGGCTAAAAAATCTCAATGACAAGTTGTTTGGTGACAATAAAACTTTGACAATAAGCCGTCAAGACATTTTTGAAACAAACGAGCCGAGAGAAACAATTATCAAGACAATTTATTGGGGCTACACAGCAGGAATGCGTGGAAATCATTTTGTAAATATTCTGAAACACATTGACACCATTGAAAACGTGTTGCGGACTTTAAGAGATAAAACAAACCTCACAACGACAGACTTTAACGACCTGACACTAACTTTCAAAAATGTTGCAGGACTTGGACTATCAACTTATAGCAAACTACTTTACTTTTTCAAAATATCATTTAACGGCAATCCTTGTTTAATACTTGACCAGCGACTTATTGACGTTTTTGCGAGCAAATCGTATACTAACTTTCGGCAGTTAAGCAATATTCGTTATGACAACGCTGAAAAAAAATATCTTGACTTCTTAAAGCTTGCAAGGCAGGTTGCAAGTAACATAGAAACAGAAGGAGAAAACATTGAATTATTCCTTTTTACTTTCGGAAACAACTTAAAACCAACAAATATGATTTCAAATATGTGGGACGGATACTGCCCTGAAAGTTTATTAAAGGATAAAACAGTTCGTATGCGACTTAACCAAAGCGACTTTTTTGAAAGTGAAGAAACCGGACTTCAAATTTGTATCATTCCAGGAGTTCAAGCAGTAATTTTAAATTTTAGGGGAAAAGGAAAATTTAGAGAAACACCAATATATGGCGATGAAGTTGAAAACGGAGAAATTTTAAGTCCTCAAAATTCTGACAGACCACCATTCAACAACCCAACAACTGCTTTTGGAGAAAGTCAAGAAATTGAAAATTACATTGCGACAATTCAGTAAAGACAATGAATATTCAGCCAAACACATACGACAGAAAAGAAAGCCGAACCGCTAACACGGGTTTTGCGTCAGGCGGGGTGACGTGCAAACTTGGAGCTTTGTGCTTCTATTCAAGTGCAGTGCTGGTTGACAGTTTTGTGCTCCGAAACCCGCCCGAACGCAAAGCCCGAAAACGTTATGTGTAACTTTTAAAGAATGACCGAAGAGCAATTAGATAAAATAAAGGGTGTTTTTTATGGACAAGCTATTGGTGACGCTTTAGGACTTGGGACTGAATTTTTAAGCAAAAAGGAGGTTTCTGACTACTACCCTAAAGGACTTACAGACTATTCTCAAATTATTCAAGACAAGCATAGGAAACGTTGGAAAATTGGTGACTGGACTGACGATACAGACCAATTTTTATGCATTTGCGACTCAATTCTCAATAACCAAAATGTAGACGAATTATCTTTTGCTAACGAACTATACAAATGGTTTAAAGGTGTTCCTATGGGAATTGGGCAGACTGTCTATAAAGTCGTTTCAATGCCTCAATTCACATTTTACCCTCACAAAGCAGCAGAACTAGTATGGAAACTCTCTAAACAACAGAACGCATCAAACGGTGCAATAATGAGAACTTCAATACTCGGAACTTACGAATTTTGGGACTACAATTCAGTTGTAATTAACACGGAAAAAATTTCAAAGGTTACGCACTGGGACAATAGATGTATTGGGTCTTGTGTTGTTGTAACGCTTCTAATTGCAAACATTCTTAACGAATCCCAATATTTGGACGCTAAACAACTTTGCCATATTGCAGATAAGTATGATAATCGAATAAAATCATTCATTGAAATATCTCTTACATCAGACATTGAACAATTAGACCTAGATGAGCCAACAGCAATAGGTTATACTTTAAAAGCTATGTCAGCAGGTTTATGGGCATATTTTAATGCTAAAGACTTTGAAAACGGTATACTTAAAGTAATTAACGAAGGTGGCGATGCAGACACAAATGCTTGTGTTGCGGGTAGTATTTTAGGAGCAAAATTCGGTTTTACTTCTATCCCTGAGAGATTTATCAACGGACTAATTCATAAGGACATATTAGAGAATAGATATAATGAGTATATTGAACAACTTAAAAAAAGCTACACATAACAGGCGTTTGGCTCAATGGCGGGTAAAGTGGTTAATTGTACATTCTACCTCGCATCAACTTTTGTGGTGTATTGACAGTTTTGTGCTCCGAAATCCGCCACTGCGCCAAGCGCCAAA
>JAMLHJ010000010.1 GCA_023957245.1 Chitinophagales bacterium
GGCAGAATGGATTATAAAAGTAAATCCTAATCCAGTTAAAAACACTGCATTTGTTCAGTTGAGAAAGCTCGGTCTCAAAGCAGATGAGATAACAAGTGATGTTTTCCCTTTGCTTTTGATTGGCTCTAATGGAGAAATAATGCAGCGAGCTTATATAAATAATGGGTATTTTGAATTAAATGTTACTAATTTTATGCCTGGAATATATAAGATACTTGTCCAAGTAAATGATGGCGTGGTGTTTACCACTCTAAATATTATTAAATAATTAAAATCAATAGTTATGAAAAAGTTAATGTATTTTATTGTGCTATTTGCAATTATAGCATGTAAGAAAGATTTAATACCCACTAATACCAACCCGCCTACTACCAATCCTCCTAACACAGAAAATCCGACTACTGATGATAAGAAAGTCAGAATCGTAAGAGTAGAACAGACAGTCAGTCCCAATTCTTTCCCTTTTGATACTGACCAGCTTATGAATGTAGAGTATGTTTATTCAAATGGAATTTTAAAAAGGGTAGTCATAAAAAGAGGAGTATCTACTTATGTTTACTTTAATAGTTCTAATGAAAATACCCATTATGATATTGACTTAAGTGCTGATCCTACTTATAATAGTAGCATTAACTTTAGCAAAATAAAATTGAATGTAAACAACGGTAAAATAGAAAGTGTAGTGAATGATTTCGCTGTGAGTATTGCACCAGGGCAAGTCTTGAATAAAAACTTCAAATATATTTATAACAATTCAGGAGCTCTGACACAGATTAATAGTAAAGGGTTAATATCTGAAAAGAAAAGTTTGGAAGTTCGAACAGGGGATTATGAAAATAATTTACTGAAAAATTACACATTAAAAAATTATATTTTGGATTATAATCCCATCCCCACAATTGGACAAGATTATAAAATGCAAGTTTCTTATCAGAAAGCAGATGGTGTACCAAAAGATTTAATACGGAAAGTGAATCAAGCCATTTTAGGATTGAGCCCAATGGGTTTTGAGGACTACTCTTTTCACATGGAGTATGATTTACATCCCAACCCATCTGATTTAGTGCATATTCAAAAAGTGGCAAAGTACAAATATAGTTTTGCAGATTGGATTATTTCATTTGGACTGACAGATGCTTATAGTATTCCCGAACAAGGAAATCAATTAATTTCTTCTAAACATATAAAAGGTCAAAAAGTGATTGAAGGAAAAATTGTAAATAATATTTTTAGTCAACCTCAATATGCTTCAATAGACTCAATCTCTCAATATGCTTATATCCACCATGCGGAAGAGAAAATGTTGGAAATTGCAGGTTTAAAAATTTTTTATGAATGGTCTGATAGTGTTGATACAGAAGATCCACCTATTGATGAATTTGGCACACTTACAGATACTAGAGATGGGCAAAAATATAAAACTGTCAAAATAGGAAATCAGACTTGGTTTGCTGAAAATTTACGTTATGCTGGAAATATACCAAATGTAACTGATGCAACAGAATGGATAAACTTATCAACTCCTGCTTGGTGTTATTATGATAATGAGTCGGCTAATAATGATGTTTATGGGAAATTATATAATTGGTATGCTGTAAGTACTAGCAATATTTGCCCAAATGGATGGCATATCCCAACTGATGGAGAGTGGAAGACTTTGAGTAATTATTTAGGAGGAGAAAGTGTTGCTGGTGGCAAGATGAAATCAACTACTGGTTGGAATTCACCTAATACTGATGCTACTAATGAGAGTGGATTCTCAGGACTACCGGGTGGCTATCGTACGATACTATATGATGGTAAATTTGGAGATAAAGGTAATATGGGGCAATGGTGGTCATCTACTGACAATCCAGTTCTTTATTTTCGTGGACTTAGATACGACAATCGTGCTTTAATTAATTATTTTTCTAATCCTAACTTTGGATACTCTTGTCGCTGTGTGAAAGATTAAAAGTACTTACGAAATAACTAAAATAAAGACTGTTCGATTGGACAGTCTTTATCAATTTTATACGGCAAGTTGACTTACTAGAACCTTACCTTCTAAATATCCGTCTTCTGTAAAACCTAGTAATTCAACTTTGACTAATTTATTGACCAATTGTGCATCATAAGGAATTGCTACTTTAAGATAATTATCAGTAAAGCCATACATTAATCCATTCTTCTCTTCGTCCTCAGGTAAAATTGTGAATTGACTTCCAATAAATCTTTGGTAAAATTCTCTACGTTTCTTCTCTGACAAAATAGACAATCTAGCGTTGCGCTCTTCTCTGACTTTATGAGGTACAACATTATCCAATTCTAAAGCTTTTGTATTGGCACGTTCAGAATATGTAAATACATGAAAATAAGATACATCTAATGACTTCAAAAAGGCAATAGTTTCCTCAAAATATACATCTGTTTCTCCAGCAAACCCGACAATCACGTCCACACCTATACAAGCATTAGGCATCAATTGACGGATATGATTGACACGATTGGCGTACAAATCTTTTTTGTATCTTCTACGCATAGCAGCTAGCATGTCATCTGACCCTGATTGCAATGGCATGTGAAAATGAGGAACAAATCTTTTGCTCTGAGCACAAAACTCAATGATTTCATCACTTAATAAATTGGGTTCAATAGAAGATATTCTAAATCTCTCTATTCCTTCAATCTCATCTAATTGCTGAATTAATTTTAAAAAATTCCATTCATCATCCAACCCTTTTCCATAGTCACCCGTATTGACTCCTGTTAAGACTATCTCCTTCACTCCTTTGCTTGCCAAATCCTTCACATTGGCAATCACATTTTCAGGTAGATCACTACGACTTTGCCCTCTAGCTAATGGAATTGTACAAAACGAACATTTATAATCACAGCCATCTTGTACCTTCAAAAAAGATCTTGTTCGATCACCAACAGAATATGCACTTACAAAAAAATCTGCCGCTTTAATATTAGAAGCAATTACTTGTCCGCAAGCATTTTTACTTAAATCATGGAGTATCTCTGGCAAACGAAATTTTTCTGCAGCACCTAAAACTAAATCCACACCTTCAATTTCTACAATCTCATTGGGCTTCAATTGTGCATAACATCCTATCACTACTACATAAGCATCAGGGTTGTTTCTTAATGCTCTCCTCACAAAATAACGACATTTCTTATCTGCATTATCTGTGACAGAACAAGTATTTATCACATATACATCTGAGGGTGATTCAAAATCAACTATCTGAAAACCAGCTGATTCCATAGAACGACCTATTGCAGAAGTTTCAGAAAAATTCAATTTGCAACCTAATGTATAAAACGCAACTGTTTTTCCACTATTCATTTGTGCAAAATTAATTAAAGAATTTTTCATTTATAAACAATGTGCATATTTTAAGGTAAGAATAACATACAATGATTTGTATTTTAGTACTATGCAATTACTCAAAGTAGGAATAATAGGTATAGGAAGACAAGGTAGTATCCATCTGGAATACTTTAAAAATTCTTCACATTTCGAACTTATAGGCTGTTATGATAAAGACGTTGAAAAGTTAAAAAGGATTCAAGAAGATTATAATGTTCCCATTTTTAACAATCTTGAAGAATTGATAGATAGTGTTGATGTTATAGATATAGTCACTCCTGCCAGCGCACATTTTCGCTATGCTAAAAAAGTCTTGCTCAAGAGTAAACATTTATTTATTCAAGGACCCATCACAGAAGATCTTTCTGAAGCCAAGCTCCTTGTTGAATTAGCGAGAGAAGCCAATATCAAAGTGCAAATAGGACATATTGAAAGATTTAATCCCATTTTTACTCATATCAAATCTTTTAATCCTCAACCTCTATTAATAGAAACACACCGAATTGCAATGTTCAATTCAAAAAAATTGACCGAGCACTCAGTCTATAGTTTGGTTATCAATGATATAGATTTGATTTTAAATCTTGTAAAAGCCAATATAAAATATATACACGCATCAGGAGTAACGATACTAGGTCAATATACCGATACAATTTTTGCTAGAATAGAGTTTGACAACGGTTGTGTAGCTCACTTGAACGCTGGTTATTCAATTTCCCATAAGCAGAGAACAATGACCATGTACGAGCACAATAAAAAGTATGAGATAGATTTTATTAAGCAGAAAGCTGATTATACCTATATTGATAATCAATCTTCTATGGGTGCAATTCCAACAATAATTGATGGCGAAAAAAATTATATCACTTTCCAACCTATCAGCCCAGAAGAATATGATATGCTCAAAAATCAAATGGACAATTTTGCTTTATCTATCCTCAATGACGAAAAACCTATTGTCAATATTGATCACGGATATAAGGCTTTAGAAGTTACTTCTATTATTATGGAGAAAATAAAAAAGAGAGGAGTTTAATTTATTCAAATCAATTCCCCTCTCCTTTCAAACCATTTTAATCATTAGTGTTCATGAGCATGTTCACCTCCACTATTAGTCATTTTAGCATAAATGAAAAAAGCATTTTTACTCACTATATCATTTTGAGCCGATAGTTCAATTACAGGAGTAATAGCTGTATATCCTAAATCTGACACCCCTTTACTTACCTCTACCCTTTTAAACCATGTTCCACCATGCTCCTTTTCATTAGCAGGGATTTCATTATCATTCATTTTTACGATAATAAAATATTTTCCTTCAGCTTCAACAATTGCCTCATTAGGAACTGCAGGTGTCAATACATTGTCTAAACTGATGAGACCGATGACATTCATTCCATCAATTAATTTTGCTTTATCTCCTATTACTTCACTATGGACGGCAATGCTTTTACTTTCATTTTCAAAGGTAGAACCGATACTAAAAACTTTTGCGTCATAAGTTTTTCCAGGATTATTAGTCAAGGTAAAATGTATCACTTGACCTACTTTAATCTTGGATAAATCTTTTTCAAATACCTGTAAATCAAGATGTAAGGAATTATTATCCACTATTTCAGCTATCGGAGAAGACGCATCTACATAAGCACCTATCATTGCATAAACATCACTTACATAACCAGAAACTGGGCTTAAAATAGCGATAGAAGATTGAAGTTGGTCGGAGGAAACAGCAATTCCCATTAATTGAAGCTGCTTTTTGAGAGATGATTTACGTGTTTTCAGAGCTGCCAATTCATAGGTAGCACTTTGAAGATTGCGCTTAGCACCTGCATCATTATCATTCAATTGTTGCTGACGCTGTAATTCTTGTTCAGCTAAAGATATTTTACTCAGAACTGTCAGATAATCTTCTTGTATCTGAATAAATTGAGGATTGGAAATAGTGGCGACCACCTGACCTTTTCGCACATAGTTACCTACTTGAACACTTAGAGTCTGTACTACACCTCCAAACAAAGTCGTTACTTTTCCTTTTTTATTATTAGGGACATTGAGAATACCATTTACCTTCAAGGTACTTGTCAGCTCCTTGTACTCTATCTTTCCCAATTGAATATCTACTGCCTTGATTTGTTCGTCTGTCAAAGAAGTTTGAAAAAGATTTTCTTCTTCATGTTGTTCTGAAGATTGAACCACTTCTTCATGCTCATGATCATGATCGTGGTTCTCACCTAAGTACTGGCAAGAGGTCAATAACAAAATTGCCCAACCTAGATGATATATTGATAATTTCTTAAAAAAAGAATATTTCATTTTATTTTATTGATTTAAAAATGAATTGATATTGATAACAGATTCATTGATTTGTTGAATATTATCTAAATAATTGCGATAAGAACTATATGCAGTTTCAATTGCCAGAAGATATTCCACATAAGATATTTCTCCCGTTTTATACTCCAACATAGCAGATTGCATCAATTCTTTAGAGAATGGCAATACTTTCTCTTTTAGATAAAGATGTTGTTCATAGTAAAAAGTATATTGATTGATTTCACTTCGCAAATCAGATTTCATTTGTTTTTCCTGCCATTGAGAAGTGTATGCCAAAGATTGTTTTTGATACTCTACAGAGCGAATTTTAGATTTTGTTGCACCATAAGTAATTGGAATATCTATTCCGATATCAAAGAATCTAAACCTTTGAGATTTGTCATACCATTTCTCTACGCCATTCCTTTCATATATTCCCACTTGAGAAATACTATTATAACCTAGTGTAAAGTCTGGTAAATTTTCAGCTTTATCTACTTTTTGCGATTTATCCAAAATCTTTATTTCTTGTTCAATCAATTGAATCTGAGGGTGTGAAGACAATTGGAAATCATCTGCTAATTCATCCATTACAAGAGGAATAAACTCCTTAGGCATTTCAATTTCAAAATCTTCTTCGATTTGCATCAGATTTTTTAAGCTTTTATATGTTTTCTGAATAAGCATATCATTTTCCTTCATCATCAATACGACTTCACCTTGTTTGATACTAGTGTTTTTTGAATCTAATCTACTAATATCTCCAGCTTGATACCTTTCCTTACCCACTCTAATAAAATCTAAATAAATACTATCGAGCTTCATCAGATGAGTAGAATTAAATTTCAAATACTGCAAATAATAAAAAGCTTTTCTCACCTCTTTTATCAGTTCATTTTCAGAAAGTTGCTTCTCTATTTTTTTTCCTTCTACTTGTTCATTAATCAATGATTTTTTGGCTCCAAATACAGTAGGAAACGGAATTGTCTGAGATACAGAAAGTCCATCATCAAGGTCAAAACCATTTGTGTTGCCATATTCAAAACCAACACTCAATTTGGGCAATTCACGAGCAGATTTCACTAGACTTTGCGTTGCTTGAATATCCATGCTCTTAGCTTTAATACTCAAATTATTTTCTTTAGCTATACTCAATATTTTATCAATTGAATACACCTCTTGTGCTTTCATTTGAAGCAAAAAGATGAAACTAAAAGTCAAGAATAATATTGCTTTCATATCGGTTGCTTTGAGATATTTGTTTAAACACTTAATTGTACTCATAATTCATTAATTTTTGAAGTCACTTTTTTCTTTCTATATACTAACAAATATAAAATAGGAAGAACAATTAATGTCAAAAAAGTAGCACTTATCAAGCCTCCAATCACTACAGTAGCCAAAGGTTTTTGTACCTCAGCACCAGCACTTGTACTTAATGCCATAGGTAAAAATCCTAAAGATGCCACAGTTGCTGTCATCAATACTGGTCGCAATCTTATCTCTGCACCCTTAAATATTCGTTCCAATAAATCAGTTACACCTTCTTTCTCTAGCTGATTAAATGTACCTATCAGTACTATCCCGTTCAGAACAGCTACACCAAATAATGCAATAAATCCAATACCTGCACTAATACTAAATGGCATATCTCTCAACAGCAAAGCAAAAACTCCACCTATAGCACTCATAGGAATTGCAGTAAAAATCAAACCTGCTTGTCTGAAAGAGTGAAAAGTTAGGTACAATAGTACAAAAATCAATAAAAGCGACAATGGCACAGCAATCATCAGTCTATTACTAGCCGCTTTCAAGTTTTCAAATTGACCACCATAAGTCACATAATAGCCTGAAGGTAAATGAAAATTTTCTAATTTTTGTTGCACATCTTCTACCACACTTTGCACATCTCTATCACTCACATTAAATCCTACAACAATTCTACGTTTTCCGTCTTCTCTACTTATTTGAGCAGGACCTAGTTTATATCCTACTTGTGCAACTTGACTGATTGGAATTTGAAGTCCTGAAGGAGTAGGCACCATCAAATTGCTCACATCATCAATACTTGTTCTAAAAGCACTATCTAGACGAACCACCAAATCAAATCTTCTTTCATTTTCAAAAACCACCCCAGCACTTTTACCTGCGAAGGCAGAGCTCAGGATATTATTTACATCTTGAATATTTAGACCATAATTGGCCATTCTCACTCTATCATACTCTACATTAATCTGAGGAAGTCCACTTACTCTCTCGATTTGAGGAGTAGTCACACCTTCTACTTTGGAAACAATTTTACTTATCTCTTCGGCATACTTCATCAGCGTATCCATATTTTCACCAAAAACTTTCACCGCAACATCTTGCCTGACACCAGTCATTAATTCATTGAATCGCATTTGAATAGGCTGATTTTTCTCAAAAAACACTCCAGGAATCACTTCCAGTTTCTCCATCATCGCATCACCCAATTCATTATAAGAAAGCCCTGATTTCCATTCTTTCTGAGGTTTAAGTACGACCATCATGTCTGTTGCTTCAGGAGGCATAGGATCTGTCGGCACTTCTGCTGAACCTGTTTTACCAACTACCATTTTTACCTCATCAAATTCACGCAAAATACGAGAAGCTTGCATAGAGGTTTCTACACTTTGACTTAAAGAACTCCCCTGCGGTAAAATACAATGAAAAGCAAAATCACCTTCTTGCAATTGTGGAATAAATTCTCCTCCCATATTTCTGAATAACATCAGAGAAATAAGAAATAGACCAAAAGTGCATACAATCACCCAATATTTCAAACGAATAGCAAACTCCAATACTGGATGATAAAGTTTGTATAACTTATCCATCAATCGATCGCTGAAAGAAGGCTGTGAAGAAATATTTTTAGGCAATAGCCAAGCAGACATCATCGGAATATAGGTCAACGACAATATCAATGCCCCTAAAATAGCAAAACCTACAGTTTTAGCCATAGGAGTAAACATCTTCCCTTCAATACCAACTAAACTCAAAATTGGAATATAAACCATCAAAATAATGATTTCACCAAATGCAGCACTCTTTCTGATTTTAGATGCAGACAAATACACTTCTTCATCCATTTCTTGCTGAGTCAATCTAGTTGTCAATTTTCTTAAACCCAAATGATGAAGTGTCGCCTCAACAACAATAACAGCTCCATCTACTATAAGTCCAAAATCAATAGCTCCCAAACTCATTAAATTGGCACTTACACCAAAAACATTCATTAAACCCAAGGCAAAAAGTAATGACAATGGAATCGCAGAAGCAACAATGATGCTCGCTCTAAGATTTCCTAAAAAGATAACTAAAACAAAAATAACGATTAATGCTCCTTCAATCAGATTTCGCTCTACAGTACTTATCGCTCTATTCACCAAATCTGTTCTATCTAAATAAGGTTCAATCATAACATCATCAGGCAAAGATTTCTGAATAGTAGGCAACTTGGCTTTAATTCTCTTCACTACTTCATTGCTATTCTCTCCTTTGAGCATCATGACCACCCCTCCTACTGCATCCACTTCTCCATTATAGGTCAATGCGCCATATCTTACAGCACTTCCATATTGAACATTAGCAATATCCTTTATGAAAATGGGAACATTGCCAGAAGATTTTACAGCAATATTTTTAATATCTTCTATCGAACCAATGATTCCTACACCTCTAATAAAATATGCATTAGGCTTCTTATCGATATAGGCTCCTCCAGTATTTTGATTATTCAACTCCAATGCACTGAAAACATCACTGAAACTCACCCCCATAGATTGAAGACGATAAGGATTGATAGCCACTTCATATTGTTTTAGCTCTCCTCCAAAACTATTAATTTCAGCCACGCCGGGCGTACCATTCAATTGTCTGGCAACAATCCAATCTTGCATCGTGCGCAATTCCTTTGCATCATACTTAGATTCACTACCCGGTTTGGGGTGAATAATATATTGATATACTTCTCCTAGCCCAGTACTGACAGGTGCCATCTCTGGAATACCGATATCAGATGGAATCTTATCCACGACATCTTTTAATTTTTCAGAGATTAATTGCCTTGCAAAGTATATATCTTCATGCTCTTTAAAAACGACTGTAACTACAGACAAACCAAAACGAGAAACACTTCTTACTTCTTCAATATTTGGAAGATTGGCTACACTTTGTTCTATTGGGAAGGTAACTAATTGTTCCACTTCTTGACTAGCTAAAGTCGGACATGAAGTATATATCTGAACCTGATTATTTGTAATATCTGGGACAGCGTCTATTGGCAATTGCAATGCACTCCAAACACCCCATATTACTAACAAGATTGTCAATATGCCAACAACTATCTTATTGTGAATACTAAAATGTATAATTTTATCTAGCACTTCATAAACATTAATAATTTAAAAATTAATTACACATGTACTGATATTATAAAAATTATATCAATACATCACACTAAATACTTTAAATTAAATCTTTGGAGGTTGCCAGATATTTTGATAATATAAAGAAACAAAGAAAGGATAATGGGAAGAAAACTCCTCCTCTAAATCAAGTGAAATCTTATTGTTAGGGAGAATAGATACGCTCCCATTATAGTTCACCATAGGCAAATGGCAACAGTTACAAGCACAAAAAGGGCTACAAATATCTGTATGCTGATGAGAATCTTGTTGAGATTGTTCAGACTTGTTTTTATCACAAAAATAATCAGCAGCATCTGCACATGGCGCAAAGGAAATTGCCAAGAGATAGAAACTAAAAATGATTGTAAAAAATCTCATTAGCATCAAAAGTAAAAAAAATATTTTTCTCTAAAACTTAAAAAACTATATTTTTAAACCAAGCCTATAACAAAACAGCCCTGAATTTCAGGGCTGCAATATGTTTATAATACAAAATTATTTAGAGTTACGTTTACGTTCATTCTCATCCAAATAAATCTTTCTGATACGAATAGATTTAGGTGTTAATTCAACATACTCATCAGCTTGAATATATTCCAATGCTTCTTCTAAAGAAAATTTAATCGGTGGAACTAATCTTACTTTATCATCAGAACCAGATGCACGCATGTTGGTCAATTTCTTAGTTACAGTACAGTTAACAACGATATCATCTTGACGAGAGTTCTCACCAATTACCATTCCAGTATAGATTTCATCTCCAGATTCCACAAAGAATCTTCCTCTGTCCTGAAGTTTATCTAAAGAATATGCAATAGCTTCACCTTGTTCTTTAGAGATAATAGAACCATTCAATCTACCAGGAATCTCTCCTTTGTGTGGTTGATAGCTTAAAAATCTATGAGTAACAACAGCTTCTCCAGATGTTGCAGTAATCAACTCTGTACGCAAACCAATAATACCTCTTGAAGGAATCTCAAATTCTAAAATAACTCTATTTCCTTTCAAAGTCATATTTTTCATATCACCTTTACGGCGAGATACCATTTCTATTGCTGTACCTGATTTTTCTTCTGGCAAGTCAATTGTCAATTCTTCAATAGGTTCATGTTTTTTACCATCTACCTCTTTATATATTACTTGAGGCTGACCTACTTGAAGCTCATAACCCTCACGGCGCATAGTTTCAATCAATACAGACAAGTGCAATACACCACGACCAAACACTCTAAAACTATCGGCAGTAGCTCCTGGTTGGACTTTCAATGCCAAGTTTTTCTCCAACTCTTTTTCCAATCTCTCTTTAAGATGTCGAGAAGTAACAAATTTACCTTCACGACCAAAGAATGGAGAATCATTGATAGTAAACAACATGCTCATTGTAGGTTCATCTATAGAGATTGCTGTCATTCCTTCTGGTTTTTCGTAATCAGCGATAGTATCACCAATTTCAAAACCTTCTATACCTGTGACTGCACATATTTCTCCCGCTTGAACTTCATCAACTTTTACTTTGTTCATTCCTACAAAAGACAACAATTCTTTTATACGGCTTTTTACAACTTTACCATCTCTTTTCACCAAGGAAATATTCATCCCTGGTCTCAAAACGCCTCTAAATAAACGTCCTACTGCTATCCTACCTACAAATGAAGAATAATCAAGAGATGTTATTTGCATCTGTAAAGAACCTTCTTCAATTTTTGGAGATGGAATGAATTCAATCACAGCATCTAAAAGTGCATCTATATTATCTGTTGGCTTTCTCCAATCTGTACTCATCCAACCACTTCTAGCTGAACCATACAATGTAGGAAAATCCAATTGATCTTCTGTAGCGTCCAAATGGAACATCAAATCGAAAACTTTTTCATGTACTTCATCAGGAGTACAGTTTTCTTTATCCACCTTATTCACAACAACGATAGGCTTCAATCCTAGTTCTAATGCTTTTTGAAGTACAAAACGAGTTTGTGGCATTGGCCCTTCAAATGCATCTACTAAGAGCAATACACCATCAGCCATTTTCAATACACGTTCTACCTCTCCACCAAAGTCAGCGTGACCTGGAGTGTCAATTAAATTGATTTTATAGTCTTTGTATTTTACTGAAGCATTTTTAGAAACAATCGTAATTCCTCTCTCTCTTTCTAGTTCATTATTGTCCATGATAAGAGTTCCTTCCTTGTCGTGTTCATGCTCTGTTTTACAAGCTCTCAATATTTTGTCCACTAAGGTCGTTTTGCCATGGTCAACGTGAGCGATGATGGCGATGTTTCTGATATTTTGCATAAGCTGATTTGCTATAAGGGCGCAAAGATACAACTTTATAAAGGCAAAATATTACTTCTCCATTTTAAATAAATGAAAAATATGTATTGAAAAATTTTAAAATTCTGAATTATTACTCAGATTTTCTACGGATGCGGCTTAGATTTTCTATACTCATTCCCAAAAATGATGCAATTACTCCCAAAGGAGCACGACGAATAATTTCAATTTTTTTATCAAACAAATATTGATAACGCTCAATAGTTGAATTAAACTTCAATTGATAGGAATGATTTGAAACTGAATTGTAATGATATTCTGCTATTAAACGACCTATCCTTTCCATAATAGGAAAAGTTTTATACAATTCTTGTAAATCATCATACTCAATATGCTGAATGGTACTATCTTCCAATAGTTCTATGTATTGAATGGAAGGTCGCTGAGAAACAAAGCTCAAAAATTCTACCAAAAATTCATTGTCAATAACAATATCAGTAGTATATTCTTTTGAATCTTTGACATAATACATTCTAGCCAATCCTTTAATAATAAAGTATAGCTTATCACATACTTCACCAGGATTGAGCAACATAGTCCTTTTAGGATATTTATTTGTATGAATTTTAGAGGCAACTACTTGTTCAACATCTTCTGGGACATTCTCAAATTGCTTAAAAGTATTTATAAAACCCAATGCTTGCATAACAATGCAAATTTACAATATCCATTTAGCATTTGTCTAATAATTTGCAAATATTTCTATTTTGATAATTATCAATAGAAAAAAATTGGAAATCAACGTACTTTTAGCTTACTAAATTGAGGCTTTAGAATAAAATTAACATGGAAAACACAATTATTGAAAAAGAAACTATAAACAATGGCTTTGCTATTAGTCAATATCATGACGTCAAACCAATTTATGAAAGACTAAACAAATTAGTAGCTCTTCCATTACAACACATTCAATCAGATAAGCTGTCTAAATACTTAGACTATTATAAAAATGAGTGTAAGCAATCAAAAAAAATCTATGATGAAGCTACCCGTTACATACCTGGAGGCGTTCAGCACAATTTGGCATTTAACTATCCATTTCCTTTAGCCTTTGACAAAGCAGAAGGAGCATATCTTTACGATGTAGATGGTCATAAGTATATTGATTTCTTACAAGCAGGAGGCCCTACTATTTTAGGGAGCAATTATCCTAAAGTTCGAGAAAAATGTTTTGAATTACTCAACAAATGTGGTCCCTCTACAGGATTATTACACGAATATGAATTGAAAATTGCCAAATTAATCAGCGAAAGCATTCCATCAGTAGAGCAGTTTCGCATGTTGGGTTCGGGTACTGAAGCTGTATTAGGAGCAATTCGTTTGGCACGTATTAAGACAGGAAAATCCAAAATAATAAAAATTGGCGGTGCATATCATGGATGGAGCGACCAAATGGTATATGATTTGCGTATCCCTGGAACAAAATTTTTTGACGCCAAAGGAATTCCTTTCATGATGCATTGGCACACTCAAGCAGTAAGCCCCAATGACATTGAAGCACTAGAAAACACTTTGAAATGGAATCGTTTCAGAGGAGGTACTGCTGCTGTAATTGTCGAACCAATGGGACCTGAAAGCGGTACGTACCCTGTGTATAAACAATATTGTGCTGATATTAGAGCATTGTGTGACAAATACGAAACATTATTAATCTTTGATGAAGTAGTTACTGCTTTTAGAATTGGCGTATCTGGCGCACAAGGCTATTTAGGTGTAAAACCTGATTTAACTATTTTCGGAAAAATTATTGCTGGAGGATATCCAGGAGCTGGGGGTATCGGTGGTAGAGCTGATCTTATGGACGGACTTGCCGCAGGGTTACAAGGTGGCAAAAAAGTAAAAGTAGGTGGAACATTAGCAGCCAACCCGCTCAGTTGTGCCGCAGGATACTATACAATAAAAGAAATAAAAGCCACTCAAGCTTGTGAAAAAGCTGGACTTGCAGGAGATAGATTAACAAAAGGACTTAATCAACTAATTGATAAATACGAATTACCTTTCGTAGCATATAACCAAGGTTCTATTTGTCATTTAGAAACTGCAGGAACTTTATTTGAAAAAATTGAACTTTTAAAAATCACTTCAGTCCTCAAACGTATCAATGAGCGCAAAAAGCTCATGGAAGAATATGGTGCTGCTTATATGGCTGAAGGTATAGTAACATTGGCAGGAAGTAGATTATATACTAGTTTAGCAGATACTGATGATGTTATTGATGATGCATTAGAGAGATTTGAAAGAGTATTCAAAAACGTAGAAAAAAGAGGATAAAATATTTTGTCTTACTATTTAGCATACGATGTAGGTACAAGTAGTGTTAAAGCTATTTTAGTCGATAAACAAGGAGATATTAAATCTTCAGCTATCGCCCACTACCCTCTTTATATGCCCCAACCGGGATGGGTAGAACAAGACCCTATAGATTATTGGAATGCAATCTGCAAAGCAACAAAAGAAATTGTAAATCAATCAAATATACCAGTTTCTGAAATTAATGCTTTAGCATTTTCCACTCAAGCTATGGGAATAATTCCTATTGACAAAACAGGAAATGTACTCTATAATAATATTTCTTGGGTAGATGGAAGAGCAGAAGAATATGCTGTGAAGGCTATGAAAAAATTTGGAGGTAAAAAAATCTTCAAAGCTATTGTAGGAGTTGAAATCACTGGAAAAGATGTTATTCCAAAACTATTATGGTTGAAAAATAAAAAGCCAGAAATTTGGAATAAAACTTATAAAGTTCTGGATGTTAATGGTTACTTGAAATTCAAATGCACAGAAAAAATGGTTGCAGAATGGTCTGGAGCCTGTTCATACGCATTCAATTTAAAATCTAAGGATTGGGAAAATTTATTTTTCAAAATCACTGGAATAGGAACTGACAAACTTCCTCAACTCGTCAAATCTACAGACTTAGTTGGCACTCTGACTGCTGAAGCTGCTAAAGATTTAGGTTTAGATACTCACGTAAAAGTATATGGAGGTTGCGATGACACTCAAGCTGCTGCTGTAGGAACCACTGCCATCCATGAAGGAGAAGCACATATATACACAGGCACTTCTGCTTGGGTAGGTGTAATGACTAAAAATGCGCCAAAATTTAAAAATGGTATTTTTTCTTTGCAGAGTGCGGACCCGAGTATGAATTTTATTGTTGGAATCACAGAATCAGCAGGAGTAAATACTGAATGGGTACTGGAAAATTTTTATTCCAATGAGCTAAAATCAATGAATAAAGAAGCTGTATTCCAATTAATGGAAAATGAAATCTTATCCACAGAACCCGGTGCTGATTATCTAATTATGACTCCTTGGTTTTTAGGTGAAAGATGTCCAGTAAGCACAACTACAACGCGCTCTAGCCTTATTAATCTAACACATCAACATCAGAGAGGTCATATTGTAAGAGCTCACTTCGAAGGCATTGCCCACAATCTAAAATGGTCAATTGCTAATATTGAGAAGGATTTTAAGTTTAAAATTTCTTCTTTAAAAATCACAGGTGGAGGTAGCAAAAACAAAACATGGATGCAAATTATCGCCGACATTACCAATAGAGATATTATCACAACTTCTCAGCCAATTAATGCAGGAGCAATAGGTGCTGCGGTGGTTGCAATGGTTGGAGACAATGCACTCCATTCATTCAGTGAGGTAAAGCAAGTAGTTGCTGAAGTCAAAACTTTTCAACCCAGAAAAGAATATCAGCAATTGTATAACGAATTACATCAAACCTATCAAGCAGTATATTATCGCCTAAAAGATACTTATCAGGCAATTAATCAAAAAAGATTTGAACTTTAATACAATGGATATCCAAAAAGCCAGAGAAATCGTTTGCGAATCAGGGAAAAAATTAGTCCACGAAGGATTGATTGCTCGTACATGGGGCAATGTCAGCGTTCGTATTGATGAAAGACGTATGGTCATCACTCCTAGTGGAAGAAAATATGAAGAACTTTCTCCTAGCGATATGGTCATTGTTGATATTTATACTTTGAAACACGAAGGAATCAAACCTTCATCAGAATTAAAATTGCACTGCGAAATATATAAAACAAGACCTCATATTCAAGCAGTTATCCATACTCATCAACTATATGCTTCAGTAGTAGCTTCTACGCAACAAGATGTAGAAGTGCTCGATACAGAACATCAGAAAATATTGGGAGCTAAAATCATTAAAGCTGCTCCTTATGCACTACCCAATAGTAAATCTCTCACTGTTGACACTGCAAAAGCCGTAGGAAATAGCAATGCTGCTTTAATGTCCAATCATGGTGTAATTTGTATTGGTACAGACATGAATGAAACTTTTAAAGTGGCGCATACTCTGGAAGCTGCTTGTAAAAATTTTATTGACTCCAAAATAAAATCTGCATAAAGATGACTCTCTCAGAAGCACAAAATTTAATTTTAAATGCACCTCAATTCTTTGAAGAACATTTAGCAGGTTATCAAACATGGGGAAATGTCAATTTTCTACAAATAGCTGTAAGATTAAATGATAGAAAAATATTGGTTTCAAATGCTGACAAACCTCTTAATGAACAGACTATCAATGATTTCACTATCCTTCCACTAAAAGGTGATTCTTATTTTCAGAAATTATTGTTCTGGAAATGGAAAATAAATGTTGCACTTCTCACCTATCAAGAATTTGCTTCGCAAGTTACCGAAACAATTCCTCCAATATTAGACGACCAAGCTCAATTATTAGGTGTTAATATTAAAATCGCTTCAAACCCTATTGATGCAGTTTTTAAAACGATAGGAAGATTTGCTACAATCTTAGATGACAAAAAAAGTATCTGTATGGGTTCAACGCTTGAAGATGCGTTTGTAGCTGCACAGCTATTGGAAAAAACTTCAAAAGCATGGGTATTGGGTAAATATCTAGGAGGTTCAAAACCTATCAATATCATTGAAGCATGGGCTATGCAACAGTTTTACCAGTTGAAATATTCTAAGGAAGCACAGAAAAATGTATAAATGTGTGATACTTCTTGCTTCTTTGTGAAACTTTGTGGAATAAATTCAATAAATAACTATTACACAAAAGACACTAAGGAGTCACAAAAAAACACAAAGCAAATTCTTAATGAAGCTCTGTGCTTCTTTGTGAAACTTTGTGGAATAACTTAGTGTGCTTTGTGGTTAAATTTTGAAGCACTCAACCACCAGCATTTTCACATCTTCACATTCTCACATTTTATTTCCTTTTCATACTTTTCTTTAGAAGAAAAAGTATGCAAAAGAATCGCACCGGATTTTTCGCTGACCCACTATATACTTGAAAGCTATTTCTTCAAAACTCGACTTCGCCTCAAACAGTTGAAGAAATTACGCTTTCTTCATATAGTGGGTACCCAGCATCAAAATCTATGGTGCAGGGCGCATTCGAAATGTGTAATACTGTCTATCACTTCGTGAACTTTGTGGTTATTATGGACTTTAAGAACCAAGAACCAAGATTCAAGACTTGCAAAAGTACTCTGTGAACTTTGCGTAAAACTTAGTGAACTTTGAGGTTAAATTATATCATTCTTTGCGGTTAGATTTGAAGAACTCAACCATCTACACTCATAATTCAGAATTCAGAATTTCTCTTCCATTTTACTACAAAATTGAACATAAAAAAAGGGCGAACATAAATATTCACCCTTCCTATTTTACTATTGAATTAATCAATTATTTCAAACTATGCTTCACAACTTTTACAAACTACCAAGCTGTTTACTAATTCCTTAGAGACACTTTGGCTTCTTTGATAGTAAAGAGATTTAACACCTAATTTCCATGCTTCTATCATCAATCTATTTACTTCTTTAACTGGCACATTAGAAGGGATATTCAAATTCAGACTTTGTGCTTGATCAATATATTTTTGACGTAAAGAAGCTTGTAAGATGATTTCGTATTGGCTGATTTCTTTAAAAGTTTTAAAAATATCCTTTTCGTCTTGAGATAAACCAGCCACATGTTGAACACTACCATGGTTGAGCATTATTTCTCTCCAAACATCTTCAGTATCTAAACCTTTTTCTTTCAACAATTCTTTCAGGTATTTATTTTTACGCATAAAATTACCTTTTGCCAATCCCGCTTTATAGTAATTACTACTGAAAGGTTCAATACCTGGAGATGTCTGACCTAAAATAGCTGATGAAGATGTTGTTGGCGCAATTGCCAATAATGTTGTATTTCTCCTATCATAACCTTTCAATAAATCTGGTTCACCGTATATACGAGCCAATTCCTTAGAGGCTTTCAAAGATTTATCTTGTAAGTCTTTAAATATTTTAGTAGTCAGCGTTTTAGCTTCCAAACTTTCAAATGCTATTCTATTTTTCTGCAAGTAGGAATGCCAGCCCATCACTCCCAATCCCAAAGCTCTATGCCTTTTGGCAAAATTATGTGCTGATTGTAAGTAGTAATTTCCTTCAGTTTTGGCAATAAATTCAGACATTACAGCATCTAAGAAGAATGTAGCTAATTTGACTGCTTCTGTATCTTTCCACTCATCATATAATTCTAGATTCATTGAAGAAAGACAACATACAAATGATTCATCATTGGAAGAAGGTAAAGCGATTTCCGAACAAAGATTACTTGCATTGATAGTCATGTTTTTATCCTTATAGACATCAGGTTTGTTTCTATTCACATTATCTGTAAAGAAGATATAAGGCAATCCTTTTTGCTGGCGGCTTTCCAATACTTTCGCCCATATCTCACGTTTCTCGACATCTCCTTCTATCATTTCTTGCATCCAGTAATCTGATACACAAACTGCAAAAAATAAATTTTGGATAGGACTTCCAATATTTTTAATCTCTAAAAACTCTTTGATATCATTATGATCTATATCCAAATATGCTGCAAAAGCTCCTCTCCTCACTCCTCCTTGAGATATAGTATCCATAGCAGTATCAAACAGTTTCATAAAACTGACAGCACCACTACTCTTACCATTATCAGTTACTGCGCTACCTCTCGCACGCAACTCACCAAAATATCCTGATGTGCCACCACCGATTTTAGTCTGCATGATAACTTCACCCAACTTGTGTGTGATGCCTTCAATATGGTCAGGCACATGAACATTGAAACAAGATATTGGCAGACCTCTTTCAGTACCCATATTTGCCCATATAGGAGAAGATAAGCTCATCCAGCCTCTTTCTATCATCTCCGTAAAAGCTTCTACAAGTTCTGGTTTGTACAATCTTTTTGCAGCAGCGGTTGCAACTCGCTCAATTGCTTTCTGAGGAGTTTCTCCTTTCAATAAATAACCGCGATTCAATATTTGCTCGCTTTCTTCG
The DNA here is from genome assembly GCA_023957245.1 of Chitinophagales bacterium. Lineage (GTDB taxonomy): Bacteria > Bacteroidota > Bacteroidia > Chitinophagales > JADIYW01 > JAMLHH01. Next base: position 19,764 of record JAMLHJ010000010.1, read on the forward strand.
TTCAGCCACCAAAGTCTCTCCATAGATTAAGGTCTAATATATTTTTATAATGGGTAAGTCTATATTCTATTAAAACAAATCGTTTGCGGTAATACTCTTATCATGTTTAGTATAATCCACAGGTCTTTTTGCAAAAAAATCATCTAAGCTATTAGCAAATACTTCTTCTTCAAACCATACCATCGGTTGGTAATCTTCATGAGAAATATTGAATAACTTCTCCATATTGATTTTTACTAAGCTATCATCAATTCTGAATTTCATAAAATTCAATAAATTGATTTTAGAAATAGTATTCAATTCGCCATTTTCAAAAATCCAATCCAAAATTTCAGATTCAATTGCAATAGATTCTTTCACGACTCTATTGATTTCATTAATGGTTTCTTGATCAAAATAATCTGGAATTTCTTCTCTAATTTTATTGACCAAATAAATACCAGCATTAGCATGTACTTGTTCATCTACAGAAGTCCAAGCAATAATATTACTTACATTTTTCATCACTCCTTTGAAACGAGTGAAAGATAAAACTATAGCAAACTGGCTAAATAATGATACATTCTCAATAAGTATGGTAAATAATATTAATGAAGTCAAATAATCTTTCTGATTCTCTGCTTTTGAATGTTTCAAAGCGTCTGATAGATATTGTATTCTTTTGAATATAGATGGTATCTCTACTACACGTTCAAATTCATTATTATAACCCAAGACTTCCAATAATCTTGAATACGCTTCTGAGTGTCTAAATTCACACTCGGCAAATGTACTGCCTAGTCCATTCAATTCAGGTTTGGGAAGATGCTTATATAAATCACCCCAAAAACTTTTAACATTCACCTCAATCTGTGCAATAGCTAATAAACTGCGCTTGATAGCTTCCTGCTCAATAGGCGAAAGGTGTGAATGAAAATCTTGAATATCTGCAGTAAAATCTATTTCAGAATGCACCCAAAAAGATTTGTTGATAGCATCGGTAAATTCTAACACTTCCGGATATTCGAAAGGTTTGTAATTGATACGTTTTGTAAAAATACTCATCGCCTGTTTTTTTAAACTTCTTATTTGTAAAAAAATCAACTCAAAGCATAATGAATCAAATCCCTTTTGCTTTAAGCCATTGCTTATAGATTTAAAAACTTTTACCCGAAATCACTCAAAAGATTTCACCACACTCCAAATACAAATCTTAAAATCTATTTTTCAAATGTAATTGGACATTTTTAGTTTTAAAAAAAAAATGATTTTAAGTTATGGACAAAATGTTAATCAATGTTTAAAACTATTTTACACTATTTTCACTATACTGATTATTAGTACATTACATATTATTTCGTTATTTATCCATTTGAATTTTAAAAATAAAATTTTACTCAGTAAAAAAATTATTACTAACTATTTTCTATGAGTAATTAAAAAGGAATTTTTACAATAAATAGATAATTGCTTTACTATCAAATACGCCAAAACGTACTATATAGCTATATTTTGAAAATGAAATTAAAAGGGGAAGATTTCTTACTATTCAATAAAATCAACTGTCTTACTTAGCAACAGTTTCAAATGTTCGTAATTGACTAGATCACTTAATGGATGTTTTCCACCGAAATTATGGTCAGCATCATCCATAATATACAATTCAGATTGAGGATTAACTTTATGAAATTGATGTGCAATATCTACAGGAACTGTGGAGTCATCAGCACCATGCATTATAAGCCATGGAATAGAAATTTGTGCAGCAGCCTTTTGAATATTTAACTTTTCTTCATTTAGCAATACATCTTCATACAAGCTATAATTCAAAGGCATTTGTTGTTTTGTCCTAGAATTATAGGTAAAAATTTGTCCTTCATGCTTCCATTGCTCAACAAATTCGTTACTAGAAGCGAAAAAAGTACCAAATGAGCCAGTTGCCGCCCAAGTAATCAGTTTGACAATACGTTTATCTTGTGCTGCTTTCAATATAGAAATTCCTCCTCCTCTACTATGCCCTATCAAAATAACTTTTTCACAATTAGCTCCTTGAGCTTTCAATAATGGAGATTTTTGAACTTCATCTAATACACAACCCAAATCAAACAACTCTTTGCTATAAGTATTTTGAGCAAATAAGTCCAATCTACAAAAATCAGTAGGCTGTTCTATACTCGTACCATTATGAGAAAAATTGAACATGATAACAATATGACCATTATCTGCAATCTGTTCGCCTATCATAGGGAAATGACCCCAATCCATGAACCCTTTAAATCCATGAGCAATAATAACAGGAAAAGGAGATTTTAATACTTTTGGAATAAAATATTTGATAACAATTTTCTCATTATCAGCACCTTGTATTTGAAACAAATAAATTTCAGACATCTTACTTTGAACAATTAGATTTCAATTCTTTCAATGCTTCAAGCTTCCCCAATTTGTATGCCTTATCTAAATCTTTACAAGAATTAATCACATCTCCCAACATTTTTCGGCACATTCCTCTATAATAAAGTGCAGTAGCATTATCTGGTTCTCTCAATAACACACTTGTATAATCAGCAATTGCATCTTGATATTTACCTAATTGATAATTGACAAGTCCTCTTCCTTGATATGGTTTTATATATGTAGGTTTGGTCATAATGGCAAAATCAAAATCATTCAAAGCTCCCAACGGATCATTCAACTGCACCTTGACATAAGCTCTTCCTTCATACAATAAAAACTGAGAAGGTTCGAGTTCAATAGCCTTACTATATTCAATATTTGAACCTAAAAAATCTTTTGCGGCATATTTTGTGAGTGCAGCGATATATAACATTTTCCAATCATTGGGGCGTAATTCTACAGCTTTTTCAGCGTGCTTTATTGAGTTTTTGCTATCACCCAAATCCATCAGAATATATGCCTGTAAAAAATGGTATTCATACCTTTCAGGTTGTTTGGCAATTGCTTTTTTCATGAGCTTGGCAGCATATACCAAGTTGCCTTTTTGATAATTATAATTGGCATCAGAAAAATATCTATTAGCACTATTTTGATCGGCGATATCATAAGGCAATGAAAAAATTGCCAACTCGTCTTTGACATGAATAGTGTCAGATTTTAATTCTTTCAACTGTGCTTTTTGAGCATAACATTGAAGAGAAAATCCAACAGCAATTATTAGAAGAAAATTTTTAATCATCATATTGGGTAAAAATACGGATTTCTATAAATAAATTAAATACAGACCAATATTACAAAAGATATTAAACTTTCAAATCGACTAGAGTAACACCATCACCACCAAATTCTGGCAATTCAAATTCAAAATTGATAACAGATGGTTGTTTTTTTAAACTATAATGTACTGCTTGACGAATAGCTCCAGTCCCTCTTCCATGAATCACTCTCACTCTATTGTATCCATACATGACTGCTTTGTCCAAAAATAGATCTAAGCTTCTCAAAGCTTCATCTTTCATCATTCCTCTCAAATCAACTTGATTTTCAAAAGCAGCTTTTTCAGACATTTTCTGAGCAGTATTTATAATTGCTTTAGGGATATTACTTTTCTTCTGATGTACAACTTCCAACTGTTCTATCTTAACCAAAGAAGACATCATACCAAAACTGACTAAAGCTTTATTTTTTCTCATTTCAATCACCTCTCCTATCTCTGAACCATCTTTCAGCCTTACAGAACGCCCTACGTCAATGATTGGCAGAAGTTCTTCTATATGTTCAATTTCTTCATTTTTTTCAAAGATTTCAACGACAGGTTCTTTTTCCAATTCGGCTCTTTGTGTATCAATATACTTCCTTGTTTCAATAAATTTTTCTTTATTTCCCTTATCTTCTTTCCATTCTCTCATTAATTTTTCAAGCTCACGATTCATAGAATTAAAATTGTCTAAGGACTTTGCTTTAAAATCTTTTAATAATTTTTTCTTTTCTTTCTCTAAGTCTTTTTTGAGCTGTTCATAAGTCAATTGTAATTGTTCAACTTGTTTTTCTCGCTGTTGCAATGCCTTTCTCAATCCCTTTACATACTGTTTTTCATACTGAATCTCAGTCAAAGACATTTCCATTTCTTTATTTTGCTCACCAATCTTTTCTTTTGCAGACTGAATAATCGATGGATTTAACTCTGCTTTTTGTGCAATTTCAAAAGTAAATGAACTGCCAGGGCTACCAATATGTAAATGATATAAAGGTTCTAAATGTTTATTGTCAAAACTCATCGCCCCATTTTGTACGCCTTCGGTACGAGCGCCCCATGCTTTCAGGTTGGCATAGTGAGTTGTAACGATAGAATAAGTACCACTTTGTCTCAAAGATTCCATGACAGCTTCAGCGATTGCACCACCTAATGTCGGATCAGTACCATGACCTAATTCATCTAATAGTACCAAAGTATCCTGATGTGAATTGTCAGTAAAATATTTTAAATTTTTCAAATGAGAACTATATGTACTTAAATCATTTTCAATAGATTGAGCATCACCAATATCAACAAAAAATTGTTTAAAAATAGGTAAGACACTTCCTTCATGAGCGGGTATCATCATTCCAAATTGAAACATGAGCTGTAACAATCCAGCAGATTTCAATACAACAGATTTCCCTCCAGCATTTGGACCTGAAATCAACAAAATTTTCTCAGTGGGTTCAAGGAGTAAATGATTTTCTATTACTTTTTTACCTTTTTTCTTATAGTTGAGATATAGTAAAGGGTGTCTAAATCCCATTAATTGATACAGACCATTTTTACTTATTTTTGGAGCAATAGCAATAGTTTCCATTGCAAAATATGCTTTAGCACGTACTGCATCATATAAAGATAGAATGTCTAAATACCTTCTAAAATGTTTAAGATACGGTCTGATATATTCAGTCAATAGTTTAAGTATTCGTTCAATTTCTCTTCTTTCTTCTCGCTTCAATGCAGCAAGTTCATTATTGATAATCACAGTTTCTTGTGGTTCAATAAAAGCAATATTTCCACTTGAAGAATCATCATAATAAATTCCAGATACACTTCTTTTAAATTCTGCTTTTACTGCCAATACCTTTCGTCCACTACGCACCCCTTCATCTTGGTCAGCCAGAAAACCCTGAGATTTGTATCTTCTCATGACTTTTCCAAAAACTAATAATTGTTCTCGTTCAAGTTCCAAAATCTTCCGTCTGATTATCCCCAATTCAGGAGAAGCACTCTCTTTGACAATCTCTTGTTCATCATCAATCACTCTATTGATTTCTTTCAATAATGACTTATCCCAATATACTTCTTTGATTACAGTCTCTAAATAAGGATATGTTTCACTTCTTTTCTTCTGAGTGAAAAAAGATAAAATATCATGAAAAGTAATTAAAGCCTTAGAAACTTTTACAAACTCATATTCTGTCAGAGCAGCACCAATTATTGAGATTTTATCTATAAAAGGTAAATCATCATATCCTTTCACAGGGAAATAGTTGTCTGTTTCTATTATCTGCTTGAACTCTACTACTTGTTGAATATTTGCATACAAATCTTCTTCTTCAATAATGAAATTTTGATGCTCCAATCTCTCTACTCCAAGACTACCAAAACAAAGCAATTTTAGTTTTTCTAATAATATAGGAAAATCCAATTTATTGATCGCCTCACTGGGATAGACATTAAAATTTTCTTCAGTCCTCATGTTCTGCAAAATTACTTGATTCCTCATATTATTCTACACCTAATTAGATAGATAAGGATTTGATATTATGATAAGAATACTACAAATTTGACTAAGCAATTTGAGTAATATTTGTCATTTATATTTTAATAAGGTCAACTCTAAAGAATTATTTTTTAATTTTAGCCCATGCAACAACCTACATATTCCTATTATAAAAATCTATTTGAAGGAAAAGACTTTCCATTAGCTTATGTTGATTTAGATTTATTAGACAACAATATTGAAAGTATTCAAAAAAGAGTAGGCCATAAAAAAATCAGAATTGCTTCAAAATCTATTCGTTCTACTTATATATTAAAGCATATCCTACAGCAAAACCCTATTTATCAAGGTATTATGTCCTTTACAGGCAAAGAAGCTTTGGCATTGTTAGAAGAAGGATTTGATGATATCTTGATGGGCTACCCTATTGTCAATTCAAAAGAAATTGAAGGTTTCTGCAAAGCTACAAAAGAAGGCAAGCAAGCTGTTTTGATGGTGGACAATATTCGCCATTTTGAGTTGATAGAGAAAGAAGCATTAAAACATGATATGATCCAACCAGTATGTATAGATGTAGATATGTCTTCTGATTATCCAGGAATACATTTTGGTGTTTATCGCTCGCCTATTAACACGCTTGAAAAATTTAAAAGCCTTGTAGATAAAGCTCAACAATTTTCTCATGTAAAAATTGTTGGCTTGATGGGCTATGAAGCTCAAATTGCTGGTGTCGGTGATGCTTCTCCTTTTAATGGGATAAAAAACTCTGTCATCAAATTTTTAAAGAAAATCTCTATCCTTGAATTGGAAAGACGTAGAACAGCTTGTGTAAAATATCTTATCAAAAAAGGATTAAAACCTACACTTGTCAATGGTGGAGGAACTGGAAGTATTGACAGTACTAAAAAGGAAGATTTTGTTACTGAAATAACTGTAGGTTCTGGGTTTTATTCACCAGCACTATTTGATTACTATGAAAATTTTAAATTTCTTCCAGCTGCTGGTTATGCTGTACAAATTGTCAGAAGCCCACAAAAGGGAATGTTTACCACTTTGGGAGGTGGTTATGTAGCCTCAGGTTCTGTTTCTTTGGACAAACAACCCAAACCTTATCTTCCAGAAGGCGTACAACTGACAGAAAATGAAGGCACAGGAGAAGTTCAGACACCTTTTTATTACAACGGGAAAGCACCATTACAAATTGGAGATCCAATATTGTTCAGACACAGTAAAGCTGGTGAACTTTGCGAAAGATTTGATTCACTTCATATTATCAGTCAGGGGAAAATAATAGATATTGTTCCAACGTACAGAGGTAAAGGCTGGACTTTCTTATAAAATACATTGTTTTTTTGTTTACTTTGTTGAAATAATCAATCATTCATCCTACAATAAGAAGATTTTAGAATATGGATAAAAATAAAATTCCAAAAATAATAACGATTCTTATTAGTATTCTAATGATAAGTGTGGGTATAGCTACCTCCTATTTTAATACAGTGATAACTGGACCTCTTGCAAATGGATTCTTCACCCCTATTATTGCTTTAGAATTCATGGATAATATCAATGATTTGGTTTCATTTTTTGATATTTCTACAGTCAAACATTTAAAAGCATCACTAACAATAGGCAATCAATTGGATTATGCATTCATGACATTGTATGGATTATTTGCAATATGTGTGGGTATATTAATTTACATAGAAACCAAAATTAAAGCTATATGGCTATCCATTCCTTTAGTCATATTGATAGTAGTTTCAGATGTATTTGAAAATCTGAATATCGCAGAAATTTTGAGTATTCAAGAATTACAGAATGCCAATTTATTATTAGAGCAACTACAGATATTCACATGGTTGAAATGGGGAGGACTCAGCGCATTGATGTTATTGTTCTCAGTTTATTTTCTTCAAGGCAATTGGTGGAAAATTTTGATAGGAATATTTCTACTTTCAAGCATAGGTTTTTACTGTGCAGCATATTTTCTTAGAGGAATATATTGTGAGATATTTTCCTTGTCTATCATGCTCAACTTTGTCTTGTTGTTACTCTTTTCTATCTTCTGGAGAAGTCCCAGGGAAAGTATCAATTTGTAATCTCTGTACAGTATAAGGAAAGGGAATTCCTTCATTGTCAAATCTCTTTTTGACTTGATAATTCACATCGGTATGCAATCTAAAAGCTTTCCTATGATCATCAGCCCACAGATACACTCTAACTTTTAGACCGATAGGAAGATATTCTATGATTCTTATTTCTACTGCATGAATACCTTCTTCAAAATCTTCTTGCTTTCTAAAATCAATATGATAAGGATGTGCTAATACTTCTTCGGTGATGATTTCAAACACTCTATCTATCGGTGCATCATAGCTAATCAAAATCTCCATGTGCCTTCTTATCGGCTCTTCTTTTATACTGCTATTAAGAATGATAGAGTTATTGATACTTGAATTTGGAATAATAAATCTTTTATTTTCAAAATTGCGAATCACTGTATGTCGCAATGTAATATCTTCCACCACACCGATTTTACTCTGTTCAAATTCTATAATATCATCCACTCTAAATGGTCTAAAAATAATTATAAAAATACCTGAAAAGATATTTGAAAAAGCTTGTTGTGAAGCCAAAGCTAATACGGCAGCAAATATTCCCGTAGCAGTAAATATCGTTTGAGAAGCATCTTTAAATGCTGGTATTTGAGATAAAATAAAAAATACAGAAATAGCATAAATGGTAATACTAAAACCATTTTTCAAAAAATTGTAATTAGTAGGATCCACTCTCAGCGAAGCCGCATTTCTGTCTATTGCAGCTGAAACATATCTTCTTACTAACCAATTAATTGTATAAGCAAATGAAAATACAACTAGTATTAGAATTGGTATTCTCCAAATGGCTAGAAGATGTATTTGTTTAAAAACATCCATGTTACAAATATTTTACAAAAGATGTCAGAGAGGAGCCATCCCAAACAATTTTTCGCCAACCTATTTGATGAGAACCTATCGCAAGTTCATCTTTTTTACTATCTATTTGAGCAAATGTAGAAGGCGTAATCATCACCAGATGGTTGTACATTCTGACGGTGCGTTCATTGTGATAATGCCCACAAAAAATGGCTTGAATATTATTGATATTTCTCATCACTTTCTGCACTTGATTCATATTTTGAAGAGAATGATGATTATCCATATAATTCACCTCTGCATGCACTGGAGGATGATGCATAAACAATAAAAATTTTTGATAAGACTTACTACACTCCTCTTCTACCCATGCTAGTTGGTGCATAGGAAGACTACCATCTGAAGAGTCTAAATAAATTATTTTACCAAAATCCAATTCGTCCCAGTAAAACAATTTTCCTTCTTCTATTTCTTTTTCCAGATTGAATACTTTGGCTAATAACAAACTATCATCATGATTGCCTGGAACAATTCTATAAGGAATATTTGTATTGTCCAACTGCTCTTTTATCCAATATAAAACATCTTCGCTAGAACCTTTATGAGCCAAGTCACCACCTAAAACAATCAAATCTATATTGCCTTCCTCAACAATATTATTGATAGTAAGAGTAAAGTTTTTTCTAACATCAATGTTACTATTTAATTCATTTTCTTTTAAAATATGTAAATCTGTTAAATGCGCTATTCTATAAGAATTCATACACTGCTATTGATTGTAGCCAAATTAAGGAAAGCCAACAATACTTAAAAATAAAAAATACAAAAACTAAATGTTTTTAGCTATTTATTACTAGAAATTCAAAAAACTACACTCTTTCCATTATCAAATGGCTGGTATCATTTTCAAGAAGAACCTCAAAACTATTATTTTCAAAAGCTAATTGATATAGGCAAGTGTTATTATGCTTGAATGTATCCATCTCTGAAAGTGACTTACCTAACATACCACACAACAAAGCTCTAATTGCCCTGCCATGTGAACAAATCAAAATATTTTCATACGCCACACTACGCAATTCTTCAATAAATGGATATTGTCTTTCATGCAATTCCAAAGGACTTTCTCCTCCTTCAATCTTTATATCTAAATGCCCTTCAGTCCATCTTTCCATGATGGAAACATAAGTACTTTCTAATATTTCATTATGAGATACTCCTTCAAAAACACCCCAATTAATTTCATCTAATTCTTCACGAATCTGAAAATCTAAGCCTTGACTAGCAAATGGTGCTAATGTCTGATGTGTACGTTGCAACGTAGAAACATAAGCAATATCAAAAGGAATATTTTTATACTTCTCAAAAAACTGTTGAGCTTGCCAATGTCCAGTATCATTCAAACTTGAATTGACACCTCTTCCTTGAACTATCCCTTTCAAATTATAATCTGTCTGCCCATGCCTAAGAAGATAAATATTAGTTCTCATACTTTTACTCAACTGTTAAAACAATTTTAGAAGTGCAAATTTAATAAATAAAAAATGATTTTTAAAATTTTCAACTTATTGAATATCTTTGATTTACACTTTTAGACATTGCCGTTCTTTGAGTCAATTAGGCTTTACCAATAATTAAATTTGACTTGATATTCATCTTCTTCTTCATCAAATCATGCTTCTTCACCAGCAATAAATTTGGTATAAGCTATAAAACATTTCAACTCATAATAAGAATACTCCTCTCCTACAATCTCTTTGATTTCTTTAAGCAATAATCCTTTTAATGTAGTAACATACAGCTCCTCCAAACTGAATATTTTATTTCTATCCATTACTTCATTCAATTCAATTTTTCCTTCTTTAATCATTTTAGCGATATGGTCTTGAATTGTTAAAACTGAAAAATTGCGCTCTTTTGCAATCTCTTCAACAGATAGATTTTGCTTAAATAATTCTAAAGTCTGCAAAAAGGTATTTCCTTTAATATTTTTATCGGATGCTTTTTTCTTAGGGCTGAAAACAATATCTATATCATCAAAATCATCTTCTTCAAGTTCCTCATCTTCTAAATCATTGGCAATATTGACACTTTCCTTTTCAATTATAGCATTGAGTTTTTCAATTTTACTCAATCTATAATCCAAATTAAAATCAGACACCAAAGTAGATTTATCTAGCACTCCACCACCTTGAATAATGTCTAACATTTGTAAGTTTTTTTTGATAGCCAAGATAATTTTCAAATGCTCTTCTTCCAGTTCAGAAACTTCTTGAAAATATGCTTTCATCTTTTTCATTCTACCTACTTTGAGTAGCACTGTCAGTACGCTTTCATATAACTCATCTAATAACGGAAAAAAATATTCTTCAGCTTTAGTAATTCTTTCCCTGATATAATTCAAATCAATATTCTCATTGATAAAACTGCGATTGAGTTGAAATACAAATTTTTCTCCAAGTTGATATAAATTTTCAAAGGTTTTTGCGGACTCATCAGCCCAAGTCATAAATTGACTTTTCTTGCTCTTGGCAGCTTGAGAAGAATAGGTACGGATATGCTCTTGCCATAGAAAATGTACTTTTTGCCAAGAATAAGATTTCATAAGCGATGTAGCTAGAAAAGAGATAGTTGATTGGCTTAAAATCTCATTCAGATTATTTTTAGGCGTTTTACTTTCAGCAAATTGCATGACAGACTGATCATTATTTAAACCATTCAATTGAATGGGATTGAGCAATACTAGACCATCTAGACTTGTCAATCTAGACAATGCGACATAAGCTTGACCAGGAGCAAATACCTTAGAAATATCTAAAACTGCTTTTTCAAAAGTCAAGCCTTGGCTTTTATGAACGGTAATTGCCCATGCCAATTTTAATGGATACTGAATAAATGTACCCAATACATCTTCATTTATTTCTTTTGTATTGGCATTGACTTGATATTGAATATTTTTCCATTCATACTTATCTACCTCAATCTCTTTATTCTCATCTTCGAACCTTACAAATATTTTTGAATCAGAAAGCCTACTGATAATGCCAATTTTGCCATTGAAATAACGCTTATTAATTGCCAAATCATTTTTAGTGAACATCACCTGTGCGCCTTTCTTCAAAGTCAGCTTTTCATCAATAGGGAAAATTTTCTCGGGAAATTGTCCTTCAATTGTCGCATGAAAATGATATGCCTTTCCTTCCAATTCCTCTAAAGAGCTTTTATTTATATTGTCAGCTTGTTCATTATGAGTTGTCAAAATAATATAACCTTTATGAGCTTTTGTATCAAATTGAGGATTGACATATTTATTTAAAACATCTACATCATGTTGAGTGATAAAATTTTCTCTTAAATGATTAAGAATCTCAATAAAATCAACATCTTGCTGCCTATAAATTTTTTCTAATTCAATATATACCAATGGACTTTCTCTCATAACTAATGCATGAAAGAAGAACATTCCTTGATAATATTTTCTTAAGACATCCCATTCTTCGCTTTTGACGACTGGCGGTAATTGTAACAAATCACCAATAAATAAAACTTGAACACTTCCAAATGGTCGATTGTCTTTACGGATAGTTCTCAATTGAAAATCAATAGCATCTAAAATATCAGCTCTCAACATACTGACTTCATCAATCACAAGCAACTCCATATTTCTGATAATGTTCAGCTTATTGCCTCTCATAGAGAAATGTCTTTTCAACGAAGTTCTATTCTCAAACCTCAATCGTTCATTGCCTATCCATGCTGCATCTACATCAGGAATAAAAGAAGCAAAAGGCAGTTGAAATAAAGAATGAATGGTTACACCTCCAGCATTGAGTGCTGCTATGCCCGTTGGTGCTACTACAACAGTATTTTTATGTGTAGAACTGATGATTTTTCTCAAAAGGGTTGTTTTACCTGTACCAGCTTTTCCTGTTAAAAAAAGATTTTTATCAGTCTGGTTAATAAAACGCAGGACATAATCTACTAAGTCATTTACATTATCGAGCACTACAAAACATATTAAATTCGGTAAGATAATAAAAGCTAAAAACAATTCAAAAATGTAAAAGCTATAACAATAAGATTTCAAAATAACTTTTATATAAATTTGCATTATGCCACGTACTATTCAATTGCAAACGCTGCCTGAAGAAGCTCAAAATGACGATTTATTAAAAATAAAGGTGTCACAATTTGCAGGCATTCGTTTGGAAGACATTAGTTATATCCATATTGTAAAACGGTCAATTGATGCACGACAAAGAATCGTTAAAATTAATCTGATTGTAGATGTCTATTTATCAGATGAAAAATATGTTCCACAAAAATTCCATTTGCCACAATATGATTCAGTTGAAAATGCTACTCCACTTATAATAGTTGGTGCTGGACCAGCAGGATTATTTGCTGCTGTGAAAGCCATCGAAATGGGAAGAAAGCCGATTATTATCGAGAGAGGCAAAGATGTAAGAGCTAGGAGAATAGATTTGAGAGCACTGAATATTCATCATGAAGTTAATGAAGATTCCAATTATTGCTTTGGAGAAGGCGGTGCTGGTACCTACTCCGATGGTAAACTTTATACTCGTTCAACTAAGAGAGGTGATGTATTGAATGTACTGCAATGGCTAGTTGCATTAGGTGCAGATTCCAAAATATTGGTAGATGCTCACCCACATATTGGAACCAACAAACTGCCTCAGATTATTATCAATATCAGGAATTTTATATTGGAATGCGGTGGAGAAATATTATTCAATAGCAGAGTGGTTGATTTTAAAATTCAATCTTCGTCTATTCGTGGCGTTGTATTACAAAATGGCGATATTATTTCAGCTAATCAAGTGATTTTAGCCACAGGACATTCTGCAAGAGATATTTATCAGTTGCTATTTAATAAAAACATTTTGATAGAACCCAAACCTTTTGCTTTAGGATTAAGGGTTGAACATAGTCAAAATTTGATAGACCAAATCCAATATAAAAACCCAAAAGGTCGAGGAGAGTATTTGCCTCCAGCTTCATATAGTATTGTCAAACAACAAGATGGTAGAGGCGTATATTCATTCTGTATGTGTCCAGGTGGTATCATTGCTCCATGTGCTACATCTCCTGAAGAAGTCGTCACCAATGGATGGTCACCGTCCAAAAGAGACCAAGCTACTTCCAATTCTGGTATTGTTGTTGAATTAAAGTTGGAAGATTTTGAGCCTTATAAGAAATATGGTCCATTGGCTGGGATGGAATATCAAAAATCTATTGAACAATTGGCATGGAAAATGGCTGGTGAAACTCAAAGAGTACCCGCTCAGCGTTTAGTGGACTTCGTTGAAGGAAAAGTGTCAAAGGATATCCCTAAAACATCTTATATTCCAGGAACAACATCAATACAACTGTCTGAAGTTCTTCCCAAAAATATTTCTCAAGCACTTCAAAGAGGATTTCAACAATTTGGGATTGCTCTACTGGGATATTTATCCAACGAAGCTGTACTTCACGCTGTAGAATCAAGGACAAGTTCTCCAGTAAGAATTCCTAGAAATAAAGAAACTTTCGAACATCCTCAAATCAAAGGACTTTATCCATGTGCTGAAGGAGCAGGTTATGCGGGTGGAATAGTATCAGCAGCAATTGATGGAATAAAATGCACCGAAAAAGCTTGTATATAAAACTATGCTTCATATATACACAATGAACATTTTTAAATTACCTTTGCATTAAAAAAAATAATAGCTTTTCATATAATTTTTTAGTATTTATTTCTGTGGTACTGTGATGCGTAAATATTTATTATTTTCTATATTTTGTTCCTCTATTCTGATTGAAGTTGGATGTAATAAATCTATACGTATAAACATTCCTGTAGCTCAGATACCTATTGAAAATACACCAATAATACTTCCTGAAACTACACTAGAAGATAAGGTTAGCGAAGAAAATGAAAACACACATTACTCTCCCTATGATGGATGGATGATTCATAAAAAATCTGTAGGCCCTATTTTGGTAGGAATGGATATTCACAAAGCAGACTCTATCCTATCTCAATTTCAAAAAGAAAAAGCTTCTTCAGAAGATTTTGGATTTAGTGGAGGAAGTCCCGCATATATCTATTCAATTGATAGTGTGCCAATTATTGCAGTTATTCAATCATTAAATTCAAAAAAAATATTTGCAATCGTAGTTCTAAGCGAATCATTAAAAACTGAAACAGGTATTTCTCCTACAATCATAGTGGATAGCCTTATGACTATCTATCCTCAAATGAAATTTTATAAAGATGAGTTTACTGGTTGGGAATGTTCAGAAGACACTCAAAATCAATGGATATTTGTCTTTATAACTAATAAGTCTGATCAGATAGGTGTTTATAAATATCCTGAGCAATTAGTTGCACCTAAAAATAAAATAGCTAAAAATAATTGGATAGTTGTCCGATAATTAGAATATTTCAGTTTTCGAATTACTTCATTGTTTCATTGCTTCACTATCAAACTATTACACAAAAGGCACTAAGAATACACAAAAAACACAAAGCAAAATCTCTGTGAAACTCAGTGCTACTTTGTGAAACTCTGTGGAATAACTTAGCGTACTTTGCGGTTAGATTTTGGACGACGATATTCTTGAAACCAATATAAGGGTAGCTCCTACGGAGCAATAGTTGGTTGATTATTTATTTTTACCAAGCGGTAGCCTCTACGAGGCAAACTCTGCACCGCATATTTCATTCGTATTTCGTACTTTTAATTTTTCACCCTTCTCCATGGTTTCGACAGCATTTCGACAGCATTTCGACAAGCTCAATGACCGTCTCAATGACCAGTATTTTTCATTCATACTTCGTACCTCGTAATTTTTAATTTTCCTCATTGTTTCATTAAACTCCGTGTCCTTTGCGGTTAGGTTAGATGAGTAAACAATTAGCATTTTGGGAATAGAATCAATTATGAATTATACATCTTATCGCTAAACAAGCTTAAAAGTTGATTTATTGTAAAAAAATAGTGAAATATCAAGAGATTTTAAAATCCAATAGATAGTTTTTATCATTTTATTTCAAAGAGAGCAATCAAATATTCTATATTTACATTCCTTTTTAAGAATGAGCGATAATACACACTTATTTCATATTCGTTTTGCGACAAAGCAAGATTTGCCTGCAGTATATCAATTGATAAAAGAGTTGGCTTTATTTGAAAATGAACCTCAAGAACCTACCAATAGTTTGAAAGATTTTGTAGCTGATGGTACTGGAGATGAGCCGAGATACAGAGTAATTATTGCCGAAAAAGAAAAAGAAATTCTTGGAATAGCTTTATATTATTTGGGTTATTCTACGTGGAAAGGCAATATGATGTACTTAGACGATTTAGTTGTCAAAGAAGATTATAGACGAAGTGGAATTGGACAATTATTATTCAAAGCCTTAATAGCTGCAGCCAAAGAACATGGTGTCAATCAATTGAGATGGCATGTACTTAATTGGAATAAATCTGCAATAGAATTTTATAAAAAATTTGAAGCATCCATTGATAATGAATGGATAACGTGTAAAATAGAAAAAGAAAAATTGTATTTACTTTAAAATAGAATGTAAAAAATGAAAGTTTTCAAATTTGGAGGTGCCTCAGTAAAAGATGCTGCCGGAGTCAAAAATGTAGCCAATATCATTAAAAGATTTGGTGATGAAAAAATTTTAATCGTCGTTTCAGCTACTGGAAAAACCACTAATGCATTAGAAGAAGTTGTTTCTGCTTATCTTCAAAATACTGGTGAAGTTCAAGATAAAATAAAGGTTATAAAGGACAACCATATCAATATTTGCAAAGGACTTTTTCCAAGTGATGAAGATGCTGTATATACTCATTTGCAGAATATTTTTTATGACTTAGAAAAATTCACAAGTAAAGATATCCCAGATAGCAACAGTTATGTTTATGACCAAATTGTTTCTGCGGGAGAAATGATTTCATCTATCATTTTAAGTCATTATCTCAACTTGGCAGGAGTAAAAAATAATTGGTTAGATGTGTGTAAAGTCTTAAAAACTGATGATACTTATAGAGAAGCTATCATTAATTGGGAAGATTCTACACAAAAAACTAATGAAATTTTAAGACCATTACTAGAAAAAAACTCAGTAGTAACTCAAGGGTTTATTGGTTCTACAATAGAAGGATTCATTACTACTTTAGGAAGAGAAGGATCTGATTACACTGCTGCTGTTTTTGCAAATATTTTAGATGCTGAAAGCCAAACTATTTGGAAAGATGTTCCTGGTGTAATGAGTGGAGATCCTAGAAGATTCCAAGATGCTGTATTTATTGACGAACTTTCGTATTTAGAAGCAGTAGAAATGACTTATTACGGTGCGAGTGTAATTCACCCAAAAACGATTAAACCAATTCAGAATAAAAATATTCCTCTTCTTGTTAAGTCATTTATCAATCCTGATGGAAAAGGAACAAAAGTTTTTGGTGCAGACTATCCAATTCAATATCCACCAGTAAGAGTTATTAAAGACAATCAATCTTTATTGACATTTCATACCAAAGATTTCTCATTTGTTGCAGATGATACTGTTGGCGATTTATTAAAAGCATTTGCTGTCGCTAATTTGAAAATCAATATGATTCAGACAGGAGCTATTTCTTTACAAGCTGTAGTAGATAATAATCCTGAAAAAATCACTAAAGTCATCAAATTGTTACACAATCTATTCAATATTCAACAAGATAATGATTTGATTATTTTGACAATTAGACACTATAATAATGAAGTTATCCAAAAACATATTGCTGACAAACAAGTTATTATAACTCAAAAAAGACCATCTACCTATCAAGTATTATATGCTAAATAAGAATAGATAGATTTAAAATATTCAAGGGGGCTGCCATTGAGGTGGCCTTTTTTATTATATCCATAAGGAATCTTCATAAAATCGTTTAATTTTAATAGCTAGAAACACAAGCAATGAAAAAAATCACCTTATTTATATTTAGTGCCCTCGTTATTCTGATGGGAGTTCTCTTTTACAATTATTTTAAAAATGCTCCTGACAAATCTATACAAGTATTACCACGGACAGATATTTCATCTATAAATGGCTATAAAGAACGTGTTGCCAAGGCATTAACTTATCAGACTGTATCGTATGAAGATACATCTTTGATTGATTACAATACATTTTTAGAGTTTCACAAATATCTCCAAAGTACCTTCCCTATTATTTTTGAAAATCTGACATTAGAAACTGTAAACAAATATTCTATCCTTTTAAAATGGTCAGGCTCCAATCCTCAACTAAAGCCCGGAATATTAATGGCGCATCAAGATGTAGTACCTGTTTCAGAAGACACAAAAGATTTATGGCGATTCCCTCCTTTTGAAGGCATCATCAAAGACGATACTTTATTTGGCAGAGGCAGTATTGACAACAAAGCCAATTTAATTTCACAATTGGAAGCTATTAATTTCTTACTTCAACAAAATTTCAAACCACAGCGAGATATTTATTTCGTCTTTGGGCATGACGAGGAAATTGGTGGAAAACAGGGTGCTTTAGCTGTAGCTCAATTATTGAAAAGTAGAAATATTCAAGCAGACTTTGTATTAGATGAAGGTGGATACGTTTCTACAGGAATAGTGCCTGGAGTAACAAGACCAGTTGCATTAGTAGGGACAGCAGAAAAGGGATTTCTCAATCTGGAGCTTTCTGTTAATATTGATGGAGGTCACTCATCTATGCCCAATAAAGATAATGCTATCAATACATTGAGTAAGGCATTAGTCAATTTGAGCAACACTCCATTTCCGTCATCAATATCTCCTTCTGTTCAAAGCTTCATGGCTCATGTATCACCTCACTCTAGCTTTATTAACAGATTAGCTATGAGCAACTTATGGCTATTCAAACCATTGATTTATAATATCTATAGCCAGACAGCACCAGGCGATGCCATGATAAGAACAACTATGGTACCTACCATTATAAAAGGTGGTGAAAAGGATAATGTTATTCCCAATATTGCTGTTGCAAATATCAATTATAGAATTAATTCTGGCACCACTATTCAAGACGTTATTGACCACACTACCAAAGCAATAAACAATCCATTGGTTCATATCAGCATGAAATCTCAAGGTCAAGAAGCCACTGGAGTATCACCTGTCAATACAGAATCATTTCAACATATCAGTAGTTCAGTTGCTTCTAATTTTGAAAATTCCATCACAACTCCTTTCTTGATGATTGCTGGTACAGACTCGAAACACTTTGATATCGTTTCACAAAACATTTACAAGTTCAGTCCTTTGGCTAATCCTTATGGTTTCCATGCAGTGAATGAATATCTCAATCTTAAAGATTATAAAAACACAATTGGATTTTATGTGGACTTTATTAAGAAACTTTAATCCACAAGTAGCCACTAAATACTAATATTTTTATACTTTGTCATTTAATAAATAATCTTATGCTTAAAGAACCTGTTCAACAATTATTACGACATGGGAAGCCTATTGAGTTTGGAAGATATAAAAATCTTATTCCTCAACCTTTGACTACTTTTTGGGATGATGATGGGTTGCCTATGATGAAACGTAGAAGAACTCAACGCAAGGCATGGATTTTTTTTGGCATTTATACCAAAGATTTATATACAGGAATAGCTATTGTTGACGCAGGTATGGTCTCGACTGCATTTACTTACTTTTATATTCCATCAGAAAATTTATTTATTGAAGATAAAATCACTTTGCCATTAGGATTTAGCAAAGGTTTTGATCCTGCAATGACTGATGATTGGAAATTGGGTAAATATTCTATTCAAACGACAAATCAGACAATGACACTCAATTATTCTGGCAAATTCAAATTGGAAATATCAGCTACTTTAAATGATAATGGAGTGAGTATAGTGGCTCCTTCTGAGGGAAACAGGCCTTTTAACTTTACTTACAAAGATTTGAATATACCGATTCAATGTAAGATTAATTATCAAGGAAAATTATATCAAACAGAAGGTGCTTATGGGGCTATTGATTTCACCAAAGGATATCCACCTAGACAGACACAATGGAATTGGAGTAGTGCAATAGGTCTTACAGAAAGTGGAAAATCTATTGCATTTAATATTGTTGACAAATTCAACTCCAATTTAGAAAATATCTTATGGCTAGACAATCAAAGAATTGTCCTTTCTGATGCAAAATTTACTTACGGTCCAGATTTAAAAAAAGATATTTGGCTGATTCAAACAGAGGATTTAATATTAAACATGCAAATGCAACCACAAGGAGCCCGTTACGAAAATCTTAATGCGGCAGTAATGAAAAGCATATTTACACAACCTTTTGGCGAGTATAATGGTACAGTAATGGTCAATGGAATTAAAGAAAACTTCACTGCTTGGGGTGTTGCAGAAGAGCATCTAGCTGTTTGGTGATTTCGATTTCTCGCAGTTGCACATCTTTAATTTCCATATATTTTTACCATTTTCTTTAGAAGTTTCGGATAATGTCTTTCTTGCAATCACTTATCAGCAGGTGTATGAAAGCAAAAACTCCATATCGTATTTTAAACTTTTCATGATTTGAAATTTAAGGGTTTATTGACAATGAAGCACCTAACGGCATTTTGATGAATTCAACTACTGATTTCACACAATAAAATATCCCCTTCTTTATCTCAATCTTTTTGAGCTTTTGCAGATATATATTTTTAACAATATAATTTTTGGCATTCAATTAGTAGCATGTACTTTTAATTACTAAATAATTTTTAAAATGGCTTTAACCAAAAAGACAATCAATACGCTTTTTATTATTTTTTTATTCAGTATTCAAGGAGCAATGGCACAACAATATAGCGATATGTGGAAAAAGTATAATGACTTAGAAAATAAGGGTTTCAATAAAGATGCGCTATCATTAGCTCAAAAAATATACGACAAAGCACAAAGCGAAAATATCACTGAACAAAAATTCAAAGCGATTATCCATATTTATAAGAATAGGATGCAAATTGAGGAAAATAGTGAGGAAAAGATTGTCCAAGACTTAAAATCCAAAATTTCAAACACATCTAATGCTGATGAAAAAGCATTGTTGAATCTACTTCTAGCACACTCCTACTATTCTTACTATTCAGACAATCAGTATGTTATATTGGATAGAACATTTTCCAATGAGCTTTCAGACGATTTCACAATGTGGGATGCAAGGCAATTTCAAGACCAAATCAATTCTCTGTATATCAGCATTTTAGCAAATAAAAAATCTTTAAAACAATATTCTCTTGAAAATTTCTCTTCAATTATCAACTCTGATAAAAATTCAAAATTTTCTATTCCAGTTCAAAATCTTTCTGACATTATCTATTTAGAAGCTATCCATTTTTATAAAGCCAAGAACCTTCAATTAATAGAGGCTAGCAATGCCTTTCAAATCAATCAAAAAGAATATTTTTCACCAATAACTCCATTCTCAGAAATCTCTCTTGATTCAGAAAGTTTTTCCAATGAACTATTTGCATTGCAACTCTTTCAACAATGGGCAAAAGAGCATATTGACGATAGTAATAAAGAGCTTTTAAGCTATATTGATTATGAAAGATTGCGCTTTGTTTATGAAAATTATATTGGAGAAAATAAGATAGATTTATATGTTAAGAGTTTAGAAACAGCTTTTAAACAATCTACAACAAAATCAACTCAATCATTATTCAGGGCTGAATTAATTCATCTTTGGTACGACAATCATGAAGAATTGAATATTCAGTTAAATGATATCGTTCAAAAGGCTACAAAACATATTCAAACCTATCCTGACACTTATGGTGCATACAGTGTTCAAGCCTTATTGGATGCAATCAATACCAAAAATTTGGAAGTCAAAACAGAAGAATTTATTCCTGCCAATTCATCTTTTAAAGCTGCTATTCAATATCAAAATATTTCTAGTCTTCAATATAAAATCATTGAATGGAATCCTACTATCATCAATGAAGAATATAACTCTCAGGAAAAAATATGGAAGAATATTCAGAAAGCGCCTACATTACACACTGGCACTTTAGCATTACCTGCATCTGATGATTATCTACAACACAGTATAGAATATGCTTTCGATGGTTTGCCCATCGGCAAATATGCTTTAATCACCTATACAAAAGATATCAATACGCAATTTGAGAAAAGTAAATTCACTATTTCTCCTTTTCAAGTATCACAACTTGCTGTAACAATCAATGAAGATAAACAGGATTTGATTTTCAGAGTATTAGATAGAAAGACAGGATTCCCTATTCAAAATATATCTGTAGAAATTCAGAAAAGCAATGGATATAACAATCAATACCAAACTATTTTTAGTGGTTTCACCAATGCACGTTCAGAAGTCAAAATAGACAAATCTTCCCTCAATAATTCTTTGTACAAGATTATTGCAAAAAGCGGAAAAGATATTATAGAGGTCAACCAACAGTATTACAATTATCGCAGTGAGAATAATCAGAAAAACTGGAATTATAGTACAAAAATATTTACTGATAGAGCCATATATCGACAAGGGCAAGATATCTATTTTAAAGGCATATTGATTGCCTCAAATGGCGATACTGTCCAAGCTGCCATTCAGCAAACATTAAAAGTTACTTTAAGGGATGCCAATTACCAAGAAGTATCTTCTCAGACTTTTAGCACCAATGAATTTGGAAGTTTTAGTGGTATTTTCAAAATTCCCGTTGGAGGACTTAATGGCAGTTTTACCATTGAAACTCCTTACGGCTCAGCCAGTATAGCTGTTGAAGATTATAAAAGACCTACATTTGAAGTGGAAATATTACCTACAGAGGGAACATTCCAACTTGAAAGTAATATTCGTATTCAAGGACAAGCTATTGCTTATAGCGGAGCCAATATTTCAAATGCAGAAGCAACTTATACTGTCCAAAGACAGGCATATTATCCTATTTGGAGAATGTATGGCAAATATTTTCCCCAATATTCAAGCCCTGCAATCATCACCACTGGTAAAACCGCAACAGATGCCAATGGTCAGTTCTTCATCAATTTTATAGCTGAAAAAGATCGAAACAATCTTTCTGTATATCAATATATTGTATCTGTAAATGTTGCAGATATTACTGGGGAAGTGAGAAGTACAAGTTATACTTTACGAGTAGGAAAAAATGCTATTGAACCACAAATGAATACCGATGCTGTATGGGAAATCAACACCACTCCTTCTTTATCACTAAGTGCCAAAAACCTTCAAGGTGTTCCTGTTTCTACTCAATTCAAAGTAACTATTTCCTCATTAGAAACTCCTAAATTTCCAAAAAAGCCAAGGTATTGGGAGGCTCCAGACCAATATTCAATGACCGAAATCGTTCATGATAAAAAATTTCCTTACGATATATATTCTAATGACAATTCTGTAGAAAAATGGACGATTAAAGCTAAAATATGGGAAAGAAATATCGAGGTAACTGGAGATACAAGTTATCAAGATTTGCCAAAAAATCTTTCTGCAGGTATGTATAAAATATCTTCTGTCATAATAGACAATTCTGACACAATAGTCATTGACCGATACTTTGAAGTCAAAGCAGCACTCGCTCCATCTATTCAACCTGAATTTATAAAAGTATCTCTCAACAAAAAAAGTTATCAGACTAATGATATAGCTTCGATAGTATTTGCATCAGATATTCCTAAAGGATATGTTTCTGCTTTTTTTACCATAGGAAACGATATTGTGGCAGACACGGCTATATATCTAAATGGAGTGCCAGCAATATGGAATATTCCTTTCCAAATCAAAAACAATGATATCGTTACTGTATATTATGAAATGATTGCTGAAAACAGAATATTTAAAAACAGTATAAATATTCCTATTCAATACAAAAAATGGGATGATTTAGATATCAAATGGCAAACATTCAGAAATAAATTATTGCCTGGTTCTAAAGAAAAATGGACTTTAAAAATCACTGATAAAAACCAACAACTAATTGAGGCAGAATTGTTAGCAACAATGTACGACGCATCTTTAGACCAATTTGCTTCAAATGATTTTTATTTTTCATTGCCTATTCAATCCAGAACTTGGTACAGCTATTTTTATTATGGAAAATCTACATTTGGTCTAGCCAATTCTTACGATTATCAAGGAAAATTATTCAATATCTATCCTGATTTTGTATCCCTCCAAAATCCAGAAATTAATTATTTCAATTGGAGATTGAGTTTGGGTTCTCGTCATCAAATACTATATGCCATGAGAGGCGGTGCCCCTGCTACTCAAATGGAAATGGCAATGAAATCTGTTGGGGATGCTCAAGAAGATTCAGCTGATACAAGTTCAGATGGAAAAGATTTAAAAGAAGATAGCAAATCAGCTACTCCAGAAGTAAGTACTGCTATTTTTAGAACTAACTTCAATGAAACTGCATTTTTCTATCCTTTTATATACTCAGATAAATCTGGAGAATACACAATTGACTTTACTATTCCTGATGCTTTGACAACATGGAAATTTTTAGCATTTGCACATACCAAAGAATTGCATTATAATATCTTTCAAGATGAAGTAAAAACGCAAAAAGATATCATGATACAAATGAATAGACCTCGATTTTTGAGGGAAGGAGATATCGTATATCTGAAAGCCAAAGTATCTAATCTGACGGATAAAGAACAATCAATATCCAGTAGTATTGTTTTTAGAAATGCAGATACACAAGAAGATATTACATCTGAAATTTTAAAATCCAACGCATCTATTCAAAGTACTATTTCAGCAAAAGGCAATAATAGTGTAGAATGGAAAATTGAAATTCCTAAAACATATCAAGCTATTACTTATGAAATTCTAGCCAATTCAGGTTCATTTTCTGATGGGGAAAAAGATATTATTCCAATATTAGAAAATAGAATTTTACTGACTAAATCAACTCCTATTTTTATCAATAAAAAAGGAAAATATTCATGGGAATTAAAAGATTTTATTACACAAAGTGCTAGTTCAAATACTAAAATGATAGCATTTGAATATACTTCTCAACCCGTTTGGTACGCACTAATGGCACTACCATATTTGAATGAACAAAATGAAGCATCTGCACTTGCTCTATTTGATAGATATTATGCAAATACATTAGCATCTTTTATTCTAAAAGAAATACCAGAAAGCAAGAAACTGCTCGAAGCATGGAAAAAAGAAGGTTCATTAAAATCTGCTTTAGAAAAAAATCAAGAGCTCAAATCTATTGTTTTGGAAGCTACTCCTTGGTTGAGAGATGCACAAGATGAAACTGAGCAAATGCAGCAACTGTATAAATTATTGACAGATGCTGAAAACCCAAATACGCTTAATAGTATTTTTGAAAAACTACAAAAGCTACAAAATCCATCTGGAGGAATCTCTTGGTATCCTGGAATGCCTGAAAGTAGATATATAACTCAACATATTCTTTTAGGAATTTACCAATTGGATAAGATAGGTGCTTTGAAAATCACAAGTAATTCGTCACTTAATCAGTACGTCAATCAATCTATCAACTATGTGGACAATGAAGTACTAAAACAATTCAATGAAATCAAAAAATATGACTCAAATTATCTCAAAAATGACCATCTGAGTTATCAAGAAATACAATATTTGTATCTGACATCATTCTTCAGAATCAAAATAAATTCAGAGCCTAGTCAGTATTTTTATGGTCAAGCTCAAAAATTTGGCACACAGAAAAACAATTATGCCAAAGCATTATTGGCAATGACACTCAATAGATATGGAGATAAAAACAACGCTCAACTATTACTAAAAAGCTTAGAACAATCTGCAGTCATTTCAGAGAAAGAAGGTATGTATTGGAAAACTACAAGTCAATACTACTGGTACGACTCTCCTATTGAAACCCAAGCAAGTATTATTTTGGCATTCAATGAAATTACAAAGGAAGACGAAACAATCGACCATTTAAAATTGTGGTTACTCAGACAAAAGCAAACCAACAGATGGGAACAACCCAAAGCCACTGTTGAGGCTTGCTACGCTTTACTTCTAACTGGTAGTGATTGGAAAACAACAAATACAGATATTGTCAAAATAGATGGCGATCCTATTGCAAATAATCAATCATCTTTAGGAACATCCTATATCAAGCAATCATGGAATATCGAAGCAGGAGCACAACAGCCACAATCAATCAATATCCGCAAAAAGAAAAAAACATCATCTTGGGGAGCTATCTATCAACAATATTGGGAAGATTTAGATAAAACTGAAAGCAATAGCAACGAAGATTTGAATATCAAAAGAACGCTTTACAAGGTGGAGAACAACGAACAAGGAGAACTTCTCATTCCTATTTCACAACAAACACCACTTAAAATAGGCGATCAAATTAGAATTAAATTGGAATTAAAAATCAATAAAGACCTTGAATTCTTCCATTTACAAGACACTAGAGCTTCTGGATTTGAGCCTGTAAACGTACTTTCTACTTATAAATACCAAGGTGGATTGTGGTACTATGAAGTCAATGGAGATGCTGCAACACATTGGTTTATAGAAAATATCAATAAAGGAAACTATGTTTTTGAATATACCGTTAATATAAATGTTGCAGGAAAATACAGTAGTGGTGTAACAAGTGGCGAGTGTTTATATGCACCAGAGTATAGATTTCACTCCAATGGCACAATATTTGAAATAAAACCATAAAATATTTTTTATTATGAATTTTTCAAAATCAAGAAAAGTAGTATTAGCAGGATTGTTTTCAATAGGAATGATAGGCATTTCTGCAGCAAAAGATGGTAATAATGATGGTGGATTTGGACTTAAAGGTGGTGTAGGATTCTCAACATTGAGTTTTGGTGAGCCTAAAGATGTGGAAAGTTTCAACTTCAAAAACAACAAAAACACATGGAAAGTAGGTGGAATGGTAGGTGTTACTTATGAAAAAAGATTTGGAGATCATTTTGCGCTAGATATAGAAGCCTTATTAGCCAATAAAGGGGTAAAAAGACAGAGCACTTATTCCATTTTAGGAAAGGACGGAAAGTTTACACTGAAAGGCAATCTTTTTTCATTAGATGTTCCAGTATCTGCAAAGTTTTATTTGGGTGACAATTTCAATATTTATGCTGGCCCTTATTTTTTATATATTATGGGGGGTGCAGCAAAATTCACCCATGATTTTGATGGTAAAACACAAACTAAAAATAGCAGCAATTGGTATGGAGATGATTACAAAGACATCAATGGAGAATTGCCTATGAATAGATTTGACTTAGGAGCTAATGTCGGTTTGGAATTTGTTTCTAATGGAGGTTTTGGTGTAGGTGCGAGATTCCAAAAAGGATTTTTAGATCTTACGAATAATGACTATAAAGGAACTTTAACAGAAAGTGATGGTTTGATTATGGGTGATAAGAAATTTGTTTCTAATACTGGATTTCAAGTATATACTTTAATAAGATTCTAAAAGATATTGTTTTATTTATTGTGTGAGGGCTATCTAAATGATAGCCTTTTTCATTTCTTATACTTAACTTTAATCTATGAAAATATCAATCCAACGTGCTAATTCTGCTGTACATCTTATAGCCACCAATGAACAAAATATTTCAATCTCTATGGATGGTTCTCCTCAGATTGGAGGAATGGATTTAGGCATGCGACCAATGGAAGTATTACTGAGTTCTCTTGCAGGCTGTAGCAGTATGGATGTTTTAAGTATTTTGGGTAAAATGAAAGAAGATATCCAAGATTACAAAGTAGAAATCACTGGAGAGAGAGATACAGAGCAAGTGCCTGCTATTTTTAAAACTATCCATGTTCATTTTATTTTGAAAGGAAATTTGAATACTAAAAACGTAGAAAAAGCAATTAAGTTATCAATGGACAAATATTGTTCGGTTTCAAAAATGCTCGAAAAATCTGCTACTATTACACATAGTTATGAAGTATTAAATCAGTAAAAATGAATGATAATTTAGAAGATATAAAACAATTGCTTGTTCAGACACTGAATATTGACTCCTCTCCGATTATCGGTATTTCCACTGAAGAAAATATATTGGATTGGTTGAGTGCATATATTGACAAATTAATTTCCGAAGATTTTGATGGGCTATTATTTCTTCTCTATCGCATAGATGTCAATGAAGACAAAGTAAGGGAAATGCTCGCAGCTACCAATGGTATCAATGCTTCGAGAACGATAGCAGAACTTATTTTAGAAAGACAGAAACAAAAAATCTATTGGCGAAATAAATTCAAATCTTCACCTACAAAAATTGACGAAAATGATAGATGGTAAAAAAAATGCAAAATCTAAGAATGTAGTCAAATCAACTCCTCTAATCTCCAAACTTATTATTTCTCAAAATGAAAGTATTGAAAAAGAAGATATTGAGTTGAGAACAAGCATAAATGAAGAGCTTGAAGAACTACTTCAAAAGGACAAAAAGCGTTTTTTCGGTGGTTGTGGCGGTTAAATCATTAATAGATTTGTCATAAAATTGCCATTCAGGTATTAATTTAATATATTGTGAAAAATTTCTAACATGAATAAGATATTGATTTTAGCAAGTATTTTAATTTTAGCTGTTTCATGCGCAACATTGACAAGCATGCAGACTACGGCTACTAATGACACTCCTCAATTTCAAAATTTGAAAATCTTACCTCAGAACATCTCTGAAGCAGAATTGGAAAGTATTATGAAATCTTTCAATACTGCATTAGGCGTAAAATGTGGTCATTGCCATGCAGCAAAACCAGATGGTCAAGGTCTTGATTTTGCTAGTGATGCAAAAATGGAAAAACATATCTCAAGAGGTATGATGCAAATGACTAAAGAAATTAATGAAAATTATTTTTCAAAATATCCTCAAGATGGAATGGTCAATCAAATCGCTTGTATGACTTGCCACAATGGTCAACCAGAGGCTTACCACTATCAAAAGAAATTAGAAAAATAATTCTCAATCGTTAATCGTTAATCAACCAGGGCTTTTGCTCTGGTTTTTTTTATTATGATAGTCCTCTCTAAAATCATATACTTCTTTATATCTCCACTTACATGGCTGATAGGTTGTATCACTTTTTCCCTTATAGCTAAAAAGGCAAAATCAAAAAATACCTTTCAAATTTTTGCTTTGCTCATCGCAATACTATTTTCAAATACTGTAATTTATGACAAAGCAGTCAGTTATTGGGTAATTCCTTCTATTAAATCTACTGAAATTCAACACTATCATGTAGGGATAGTATTGGGCGGAATGTCTGACTATAACTCAAGCACTGATAGATTGGTACTACAAAGAAGTGGTGATAGAATATGGCAAACTTTAGACTTATATTTCAATCATAAAATTGACAAAATACTTATCACAGGAGGAAGTGGATTTGTTCAAAACACAGGTTTAGATGAAGCCAATCAATTCAAAAAACTACTCCTAAGTTGGGGTATTCCAGAAAAAGATTTAATTATTGAATCTAAGTCAAGAAATACCGTTGAAAATGCTCAATACACTAAAAAAGCATTAGAACAAGCAGACATGTTAGGAGAGTCATTCTTATTGATAACTTCAGCTGTACACATGAAAAGAGCTAAGAAAATATTTGAAGATCAGGGAATTAAGGTCACTCCTTTTTCTACTGATGATGAGCTATTAAAGGGAAATAATTATTTTTGGAACGATTATATTGTCCCCGATATCAATACGTTTAACGATTGGTTTAGGTTCATTAAAGAAATCGTAGGATATTATAGCTATCTACTGATGAAGTAATTTGCACACAAAAAAAAGGCCGTTCAAATAAACGACCTTTCAATTTTGTATCCATTCAAAATTTATTTTTCTACAGGAATTTCTTTCTTAATAACCTTATCAATATTATAAGCCAAACCAATTCCTATCACATTTCTAAACTGTAATTTTCTTGCAGTACCTACTTGAACACCCTCTTCAAATTGAGGTATCAATTGGTCATAATCCCAAATCAAATGAGTGAATACAGCTGCAGACAAAAATTTATTAACTTTCAATCCAATAGTATTTTGCCAATCTACGTCTATGTTTTGAGCAGGACCTTTTCTATAATCTTTGAATAATCTCATCACACTTTGAACATTGACATTTTTCACTACTTCTTGTTTGTAAGATAAAATTGCAGTAGCACCTAGCTCCCATCTAAAATTTTTACCATCTGCACCATATCTATCTTGAGCAGCAATACTATCATTTGCCACAATAATCATTTTAGTTGCAAATGGAGATAAGAACATTGAGAAATACTGATTAGGCACATAATCCATACCTATTGCACCATCTATCACCATAGGGCTAGCAAATTTTGAAATCATTAAGATTTTCTCTCCTGCTGCATTATAATCATAAGTTGGGGTCATCAATGTTCTGATATTTGCATAAACAGAAACATACCATTTTTTAGATATTGCATAACCATATTTAGAAAAAATCTCTAAACGGTCAGAGTTTTTACGAATTGGTTGAGCTTTTAGTTTTTGAGTACCATATTCAATACCCAATCTATTTTGCCACAAATGTTTTTTAAACTTATAATCTGCATAACCATTGACTACACCTAATAAAGAAATAGATGGATCACCACCAGCAGCCCAGTTTTTCAAACCTACTTGGTTAAATGTCAAAGATGCTGTTCCTCCAATTTTCCAACCATCTGGATTCTCTATAATCTTTTTAGCATCAGTTTTTGTTTTAGCTTGTTCATCAGTAATTTCAATATCTGGAACGCTTAATTCAATATCATTAGCTTTTACAGATAGAAAGCTAACTAAAAACAAAATCATTAAATACCTTTTCATATATTTTTAAAAATTTGGCACAAAGGTACAAATTCATTTTTTAAATATTCTCTAATATCTTTTCTATCAATATTTTCAGTGAGCAATTACATCCAAAATTAAGCATAATATACATTTTGCTTGTATTGATAAGCATTTACTCATTATTTAGCTCTAAAATAAATACTTAAAAAATCAATTATTCTCAACATTATTCACCTAATTGTTGATTAAAAAATGTAGTCTTTTTTGGTTTTTTGACTGACTAATCATAAAATTGTACAAATGCTTAATTAAAAGTGGATCAGATTACAGAATTTGAAAGTACTAGAGAAAAATTAGATTTTTGTGACACACAATATCCCGTCATATTAGTCAGTGGTTTAGGCTTTAAAGATGAAATTAATATTGCTGATTATTGGGGAAAAATTCCTGACTTTCTAAAAGCACATGGCTGTGAGGTTTACACCGCTAGTCAAGATGCATTTAATAGCCATGTGGATAATGCAATAAAATTAAAATATAGGATTTTAGATATTCTAAAAACTAGCGGTAAGGAAAAAGTAAATTTAATTGGACATTCCAAAGGTGGAATTGAATCAAGATATTTAATATCCAAATTGGGTTTTGGAGACAAAGTGGCAAGTCTGACTACGCTGGGAAGCCCACACAGAGGAAGTGGGATTGCAGATATTGTCGTAGGTCGAATTCCTTTACCTAAAATTGCTATTGCAAGATTAATTAATATCTATGGAATGTTATTGGGTGATAAAAGACCTGATAGTATGAGAGCAGCGGTACAGTTAACAAAATTAGCAATGGATAATTTCAATAAAGATGTCCCAGATATCGAAGGAGTATATTACCAAAGCTATGCTTCGCATGTCAATCATGCATACCCAAGTATTATGTGGAGAACATTGGCAGGTATTCTTCACAGTATTGATGGCGATAATGATGGTTTAGTGTCTATTGAATCTTCTAAATGGGGAAATTATAGAGGAGTTATTAGAACAGAAAAATGCCCATCTATCTCTCATGCTGATATGATTGGGTTAAAACAATTTTCAATCGTAAGAGATTTTAAGGCGCATTGGTTTTTTGCCAATATTATTCATGACTTAAAAGAGAGAGGATATTAAAATATTTTTATTATTCTTTGTACTAATGCCTTTGAACTGAAAATTCCGATTCCATTATCAATATTTGAATATACAATTGATGGTTCGCCGTAATTATCTACATTTCTTTTTCTATAAGAAGCTCTATATAAATAGGCATCTTTACTTATCTCTTCGACATTTATTATCAGTTTAAGAGATAAAATATTTTCACTCTTCCACAAATCAGTGTTGGTCAACGCAAGTTTGTAGTTGATTATATTGGAATTCAATATCTCTTTAGTCCAGTATTTCCTATAATCATTGAAGCCTCCAGTCTTATCAAAAGCAGAAATCCTATAAACATCTTCTTCAACACCGATTACATTACCCATACTATCAACATTATTCCATTTGATAGCAAGATAATTTATCATTGCATAATATTTTTCACCAATACTATCTGCTAATAATTCAATTTTGACAGATACGGTATCTTCAATATTGAGATTCAAAAAATCTTTATTAAAAGATATATTTTCAATTTGTGGGTGATCTGGAATTCTTTGAGTAGCACTCGCAATTTTATAATCTTTATAAGTGGCTTTGATATGATATTCTTTATTGGCAGATATTGGTTTGCTTGTAACATAAATACCATGCTCTCCATCATTAGATTGAAAACCCAATTTGTCAAAAATTATTCCTTCTTCAAATAAGGTTACATCAATATCTGAAGGTGTTTCATAATTGCCATACATATTCGATGCTTTGGGTAGTGCAACTAAAACTTTCACTTCTTCGTTTGGATCTAGTTCGGCATTGATAGTCAATATCTTTTCTCCATATTGCAAATTCATATCATAATTCTTCAAACAAGAATTAAGACTTATAGCCAATAATAATATCAAAATATTAAAACTCAATCGCATAACTAAAAGATGGCATTATAGGTAATAAAGTAATGGATTTAAAACGGTTTTGAGTATTGGCACCACTTCCATATTGTTTCTCAAAAATATCAAAAACATTTTTTCGATTATATACATTATAGATACTCATATTGATACTTTGGTTCCATTTCCCTCTCTTCCAACGATAATTGGCACCAATATCCAAATGATGATAAGCAATCAATTGTTTATTATTCCTTTTTTCAAATAATTTTATTTGCTGAACATTATTATCTAAAAAATTTGAATTGGGAGAAAGTTCATCATAGTAGTCCACCAAACCTAATGATGGATAAATGACATCTGGCTGTGTAAATGGTCTGCCAGTACCATAAACCCAAGTTACGGAAATATCCCATTTTTTATTAATCACAAAATTGGCAAGTGTCGAAAAATCATGCCTCCTATCGTAGGTATATGGATACCATTCTCCTCTATTCAATTGCTCAAATTGTCTTTCAGATTTGGATAAATTATAGTTGGCAGTGAAAGTAAAAAACTTGATTTTCTTAGTTACATACAACTCAATTCCATAAGCTCTCCCTTTCCCTCCACCTAAAATATTTTTGTACCAAATATTATTTTCAGAAAAAGACTCAGAAGTTTTCGCTTCAGTTTGATTACGACTCCACCTATGAAAAACATCAACACTCCAATTCCATCCTTTAATATTTTGTCTCACTGATAATACATTTTGAAATGCTATTTGCCTTGGCACTGTATTATTGGCTGGCACCCAAAAATCACTCATGACGCTACCTATTGAGCCTGATATCATGTGTAAATATTGTTCTGTCAATTCACTTGCTGTTTGTAAAGTAATGGAATAAGGCAAATGAAACTCCAAAGAAATTCTAGGCAAAATAGACCAATTGCTATAGTCTGATGTAGAATAAAAATTTCCCCTTACTCCTGAAAAAACATCTACAACCTTATTCTTATATTTATAATCAACAAATAATGAAGATTCAGAAGTAGAGATAATATCATTATTCACCAATTCATTAATCTTTACCTTATCATCTACTTTATAATAATTCAAAATTTTATTAGGAGAAAATTTTCTATAAGCTATTTGTGTTCCTACTTTTAATTGGTGTTCTTTATGAATATAATCGACATAAGCAAGATAACCCAACTCATTGATAGTCGCAAATTTAGAATTCATTTTATCTTCCAAAATAGGTGGTGATAAAGGAATTGAAAGAGTAGATTTCTTGACATTATCTTGTCTTAATACAAAATAAGAATTATAAAATTTATGATTAAAAAATAGATTATTTCTGATTAAATATTGATGATGAAGAGAAGCGAGTGCATTTTTCCAAGAGATTTTATTATTCACTTCTTTATGCTTATTATAGCTTAAATTCAACTCATCATTAAAATCTATTTCATCTTCAGACTTTGAAAAAAGATATCTGTCATCAGTAAAAAATACATTCAGTTTTAAGTTATTTTTGGGATTAATTACATAATTCAAACTAGTATTCAAATCATAGAAATAATAACTAATGTATCCTTCTTCATTATCCAATTTATATTGAGACTTGGAAATAGGTTTTATAAAAAGTCCCGCATGGCAGCCTCTCATCGCTACTTGCAGACCTACTTTATCCTTTTTAAGTGGAGTTTCAACAAATATTTTGGTATTGAGTACTCCAATCTGAAGACCCAAATGTGTTTCTTTTAAAGAAGGCGATTTTGTATTCACCGCAATAGCAGATGTCAATCTATTAGCCATAGATGAGGGTAAATAATTTTTATACAAATCAGCTGAGCTAATCACATCGCTATTAAAAACAGACATAATACCAAATAAGTGACTCAAGTTAAACAATGGAACACCATCCATAGAAACAAGATTTTGATCAGAGCTACCACCTCTTACAAATATAGCAGAGCTACCTTCCATTCCTGATTGTACACCTGGCAACAATTGAATAGCTTTGACCAATTCTCGTTCGCCAAAAAACGTAGGTAGCATTTCCAATAATTCTTCAGAAACACTATTTACACCATTACTTTTATCTTGAGCTGAAGCAGTTACTTCAATTGTTTCCAAAACATTTGAAAATTCTTTCAACGAGCAAATCAATAAAGTATCTTTCTGAACAGAAAAAGAAATCGTGTCTGCAATATATCCTAAATAAGAAATCTCAAAATTATATTTTCCATTGTCTAAACTGATTACTGACTTTCCTTCAACATCAGTAACAGCACCATTATGTCCTTTTAAATTTTTAATACTAGCACCAATTAAAGGTTCTAAAGTATTGCCATCTATAACTTTCCAGCTAACTGTATGAGCATCAATACTATTGAAAAATACACAATAAAATATGCCACATATCAGTAGGAAACTTTTTAACATTTTTCGTAAATAAAGAAATGAAGATAGAATTAATTCATTAATTTTTAGCGATAGTGTTTCTATAACTATGTAATTTATTTGTATTATTTGTGCATACACTTCACCAAGATTAGCCACTAGTATTTTTAGCATACTCTATCACTCATCTTGCATTTTTCACATCTTCACATTTTCTCATCTCCACATTATTACATTGTTTCATTATTCAAATGGGTAGCTCCTACGGAGCAATAGTTGGTTGTTATTTTATGTTTACCAAGTGACAGCCTCTACGAGGCAAATCCTACCACAAACATTTTTCATCCGTACTTCTTACCTCGTATTTTTTTTCACATCTCCACATTTTTACATTAAACTCCGTGTCCTTTGCGTAAAACTTAGTGACCTTTGCGGTTAAATTTTAGTATCCTTTTCGGTTAGTTTCGAGAACCTCAATCACCAGCATTTTTTTATTCGTATTTCGTAACTCGTACTTTGTATTATTTTTCACATTTCCACATTTTCAAATTATTCCATTGTTTCATTATCTAAGTTAAAACATCTTTAAATTCGACAGATTAAAATATTTTTACTTAATTTTGGAAGATTGTATCTAAAGATTTTTTGAACATAATATAATATACTTGTTGTTAATAAAAATAAAGGAATATAAGAATATATGAGGCTAATTTTTACACTACTATCATTTATCCTATTTTTATCATTTTCAAATACTGCAGAAGCCCAATATTTGATTAATGAGAATTTTGATGCCTCTACCTCACCGCCCTCAGGATGGAGCTTTTTTGGTGCAACAGTACAAACAAACAACCCGAAAAGCCCACTGCATAGTGTTGCCTTTGCAGCAAAAAATCATTATATTATTACTCCTTTATTGGCTAACCCAGAAACTTTAGAATTTTATTATAGACGAAGTAGCACAGCCCCTACAAGCCCAAAATTTACAATTCAAATTTCGACTTCCACAAGCGGTCCATGGACAAATATAGGTTCAATCACAACTTTTACAACTTCATACACTGCATTTACTTATGACTTATCTTCCTACTCAAATATCTATGTGAGAGTTCTTGATGAAAGAGCTACTGGAGCTAACCAATTATACATAGATGATTTTTCTGTAACAGAATTAAGTACCACGCCGAGTGTCAATGTATCAAAGACTACTATGCCTATCTATACTTACGAAGTAGGTACTGGTCCATCAGCGAATGACACTTTCAGAGTATCTGGTACAAATCTAAGTGCTAATCTAGATATAACAGCAAGTGGAAGTTTTGAAATCAGTACTAATGCATCGGGGCCTTACTCAAGTAGTATTAGCTTAACTCCTAGTAGTGGCACTGTTGATACAACAATTATTTATTCACGTCTTATTTCTGGACTAGCAGTTGGTTTTTATAGTAATAATATTGTCTGTTCTAGTACAGGTGCAACCAGTAAGAATGTTGCCCATTCAGGATATGTTACTCCTGGAGATTGTGGAGATTTATTTATTTCAGAATACATCTATGGCACAGGAAACAATAAGTATATAGAAATATTTAATCCTACAGCATCAAATATCACATTAAGGACAGGTTCTACTCATTTTTATCGTATAGCCATGTATGTAAATGGCAGTTCAACATCTACAAATATTGTATTTCCAGACAATGCCTTTGTCCCAGCTTATGGCACTTACGTTGTAGGTTATTCTTCTGCCACATTATACCCTTCTACTGATGCCAATTTAGCAATTAACTTTAATGGTGATGATGTTGTATCCTTACAAAGATATTATGGTAGCACATATCAAAATATCGATGTTATTGGAGAAATTGGAGTTGACCCTGGTACAGAATGGAATGTTAGTGGATTTACTACCAATCAGGGAACACTAGTACGAAGACCAGAAGTTAAAAAAGGGAGTCCAAGCACTGTTGGATTTCCAAGTTTGGGAACACAATGGTTTGCATATCCAATAAATGAAATACACAATTTAGGAGCACATATCAGTGAATGCCCAGCAATAAATACAACTATTACAACTAGCCTTTCTGTCAGCCAAATTTGTGCTGGCAAATCTTTAAGTATCAATTTTTCTTCAAAAGGAATATTTACGGCTGGAAATATATTTACAGCTCAATTATCAGATTCATCGGGATATTTTTCTAGCCCAGTCAATATTGGCACATTAAATCTTTCTGGAACCAATCCTTCTGGAACAATAAATGTGACTATTCCATTGAGTTCACTCCCTTCTTCCAATTATCATATTAGAGTTATTTCAAGCTCTCCAATATCAAAAGCAAATATCAGCCAATCACATCTAAAAATTATAGATGCTACTCCACTTGACGCTCTTAATTTCATAGGAACTAATGGAAACAATTCTGCTACTTTTAATTGGAACTACCCTATAAATACTTGTTGGGAAGAAGCTTTAGTCGTACTCACCACAACACCCGGATTTACCTTTAACCCAACAGGAAATGGCAGTCTCTATACCGCTAACAATACCTATTCAGGCTCAGGCAATCAAGTCGTATTTAAAGGCATTGATAGTACTGTTACTATAAATGGCTTAACAAATGGAACAACATATTATATTGAAATTTATACTAGAAATGCAACGATTTGGTCTCCAGGCGTTGAATATGCTATCATTCCAGACATTTTCTGCCAACCTAAATACACTGCAGTTTGCGATGAATATATTTCAAAAGTCGTATTAGAGTCTATTAATAATTACTCTAGTCCTTCATGTGGTTTAAGAGGTTACAGTTGGTTTGCAGACCAATCAACTGAATTAACAATAGGCAATAGTTATAATATTACTGTTCAAGCTGGAATTATAGGCGATACTGATGACATATCATATACCAATGATGATATTACTATATGGATAGATTGGAATGGGAATAATTTGCTAGAACCAGCTGAAAAGATTGTTAATCTAGTCAACAATGGTGGAGCTGGTTCTTATTCATTTACAGTACCAAATACTGCAACTATTGGAACAGTAAGAATGAGAGTCCAACTCAAATACAATGGTACTACTGGAGATGGCCCTTGTAGAACCAACTTGGACTATGGTGAAACTGAAGATTACTCTATTATTATCAAAGATATTTGCACACCTACTATTTCAAATTTTTCATTTTTCCCATTATCAGGCAGTGAGAATACAGAAGTCAGAATTAATAGTACTGTATCTCCTAGCAATTTTCATTTAGTAACAGATGTATTATTCAATGGAATACCTGCTACCTCTTTTTCAATTTCAGATATCAATACAATTTATGCTATAGTACCTAATGGAGCTGGAACAGGAAGAATCACTTTAGTAGAAGGGACAGTATGTAAAAAAGTATCTGCTGGAGCTAATAGCATTTTTACTTATGAAAAAACAAGTGGTACATGTAATACTACAAATAGTTTATTCATTTCAGAAGTTCAAGACCCACTTTCTGGTAACAACCACTATATAGAAATCACCAATGGAACGGATAGTACTATCAATTTGGACTCACCTATTAATTACACCTTACAGATTGCCAACCTACCAGGTACTACTACTACCAATATAGATATAAAAGGCAATATCTTAGCTGGACAGGTATTAGTATATTATGCTGGAACAAATGGAGGACTTGCAACAGGTACACAATCTGGACCTGGAGTTGGATTTAATGCAGATGATGAAGTTAGATTATTGAAAAACGGTAGCTTATATGACTTATTTGTGGCTCCTAATTCTACAATGTACAACTATAGAAGAAAAAACACTGCGATAGTCCCTTCTGTTACTTTTGACATCAATGACTGGACGATTCATTCTCCTTCATCTACAGCAGATATTGGTAATTTTACTACAGCAAATGCTTTAACAATCACGGATCAACCTCTTTCTCAACAAGGATGTGAAATAGACATGTCTGTTACAGCCACTGGAACTGGAACAATTACCTATCAATGGTATTATAATTACAACAAAGATTTAGTAGCTGCACAAGCTAGAATATGGACTGCCTTAGTGAATGGTACTACTCAATTTACAGATGCGACTATTAGCGGAGCAACAAGTAATCACCTTCAAATAACTGGTGATGTAGGTCAATTGAGCGGCTATCAGTTTTACTGTATTGTCACCAATGACGGTACTTGTAGTGAATATACACATGCAGCACAATTTACTGCCTTACCAGAGCCTTATTTTAGAAGTAAACAATCTGGAAGTTGGAGATTGGCTAGTACTTGGGAAATGTCACCTACTGGAGCTTCTGGCTCATGGCATGATGCGTGTACTTATCCTTGGGATAGTAATTCTGTATCTGTATTGATACAAAGTCCTCATACAATAAACATTATTGGAGTAATAACCAATGACCCTGATGTCCGTATTGACCAATTGCAAATACAATATGGAGGCACTTTACAAATCGAATCTTCAGCAGAAATAGAGATTAACGATACAACTGGTACAGATATTATTGTGGAAGGTACACTATACGACCAAACCGTCAGTGGAAAAGGATTGACTTTTCTAGGTAATGCAAAATGGAGCTTAGGTAATTATGGCACAATTATCAAAACCCAAACTTCATCTGTCAATAATTATAGAGATAATTATGACGGAGGCATTGCTACTATTCCAGCTACTGCCGATTGGATATTCAGAAAAGAGACAGGAAATAATCCTACAGTTACAACATTGGGAATGTATTATCCCAATCTGTATTTTGAAAATGATAATCCTGCTGCTGCAAGTTTTATTTTTAGTGGCAATTCTGGTTTTGCAACAGTCAAAAGTAATATGACCTTGAGGGGAGTCAACCCTGTCTATGTTACAGACACTAACACATTTATTACACCTATGCGAGTATTGGGTAATGTCGTCATAAATAGTGGAAATACATTTAGAATACAAGCTGTAGATAATGTAGGTACAGGTTTGGAAGTAGGTGGAGATATTACTGTAGAAGGAGTATTAGATTTGAATCATAGCAATAAGGGATTACTTAGATTGAATGGTACTGGAACCCAAACAATTTCTGGAGCTGGAACTATTGATTTATGGGATGTTCATTTAAACAAGCCTTCTCAAACTTTAGCAGTATTAGATAGAGATATAGAAGTGAAAAATCAATTGAATTTTTCGGGAGGGATTATCCACGCCAAATCCAATACTTTAAATGTATCAAATGGTGATCCAACCAATGCAATTATAGGTTTTGATATTCCTAATAACACTGGAACATACTCAGACGATAGATATGTGATAGGGAAATTGAGAAGAGCAATCACTAATGCATCTAATATTTATATTTTCCCGATAGGCGATACAGCAAGAGCAAATCCAAGCGAAACGACTCAATTTGGGTACAATCCAGCTAGATTGACAATTCGAGCTATTCCTGGAGGTGTACCTTATGCCGTTGGCGAATTTATTCCTGCTTGGCCAGGTGCAATCAATGCGCATAGAGATATTATTTGTGGGGGATTCCCAAAATTCATTGAATACCGTGCTTTAACTGGAAAAGGATATTGGCATTTTGAAGGCTCTACATTTAGCAACTACGATATCAATATCCACCCTAATATTTTAAATATCAATACCGAACCCAATGAAAATTCGGTTCTAGGATTTTCAGATACTTATAGAGCATTAAAAGAACGTACGACTCAAGCTGGCTTGGTATGGGATCCGAATGTATCTACTGCTGGAGATCCTTGTATTGTTTCTCCTACCTATTATGATATCATTGGCGCTGGATATAGCGGGTTTTCAATTTTTGCACCTGGAGGAGGTTTTGGGTTGACAACTGCTTTACCGATAGAGTTATTATACTTTAATATCCATTGTGATGCTACACCAATATTGAGTTGGGCGACAGCATCTGAATTAAACACACATTATTTCACTATTGAGAAATCTGATGATGGAAAAATTTTCTCACCAATAGTTCATATAGATGCTGCTGGAAATTCTAATCAAAAAATTGATTATCAATATTTAATAAATGAAAGTGACATAACACAGTATTATAGATTGGTAGAAACCGATTTAGATGGTACTCTGTATTACCATGGAATCATAGAAAATGATTGTAAAACAATTTATTCTACAAATCTTCAGGTATATTATCAACCTCATAAAGGAATTGTAACACATTTCAATCCTGATAAGATGCCTAAGATGATTCAAGTATATGATGCATCTGCAAGACTGATGTTACAACAAGATATTATTTCCAATGACAATATTCAATCAATTCCTTCAGCAAGAAATTGGTCAAAAGGTGTATATTTTGTCAATATTATTTTTGATGCAGAAGTCATAACAAAGGAAGTCGTTATATACTAATATCAAATTCATGAGTAATGGAGTCATTGTCTTCTCTATGATAGACATAAGATGGCTCTGTGTTGGCACGAGCGTCTCGCTCGTGCATAGAAAAATGTTTACATTTATAACATGAGTAGAAAGTATAAATTCCACGAAAAGGAAGGTGCTTATTTTATCAGCTTTGCTGTAATCGATTGGATAGATGTATTTACAAGAATAGACTACTTTTCCATTTTGATTGAATCACTGGATTATTGTAGAAAAAATAAAGGAATGATCATTTTTGCATATTGTATTATGCCTAGTCATGTTCATTTAATTTTTCGTTCATCAAACGAAGACCCATCAGGATTAATACGAGATTTCAAAGGATTTACCTCCAAAAAGTTACTGAAAGCTATTGCGGAAAACAACCAAGAAAGCCGCAGAGAGTGGATGATGGAAAAATTTACAATAGCGGGAGCAAAAAACTCCAACGTAAAAAAATATCAGTTTTGGCAGCAGAATAATCATCCAATAGAAATATGGTCAAATCATGTATTTGAACAAAAACTGAAATATATACATGAAAATCCTGTCAAGTCTGGATTTGTAGCAGAATCTTATGAGTGGAAGTATAGTAGTGCCAGAAATTATATTAACGAGAAGGAAACCTATTTAGAAATCGATATTATTTGATAGATTAATGTACGAAGAAAATAGGTTAATGCACGAGCGGGACGCTCGCGATAGCTGGAAGAATAGGTTAATGCACGAGCGAGACGCTCGCGCAAACTGGGGAAGTCATAACAAAGGAAGTCGTTATATACTAATATCAAATTCATGAGTAATGGAGTCATTGTTTTCTCTATGATAGACATAAGAAGGCTCCATACATTTCATTGTCTTTATCCCTATTCTGATTGCTCTCATATAGAAATCAAAGTCAGCTCCAAATTGCATTTTTTTAAAGCCTCCCAAATTCACAAATGTATTTTTAGTCATAAAAAAAGTGGCTCCAACAATGCATTTTGATAAATGAATCTGAAGCCCTTCATGTATTAAATCTGGAACATATTGATCTCCAATCACTTTTACTCCACCATGAAGCAATTGAATTTGAGGATTTTCTGTTAAGACCAATGCTCTATTTTCCAAATGCATAGGAAGATACTCATCATCAGAATCTAAAAATGTAATCCATTCCCCATTGGAAAAAGAAACTCCAATATTTTTGGCAACATCAACACCTTTATTCTCCTGATAAAAATATCTAAATCGACTATCTATATCAACGAAATACTTTACTACATCTTTAGTTTTATCGACACTACCATCATCAATAATGATAGCTTCCCAATCTGCAAAAGATTGATTCAATAATGAAATTAATGCCCTTTTGAGCAAATGAGAACGATTATATGTAGCAATTATGACTGAAAATCTTGGCATAGAGATTTCTAATTCAAATAACTAAAATCAACTGGCACTACTCTAGAAATACCTTGTTTAATCATTGTTACCCCATAAATGTTGTCAACTTCAGCCATTGTTGATTTATTGTGAGTCACTAAAATAAATTGAGAACTTTTGGAAAACTCTCTAATTGCATCATTGAACTTTTTGATATTATTATCATCTAAAGGCGCATCAACCTCATCTAAAATACAAAATGGAGCAGGTTTATAAAGATATAATGCAAACAATAAAGACAATGCAGTAAGTGTCTTCTCTCCACCAGAAAGTTGATTAACGCTTTGGGGACGTTTACCTTTGGGTTTGGCAGTAATTTCAATCTCAGACTCCAACACATCATCAGGATTGACAATCAACAAATCACAAGTATCATCATTAGTAAACATGCTTCTAAAAACACGAATAAAGTTTTCTCTAACGGCAGTAAAAGTATTTAAAAATTGTTCTTTAGCAATTGTATCCACTTCATTGATTGTCGCTAATAAGCTCACTTTTGCATCAACCAAATCCTTTTTCTGCTCCGAAATAAAATCAAATCTTTCTTTCATTTCATCATAGGCTTCTTCCGCCATTGGATTGACTTCACCAAATTGATCTAACTTCCTTCTGATCTTTATCATCTTTTCCTCCAAAATATCTTTAGACGTTTCTGGTTCTTTTAGGTCTTCCAATAAAGATTCCAATTCTATCCTAAACTCAAAAGCCAATTTCTCTTTTAAAACATTCAATCTAATTTTTTGCTCATTATAATCTTCCTTTAATCTAATGATAGATTCCTGAGTAATTCTACGTTTTTTCTCAATATCTCTAATACTATCTTCAAGATTTCTAGCTGATTGTTTTATTTCAAAAAAATTAGATTCTTTATTAGAGAGTGCAGACATCAATTGTTGCTTACGCTCATGTTCTAAAATTAATAGCTGCTCAAGCTTATCTGTTTTATTGGATATTTCTTGTAATTCTTTTTGAATATCAATAAGATTCTCATTGTATTTTTGTGATTGTTCTTTGAAAGAATTAGACTGATTTATTTTATACTGCTTATTTTGAAGTAGAGATTTATAAAGATTTTCTTGTTGAATAAACCGAATATTATTCTCATTAAAATGTTGTTGTAATTGTCCAAACTTTTCAGATTCCTTTTTATAATTCTCTTCAATTGTCTTGGTCTGTTCGGAGTTTAATTTCCAACTTTCATTATTATCATCCAATTGAGATTTCAAAGGTAGAATTTCATTTTTCAGTCTTTCAATATGCTGTTGGACATTGGCTTGTCTTTCCTTGTTAACTTCTACAACTTCTTTAAAATTTTCAATTCTGGTTTTTTTAGAAACATAAGATTTTTCCAATTCAGACAAATCTTTTCTTTCTCTTTCAATTGTTTTCTTATATGAGTGGTTCTTACATTCTTGAAGGGCAAACTGTGTTTCTTGAAGACTTTTTTTAAGTCCTAAAGATTGTTGGTCAAGTTCTTTAATTTCTTTTTCCAACTTCTCTAGATTTTTTAGACGACCTAATCTTTTACCTTCAAATAAACCAACTGAGCCACCAGATATTTGATATGAAGACTTTAAAATATGTCCGCTTTGTGTTACGATTTCACCATTAAAATTATTGGGCTTTTCCCATTTATCGAATTGAAAATCATCACTCACCAAATAAATTTCTTTCAGTAAATAAGATAATAGTGGCTGATAAGCTTTATCGATTTCTAATAAATTATAGACTGGAGTTAAATCACTTGATAGCAATGCAAAATCCTGATAAGGAGAAATACTGGCAAAATAATCCAAAATAAAAAATCCCGCCTTTCCATTTCCACCATCTTGAAGCGCCTTTATTGATTTAATGGCTTCAGCTTCTGTCTG
Organism: Chitinophagales bacterium; assembly: GCA_023957245.1. Classification (GTDB taxonomy): domain Bacteria; phylum Bacteroidota; class Bacteroidia; order Chitinophagales; family JADIYW01; genus JAMLHH01. The sequence continues at coordinate 64,303 of JAMLHJ010000010.1, forward strand.
CACAACAAAGTGATTGAGAAATGGTTGAAGAACAATCTCGACTGCTGCTCTATATTTTTCTTCACAATATAAAATATCAGTCACTAATAATGCGTCTTTTAACCAAGGTGCGTTCTTCTTCAAATGCTTGATAGCATCAGGAAATCCCTGAAGACTATCAACCATATTTTTAGTCAATTTGAACTCATTATTTTTAGCATCTCCACTCCTATTTATCTGATTGAGTTGAGTTCTATATTCTTCAGTTTTAGATTCTAATTGCTCAATCTTTTCATTATTTTCAGCTTCTTTACGTTCAATATCATTCAACAAAACAGTATGTTTATTGATCTTATCTTCAAGTCCATTCATTTCACTTTCTATCAAAGACAACTGCTTTTGGCGTTCTTCATTTTCAAAAAGTGACTGTTGAGCAGATTTAATTTGACCATCTAACTCTGTTTGCTTAATTGCAATATCTTTTTCTGTTGAAAATATTTTTTGTTTAAGTTGTTGCAATTGACTTTCAGCTGACTCAAATCGTTCTCTCAAAATTAAATTTTTCTCTCTTTTTTCATCTAAAACTGTTTGAGATTCATTCAATAATTTTTTGAGTTCTAGCATCTGAGTTTCAGCTAGGCCAATACTATTTTCCATAGCATTAATTTCTATTGCCAACTTCTCAATAGATTGTTCAGCATCGATATTACTTTCTTCTATTTGCTTAGTTTTGTTTTGCTGAAAAGTAGCTTGTTGCAACAACAATTTCTTTTCATTCTCATATTCTTGAATGGTATTTACTAATTGATTTAATTTCTTTTGTTCATCAGAAAGTAATTTTTCACCATCAATAATTGCCTGTTTAACAACTTCCAATTGCGCTTCATTTGTTCGAATCAGTGTGTCATCCTGAACAATCTGATCTTCCTTATTCTGAATAGCTGAAAGCTTATCGTCACAGATTTGATTAATTTCCATCAATTCATAAGAAGCAATATCAACAGCCAATAACTTATATTCTTCCTTTAAGCCTTTATACTGTTTAGCTTTTTTAGCTTGAGATTCTAGACCTTTTAAATTTTTATTGATTTCATGCAGAATATCTTCAACTCTATCCAAATCAGATTCAGTACCTTGAAGTTTAAGAAGGGTTTCTTTCTTACGTGTTTTATACTTAGAAATACCTGATGCTTGTTCTAATAATCTCCGACGAGCTTTGTCCACATCATTGAGAATATCATCAATCATTTTCAATTCGATAATCGCATAAGTGTCTGTACTAATACCTGTATCAAGGAATAAATCACGAATATCTTTCAACCTACACACTATACCATTAAGTCTGTATTCACTATCTCCTTCTCGTGTAATCGTCCTAGTGATAGTAACGGAGGAATATTCGGTAGATAAAATATTTTTAGTATTGTCCAAGGTCATTGAAACCTCAGCTATATTAGATGGATGTCTTTCTTTGGTGCCATTAAAAATGATATTATCCATTTTCTCTAGCCTCAAAGATTTTGACTTCTGCTCTCCCAAAACCCAACGAACAGCATCTACGATATTAGACTTACCGCAACCATTGGGCCCGACAATACCAGTAATATTTTGATCAAAATTAATAATCGTTTTATCAGCAAAACTTTTAAAACCTTTTATCTCAATGCTTTTTAGACGCATAACAAATCAAATATAGTAAGAATAGATGATTCTATTAAGAAGAATTTTTCAGCGTAGAAACATTCTTATTTAACCAATAGCTTCAACAAAAAAAAGCTATATCAAATGACATAGCTTTTTTTGTTTCAACAACTTATTGAGTATTAAAACTCCAATCTATATTGCAAAGTATAATTAATAGGAGATTCCAATTTTGGAGGTCTTTGATAGTACTCATGATTGGTTAAGTTTTTCACAATAAATCCTACATTGTGCTTCTCATTAATCTGATACATCAATCTAGCACCAATCACAACATCACCTTTAAAATTCTGCTCGATACGATATTGAGTTAAATCTTTAATATACAATCCAAATATTTCATCCATTTTCTCCATGAAACTATAGAATCTTATATCTGCACCTAAAGTAATCTTCTTATAAGTCCATTCAACATCAGCAGTTAAAAGATGTCTATTTCTATACTTTAATAAATTATTGACATACTCAGAACCTTCCAATTTAATAGCTCTTTTAAAATTATTTTTGAATAGTTTTTTGATATACTCACCTACTTCATTCACTTGTTCGCTGTCATCACTATTCAACTCCACTGGGTACGAATAGCTATATCCAGCATTGATTCTAATAGAGTTATTACTGTTGATATTAATCATATTTTTCCAAGTCAACTCATAACCAGCAATTCTAGCTCTTGAAATATTCACTGAACGGAAACCCATATAGTCGAATGGGTCATAAGGTTCAGTAGATTGAGAAACAGAGTCTGGAATATAAAAATCAAACAAAAATTCCACTAAGTCATTATATTCTTGCCAAAAAAACGCTGCATCAAATGAACCTGAAAATCTTTTACTTTTTGTAGCAAATTTCTGTTCAAAACCAAGTTCTCCAGTCCAACCAAATTCTGGGCGAAGATTGGGATTTGGGAAAATAACCACATCAGCAATATCAGCAGAAGCATATCTTTCAGCTAAAGAAGGAAATCTAAATGCTTGTCCCCAGCTCAATCTAAGAAAAGAATTTTTTGCAGGATTATAGTTGACACCCATTCTCCAGTTTCCAGGAGAAGCAAAAACTCTTTCTTTATTTTTATTATATATAGGTGCAGCTGCAATACCTGTCTTACTTTGAATTCTGAACATTTCTACACGATTACCTAGCACTGCAGAAACTTTATTCCATCTTTTTTCCACTTGACCGTACACTGCAAAAAAATTGGCAGACAAAAAGCGTCCAAATGAACCTTCATCATTCACTACTAAAGTCATTGAATTGGCACCACCCACAGCACTCCAATTTTTCTTTAACTTTTGTGAAATCTGATAGTCATTATTCAACATATAAATAGGTTTTTTGGAATACTCCTGTTTCAAAATATACAACCTATTTTTGAAATCATGCTTTACCCCTTTCTTGCTATATTTTGTTACATAAGGGTCAATAATTACTCTTATATTATCTACATCATTACTAGCACCTGAACCAGGTTTTAATGCACCACCAAAGCCATCTTCCCACCAAAAGATATCCTCTTCGTAGCTATTAATGATATTTGCTTTCACACCCCAAAGTAAATTTTCATTTTTATTCCATCTCAAATTGAAATTCACTCTACCCAATCTCTCTTCTTGATATTTGTATTGTTTCAAAGCAGAGTACATACTTGCACCAACAGAATATTCAAATTTATCAGAAACTTTATGTGCTCTCATAAAATTGACTCCGTTGGTCATTCTAGGTGTTTTCCACCATTTAGTTTCTCTTCTTTTTGGAGCACCAATGATAGAGGTATATGCCACTAATTTATTCTGTGGTGTAGAGGTAGGCTTTACTGTCTGAATATTAATAGTACCATTCATTGCTGAAGAACCATATAATACTGAAGATGCACCTTTCAACACTTCCACTCTTTCAATACTTTCAATAGGAATAAAATCCCATTTTACGTCAAATTTGTCTGGAGATAAAAATGGTTGACCATCAACAATCACCATTACGCGGCTACCTACTCCGTAAGACCATCCAGAACCAGAACGAATATTGGCTTGACCATCAACAACATTTAAACCTGTTACTCTACGAGCAACATCATCAAACTTAATTGGGTTAATTGTATTAATAAAACTTGGGTTAACAACTTCTATTGAAACCACTTCTTCACTTGCTCTTTTCGCAAAAATACTTCCTGTAACGACTATTTCAGAAGTCATTTCAACTGTTTCGTCCAAAGCAACATTGAGTTCCAATATTTGATTGCTAGACAATTCTATACTCTTTACAACTCTATCGTAACCCATATAGCTAAAAGTCACTTTATAAGTCCCAGCTTCTAATTCCAAAGAATAATTGCCATCAAAATCTGTACTTGTTCCTTTGCCTGATGCTGTCATCACACTTGCACCGATAAGTGCCTCTTTAGATATTGCATCTGTAACAGTACCTTTAATTGTTGCTGCCTGAATTGCACCTACAGAGAGAGTAAGTACTAAAAAAAAGCTTTTGAATATCTTTTTACAGTCCACGATAAAAATTTAATTCTGCAAAGATATTCTATTTTGTTGAATAGCTATGGTAACATAAGTATCATAAGGAAATTTTAATTAAAAATTTACACTCACCAAAAACGATTAGTTATTATGTAAATTAATACTATTCAATAGGTTATAAATGACAATAATTTTACTTTATATACTAGATTTTGAAAGAGTAAACAATTCATTACATAATCTTAAAATACATTTCTTTATATTTTTAAGTTAAAGCCCAATTTTTCTATTCCAAGTCAAAAAACATTCAAAGCATTGTTAAACAAAACAATACATTTATACTTTTTGAAAAGATTCAGAAAAGAATAATAATAGCAAATATTTAATAATGAGCCCTTAAAGTATTTTTTAATTATCCTAATCAAATCGTAACTTTGCACATTCAAAAAATAATTATGCTGGACAAATTAGAAGCACTAAAACTAAGATATCAAGATTTAGAAATGCAACTAAGCGATCCTGAAGTAGTCAGTGATTTATCCAAATTCAAAAGAATTGGAAAAGAATATAGAGATTTAGAGCCTATTGTTTTGGCTTATGATAAATATAGTTCAATCCTCAGTAATCTTCAATTCAACAAGGAACTTTTAGAAAGCGAAAAAGATCCAGATATGAGAGAAATGGCAAAAGAGGAAATTGAAGAACTTCAAAGCCAAGTTGAGCCATTAGAGCAAGAAATTAGACAATTATTGATTCCTAAAGATCTTGGTGATGACAAAAACGCGATATTAGAAATTCGTGCCGGAACTGGTGGAGATGAAGCCAGTTTATTTGCAGGTGATTTATTAAAAATGTACAAAAGATACTGTGAAAATCGTGGTTGGCGTACTGAAATCATGACAGAGAATCCTGGCACCTCAGGTGGTTATAAAGAAATTGTCATGGAAATTGAAGGAGACGGTGTATATGGTGTTTTAAAATATGAATCAGGTGTACATCGTGTACAAAGAGTTCCAGAAACAGAATCTCAAGGTAGAGTTCATACATCCGCTGCGACAGTAGCTGTTCTTCCAGAAGCTGAAGAAGTAGATATAGAAATCAATAACAGTGACATTCGAAAAGACGTATTTCGTGCAAGTGGTGCAGGTGGTCAGCACGTCAATAGAACTGAATCAGCAGTTAGGTTGACACATATTCCAACAGGTATCGTTGTTGAGTGTCAAGAAGGTCGCTCTCAGATTAAAAACTATGAAATTGCACTCAAAGTGCTCCGAACTAGAATCTATGAAAAAGCAGTTACGGAACACCAAGAAAAAATTGCTAAAGAAAGGAAAACTTTAGTTTCTACAGGTGACCGTTCAGCTAAAATTCGAACATACAATTGGCCTCAAGGTCGTGTTACAGACCATAGAATCAACTTGACGATGTATAATTTGAATGATGTCATCAATGGGGACATTCAAGAATTTATAGACAAATTGATTTTTGAAGAGAATGCCGAGAAACTAAAGGCCGGAGGAATGGTGTAACTTGAGTATTTTCAGGATATTCATTTGTTCAATAAAGCCTTTATAGCAAATAATCTATATTAATTTCAAGTGTCTTTCACATTGAAAATACATTTATTTGGGGCTATACATAGAATAAGTTATTCTTTAATAATATTTTTCAGATACTGCAAAAGTATAAAACATCATAAATTACAATGTATCAATCAAAAATACATATAGTATTTTTTATTATATAAAACTCATTATTTAACAACAAATATATTACATCCTAATCATCAATGTTTTATAAATAAAAAAATATTGCTTTTATTAAAAAAGACTTGCGATTTACATAGTTCTATGTTAAATTGAATTAAATAAATTCTAACGCTATGAAAACAAGTAAAATTATGATATTGTTGATTATTTCAGCATTTATCATCACTATCCAATTGGGTTGTAAGAAGGGAAATGTTAGAGACTGTTCTTCAGCTGTTACAGAATTTGAAGATGAAATATCTAAACTTTATGAGAATCCAGATGACCCGGAATTGTGCAATCAGGTAAAACGTACATTGAATGATTTATATAAAGATTGTAAATCAAACATGTTGGGAATCACTCAGGCACAGATAGATGAATTGTGTGAATAAAGAAATCATTAGCAATTTTAATTAAAAAAGCATTAGGGTGGCAAAATAGTCACCCTAAAATATTTTTAATAACCGATTGCACATCATTTTCACATCTTCAAATCTCCACATTACTTCATTAAACACAGTGACCTTTGCATAAAACTTTGTGTTCTTTGCGGTTAAATTTCGAAGCACTCAGCCACCAGCATCTTCACATCTTCACATTTCCAAATCTCCATATTACTTCATTAAACTTCGTGAACTTTGTGTAGAAACTTCGTGTACATTGTGGTTAAATTTTGACGACGATATTCTTGAAACCAATAAAAGGGTAGCTCCTACAGAGCAATAGTTGGTTGATTATTTATTTTTACCAAGCGGTAGCCTCTACGAGGCAAACTCTGCACCGCATATTTCATTCGTACCTCGTACTTCGTTACTTTTAATTTTAAATTTTCACATCTCCACATTTCCAAATCTCCACATTGCTTCATTATACTCCGCGTCCTTTGCGTAAAACTTAGCGTCCTTTGTGGTTAAATTTTGACGACGATATTCTTGAAACCAATAAAAGGGTAGCTCCTACGGAGCAATAGTTGCTTGATTATTTACTCTTACCAAGCGCTAGCCTCTACGAGGCAAACTCTGCACCGCATATTTCATTCGTACTTCGTACTTCGTTACTTTTAATTTTAAATTTTTACATCTTCACATTCTCACATATTCTCATCTCCATATTGTTTCATTAAAATGTCGGTTTAAAAAAGAAGCTGAATATTACAATAAGCTATAAATATTTTCATTATATTGAATATCCATTTTCCTAACCCTAAAATGAAAAAATAATGAAAGCACTAGTTCAAAATATAATAGGAATATTTTTATTACTGATAATCACAATGAGTTGCGGTCAAAGTTCTGACAAAGCTTCTGTTGAATCTACGATGAATGAAAGCACTAATAGTTTAGATGCTAATAATCCTCAAGCTAAAGAACAGAAGTCTGAAACGTTAACTGAAAGAAAATTAATCAAACAAGGATGGGTTGAATTTCAGACTGACGATTTAATCAAAACAAAAGGAACTATTCAAAAAGCTGTTAAACAATATAATGCATACATTTCTAGAGATGAGGAAAGCAGATATCCTGGAAGAAGAAATAACACTATTGTTGTAAGAGTTCCCTTCGATAATTTTGATAAACTATTAAATGATATTACTCTTGGCGTTAAAAAATTTGATCAAAAAAATATCAATATTGAAGATGTTACCTCTGAGTTTATAGACTTAGAAATTCGAATTAAAAACAAAAAAGAGATCGAACAACGTTATGTAGAACTATTGAAACAGGCTAAGAATGTTACTGAAATTTTGGAGATTGAAGCCAAACTAGGAGAACAAAGAGAAGAAATCGAAGCCATTGAAGGACGATTAAAATATTTAAACGACCAGACTACGCTCTCCACTTTAACTATTACTTTCTATGAGGACATTGCTTATCAATATACTTTTGGACAGAGTATTGTTCAAGGATTCAGAGAAGGGTTTAATCGATTGATGAATTTTATTATTGGACTCATCTATTTTTGGCCATTCTTATTGATAGGCGGAGGAATCTTTTATTTATTTAGAAAAAGAATCCGCATCAAAAAAGGACAATCGTAATTTTCTTTGATTTGATTAAAGTCATTAAGAAAAAGAAAAAAAAGTAAGGGTAAATTACAATATTATTATAGTTTATCAGTCAATTCCTGAATGATTTGTTGTTTTAATTTCTTTTTAATTTCAGGAGCCTCTATCTGCAAATATTCAATCCCAACAAAAGAGTTTCCTTGTTTTCTATTTTGTCGAGGTTCAATACTTTCTATTAGAATAGCTTCTAAAATATCTCCTAAATTTTGAATTGTAAACTCTTTAAACTTCACATCTAAATTAAGTTTTGCATCTTCAGTAACAGGATAAAAACCAAACCAACTAAATCTATCCCATCGACCTGCCAACCTATCAACGGTGTGGTCTTTTAATCGTTTCCCAAGAGTTTGTTCAATTGCTTGTCCTACATAAATAGTTTCCCTACTATCATGTAATAAATAAATACCAATTTGATCTTTAAAATTCACATCAGTTGCACCAATCTGTTGAATACCTAACAAGTCAGGTTGGGTTTTCCAATGCACAAGATTTCTATTCCAATATATCCCAAAAGCATTGATGATTTTATGAGTGCTTTTTGCAACAATTTTATCATTAACAATTTCTATCTCACTCTCATCAATATCATTATTTTCTTTTTGACTTAGAAACTTACGCAATATGTAAAATCCTTTTGATGTTTTAGCAAATATAGATTTATCTTTCTTAGCATTAATATCAGTTGTTAAGTTAGCACTTACTGTATCTTGAGGAGTAGCACCTAAAGACTTACGATATCCTCTTTCTGCAATTAACTCTGCAATTTCTGTATAATGAAGTTCTTTTTTTTCTTCATTTAAAACTTTTTCAATTGCTTCTTTCCATTTCAATTCTGCCATAACTAAAAAACTATTTAATCAGTGACCTAGCTTTAATATCTTCTAGTCTTCCTTTAGGAATAGCTGATATTAATCTCTGTGTATATTCTTGACGTGGATAGTTATAAATTTCATCAGCAATACCCATTTCCTCTATCTTGCCTTTATTCATCACCACCATACGGTCGCTCATAAATTTAACTACTGACAAATCGTGTGAAATAAAAATATATGTAAACTTAAATTCTTCTCTCAGTTGGATTAAGAGATTCAATACTTGTGCTTGAACAGAAACATCCAAAGCAGAAACTGATTCATCACAAATAATAAATCTCGGACGCAATCCTAAGGCTCTGGCTATACATATTCTTTGTCTCTGTCCTCCTGAAAACTCATGAGGATATCTATTGAAATGCTCTGGTAGCATATTGACTTTTTGTAAAAGTTCAATCACCTTTTCCTTACGTTCTTTATCGCTACTATACATTTCATGAACTTGCATAGGCTCCAAGATAGCGTTGCCTATTGTCATTCTAGGATTTAGAGAAGAATATGGATCTTGAAAAATAATCTGCATATCCTTTCTCAACTCTTTCAAATCACTAGCATTGAGATCTCGAATATTTCTACCTTCAAAAAGCACCTCACCGCCTGTCGGTTCTACTAATCTTAAGATAGAACGCCCTAGGGTTGTTTTACCACAACCTGATTCGCCAACAAGACCAAGTGTTTCACCTGGATAGACATCAAAAGATACATTATCTACAGCCTTGACAAATTCTGTCGGTTTGCCAAATAAATTGGATTTTGAAGGAAACCATGTTTGAATTCCTTTAATTTCTAAGATAGGCTTTTGTTGAATCAAGGCTTCATATCTCGCCTTTGTTTCTTCTTCTTTCACTATTCTATCATTAATAGCTTTAGCAACAGAAGCTTCTTTTTCGAGCAATTCACCTTGTGCATTGATTTCCATAAAATCTGAAATCACTGGCAATTGTTTCAATCTCTTTTCCAAAGGAGGGCGACATGCCAATAATCCTTTAGTATAAGGATGCTGAGGATTTTCAAAGATATCTAATACAGAACCTTGCTCCACAATCTTTCCTTTATACATCACAATCACCTTATCTGCAATTTCAGCAATTACTCCTAAGTCATGTGTGATAAATATAGTGGACATTCCCGTCTCTTCACTCAATTCAGCTATCAGTTCAAGAATAGTTTTTTGCACTGTAACATCCAAGGCTGTTGTAGGCTCATCAGCAATAAGAATTTTGGGCTTACAAGACATTGCCATTGCAATCATTACCCTTTGCTTTTGACCACCAGACAATTGATGAGGATAAGCATCAAAAACTCGATTGGGATTAGGAAGTTTTACTTTTTCAAACAATTCTAATGCTAAATTTTTAGCTACTTCTTTTGATACCTTTTGATGCAATAAGATAGCTTCAGTCACTTGATTTCCACAAGTAAAGACAGGATTTAATGAAGTCATTGGTTCCTGAAAAATCATAGAAATTTCATTACCACGATAAGCTCTCATTTCCTGTTCAGATATTTTTGTAAGATCTACAATACCATTTGAAGAATGATAAAGCATCTCACCTTGAGTGATTTTACCAGGAGGGCTAGGAATTAGTCGCATCAATGATAAGGAAGTCACAGATTTACCCGAACCGGACTCTCCTACTATTCCTACGATTTCTTTTTTATTGATTTGAAAACTGACATCGTTTACAGCTTTAACAATACCATTTTCGGTATTAAATTCTGTAACAAGATTCTTAACTTCTAATAATAACTCACTCATTCCAAATGAAGGATTTGTCTTAAAAATAACATTAAATCGCTATAAAATTCTCCTTTCAAAAAATTTAACTTTCAAAAAGATATTTAAAAACCCTTTATAGCTTCAATTTAAACAGCAAATAGAGTACCTATAAACCAAAGAAATACTTTGATATTCAAAAGAACATCTTACTTACGAATGTAATAAAACGCCCAAATATCTTTCAGCATCGATTGCAGCCATACAGCCACTACCTGCTGCAGTAACAGCTTGTCTATAAATACTATCTTGCACATCTCCACAAGCAAAGACTCCTTTCACATTGGTTTTTGCACTTCCTGCTTGCGTCTGAATATATCCTTGTTCGTCCATATTGATATACGGCTTGAATACTCCAGAATTGGGTGTATGACCGATAGCAACAAAAAATCCATCTACTGCAATAGTTGTTACTTCTCCAGTCTGGTTATTTTTTATTTTAATACCTTCTACACTATCAGCACCAATTACTTCTTCAGTTTCCGAGTTCCAATATATTTTAATATTAGCTGTATTTAGTACTCTATCTTGCATGACTTTAGAGGCACGCATTTCATCTCTTCTCACAATCATGTGTACTTCTGGGCATAGATTGGCAAGATACAATGCTTCTTCACAAGCAGTATCACCAGCTCCTACGATAGCCACATTTTTCCCTCTATAAAAAAATCCATCACAGACTGCACAAGCACTTACTCCATGACCATTCAATCTTTTCTCTGAAGGAAGACCCAACCATTTTGCAGAAGCACCAGTCGCAATAATCACACTATGTGCATGTATTTCAATGCTATCATCTATCCATACTTTATGTAATGTCCCACTAAAATCTACTTTAGTTGCTATTCCAAAACGGATATCAGTTCCCATTCTTTCTGCTTGAGCACGGAAATGCTCCATCATTTCAGGACCTTGAATACCATCTGGATAACCAGGAAAATTTTCAACATCAGTAGTCTGAGTGAGCTGCCCTCCCATTTCCATTCCAGTATATAACACTGGTTGAAGATTGGCACGAGAAGCATATATCGCAGCGGTATATCCAGCAGGACCAGAACCAATAATAAGACATTTAACAGTTTCTATTGAACTCATAATTTGTTTTTCAATTTTGCTTTATCCAATAATAAATGATGTAATTCAACTACCTGAGAAACAAGACTTTCGGTGCCGTCATTATAAATAACATAATCGACCAATTCCATCTTTTTATCCTCTGGCATTTGCTTATCCATTCGTGCAATTACAGATTGTCGATCTACCTTATCTCTATCCATTGTACGACGGATACGTTCATCTACAGGGGCATACACCATAATATTAAAATCCATGTTTTTGTATCCTCCTGTTTCAAACAAGATAGCCGCTTCATGAATTGTATAAGGTTTGTCCTTTTGTTGCTCAGCCCAATGAATAGAATCTTTCCATAAAGCAGGATGAACAATACTATTCAAAATATTTAATTTCTCAGGAAGATTAAAAACCACCGCAGCCAAATAATCTTTATTCAAATGTCCATCCCACAAATAAGCGTTTTCACCAAAAGCTTGAATAACTTGCTGTTTCACTTCCTGGCTATGGGTCATCAACCATTTTGCTTTCTGGTCTGAATTATACACAGGAATATTCAGTACCGCAAACATTTGAGATACCAATGATTTCCCTGCACCTATTCCTCCAGTGAGACCTACTTTGAACATGGTAAAAAAATATTAAGCAGTCGGATAACCAGCTTTAGTCATTTCCAAAGAAATAGCAGATTTGTCCATTTTTACACTAGTATTTACAGCAATCTCAACCACTACAACTGGATTGTCTGAAGTCACTTGAGTAATTGTACCATGAATACCTGAAACAGTTACTACTTTATCTCCTTTTTTCAAATTATCAACCCAAACACGTTGCTCTTTTGCTTTCTTTTGTTGTGGTCTAATCATAAAAAAGTACATTACTGCAAACATACCCACCATAAAAATCAACGGTGTAAAAGATCCTGCTCCACCAGCAGCTTGTAAAAATAATTGATTCATTTTATTGAAATTCTGTTTATTGTTTAAAAATACGATTTATAGTTAAAAGGATAAAATATTATTGTTACTTATCATTCAGACCACGTCCTGTTTTTGCTATCAGACCTTTATTGCTCATATCTTTCATCATACGGTCTAATACTCCATTGATAAAATCTTTACTTTTGGGAGAGCTATAATCTTTGGCAATATCAATATACTCGTTCATAGTCACTTTCAAAGGAATAGATGGAAAATCAGTAAATTCTGTCAATGCCATTCTCATGATAATCAAATCTACCACTGCAATTCTTTCCAAGTCCCAATTCTTCAAATATGGCTCAATTTCTATCGTTAAATCATCTTTAGACTGAATGACTTTTTCAAATAATCTATCTGCAAATTCACTCAATTCCAAAATTTTTCCTTTGACAGAATTTTTGCCAATATGTAATTTTAAAGTATCCTTACTCTTCTTAAAAACCTCTCTCACTGCACTGACAACAAATTCTGCGTCATCTTCCCATGAAGGAAAAACTTCTTCAATATGTTCTAGAAACAATTCATTAGACAAAAGAATATCATTCAATAAAAATGACATTATTTTTCTGTCTTGCTCAAAATCAAATTCTGTTTCAGCATCAATATATTTGATATACTCAGGAGATTCTACCATAGACTTGTATAAATGACCTTTAATCACTTCATCTAATTGGTTAGGAATATCACTTTTCTTGAGTGCTTTCAAAAATTCTTCATCATTATTCAGATTGAGAATAAAAAAATTGGAAAGAATTTTAGTACTGAAATTAATATCTTCTTGAGTAGGCAAATGTTTTGACGCTTTTATTTTGGCTACTGTATCCACTTCATTTGCAACCTCTCTGATTGCCAATAAAAGATAGAGATATAAATCTTTTACAGAATGAATATTGGCTTGTAAAGACTTTCTGAATGTTGCTGGTAGAGCATCTTCTGAACGCTCATAACCATAAACTGCTTGCATTACTTTTACACGTACACTTCGCCTGCTAATCATATATAGGAACTATTGGAGCGCAAAGATAGGGATTCAAACCAACTTTCAATACTTAAAAAAATATATTTTGAGATAAAAAGCGACTAATATTTAGAATTCTTATTCAATGTCGTTTAGTTATATACTTTAATGAATTTAGAGATGCTTATCAGCAAGCCAAGAAAGTCATTGCGAGGAACGAAGCAATCTATATATTACTTCAATATTTTCTCTTCATACTTTTCTTTAGAAGAAAAAGTATGCAAAAGAATCGCACCGAATTTTTCGCTGACCCACTAAATACTTGAAAGCTATTTCTTCAAAACTCGACTTCGTCTCAAACAGTTGAAGAAATTACGCTTTCTTCGTATAGTGGGTGCCCAGCTTCAAAATCTATGGTGCAGGGTGCATTCGCAACGTGTAATTCTATCTATATAATTTCACTGAATTCATTTCAGGGTCGTCTCTTTGGCTACAATGTTCTATTGATGTTTATTCGCAAGCTCTGCATGCAATACCGCTGTTATTCTGAAAGAATTTCATAGAGAAGTAATATAATTTAAAGATGCTTACAGCATGATTTTACTATAAAAAATGGGCTATTACGTGTCATTGACTCCGTCGAATCTCCGATTTCTGTAAGAATCTAAGCCAAATCTTTTCTTAACTAAACGACATTGATTCTTATTTGCTCTTTTTCATTAACTTATTAAAAATAAGAGGTGCAAATGGCAATATCATCAAAAGAAGAATAATATATGTCAAGTTATTTTTGACAAACTCTGAACCTCCAAAGAAATATCCAGTAAATGTCAATGTCACTATCCATAAAAGAGCACCAATAATATTATATATCATATATCTCAGCCAATTCATCTTGCCAATCCCAGCAACGAAAGGAACAAATGTTCTGACAATAGGAAAAAAACGACTAAAGATAACCGCTGGTGCGCCATACTTATTATAAAAAACTTCGGCGGCTCTAACATTATCAGGTTTAAAAAATGGCATTTTACCTGATTCAATTATTCTTCTACCGTATCTATATCCAATAAAATAGTTCAACATATTGCCACTTACTGCTGCCACTACTAAAACAATATTGACAATAAATATATCTAAGTTATTGTCTGCTTTAGCGGCTATTGCACCTACAGCAAATAACAATGTATCTCCTGGCAAGAAAGTCATAAACAGTAAACCTGTTTCAGAAAAAACAATAGCAAAAAGTAAAAAATATGTCCAAACTCCCATAGATGTTATCACTCCAGCAAGAGAAGTATCCAAATTGAAAACTAATTCTTTAATTGTATCTAACATCCAGTTATCAATTCTATATTGTAAAAAAATATCTTTCTAAAACACATCTGACACTATTGAACCTGTTCAAATTTAATTCCTTTTTCAATCAGACGGTTAAGATATTTCTCTCCCAACGCTCCAGCAGGTGTTTTCACGCCACCCTTATTGATATAATCTGATAAATTATTGACTATTGTTAATGCTGCTTCTGCTAACATTTTTGAGGTTTCAGTATATCCAGGGTCACCACCAGAAACTTTTGTTATTACAGTTTTCGAACCTGAAACACCTATAAAATTCAATTCAAAAAAAGATTTCGCACGTTCTTCAACAGAAGGACCGTTCCCACTAGGTTTTGTTTGGACAATTTTATCTCTAAGCACTTTCACCTTACTTGCAACGACTAATGCACTTAATCCTAAAATAGTTGTACCAATAGTAATAGGTCGTCTGAATCCAAAATATTGAGCATAAGAAAAGTTCTCACCATAAATATCTTTTCTCTCTCTTGAAGATCTACTCACAATCAATGGGTCAATTACAGGCATTGGTAAGGCCCATTTATTGACATCATTCTGATAGTGAATCAATTTAGCTTTAGCTGAACCAAAACGATATGGAATATCCATTAAAAATGCTTCATCTACATTCTCAAAAACACCCATTGCAGAAGCCAAGGTGCCTCCCGAAATATTTCCTTTGACAGTAACATAAGCATTTATACTTTTATTATCACCATCTCCTAAAAGCTGTGCAGTATAAAATGTACCTAAATCTGCTGGAACACTATCAAAGCCACAACTATTAATAATCAGTGACCCACTTCGACTAGCTGGAAAATCATAATGCTTATAAATATGATGAACATAATCAGGTTCACCTACAAGATCAACACAGTGTGTACCTGCTTCTACACAAGCCTTTACAATAGGTTCTCCATATAGTAAATAAGGACCAACTGTAGTAATAACTACTTTTGTAGATTTAGCAAGAGTCTCCAATGTATCATATTGATTGGTATCAGCAAGAATAACATCCAAATTTCTCAACTCAGGATATTGAACAACTAATTGATTTTTTAATTGCAATAATTTATACTCACTTCTACCAGCAATTGCCCACTTAGTTTTAGAAAAATCAACATTTTCAGCTAAATATTCAGCTACTAATCTCCCAGTAAATCCAGTAGCACCATATACTACAATATCATATTTTCTTTCAGGCAAACTCATTGTAAAACACTAATAAATAAAGTGCTCAAACATAAGAAAAAGTATCAAAAAATTTCAACACGATTTTTAATATTAAACTTAATTAAGAGTTAATTTTCAGATTATATACAATTCTAAAATGATTGTGGATAAAACATTTTTACATACTCTTTAAATTTTTATCTTTGCGAACATTAGATATTTCAAATAATGAATCGTCAAAGTATTATAGAATGTATTGGAGAAGAACAGGCAGCATACCTGTTGAATCATGAATCAAAAACAATTTCTAAAGATTTGCTACATCTACCAGGCAGTGATTTTGTAGATAGAATATGGGCAGCTTCCAACCGAAGTCCACAAGTTCTAAGAAGCTTACAAGATTTATATAGTAATGGAAGACTTGCCAATACTGGATATCTATCTATCTTGCCAGTTGATCAAGGTATAGAACATTCAGCTGGTGCTAGCTTTGCACCCAATCCTATCTATTTTGACTCTGAAAATATTGTAAAATTAGCGATTGAAGGAGGTTGTAATGCTGTGGCTTCTACTTATGGTGTATTAGGGTCTGTCGCAAGAAAATATGCTCATAAAATCCCTTTCATTGTCAAAATCAATCACAATGAATTTTTATCATACCCCAATACATTCGACCAAGTACTATTTGGCACTATCAAAAATGCATGGGATATGGGAGCTGTCGCAGTAGGTGCAACTATTTATTTCGGAAGTGATACATCCAGAAGACAAATCGTCGAAATTGCGAAAGCTTTTGACTATGCTCATGAATTAGGAATGGCAACTATTTTATGGTGCTATACAAGAAATAATGCTTTCAAAATTGGCGGTGTAGATTATCACACTTCTACTGACTTATCTTCACAAGCCAATCATATAGGAGTTACAATTCAAGCAGATATTATCAAGCAAAAATTATCCACAAATAATGGTGGCTATAATGCTGTTAATTTTGGGAAAACACATCCTAAAGTTTATTCAGAATTGACAACTGATCACCCTATTGATTTAAATAGATACCAAGTAGCTAATTGCTATATGGGTCGTGCTGGACTTATCAATTCAGGAGGAGAATCTAAAGGAGCATCAGATTTGGCTGAAGCTGTTACAACGGCTATTATTAATAAAAGAGCTGGAGGACAAGGTCTAATTTCGGGTAGAAAAGCTTTCCAAAAACCTATTAATGAAGGTATTCAGTTATTAAACGCTATTCAAGATATCTATTTGAGCAGTGATGTAGATATTGCTTAAAATACAATAACTTTTTAACAACTCCTTTTTATTTTAGATGTCATAAGACGTTGAAAATAGAAAGGAGTTTTTTATTGATTTCAGTACGTTAAATAGTCATAAATTCAAGGTAATTATACTCCAGAATATACTTCTCAATTAACAAGTAACGTTCATTACATTATATTACCTTAAATATTCAACTCTACTCCCTTTAACCTCCATTTACATGAAATTTATTCTTAGCAGTATTTTTTTGATTTATAGTCAATACTTATTTGCACAAAACACAAAAGACTATCTCCATTTTTTTCCAGATTCAATTGTTCAGAAGGCTTCTAAGATTTCTCCAAATTTACCATATAACGATATGGAGAAAGAAGTGTTTTTGTTAACCAATCTAGCTAGAATGGCTCCTAAAGAATTTATCAGCTTATTGAATCAATATTTAAAAGATAGCGATTCCTATTCCAATAATAATCCTTATGTCAATTCGCTAAGAAATGAATTGATGAAAAAAAAAGCCAATCCAAATGCACTTCTTACACATCACATTTTAAGAGAAGTCGCAACGGCACATGCAGCATATAACAATAGAACACATACAACAGGTCATCAGGATTCTAACAAAAGAGCTTTGACAGTGGAGAAATCAATGCATCATTATATGTACGCTGAAAACTGTGCTTATTATTACAATTCTGCAATAGATTTATTGATGGGATTATTAATTGATAACGGCATTAGAAGTGTTGGGCACAGAAGAACAATTTTAAATGATTATTTGACACACTTAGGAATATCTATCATCAAAGAAAAAAATGGTGAAGGTTATATAATGGTGGAAAGCTTCAGTGCAGAATAATTAAAAAATGATTAGAATTTTAATCGTATTTTAATCAATTAGAATTATAGCATTTTGTAATTTTATCCGTCAGATGTAAGCATCTCTCTTATGCAGAAATTAAATCAATTTGTTGAAATACAAAACGACATCTATCCACAAGTTGTCAAAGAGCTGATGAATGGGTATAAAAAGAGTAATTGGATACATTTAGTTTTCCCTAGACTCCCATTGAACGAGAATGATACTCATGTATTTTTCCATCTCCAAAACTCACAAGAAGCAAGAGCTTTCATGACACATTCTATTTTAGGTGTCAGATTAAAAGAATGCTTGAATATTTTATTAGGAATACACAATAAGACTATTCTCAATATTTTTGGGTCTCCAGATTTTCTTCATTTCAAATCAAGCATGACTTTGTTTGCTTATATTAATGAAGATAAAAATTCTATTTTCCATCAAATCCTAGATAAATATTATTCAGGAAAAATGGATTTAAAAACATTACAGCTTCTAAAAGAAGAAACTGAAATGCCCGCTTCTAGTCATGTCGTCTGGTTGGATGAGTTGCAAACAAATTTTAATAACCATAAGAAAATTAATGAGTTAAGGGTAAAGATTTATAAAGAAACACAATTAATTTTAATTAATGGAAGGTATCCATTGGAGCAAAAAAATATTATTTTTGAAAAACCTGAAACTACTGCACAATCTGTTTCACTACACCTTCAACCCCATTTAATTCATACGATATCAAAAAATTATTCAACTCAAATATTTGTCATTAATTCAAATGATAAAGACCAAGCCAATTTATTAAAAAGTGTAGGTTGCAACCCCGTAATTCATCAGGAAGTTAATCGTATATTTCCACGCAATGAATCCAATGAAGGTGAAGATAGTACAGAAGCTGACTTATATAGAAGAAGTAATATTGCACCTGCACTGTTTCAATTTACTGCTGATGCAGATATTTATCAAATTGATAGGAATACAGAATTTTCATATCCCTTTCCAAAAGATTTTATTGGAGGTATTTACATTCCTAATATTACAATATTCAGAGGTAAAGAAATCAATGGATACAAACTATTAAAAAATCCATTTCAATTTGATATTATTGCCACTCCTCGAATTGAAAATCCTGAAATTGAATTCATTCACGGTGAATGGCGATTTTCTTCAAAAAGTGAAGATTTTATCTTAGAAAAAATCAGATCTGTACTAAGAATTGCATTTTTGCATCAACATGATAGCATTGTATTCAGTATCGACAATTCAGAAAAGAAAAATTATCCATCCAAACATCTTTCTGAATTATATAGTCAAATTTTTTACGAAGTAGAATTTAAAGATGTTTTCAAACTAATTATCTTCTCAATAACAAGTTCTAATACATTTTCTAATGAACAGGTAGCAATAGATAATATTTACACTAATTTTTACGCTACCTTTAGTCAATAAGGTAAATATCTAAGGATTTAAAAAATCTCCTGACTCAATCACTTGTGCTCCTTTGGGCAATTCTTGATTATACCAATACATCCAACATTCCAAATTGCCATTTTCAGTATTCACTTGCACTTTTTCTCTCCTATATTCATAAGGAGGCTCACCTACCCCAATACCTTCATACTCATCTAGTTCTGCAAGTATTTCTTCATCATCTAAAAGATAAACATCGCCAACAACTATGTCATTAATATCACCTTCTGGAATAACAGCAGGATACCAATCTATTTTATAAAGTTTGGCATGAGTTACAAATCCAAGACTTACTAAACTACAATTACAAGAAAGCTTTTTAGCCATTTTGAGTTCTGTATCTAGACGAAGTGAACCATAAGTAAATAAATATGCTTGCATAATCAACATCTAAAATATAAAAAAGAGAGCATTATGCTCCCTTTAATTGCTATCTTAACGATAATATTTTATAGTCCAGCTAAACTTTCTTCCAAATTCTTCAATTTTTGAAGTCCATCAGCTAATTTTTGACGCTCTTTATCGACAATATCAGCTTTTGCATTTTGGACAAATCTTTCATTACTCAATTTTTTTTCTACTGACTCAATAAAACCTTTGTAATATTTTATCTCATCTTCTATCCTCTTTCTTTCTTCTTCTAAATCTAGCACTAAGCCCAAATCAATAAATACTTTATCCACTCCTACCAATTCAGAAATTAAATTTTGAGCATTTTCTGGCTCTTCGAAGCTCAACAAGCTGACATTTGCTTTAGCACAAATCAAAGATTCAAAAGATTTATAGGTTGCATTGTTTTGAGTTTGCACATAAACTTTGGCAGCATCTTTTGGCGATAGCTGTGCTTTGGCTCTAGCATTTCTAATCGTAGTGATAAGAGATTGAATTTGCGCACCTGCTTTTATAGCTTCTATACTAACAGCTCCAGCTAGTGGATATGCTTGTAAAAAGATATCATCTCCGTCTTTTCTTTCTTGAATTGAATGCCAAATTTCTTCAGTAATAAAAGGCATAAAAGGATGCAATAATATCATCGATTGCTCAAAAATATGAATAGTCTTATCCATAACATTTCGAGCTATTGGCTCACCAAATGGCGGTTTAATCCATTCCAAATACCAAGAACAGAAATCGTCCCAAATAAAATTATATAATAATTTCACTGCTTCAGAAAGCCTATATTCTGACACCAATCTTTCTAGCTCAATAGTAACTTGCGCCAACCTAGATTCCATCCAGTCAAAAACATTTTCAAAAGAAGTATCTTCTTCTTCCTTAATTTCCAAACCCTTCAATAAACGTAAAGCATTCCATAATTTATTACAGAAATTTCTTCCTTGCTCCACTAATTTATCATCATACAAAATATCATTTCCAGCAGGTGCTGAAGCCAACATCCCAAAGCGGACGCCATCAGCTCCAAAATCTCTTATTAAGTCCAAAGGGTCTGGTGAATTGCCCAAAGATTTAGACATTTTACGACCTTGTTTATCTCTTACTATTCCAGTCAAGTAAACCGTTCTAAATGGAATCTCATCTGTATATTCAAGTCCAGCAATAATCATTCTAGCCACCCAGAAAAATAAAATTTCAGGTGCTGTTACAATCACTTCTGTTGGATAATAATATCTCAATTCAGGACATTTAGAAAAATCTATTTTACCAGTATTGGCATCATAAGCACTATCAAAACCACCAAATACTTGAATCGGCCATAACCATGAGGAAGCCCAAGTATCTAAAACATCTTCATCTTGCTTTAAATCTTCAACTTTGACATTTGGATTGATTTTTTGCGCCTGACTTAAAGCATCTTCAATTGTTTCTGCAACTACAAAATTACCATCTGGAAGATAATATGCTGGAATTCTATGTCCCCACCACAACTGCCTTGATACACACCAGTCACGGACATTTTCCATCCAATGACGATAAGTATTTTTGAACTTATTAGGCAACAAAACGACTTCATTATCTTCTACAACATCTAAAGCTCTTTTTGATATCTTTTGCATGTCCAAAAACCACTGTAAAGACAATTTAGGCTCAACAACAGAATTTGTCCTTTCAGAACGCCCTACTTTATTAATAATTGATTCGGTATTGACTAAAAATCCTTCTGCTTCGAGAACTTTAACAAATTTCTTTCTCAAAACAAATCTGTCCATTCCAATATATTCGGCTATTTGTACCTTATCATTAGCTGTACCATCATCATTGAACATATCAATGACTTCTAATTGATGTTTTTGACCCAATTCATAATCATTTGGATCATGAGCAGGTGTCACTTTCAGACAACCAGTACCAAAATCTTTTTCTACATATTCATCGAAAATGATAGGAATACGTCTATTTACAAATGGAACAATAGCATATTTACCTTTTAAATGCTGGTATCTTTCATCGTCAGGATTGACAGCAATGGCAGTATCTGCAAATATTGTCTCTGGTCTTGTAGTTGCAATAACAATATATTCATTATCAGCACCTTCTATTGGATATCTTACTGAATATAAAAATGATTGTTCGCCATTTTCATTATAAATTACTTCTTCATTGGAAAGTGCAGTTTTGGCTTCAACATCCCAATTAATCATACGCAAACCTCTGTAGATATATCCTTTTTTATAAAGATCTACAAATACTCGAATCACAGCTTGGTAATAATTTTTATCCATCGTGAAGCCTGTCCTATCCCAATCACAAGAAGCTCCAAGCTGTTTGAGTTGTTCCAAGATGATCCCTCCATACTTATCTTTCCAATCATAAGCATGAGCCAAAAACTCATCTCTAGTCAAATCACTTTTCTTAATTCCTTGCTCACGCAACATTCTCACCACTTTGGCTTCTGTAGCTATGGAAGCATGATCAGTCCCTGGCACCCAGCATGCATTAAATCCCTTTTGTCTAGCTGTACGAATCAATACATCTTGAATCGTATTATTCAACATGTGTCCCATGTGTAAAACACCTGTAACATTTGGTGGCGGAATAGTAATCGTATATGACGGTCGATTGTCTGGTGTAGATTTAAAGTATCCTCTACTTAACCAATGTTGATACCATTTGCTTTCAACAATAGTAGAGTCGTAAGTTTTATTTAGCTCATTCATATTTTCAAGAAGAATCTGCAAATTTAATAAAAGAATCTTGAGCAAAATGAATAAAGACTGACAATTCAGTAGAAGAATAAATTTTTCATTCTTATTTTACAATGAACTTGCATAGACAGCACAAATCACAGTAATATCTATGATTTTAATCCAATAACTACAAAAATTTATTACTTTCAACCTATGACAAAAATCCTTATTACAGGCATCACAGGACTGATAGGTAAACATTTAATGTACCGAATTTTAAAAGAGCAAAATTTTGAAATAAAAGGTCAATATTTTTCTAATAGAGACATTTCAGAATACACTCAATTGGGCGTAGAAATGAAACAAGCTAATATTTGCTCACCTGAATCAATAAAAAACCTTTGTCACTCATGCGAAGTAGTTGTTCATAGTGCAGCAAAAGTGATAGATTTTGGAACAAAAAGAGATTTTTATTTAGCTCATTTTGATGCTACAAAATGGTTATTGGAAGATGCTAAAGTCAATGGTGTTAAGCACTTTGTATATATTAGCTCATTTGGTCCAGCAACATATATAGATCGTAGTAATGGATTGCCAGATGAGTCAATTCCTTTGGTAAAAAGTGGTGTGCATTATGATGACGCTAAAATTGACACTGAGAATCTGGTAAAAGATTTTTGTGCAAAAAACAATATGATATACACTATCATCAGACCAGCAGCAGTCGTCGGCCCAGAAAGTGTATGGGTAAGAGAGCCTTTAAAACGAGCGCAGACTGCATTGGGAATCAAACTAATAGATGAAGGCAATAAAGATGCTTGTCTCATCGATGCTGACAATTTAGCTGATGGAATATATAGAACAATAGTAATGCCTATAGCCAAAAATCAAACCTATTTCTTCATGGATGAATACGGCATTACTTGGAAACAATACCTCACTGATTTATTAGCGTTGAAAGGTTATAAAATCAAGGGCTCTATGAGTAAAAGCACAGCACTTGTATTAGCAAAAATTCTGGGTGTATTATTTCCATTATTTGGAAAAAATCCTCCTATTAGCGTAAAATCAATCATGGCAACTGGTTCTGACAGGAGAGTAAATATGTCTAAAGCAAGAAATGAGTTACAATGGAAAAGTACTGTTACTTATAAAGAATTAATGGAAAAAATTAAAATGAGTTTGCAATAAAATTTTAAATCTGACAACATATACAATGTATAGTTTAAATATAAAAGGCAGGCTCATCGAGATAAATACACCTCTCATCATGGGTATCTTGAATTTGACAGAAGATTCCTTTTACGATGGCGGAAAATTCTTTGCAGCAGATGATGCCCTTCGTCAGATTGACAAAATCGTTCAAGAAGGAGCTGACATTATAGATATTGGAGCAAGTACAACAAAACCTGGAAGCAAGATTAGTCATCCCAATAACGAGATCGAAAAACTAAGTGGCATTATCGAGTATATCACTCAACAATATCCAGAAATATTAATCTCAATTGACACCTATCACCATGAAGTTGCAGATTTCTGTATTAATGCAGGTGCACATATCATCAATGATATTAGTGGAGGCTTGATTGATGAGAAAATATTTTCAATCGCTGCCCAACATCAAGTTCCAATAATATTGATGCACATACAAGGCACTCCTGAAACGATGCAAATCCAGCCCACTTACAATAATCTTATTCAAGAAGTTATACAACAACTGAATCATCAAATTAATAAAGCTATCGCAGCTGGAGTCAAAGATATTATCATAGATCCTGGTTTTGGTTTTGGTAAAACATTATCCCAAAATTTTGAATTGTTCAATCAACTCAATACATTTCAATTATTGGGCAAACCTTTATTAGTAGGAATTTCTAGAAAGTCAATGATTTGGAAAACATTAGAAACTACTCCTCAAGATGCTCTAACAGGAACAATCGCATTGAATATGCTCGCTCTTAAATACGGCGCGAATATCTTGAGAGTTCACGATGTTAAAGAAGCAGTAGAAACTGTAAAAATACATAAAGCGCTAAAGCCCAATAAATAAGAAATAATTTTTAAATTAAAAACTTAAGCTTTCATTTTCTTCCTTTTCAGCAAATAGGCTTGTAGCACATCTTCAAATCCTGTATCTATATCTGCATTCACCCAATCAATTCGGTATTGGGAACATTTGTGTTGGATTAATTTGAAGTATTCTGATATTTTAGATTGATAAAAATCTTTTACTTCATTGGGCATCATTTTTACGCTTGAACCCGATTCCAAATCTATAAATTCATAAGGTCTATTCTCAAAGACAAATTCTTGTTCTTCCTTTTTACGATAAGTATGAAAAATAACAACCTCATGTTTATTGTGTTTCAGATGTTGGAGTGCATCAAAAAACGCATCGACTTTGCTGATATCTCCCATGAAATCACTAAATATAATCACCAAAGAACGCTTATGTAATAACTCAGCTATCTGATGAATACATAAAGTCAAATTGGTTTCCTTTTTCGATTCAGTTTTTTCGCTAAGCAACTTATATAAATGATTGTAAATCAATTGCTGGTGAGCAGAATTTGTTTTTGAAGGAGTATGTACTTCAATTTTATCACTGATAAGTGTAAGCCCAACAGCATCTCTTTGACGGTTCAAAAGATAATTTAATGAAGCAGCACTAATAGCAGAATATTCTAGTTTACTGAGTTGAGCTTTATCATTTTTAGGATAATACATAGAAGATGAAATATCTATAACCAATTGGCATCTCAGATTGGTTTCTTCATCAAATTTTTTAATAAACATTTCTCCTGTTTTGGCAAATGCTTTCCAATCAACATTTCTTACCGAGTCACCTGAGTTATAAGTTCTATATTCTGCAAATTCCGCAGAAAATCCATGATAAGGGCTTTTATGAAGTCCAATAATAAAGCCTTCGACTACTTGTTTGGCTAAAAAATCAAGTTTATCAAAACGCTTAAAATCTATCTTATCTTTAGACATTCTTCTGTAATAAAATCTATATCTGCTAAAATAACAAAAATCAATTATTCCAATAGTGCAAGAAAGTGTTTTTGATTTTTCGCACATCAGATATTTTCTACTTCTCACTTATTGAAGAATGTGATTTAAAGGATTAATTGTACAATTCATCAAAAATCCTCATATTGCTTGTAGATTAGCAATGCAGATGCAACAGGCGCACCATAAACCACTTCTAATAATCGGTATAGTTTTCTATCTGCTCGTAACGCTATTTGCAATACATTTTCCGTTTTTTTGGGACAGTATCCTGACCTCTTCCATATCACAATGGTTTTATGACAACGGAGTCCAGTCTGCCATTCCTCCATTAATTTGGGATGCAGGACACCCGACAATATTTCAGATTTATATTTCTACAATGTGGAAAATATTTGGAAAAACCTTAGCGGTGAGTCATTTGTCAATGTTGCCATTTCTTTGCTTAATGGTATATTTATTTTTGAAAATAATTTGGAGTTTAAATATTTCTAAATCAGCACAATACATTGGATTGTCGCTATTATTACTTCATCCATACATTCTCACTCAATCTACTTTAATATCTTATGATATAGTACAAATTCCATTTTTTCTTTTGATCCTTTTAGGGATTTTAAAGTCAAGAAATACATTCATTTTAATAGGATTTTGGGGGCTTAGTGCGTGTAGTATTAGAGGGCAAATGATTGCAGTAACTTGTTTGGCGTTATATTCAATTTTGGAATATAGAAATCTGAAAAAAAATATCTTTATTATTTTTTTTGCTGTAATACCTTTCATTGCTTGGCATCTATATCATTTACATATTACAGGCTGGATGATTTCTACACCTTCTTCTACCTGGCAAGGACAGCGAGATATTGCCAATTTCTCACAGATTATAAAAAATACAATAGGCATCTTAAGGACTTACATAGATTATGGTGCAATAGCATTGACTTTACTTTTTCTTATTTCAATTACTTATGTTCAAAAGGAATCTCTTAGTTCCAATCAATTAAAAATCTTATTGACGGTAGTTGCTATTGATTTGGTTTTAAGTTCAAGTATTATTCTTTTCAGTAACCCAGTAGGACATAGATATTTCATGATTATCCATGTAGGAATATTATTATTTGTCATCTCAATTTGGGATAAAATCCAATGGAAAAAATCATTATATACATTCACAATCATTTGCTTTATTTCAGGACATTTTTGGCTCTACCCCTATCCACTTAGTAACGGATGGGATGTCAGTCTAAAATATATTTCTTATGAAAAAAACAGAGCAGAATTTTGGGCATATATACAAGAGCAATCTATTTCACCAGAAAACATTGGTTCTGGATTTCCATTATTTTGCAGCCTTCAACAGACCAATTTAATAGAAGGTATGCGATTGACAGATATGACAGAGTCAAAATATTTCAATTTGGAATATATTGCATATAGTCCAGTATGTAATGATATGAAAAACATTATCGTTGATTACGCTGACAGTCAACAATATAAGATGATAAAATCTTTTGGCAAAGGTAAAACTGCCATTATCTTATATCAAAAAACCGAGTCAGACAATTAATCAATAAACTTATAGCCGACACTACGGATAGAGATAAAATACTCAGGATTTCTAGAGTCTTTTTCGAAATGTTTTCTAAAATTCAAAATAAAATTATCTATCGTCCTTGTAGAAGGAAATACATCATAACCCCAAACAATTTTTAAAATATCATTTCTAGGAACAACCTCATTTTTTCTCTCAATCAACAATTTAAGTAAAGCCACTTCTTTCTTAGTCAAATCTAGTTCTCCATTCACTCCTTTGGCTTTGTAGGTCACAAAATTAATTTCATTTCCACCAAAACTATAAGTCTGAAAGCTTTCTTTATTTTCCTCTGAATTTTTCAAATTCCTTTTTATCAAACTTTTAGCTCTCAGTAATAACTCTTCCAAATTAAATGGTTTGGTCAAATAATCATCAGCACCTTTTTTCAAACCTTTGATTTTATCTTCAAAGCTATCTTTTGCTGTCAAAAATAAAATAGGCGTATTATCATCCCTTATTCTGATTGTTTCACATATTTCAAAACCATCCATCTCTGGGAGCATAACATCCAAAATTATTAAATGAAACACCTCATCTTGTGCACGCTTGATAGCATCAGGACCATTATCCACTGCAATAACTTCATATCCTTCCAATTCAAGATTGAGTTTTACAACATCTCGAATATTTTTTTCATCTTCTACTAATAAGACTCTTGTGTTTTGACTCATAAGGCACCAATATAAGGGATTTCTACTCTGAATATTTTTCCAATCTTACTTTTATCAATAATCTTGACATTTCCATGATGCATTAAAGCAACTTGTTGAACAATGAACAAGCCCAATCCTACTCCTATCGTAGTGCGCTTGCTCTCATTTCCTACTCTATAAAAACGATCAAAAATTTTCAATTTTTCTTCATCTGGAATTCTCACACCATCATCTGCAACATCCAGAATCGCCAAACTATCCTTCTTTTTAAATGTCACAACAATAGGTGAATTTGTCGGTGCATATTTGACAGCATTTTCTATTAAATTAAGCACCATAGATTGCAACATTAATTCATCACCATTGACCCATATTTCATCTTCAATATCTTGTTGGATAATAATATCAGCATTTCGGTTTTTAACATTTTCAATACAAGCCAACATCAAATCTGACATATTGATTTCATCTTGTTGCGCACCATAATTGGCATGACCAATTCTCGAAGCAAGTAATATCTTTTCCACTAAATCATTGAGTCTAGCCACATCTTCCTCTGTATTGTGAATCAACATCTTTTGCTGTTCAGAAGATAAATTCCTAGTACTAAGTGTTTGAAGATTCAATTTGGCACTTGATAAAGGAGACTTGAGTTCATGAGTAATAGACAAGAGAAAATTTCTTTCCAAACCGACCAAACCCACTTCTTTTTTAACGATATCACGCAATTTCCAAATCCCCAAAACAATCAGAATTAAAAATGTAGCTCCCTCACCTATTATCATCCATCTTTGGCGTTCGTGAAAATCAGAAAGCAACTCTACTTCTTTAAAGATATTTGAATGATTATCATCATATTTCTCATACAGTAACTGTTCTTTTATTCTATATAATTCACTGTCTTTACGAAATATCATAAACCACCACCAAAAAAAAATCATTAATATATATACTGTCAAAAAATAAAATATATATCGCCTACGTTTTTTTATAAATTGGATAGACATTAGCCGTTATTATGATTTTTGTGGTCAAGAAGAGAATAATTATTCATTGACTTTTCCTTTCAAAAATAAAAAAATATCCTGATAATATAACAAATGAATTGGCATTTCAACCATAATAACAAAGAGAAAAATATTGAAAGACATTCTTAATACACTCAATAATAAAAATTCATAACAAAATATCCTCTACCTTAAATTGGAATATTATTAGTCTATACAAAGTATAAACAATGCTTTCAAGCAATATTCTAATAAAATCAATAAATTTGGTAAGGTTTTAGATAGTTCGTTCACTAGACACTAACAAAATGAAAAACATACTTTTTATTTCTCACTTTTTACTCCTCGCTTTTTTGAGTACAAATATAAATGCGCAACAAGTTTTTTGGGCAAAAAATGTACTCAAATTCAGTTCCCAATATGGCACAAAAGAATTTAGCGCACAACAAGTACTCGGCGTTCCAAATGCATTACCTAATTATGGTAAAAGCATGGTAGCTTGGGCTCCAGCAAGCGGAACACAGACAGCATCTATCACTGTAGAATTTGAAAGAGCAACACAAGTTCAACAGATAGCCATCGGTGAAAATCTTTTATCTGGTGCAGTTGAAAAAATTTATTTATATGATCAAAGTGGCAAAGAATATTTGGTTTATCACCAAGCTAATCCTAAACCAATTGAGCCACAAGTAGCAAGAATTTTCAACCATTTTATACCGCTTACTAGCTACAAAGCTATTAGATTAAGATTGGACCTCAATTATACCAATTTTAGAAATCTGCCACAAATTGATTGTATAGGAATATCCCCAGACAAAACCAAAATCGTACCCAAAATCAATACAATAGCTTATAACTTAAGTAATCCCTACCCCGAAAATCTTGGAGCAGCTGTCAATTCACAATATAATGACATGTTGCCTATCATCTCACCAGATGGAAGCGCACTCTATTTTGCCCGTAAAAATGCTCCCGAAAATATGGGTATCGAGAAGAAAGATGACATTTATGAATCTCGTAAACAAGCCAATGGTCAATGGTCAAAAGCTATCAATGTCGGTGCTCCTTTAAATACCGATGAACACAATTTTGTATGTGCGATAAGTCCTGATGGCAATACAATGTATTTAGCTAATAAGTATGATTATAGAACTGAATCTCAAGGTGTTGCTGTCAGTCAAAGACAGAAAAATGGTGCCTGGAGCAAGCCTAAACCTTTAAGCATTGCGAATATGTACAACAAAAGTAGATTTGCTTGTTACCATGTCAGTATTGACGAAAAAGCAATGGTCATGGCGATAGAGAGAGATGATACTTACGGAGATATGGACTTGTATGTAAGTTTCAGATATGCTGATGGCAATTGGTCTGAACCTATCAATATGGGACCAGATTTGAATACTGCAGGAGCCGAAGCAAGTGTATTTATTGCCGCAGATGGGAAAACACTCTATTTCTCATCCAACGGCCATGCAGGCTATGGAGACTTTGATATGTTCATGAGCAAAAGATTGGACAACACATGGAAAAGGTGGAGCGAACCCGTCAATCTCGGACAAAGTATCAATACAATTGGTATGGATATTTATTATACAATTCCTGCTTCTGGAGACTATGCCTATTACTCTAGTGAAAGAATTGGTGGGCAAGGACTGAGTGATATTTATAGAATTTCTCTACCAAAAGAATTAAGACCAGATGCCGTAAAAATTGACCAAGGACTATTTGCAAGCACAATCCCAGATGTACCCAAACTCAAACCATACCAAAATACTGAAACATCTGATATTGATAAGAGAATTGAAGAACTCAGAAAACAATTGAATCAAAGTCCCAATACTCCATCTTCAAATGATAAAACCTTAGAAGAAAATACAATTGAAAAAAGAGAAACTCAACTCAATGAAGACTTAAAAAAATTAGAAGAGCAATATTACACTCTCCCTGCTGACCCCAAAAATAATTTCCCTGCATATACGCCTCCAACGGTCACTTATGATCCATCTTATGATGACAAAATCAATGATCTCAAAAGACAATTAGAAAGAGCCAAATTAAATGCTCCTGCTGTTCCATCAACAATATATTCAAGCAACAAAACAGATAATGCCAATAGCTATCAACAAAAATTGGATAGCTTACAAAATCTAAATTCAACAAATACGAATCTGCAAAAGCCAAGTCAAAAACCGAGCAAATCAAAAGAAGAAAATAAAAAATTGAATCCTTATGAAGAAAAACTTCAACAACTTCTCGCTGCTCAAAATCAACCAGTTCAAACACCACAAGAGCCTGTAAGAATTCATGAAAACAAATCCCCTGAGCCTACTCAAACAATTACTTCTGATAATACAACTATCGATAATACTCCATCAATAGCTCAAAATCAATCTCCAAAACAACAAAAGGAATTGAGTAGTTATGAAAAGAAACTCAAAGAACTTCAAGAAGCACAAGAGCCAGCAAAAACAAATAATGTTCCACAAGAAAATGATGCATCAAACCTATTAGCAGATACTATTCCTGTTTTACCATCTACATCAAAACTTCAAAATCTTCCAAAATCACAAGAAAATCATCCATCAGATTGGAATCGAGAAATTGCAAAATTAGAAGATAGTTTGAAAATTTTAGAACAACAAAAACTCCAAATTAAAGTCAACAATGAAGCTGCTAAAAATAATTACGACAGCCTCCAAATTGAGCAACAAAAACTGATGAACGAAAAAGAGAAAATGGCAATTGCTATTTCACAAATGCAAGCAGAAAAGGAACAACTTTCACTTGAAAAGGAAAAATTAGAAAACGAAAGAAAAAAACTAGAAGCTCTTAAAAAACAACAATATTCAGATATCAATTCCCTAAAACATGAATTGGATAGCTTACAAAAAATAAAAGGGCAAGAACCACCAGTCTATAACAATTCACTAGCAGATGAACTAAATGGATTAAAGAAAGAAGTAGGCAAAAAAATATTATTAAAAAATGTATATTTTGTTGTCAATGCATCATTTATCCAATCTAAATCATATGATGATCTCAATCAACTTGCAGCTTATCTGATTAAAAATAAAGATATCAATGTAGAAGTAGGTGGACATACCAATGGACTTTGCGATGATAATTTCTGTAATGAATTGTCTGGAAAAAGGGCAAAATCTGTCATGGATTATCTTGTTACTAGAGGTGTACCTATAGAAAGATTGACATACAAAGGATATGGTAAAACTCAAAACATCTCAGACAATAACACCGAACAAGGTAGAAAACTCAATCAAAGAGTAGAAATTACTATTACAAAAGTTTTTGAGTAGAAAAATTCAAAAATCTTTCAGTAAAATTTTGAGATCCTAATTTTAAATCCATCGAATTCGAGGGATTTAGAAAACACGCTAGATAGGATATAATCAATATTAAAAGAGGAAGTCTTTCAAAAAAAATAAAAATCTTCTTTCAGTATTGTAAAATGATAAAAGAAAGCTTACCTTTGCGCTGGGCAAGTCTTATACGACCAGCTCCTGATGAATCCCCCAGGGTCGGAAGACAGCAAGGGTAATTGGTTGAGCGGTGCGATATGAGTAACTTGCCTACTTTTATTTTAGGACTTCCCTTCTTTTCTTGCATTATCTCCTGAAACAATCTTACTGAATTTAGCTTTCAAGTGAATAAACTTCGACTCTAAGAACTCATAAGAAATACTTGACATAAGTATGGTTAATGCTATAGATAAAGCATAATATACAATGTTATTATGACTACCCAATAATGCTGACGTTATCTTATATGCCAATACAATACACAGCACATGGTACATATAAATCCCATAAGAAACCTTACCGAGATAATTCATCCATTTGTTTTCCAAATTAATAATAGGGCGAGGATTAGTGGAAAGATTCAAAATAATAACTGAAAATAAGACAGCATATATTTCATGATGCAATATTGGAAATCTAATTCCTAAAGCAATCATTAACACAGTCAACACAATAGTACCAATATGCACAAAATGATGATAGAGAATATTCAATATCACTTGCTTCTGATGAAAATACAACCACGCAAATATTCCTCCGATAGCCATACAATCAATACTTGCAGTCATCCATACATTCCAAAAAACATCCCAAAATCGACTATCTGGATTCAAATATCTCATGTATTCCAATCCAAAAAGCATCAACAAATAAAACACAATCACTGAGGTCAATGCTAATAGAATATTTTTACTCAATTTCACTAACCAAGGCCAGATATAATAAAACTGCTCTTCCACTCCTATCGACCAAGTATGCCCTATAAAAGCAACAGCAGGAAATAATTTTACAGCAACATTGGGCAAAATAGCTAAATACAATGCAGCCATAGTCCACCAATCTCCAGAAGGCATGGAGGTATGCTCAGTACCTATACTCAAAAATGAAACAGAAGGAAAAATGAACAAACCCAATAGGATAAGAAAAAAATATAATGGCCAAATCCTCAATACACGACGAATATAAAAATCGACAATGCTCACTTTATGAGTATGAGTCTTTTCCATCAACAGCAAATAAGTAATCAAAAAACCACTCAAACTGAAAAATAAAATCACCCCTAAATCTCCCAACATCTTGATAGGACGCAAATCCCAAAGATGAGCCAATCCAAACTCTTTTTTAACCATTTCCAAATGAGAAACCACTACACTCATTGCAGCAATAAACCTCAATCCATTCAAGTTGGGAAAATATACTTTCACTAAAAAAGAATTACTTTGCCCAAATATAAACTTATTAGACACCTATAATTCACCTTTGTTAAAAATCTTTTGCAGATTCTATACAAATTCCATTATTTTTAAGCTCTAATTAATACAGCATGAAATTTTTTGTAGATACTGCCAATCTTGACCAAATCAGAGAGGCTTATGATTTAGGAATATTAGATGGAGTAACAACCAACCCATCGTTAATGGCAAAAGAAGGCATCGTTGGTCAGCAAAATATTTTAGACCATTATGTCAATATTTGTAATATCGTTGGTTCGGGAGATGTTAGCGCAGAGGTAATATCAACAGATTTTGAAGGGATTATTCGTGAAGGTCAAATTTTATCTGAATTGCACAACAATATCGTTGTAAAAGTTCCCATGATAAAAGAAGGCGTAAAAGCTATCAAATATTTTTCTGACAAAGGTATTAGAACCAATTGTACGTTAATATTCTCTCCAGGACAAGCTATATTGGCGGCAAAAGCAGGAGCGACATATATCAGTCCGTTTATTGGAAGATTAGATGACATACATTTAGATGGAATCAATTTGATAGAGCAAATAGTACATATTTATGGTAACTATGCTTTTGAAACTGAAATTTTAGCAGCAAGTATTAGAAATCCATTACACATTGTGAAATGTGCTGAAGCAGGAGCTGATGTTGTTACTTGCCCATTGCCATCTATTTTGGGATTACTTAAACACCCTCTTACAGATGCAGGATTAGCTCAATTTTTGGCTGACCATAAGAAAGCAAACGGATAAAAATCTGGTTTCTATAATAAAATAGCAAAGACTCTACTATTGACTTATACGAAGAGTAGTATATTTCAATGGTAGATTCACATTTCAAATCTTAATTCATTTCAAAACAATTCTTACGAAGTATGATGAAGCAATTGCCATTACTTGCAGCTCCGGGATGGAGTGACTACGAACTGTTAGATGTTGGAGGATTTGAAAAATTGGAAAGATTTGGAAAATATATAACAATACGACCAGAACCTCAAGCTATTTGGGATAAAACTCTTTCAGAAACAGAGTGGAAAAAACTGGCTCATGTCAAATTTATTGGCACTTCTAGTTCTTCAGGAATCTGGGAAAAATACAAAGATATGCCTGACAATTGGGAGATTAAATGTCCAATTGGAAATTCAGAGCTACATTTCAATCTTGCCCTTACTCGCTTTAAACACGTTGGAATTTTCCCTGAGCAATCAGTCAATTGGAAATTCATATACGACAAAGTAACAGCAATGAAATCTCACCAAGAGAGTGTTCCTGTTTTAAATTTGTTTGCATATACTGGAGGCGCATCATTAGCTGCATGTGCTGCAGGAGCAGAAGTTTACCATGTGGACTCCATTAAACAAGTTGTCAGTTGGTCAAAGAGAAATATGGAATCAAGTTATCTCAATGATATCAGATGGGTTGTTGAAGATGCTGTCAAATTTGTAAAAAGAGAAGTCAGAAGAGGAAAAAAATATAAAGGAATTATTTTAGACCCTCCAGCTTTTGGTCATGGCCCCAATGGTGAAAGTTGGAAACTAGAATCTATGATAAATGAGCTTGTCAAAGATGTTATTCAAATCTTAGATCCTACAGAACATTTTTTAGTAATGAACACTTACTCTTTGGGATTTTCAGCATTAATCATCCAAAATATCATTCAACAACATCTTCATTCACAAGGCATTAAAGATACTTCTGAAGAATACGGAGAACTTTATATTCCTTCCAAATCAGGTTCAATATTACCTTTGGGAGTTTATGCTAGGCTAGGATAATTCCCCTACAGCCTAATCAAGATTTTTTATCATTTTGTAATGATTTAAAGTTACTTCTTTAAATACATCTCCTACTCTTTCGTAATCTAATTGGGTGTAAAATCTTACTGCACGTTCTCTTGCATGCAATTCTATTTGAGTATATCCATGCTCCAATGCATATTCTTCAAAAAAAGCAATTAGCTCACTTCCTATACCTTGACCTCTATCCTTTTCTTTGACTGCAAGCTGACGCATTTTGACTGTCTTATCATCAATTTCTTTTAATACAACAACACCGACAACTTCACCTTCTTCAACAGCGACAAAATGGACTTGATTTTTTTCTTCTTCCAATTGTTCCGGTGTAAAAACCAAATTCCACGGTTTTAATAATACAAAATTTCTCAACGTCAAAGCTTGTTTATACAGCCCACCACCAAAAGAAGCAATTTCAATTTTCATCCTAATAAGATTAAAAAGCAAAGCTATTATTTTTCTTCTTTCTTACTAAAAATATTCTGATGAATATCAAATCTGAGAGAATATTTTAGATAACCAATCTCACACCACCTAAATCTGATAAACGATGTGGAAACCTATTGCTAGGAGAAGCTATAAACATAAAGTTCTTAGGAATATTCCATGTATGGCTCAATTTATCTATTATTTCTGGGCCAAAAACTCCTTTCACTTGAATATACTCAATTTTCAAATCAGGATATACTCTGCCTAATGCTTGCAAATCTCTTTCAAAATCATTATTCAACTCCTGTGTTTCGCTGAGTACAGTAACAATCTTCAAACGCTGAGTAATTTCATTCTCCAAAACATATTGAATCACTCTGTTTAATATCGCAATATTGTCACCTTTACTAAAGTAAACAAATGGCTGACGATTGAGTTTTCTCATTTCTTTCATAAGATGTAAACGACTGAATACAGCCAATTCACGAATCTTATCAAATAATGAATTCACATAAATCAGCAAATAATTGATTACGATTTTCCTACGAAGGAATAAATAAACCACCAAAAATGTCGGGATAAAATATTGCAAAAACACTACTAAATACTCAGGATGTAACATAATATTGCCATATAATGCCACCAAAACGCCAACAATCCCTAAAACCACCATGATAGGCAAAGCATATTCTGGACGAGGCAATCTTGACCTTTTAATTTTCAACAGCATATTACCAAATCCAAAATATGCCATCACTGATAAAAATGAAATGGTATAAACGCCAGACAATGGACCAATCTTACCGGCAGTAATCAATAATATAGAAATACATAAAAGATAGAATAGAATCAAAATTCTAGGAGTACTTCCCTTTTTATTTTCTTTCAAAAGTCTTTGAGGCAAAATCCTATCTAAAGTCATACGTTTCATCAATCCATTTACACCTATAAATGAAGTAACAACCGCACCACTCAAAACAACAAAAGCATCAATTGAAATAATAGTAGCTAATAATGAGCCACCTGTTTTAGAAGCCATGTGAGAAAGAAAAGCAGATTGATGGTCAGCAGCATCTCCTAAAGGCATAACGGATACAGCTAGGATAGCAATCAGTGGATTGATGATTATCACCAAATACCACATATTTCGTAACGTTTTCGGAAAAACCCCAGCTTCTTGTTCTTCAACAAAATTAGCAGATGTCTCAAATCCGGTAACACCTAACATTGCAGTACTAAATCCTAAAAACAAAGCAGTCGCTAGACCACCTTTCAGAGGTGTCTTAAAGTTCATTTCAGCAATATGCAAACCATTGTGATACACAAAATAGATGGCACTTCCAATCAACACGACCAATGCAATAAGGTGGGTTAAAAAGATGATAATAGAAACTAAAGAAGACTCTCTCAAACCACTAATAGTCAAAAATAAAAAAACTGTCAGCAATCCAACAGTTGCTATCACTACTGGAAAATAAGGGAAAACACTATGCAAATAATGCATAGCTTCTGATGCTGACAATACTGCTGTCGCCATATATGACAAGATAGTCAGACAAGCAGCTATTGAAGCATTGCCTTTGCTAGTTGTATTCAATAAAATATTGTATGCACCTCCGTTCAATGGCAAAGCACCCACTGCTTCACTATATATTTTGCGAAAAAAATACAATACAACACCAACAATCAACAGTGAGACAAAAGCATATTGACCAGCATGTAAAATACATAAACCAGAAACATACAAACAAGAGGAGGTGATATCGTTGCCACATATTGCTGTAGCTTCAAGCTGATTCAGCTTTTTAGAATGGTTAGATTGCATATATAATTACAAAATCAAAGCGAAATTTATCATGTAAAATGAATATGTTGTTGATAAAGAAACCGATTTTAACAAAATTTTTTATCAAAAGAATTGCATAAACAAATATTAAGTTCGAATCAAAAAACAACATTTCAAAAGAAATTCAGCATTTTTAACCAATAAACAATCATAGTTCAGCATCTTTTTTAATATTTTAGGCTCGACATTTGTCTAAAATAAAGAATGAAAAGAAACTTGTTGATTTTGGCATTTTTTGCTTTTATAAAAGCTTATGCCCAAGATACCACATTTCAAAAAATTACAATTCCAGACATTCAATTGTCTGACACTATTTTCAATGGCTACACTCTTGAACCTGTAGAAGTTTTCAGTATTCCTTATCCCAAAAACTTAGGCTTATCTTCACGCGATAAATCTTATTTAAGAAAAGTCTATCCTTATGCTTTAAGAGTCTCTCATCTTGTCAGTCAGATAGATAGAGAACTCAGTGAAATTGATAGAAATAGGAAAAGGAAAAAATATATATCAGAAATGGAAAAGATGTTGAAAGACCAATTCACAGATGATGTCAAAGATTTGACACGTATTCAAGGTCAGATGCTCACAAAATTGATTTATCGTGAAACAAATCGTACTGTTTTTGAATTAATAAAGAACTATAAAAGTGGTTTTTCTGCTGGATGGTGGAATCTCTTGGGAAAATTTTACAGCCAAGATTTAAAATTGCACTACGAACCCAAAGGAAAAGATGCTGATATAGAAAAGTATGTCAAATATTTGGATCAAGTCTATCAAAGAGATGGAATAAAAGAAGAAATCAATAATGAACAATTCAATCCACCAATACAAGATAAAAAGCGCAAAAGGCAAAGAAATTAATTTTGCAGACTACAAAGGCAAGGTATTACTGATAGTCAATACCGCAAGTAAATGTGGCTTCACTCCTCAATTTGCAGATTTAGAAAATCTTTATCTAAAATATAAAGACCAAGGATTGGTAGTCATTGGTATGCCTTCCAATGATTTTGCTGGGCAAGAGCCCAACTCAAGCGAAAAAGCCGAAGAATATTGTCAAATAAATTATGGTGTAAGTTTTCCAATTACAGAAAAGATACATGTCAAAAAGGGTTCACTACAACATGAAGTATTTCATTTTCTCAGCAACAAAAAAATAAATGGCAAAGTAAATATTGCTCCTCTCTGGAATTTTCAAAAATATCTAATAGATAAAAATGGACATGTAGTAGATTATTTCCTTACAGTAACTTCGCCACAATCCAATAAAATTGAAAACAGTATCAGAAAATTATTATCACAATGAAAGTCAATATATTAGCATTTGCAGCACATCCAGATGATATAGAAATTTCTTGCGCTGGAACTATCTGCAAACAAATATCATTAGGAAATACGGTAGCAATTGTCGATTTAACGAGAGGAGAGTTAGGCACTAGAGGAACAGCAGAAACAAGAGATGAAGAAGCTCTTGCTTCATCAAAAATAATGGGTATTCACTACCGTGAAAATTTAAAATTCAGAGATGGATTTTTTACACATGATGAATCTCATACTTTGGAAATCATCAAAATGATTAGAAAATATCAACCAGATATTGTCCTTTGTAATTCGCCTAGTGATAGACATCCCGATCATGGAAGAGCTGGAAAACTAGTTGCCGAAGCATGCTTTTTAGCAGGATTGCCAAAAATAGAAACACAATATTCTGGAGTAAAACAGTCAGCTTGTCGCCCAAAGGCAGTGTATCATTATATTCAAGATTATTTTTTAAAGCCAGATTTTGTTGTGAATGTCAGCGGATTTGAAAAGCAAAAAATTGAAGCTATTCAAGCATTCAAGACACAATTTTATGACCCAGCATCTAGCGAACCTTCTACTCCAATTTCGAGAGAAGATTTTTTTGATTTTATACTTGGAAGGATGAAGGAAATGGGACGACCTATTGGAGTAGATTATGCTGAAGGTTTTATTAGTAGTCGCTATATTGGCATCCAACAATTGAATGATTTGATATAAATATTTTCACTGACGATATTTAGCTTGTCAATAGTATGTAAAGTTTAATGATAGAAATATCAGAATAATGTCAAAAACGCCAATTTTATATCTTAAAAATCGAAAGATTATTGAATAAACCCAATTAAAGTAAAATCTTTGCACATACAATAATTAAGTATGCTTCTATATAAAGCGAGTGTTTTTATTCATATACTTTCTGCAATGTTTTGGATGGGCGGAATGTTATTTACAATATTTGTTATCGTTCCTAGCCTCAAACATCCACAATTAAACCCGAGTCGAGGCGATTTTTTCACTATCATGGGCAAATATTTCAGCAATATTAGCTGGGCACTTTTTATAATTTTATTGATTACAGGATATTACCAATTGACTTATCGAGGATACTCATGGGAAATATTAATCACATCGAAATTTTGGCATTCCCATTTCGGATTTATTTTAGCACACAAACTTATATATTTTGCATTAATGCTCATAGTAAGTGGCATCCACGATTTTTGGTTAGGCCCTAAGACGGCTATGCTTATTCAACAACAACCTGATAGTGCTACTACTACCCGTTATAGAAAATTAACCAGAAGAATAGGTCAAGTCAATTTCATTTTTGGGCTATTGATTGTTTATTATGCTCTTTCATTAGTTAGAGGATAAAAAATTAAGGCTGTTTTATAAAAAATCTAATGATTAGAAATTGACATTAATAATAAAATAATACCAATAGAATAAAAGAAATCCACTATTGTGCATAAAAAACAAGAAAAAAAACATTCTTTTATTCAACAACATTTTTTATTTAAGAATTTAGGCTTATCTTTGCACTCTGAAATTAGACTGAAATGAAAAAAGGAATCCACCCTGAAAGTTATAGAACCGTAGTTTTTAAAGATTATTCTTGTGACTATGTATTCTTAGGAAAATCATGTGCAAACACAACAGACACTATCGTTTTCGAAGATGGAAATGAATACCCTTTGGTAAAATTGGACGTTTCTAGTGAATCACATCCATTCTTTACTGGTAAAGTGAAATTATTGGATACAGCAGGACGTATCGACAAATTCAACAAAAAATACAACAGAAAGTAATTTCTCGTTGATTGAAAATAAAAAATCCCGAATGACCTTCGGGATTTTTTTTATGTTTATACTTACCAATATACTGTAAATCAAGAAACAGATACTTTCAGACTAATTTCAGTTCCTTTCTCAATAACTGATAAAATTGAAACCTTCCCTCCTATTTCATCAGCTCTTTTTTCCATATTAGAAAGCCCATTACCTCTATCAATCTTATTTAAATCAAAGCCTTTACCAAAATCTTTGACAACAAGATGAAGCTGTGAACCTTTCTGATTGAATTGAATATTTATTATATCAGTATTACTATATTTTCTGGCATTATTAATCGCTTCTTTAAATACCATAATAATATTTCTTCTTTTATTAGGCAGTATCTTTACATCTTTCTTTTCAATATTAATATCGAAAATCAATTGTATTTCACTAGTACCAATGATTTCAGTTGCGATTTTCCTTAAGTGATCTACTAATATTTCTATCGTATCATTGCTTGGATTGATAGACCAGACAATCTCTCTTATATTATTGGCAATTTTATTGGTAAGATTAGAAACATGCAGCAAAGTCGCTTTGATATCTTTGCCTTGCTCGCTCTGTTTTATAGCCAAGTCACTAAATATCTTTATACTCGAAAGTGTAGAACCTATATCATCATGCAAATCACTAGCGATATCATTGCGCATTTTTTCAAGATGCACGATGCGTTCTATATGCTGCCTATTTTTAATTCTATTAATAATCAGCACAGTAAAAGCTATTAAAAGAATCAAAATGCTCAAAATTACATACATTCTGATTTTGTATGATTTTGCAATGCTATCTTTCTTGGACAGTTCTAATTTATGATTAAGAGAGTCAACTTTGGCTTTTTGTTCAAACTCATATTGAATACTCATCTTTTGATTTTCAATACTGACAGATTCTTTATGGATACTATCTTTGACGGCAAGTAAATGATTTAGATTTTGATAGGCTTCTTTATAATTACCAATTTTTGAATAATAAGAGCTAAAAAAGGAATAATGATTGAAAGTGTAGTATTCATAGTCAGAATTTTCCTTACACCTATTACATGGTTCTAAATATTCTTTTGCCTCTAATAAATGTCCAGACTTAACAAGAATATCACCCATTGAAGCTAACATTATGCAATAAGAATAATCTAGATAATTAGGCTTACCATACAATCGTACTGCATTTTTCCCATAATATAAAGCAGAGTCTAAGTTTTGCATAGAACCATAAGCTATCGATAAATTAGAAAGACTTGAAGCTTGAAGACTAGTAGCTCCTAATTCAGAGTGTAACTGAACAGCCTTCTTAAAATTATCAATCGCCAATTGATATTTTTGCAGTTCAGTATAAATAAGTCCAATATTATTATAAAGACTTGCAATGCCAGAACTATCATTCAATGTTTTTTTGATAGCTAAAGATTTACCTGCATATTTTAATGCATTATCGTAGTCATTAATGTTTTGATAAGCAATGCTAATATTGGTATAAAGTGACCCTATAGAGCTTTTCTCATTATATTTTATTGCCAATTTCAAACCATCGAACATTATGCCCAAAGCTGATTTGTAATCATTGAGATAAGTATAACAATATCCCATATTATAATAACATCTTATCTCTTTAACGTTGTTTATACCTTTGAATAAGTCAGCAGCTTTCTTAAACACATCAATAGCCTCTTGATATTTCGAATGATTGAAATAAATCACTCCTTTATCCAATAATAAATCGCCTTGTGAAGAAACTATTTTTTTCTCAACAGCAATTTTTTCAGCTTGATTGAATATATGCAGCGCAATATCAAAGTTTACATCCGCTGTATCCATAGCAAGCATGACCATCTCTTTTATGACGATAGAATCCTTCTCATTCGCTTTAGAAATAAAGAACAATGATATGCTAAAAGATAAAAGAATGAATATTCTAAAATATTTCATATAAATGAAAATAGCAATAAAATTTGAGTATCAATTAAAAACTAAGACACTTTTCTATAAAATATTTTCTTTCAAAGCTTTGCTTACTGCTTCGGCTTGAGAGTGTACATCAAGTTTTTCATAAATTCTTTTGATATGAGTAGATACTGTCCCCTCAGCTATTCCCAAAAGGTTAGCAACCATTTTATAGCTATTGCCATCCGTCAATGATTGTAAAATTTCTTTTTCTCTATTTGTCAATTGATAATCTACCTTATTCCTATTATTTGAAATATGCTTTAAAACTAAAGAAGCCACTAAAGGAGACATTGGTGCTCCACCTTCTAAAGCTTCATGTATTGCACTTGAGAGCCTAGACGAAAGATCTTGTTTCAATATATAACCTGTTGCTCCATTTTGTATGGCCTGTATAATATGCTTATTATCCTCAAACACGGTCAACATCACAACCGGAATATCTTTATTCACTTTTCGCACTCTTTTCAGACCTTCAATTCCATTGACTACAGGCATATCTATATCCATTAAAATCACATCTGGCTGAAACACAATTAAATGAGAT
Source organism: Chitinophagales bacterium (assembly GCA_023957245.1). Classification (GTDB taxonomy): domain Bacteria; phylum Bacteroidota; class Bacteroidia; order Chitinophagales; family JADIYW01; genus JAMLHH01. Next base: position 107,844 of record JAMLHJ010000010.1, read on the forward strand.
TCAATGTCTTCGCAATTATTGAAAGATGCCAAAAGTTTAAACTCCTCAGAGAACCCCAATAATGCCGAGAGGCTGAGGCGCAATTCATCATTATCCTCAAATAGTAAAACCTTTATTATTTTCATAGTTATATTTTTAAGTTTTTCGACTTTTACAATATTTTATAAATCAAATTTACTTGAACAATTCAATCATTCTGTATAGGTCGAACTATCCAAATATCATTTTTGAAGTAGCACAAAAACAGATATCGCTTCTATCCTTATCGCATGTAATTATAACTTGATTTTAATTTCACCGCTTCTCTTCGATTTTAAATCACCATTACTTTGCTTTACTTCTATTGCATATCTATAAGTACTTCCCTTTTTAACATCTTTGTCATTTACATTTAGATGAGCTTTATCGACTGAGTTCCATTCAGTCAGAGGGTCATCACCTTCAGCTTTATATATGACAAAATAGTAATTTTTGTTCTTTGGTGTATATTCCCATGAAAGCTGAATCTCATTTTCTTTTTTCACAGCAACTGCATTCAAAGCACTAATTTCTGGCAATAGATGAATATCATAATTCATTGCCCACACAGGAAAAGATATCTTTGAACGCAAACCAGTACTATCCACAGTAGATGCTGCATAAGCATATTTTACGTTGGGTACAACAGAAGCGTCATTGACATAGAAATTGATATTGAAAGGGTCTTTCTGTATCCATGCCAAGGTGTCCCACTTTTCATTATCTTTTAGTTTGCGATAAATTTCGTATCCCCATACGCCTTCACTTTCACTTCCTATCCATTCACTATATATAGCTCCATCTTTTGTGCCAATAGATTTGTTTACAGGTGCAGCTGGTGGAACTATAATAGGTTTGATAACTTCGATAGCCTTAGAAAATTTAGAATGATTTCCATTTTGATCGACTGCTACTATTTTGTAATACACTTTTCTATCTCTTGAGCGAGTGTTGATGCTATCCAAGAAATAAGTTTCTCTGACAAAGCTCCTAGAAACGATACTATAAGGACCTTCTTGATTGTAAGAAATATAGACACTATAACCTTTTACATCTGGTTCAGGGCTGCTTTTCCAAAATAGTGCAATGTAACCGACAGAATCCATAATCCCTTTGATAACTTCAGGTGCTGATAGAGGTATGCTATCAGTCAATATTCCTCTTCTCGGTATTGAATAGGAAAAATTTTGTGCAGTGTCAACAGATACAATTGTATAATAGTTGGGGTGCAACGCATCGGCAGTAGTGTCAATAAAACTGTAAGTATCCTTGCTTAATAGCTCTTGATGCAATGGATAAAATGGTCCAGCTGCATCCGAACCTCTATTGACATAATATCCTTTCAAATCAGGTTCTTTATTGAAGTCAACCCAAGACAAGTAAATATGATTGAGTTTGATATTACTGATGCTGTCAATTGTTACAGGTTTAGGTGCTGTCAAATCAACACCATGTACTGTCAACGTATCTGAAAACTCACTTAACTCAGCAAAAGCATCTATTCCAATAATTCTGTATTGGTAGTCAAAATAATTTTTCGGTATGGTGTCAAAATAAACATGATAATCTTTGAGAATACTGCTAATTTTATATTCTGGGCTATTTTCATCTGTACTAGAATCAGATTGATAAATCGACTGAAAAGGTATCTCATTAAGCCTTTTAAAAGATTTTCCATTATCATCGCTTCGTTCTATATAATAAGTAGTAAATTCTCCAAGCTGATTTCTATCCCATTGTAGCTCAATTTGCTTATCAGATGCATAAGCTTTTAAATTTTGCGGAGCATAAGCTTGATAAAAATTGATAACATTGGTATGTCCAATTGTCATAGTATATGCAGCATCTATAGTATCACATAAGACATAATAGTCATACATCTTCCCTTTCTCAACTTTTTTATCAACATATCTCAATCCTAAAGCATTTGCTGCATTGATAGAAAGATCAGCAGATTGAAGCGCAAAATAATACCTCATGCGAAACATATCGCTTGCACTTTGTATTTTCTCTATCTCACTATGTTGTTCATCGGGATTTAACATTGTGAAGTTCTGTCCATACATAGCTTGAGCAGCCAATCCCATATATTGGTCATCCTTATTTCCACTCGCTTTCAATTGATTGGGAGTCATCGGCAGGATAGGCACGGGAGTCAATGTTAATGTATCTATAGAACCATCTTTGTTGAGTTCCATGCGAAATATTTTATATCCTTTCTCTCTACCCATCACCCATCCAATAGGTGTAGTAGGTGCCCATCTCAACACGATAGAGTCTCCATAGGCTTTAGCATGTATGGGAATATCTATTTCTACTTGATTGGCAGTATGTTCTCCTTCTGTAGATACTTCTTGAGCAAATGCACTATTATATGAACAAAAGATACATAAGGATATAGATATCGCAACAAGATATTTACTTGTTAGTTCGCTGATAAAATATTTGATACTCTTCATATTATTAAAGTCTGAAAGTTAATAATTATTTCCTTCCTACTATTGGAGGCCAAGTAATAGGTTGAGATGGCTGATTATAAATAACATTAGGATTAGCATTCGTATTAGTGATATTGACTCCGCTTAGATTAGGTTGTACTGTAGTGCTACTCCCACTGTTTCCTGTTCCGCTATTAGTAGCAGGAGGAAGATTAATAGTTACACCAGACCCCATCATTGTTCCTGTGTTTTTAATAAACTCCTTCTTTTCTTTCATAGCAGATGATGATATCATTTCTACTTTTTTCTTAATCATCGGACCATTAGTTGGGAATAAACTATAATTGGTAAAATCAAAACCCAATTTAATGTTTCCGTATTGATCTTTATTGTTTCCTGAATTATATTGCCTCAAATCACCCAATCCGTCATGACCATAAGAGATATAGATCTCGTTGTCGTAGCTTTTATTCACTTTATAATCTAATAAACGTACACTTTCCATGAGTTTGTGCCCTTCTTTTCCTAACCAAAATCTTTGTGCATATCTTGTTTTATCATCAAAACCTACTTTATTGTCTTGAATATTCACATCGATAAAACCATCTTGATAAGTAGCAATCCTTTTCATACTTGGCTTGACAATTAAATCTTTAAATTTTAAATAATTAGAATTGCTCAAATACAACAAAGAGGTAAAATCTACTTGATCGTAATATGATTTAAGTTCTTTTCTTCCTTTGGCATAATTTTCTTCAGCTAATTTTAATAGATAAAGATCTATCGCCACAATTGAAGGTGACTTGTCAATAATATTGAAGCTAATACCACTATTTATTATACCTCCTGCAGGAACACTTACCCCTTCATCATTAAGCAATGTATAATAAACTCCTTCATTAGACATCTTATAAGGGTCGGAAGGTGTGCTATAAGTAGTAGATAACATTTTAGATGTTTGAGAATCAAATTTCAAACCTCTTATATATGGATTGGAAAAAGAAATCTTTAGAAAACTACTATCTACCAACGTATTTGTAATAGAGTACATCGGTATAGAATAATATTCGTCAGATGAGGATAATCTTGGACTAGCATAAGCATATAGTGTATAATCTGTTTGGTATTTATTAGGATTAATTTTCAATAATGGAGGGATGGTATAGTCAAATAGATGTGATTTATCGTATCCTACTTTTCTTTTCATTCCTTTGACTTCAAACTCATCAAATAATTCTCCTGTATTAAATATTGGAATTTCAACATCATAGATACTTGCACCTTTCCATTCCTTTTGTAAAGTTTTATCTTTATCAGGATCATTTTTTATATCATAATAAAGTAAGGCAGAAAAATCATCGCTTGATTTTTCTGCGGCATTCAACTTATCTCCGAGACTTGCCATTTTGTCTTGAAAGCTATTATACTTGCTAGTTTTAAAAATGCTTGAATAAATAATTCTTCCAGATTCAGGTTGGAATACTTCAGTCGTATGTCCAATCAATGCCAATGTATCTCCATCTTCAGATACAACAGTGTTGTCAATGATATCAACAGCATCTTTAATGGTATTAGGAGTAGCAACTATATATGCATTATCTTTCAGACCGCTTATAGTAGTTGTACTAGTGCTAGAACTGGAGTTAGAGCTGGAATATGGATTTGTTGCTTTATATCCTTTTGTATCTATTGTAAGAGATGAATTCGATGAGTTGGTTGGAGCAATAACATTAGAATTTACACCTGACTGTGGTAATGTTATTACTGTAGAACTACCAGGCTTAGAAAAGTCTATATTAGGATTGCTTCCTAATTGATGATAAGTTATCTGCTCAGAACTTCCTGGTACTATTGGCATATCTTTAGAAAGATTAGTTTCATTATAGAACCCTAATGCACCTCCAATAGACAAATCAACACGACCGCTATTTACTCTTAAATCTTTATCTGCAATCTTAATTTTCTCTATCATTCCTTTTGCATAATTTTTATCTTCAACCGTGAAGTACATTTGATAAACTGTTTCATTTTTAAGGTTTGAAGGAATATCAAATGTAATATGCTGAGAAGGATCAGCTTTGAAAGAAGTATTGATTCTTGCACCTGTATTTTTTTCAACGAATGTCAATTTCAATTCAGGAACGGTAGCATCTTCAAATGTAAAATAGGAATTGGTATATTGGTACAATAAAATCTTTCCCTTACGATTAAATTCATTTTTCAATAAGAAATTTTGACCTTTCATCGGATAGCTGTTAACTACTGCATATTCATCAATCACTCTAGGAGCTTTCCCTGTAGTAAAATATATGGTAGAATCTTGGGTAAATCCTTTTGGATGTTCTTTTGGATTGACCCATTTGCTTCCAATTTTCTCAAAAGCTCTTCCTTTTATAAAAGCACCATATAAAGACTTTTCTTCAAGAGCATTGAGTCCTTTATTGATAAAAGAAGAAGCATATCCATTATCACTATATTGAACTTCAATACCTCCAACTTTTGTAGATGTTGATTTTTTGTCATTATTAGCGTATTTCAATAATTGAGCATCTTCCACAATAAATTTATAGATCCTAGTTACTATCACAGGCATATCGTTATCATCTAAAACCTCTTTCCCATTGACTGTTTTAGGAACTTGAAATTCTACTTCAATAGGATTGTCTGGTTGTTTGTTAGACATAGGAATACTATAAGTAGCATAAGGATTTGCAAATATACTGACATCCTTTTCAGCAGGTCCAAACTCTGAAATCATTTCAATATTGGCTAAGGGATCTCCTCCAGCTGAACATTTGGTACCTAAACTAAATCTTGCACTTGTGTTCACTCTAATCAATCCACCTAATACTTCTCCCTCAATCTTTATACGACCATCCATCCATGTAGGATTAGGAAGTCCTGCTTCTAAAGCAGCTCCAATTGCTAATTTGACTAAGCTCACTTCTCCAGACCAAAACCATAAATCCAATATAAAACCGACATCCATACTAAAGAAGAGATATATTTGCCCATTGGCATACCATCCATTCATACCAAAATCAGTAGGATAGTCTGCTCGTTCATTCATGTCAGTTGCACCTCCACAAGGTGATTTTGTGAAGTATCTAAATGCAACATCAAACCCTATTTTTGCAGTAGCTTTTGCGTAAAAGATACCCATTTGCAATCTGATATTTCCATTTACAGATGCACCAAACATAAATCCAGATTGACCACCTCCAATATCAGAAAGCACCTTGCCCATGCTACCAGATTTTGCTCCTCCTAAAAACTTCTCTACATCAGGAGGTAGAGGAGGAAATTGTGGCAGCTTAGTACCTGCACAAAAATAGGCTTGAGCTCCGAGATATACTTTTAGAATGCCTGTATTGATATTGATAAAGGTAACTGCAATACGACGATAAGCTGTCCCCATGGCTCCTTCTGTGCTTCCTTCTTTTGCAGGATATCCAAGATACAACCAATATTGATAATCCTCTTTATCTTTTCCAACGTGTACCCATATAGGAATATCTGCTTCAGAAACGAACATCTTGATATTAGCACCTACATACATATCAAAATTATCTTGAGCAAATTCTAGTTTAAGTTCTGCATTGACGATACCTTTACTTTTTTGCTTGCCATCAGATATAATATTTGCCCATCCATTGATCAATATTTTATCAAATCCTCCACTGCTATTGAGTTGTAAAGTGAATCCTGCATTGGCTTTTACCATTTCAGCACGTATATAAGATAAATCCAAACTCACATTGAAAGCTATCTTATCTTTTTTAGGTTTGAAACTAAAAGGTCTGTTCCAGTTACTGGTATCTCCTGTTGTGATTTCCAAATTCTGATAATATCCTCCACCAAATCCATTGACTACCAAAGGACCTATTGGGAACAAGCCAGTCTGCATATAAAGAGATGCTCCAAATCCAAAATATTTAAAATCAGCTTTTGAACCGAAGACGACTGTTGCAGAAATTTCTATGCCCATAGGGAAAGTTACCATTCCGTCACCAATAACACCTTCTCCCCACTCCTCATCATTTTTAAAATATAAGGTTGCAGTTGCGGAGATAGCTTTGCCAAAATTACCATCGATAGACACCTTATCGAGCTCTACAAGTGGATAACTTCCCTTAGCTGTGGGCTTCATAGTTGTTCCGCCCATCACGCCCCATACAGTAAAGTCAGTTTCTCCGTTGAGCTGTATGGCATCAGTACCTAATCGTAAACCAACACCAAATTGAAGACCTACTGCAAAATGCCCATCTTTGGTTGACACTTTAGGACTGAAACTTTTGGGTTCAAAACCAAATCCACATACCGTATTGTCTTGGGATGAAGAACCACTAGATGAACTTCCACCGTCAGGTGAAGGATAAGGACCTCTAGCATATAAGAAATTATCATTTTCTTCTTCAAAAAACTGCATTCCAGTACCATTGTCCTTTCCACTACTTCGAGCCAAAGTAGCAAACTTGATGTCACCTGAGCAGAAATAAAATTCACCTATTTTTTGTTTGGCTACATTGCTTTCTTTCATGTTGTAGTTTGCTATTTGCATTCCTTGAATATCAACAGCATTGAGTACTACTTTGGGTTTATTGCTAATATCTATACTTAAAATAAGGTTCAAATCAGCACCTACTTTAAGTTTAGCATCATTTTCTTTTACAATCTGAATACTTGTACCTGCCCCCAAAGTCGCATCCGCAATCCACATCGGTATTTTGTAATTCCCTACTGTAGATACATTGAAATTATAATTTATATACCCCTCAACGGTATTCAGTCCACATGAGTATGATAAAGTATCTTCACTTATAGGCAAAGCAATTATCCCTGACATATTAGCACCTCTTGGAATCCACTTCTTGATAGGAATGTCAATTTTATCTATGCTAAATAACCAACCTCCAAGATCTCCTTTTCCAAAATCTAATAGCTTATTGGCGGATATATCAGCCCAAAGTCCATTATCACTATTGATAAATAGATTTTTAATATTAATGGTTGGTAATGTAGAAGAAGAACTTCCTGCAAAATCTTTTGGCAAGCTCATTTCAAGGTCTTTCATATAGAAACCTTTATAAGTATTTCCTTCTTTTCCTACAAATTTAACGTCAGGAGCATCGGTTGGCCATGTGAGATTTGCTGGGTTGGCTTCTACTGAGTGGTCATAAAATATTCCTCCTTTGGGATCAATAACAAATCCGGGAAGTCCTTCAATAGAAAATTTTGAATCAGTATTGAGATTTGCTATCCATTTTTCCCATTCTTTAAAATCAAATCGGGTATCTAAAGATACTTGGCCAGCAGTTATATTGCCTAAAGCATCAACAGGTTTGACATCTTCTGGCAGAGTAACAGATGCTTTTATAAATACTCGTTCAAAACCATCAGTGCTATTCCATTTGACATAAGAAACATTACTAGAATCACCCAAAACACCACCTCTTAGTTTGAAGGCAACACCTCCACCCATATCAATACTCCTGTCATTAGGTAAATACAAAATACCGTCAGCCACTGAAAATGCATCAGGATGAATACAAAATCCAGCACCTGCCAATGAAAGCCATTCATTTCCAGCACCGGCACCAGGGATTTTCATAGTAAATAACATTCTAGCATCTGCACCTTTTGGAGTAAAGACTATCCCCATGATTGCAAGAGTAGATTTAGTTCCAGCAATATTGACATTATTAAGCCCTAAAGGAAAATCTACAGGAGTATTTCCCGTTAATTGATTCAGAGGTTTAAGGGTACTGTTGGCTTTATTGACTATGTTATCAGCTTTATCTTTTAAGTTACCTACTTGATTTAAAAATTCAGGAACACTAACATTTATCATGTTAATATCTTCTATGGCGCTTGTAGTAACCACATTCCCAGAAATTACCTTTTTATCACTATTGATTTTTATATCTTCATATTTGACATTCATCATGATAGGTCGAGAATATGGCGACCAAATGATTTCTCCAGTACCTTTAAATGTATTGCCACTTTTAGAAGCATTGAGAATTTTCATGTCAAACTCCCCCACTTTAACAATATCTCCGTTATTTAGTACGCCAGAGTATGGCGTTGTATTCTCGATGGAAGGCAAACCACAATTAATAGGCATATCGGGTATAGAACCAGATGTAGGTGTAAGCGTAATACCTGGAGGTGTAGCAATAGTTTCTGGTTCAGGATCGGTAATAGGAAGAGGTGTAGGACTTGGAGGAATATTAATTCCTGGAAGTCCTGTTGTCGGTGGTGAAGAAGGTAGTTGAATAGTAGGTGTTTGAGGGTTTAATGGGATAGTAGGCACAGTTCCTCCACTGATTATTGGCGAATTAGTATTATTAGGTTGGTATTTGAAAGCGATTATCTCACTATAACCTTGATTCTGTATTTCAAGGGGATTATTTGGATTATACTGTGTAACAGCCTTTACTTTGACTATATAACTTTTACCCAAAATTAATACATTTCTATATAAAAGTGTGTCTAAAATAAATAGATTAGTTGGGATGTTATTCTTTCTAAATACATAGACATTATTCCTTGCATCGTTGATACTTTGTCCAGGATATATTTCTCTAATCTCAAAATCATAAGTAATAAACCCGAGAGGAAATCCACAAGTGGTACTTGGAGCCATCCACGCAAATTGAATTTGATTAGACAGAGGTGTTAGCACGCCAAACTCTCTACCTTGTAACATAATAGATGAGAAGGGCATTGTAAATTGTGGCGCAGAGGCACTATAACAGATATTAAAAGTAGCACAACCTGAGCCTAAAGGAATCGTTTGACCTATATCGTTAAAATCATAAGCAGTCACACAAAGCCTGTACATTCCTTCAGGTAATTTATAATTCAAAGCGTTTTGTTTCAATGAAGAATAATCAAAATTATCAAAAATCAACTCTCGTTTTGAAAATCCACCAAATGCAGCATCTACCATAGCTCTGTCCACTCGCATCATTTGATTGGGTGCCATCAAAATAGGTTGAGATGGTTGATAGTTGGGATTGAGTGATATAGACCCATAAGTAGGACTTAATCGTTCTAGCTTTGCACTCAATTTAACTTGTTTCTGATCTTGTGAAAGATTATGCAAATTGATGATAATTTTATCTTTCAAAGTGGAGCCATCTGTTCCCAACTGACCATACTGTATCTCATTGACTAATTGAGGTAAGTAAGGAGACATGGGTTGCATAACAATCACATTAACATTAACATTCTGCTGCCCAAAAGCATACGTCGTAAAAAGCAAACATAAGATGAAACTTAAGATTGCTATTTTTTTATCGTTGATTATTTGAATTGTATTTTTCATCATCAATAAATTTTAAAATTGATATGTATAATTTACACCCGCAGAAAAGTTTTTTGAATTCACTGAATAAGGAACAATCTCTAATTTATTCAATGGATTGAGATCAATAGGTGGCGTAATCAAATAGCTGCTAAATAGACCAAAACTATGTTTCTTAGCACTCATATTGGCATTGAAAGTAAAACTGATATTATTGCCTACTTTTTCTCCATTGGACTGATTAAAAAAGTAGCCAATGCTTCCTTGAAGGCCTAATTGATGTTCTTTTAAAAGTTGGGTATTTGCGCCTACATTGATGCCCGTAGATTGATATCTTAAATCTTTTTGACCGTAAATGCTATAATTCACACCTGTATTTACACCTGTAAAAGCTTTAGTAAATTGTATTGCATAGTTAGTCGAAACATTCATATTATTTCCTTGTACTTGGGCAGAAGTGACAGGGTTATGATCATTTAGATTGGTATAAGTATATGATGCATTAATAGTATGATTGATTTTTTCAGAATTAAATATCAGGTTGGGCGATACCATAAATGACATCATTGTCTGATCCATTTTTACGCTATCGCTCAATTCGACAATACCATTCTTTTGAAAAACTCTTGCAACATTTCCATTACCAGATATATTAAAATGCTGGCCTAAGTTGGCAAAAACAGAAACATTGCCTACTCTGGAATGAATCTCTGAAATCAAAGATTTACTTAAATTATTGTGTTGATTACTAAAAGCGCCATTTAGATTAAATTTTCCTTTAAAGAGTGTTGTACTTGCAGATGCATTATAAGCTTCTACATCATTAACAGTATAAGGCATTCCTAAAGAAACATAATCAGGTTGTATCCTTTGATAATTGACTGCTAGTTTAATTGGTTTTAGGCTTAAATTCACACCTGTCTTTCCAGCAAAACTAAATGCGGAAGTTACATTAGATTTATTGATTTTGTTGATAAACTTAGGCAATTCAAGACCTGTTGATGCATCAGTTTCGGGATAAAATGAATTTCTATTCAACATACTCATTCCCACATTTCCAGTAAATGACAGCACTTTTGCTATTGTCACTGACCAATTGCTCCCTATCACTGTATTTTCTTGTGGGAAGATTGTATTGAGTGTATCCAATATCGTTATAACAGACTCCTTATTGTCTTTAGCATGAAATAGTTGGACACCGAAAGAGCCATTTTTTCCTTCAAAACCAGCTTTCATTCCATATCCGACTCTTGAGTATTGAGGTTCAATACGTCTATCAGCAGTAGTACCTTCACTGATAGCTTTATTTAATCTTCCATAAAAACCTCCTACCTTAAATTTGCCTGGACTTAATTCTACTCCTGCGCCTAGAAATGTCTGACCATCAAAAACCAATGGATTCAATGACATACTTCGATATCCTACATGTACTTTTATCCATTTATAAGTAGGACTAATTCCCAACTGTGCAAATGGAGTGGTATAGCTGGTACTAAACTGTGCCACATTGAAAGAAAAAGGAAGTTCAAAACCATAGATTTTCATATTCACATTGCCATAAAGACTCCAGTTAAAAGGATCTCTTGTCTTATAGGCTTCGTTGGATGCATAGAAATTAGCACCAGCACCTACACTTCCTGATATTTCGAAAGGTTTTTTTTCTTTTATATCGGTAAAATCTTGAGCTGACAAGCTTTTACACAATAAAAGGAAAATGACTAAATATGCTTTATCTATTTTCATGTACGAGTCTTTAAATGTGTAGCAAATCCATACTTCACTTTAATATTCTTAACTTATATAAAGTTAAATAAGTAGTTATTTTATGGCAATACCATAAATAGGGTACTCAGATATAATTCAGAAAGGCTGCCTTTCTAGACAGCCCTTCAAAATCAAAACAATATGAAACACTCTATTTTATTCTTTTTCAACGATACCGCTATTACTGATATCTACTTTTAAATTTGCTATGTCAGCCTTTAATATACTCAACTCAGATTCTATACTTGCTTTAAGTGAACTGTTTTCAGATTTGAGTGCGCTGACTTCTGTTTTGAGTCGGTTATTTTCTTGAATCAATTGTTGAATAGCAATCATCATAACACCATCAATATCCGCAGAAGCAATAGTTGTATCATTTCCGATAGTACCAATCCCATCGTTTCCAAAATGGTGGTAAAATTCTTGAGCCATCGGTCCGTAATGACGGAAGGTAGATTTATCTTGACCTTTGTAGTTCCAGCTACCCAATTTCATTTGAGCTATTTTATTCAATACATCAGGGGCAGCTTTGAAATTTTCCTTTTTGGTACTGTCAGAAATACTCACCCAACTATTACCTCCAGGTGCTACACCTAGTCCCACTGTTCCGTTAGCATCAGAATAAAAGCGATAACCACCTGCAAACAATCCGTAAAAAACATTGGGAGTACCTGTAAAGATTCTTGTACTACTGCTGGTACGTGAAGCATCCGCTAAAATAATACTTCCATTAGAGTTTTTATCTAAGGTAATATAGGAACCATATACAAGAGAGTTATCTACTTCTGTAGTGGAGTTTCTTCCCATTGCTATTGAATTTTCTCCTGCCGCTAATGTGGCAGCACCTAAAGTAGTAGAGCTAATACCTGAAGCAGTAGTGAAAGATCCCATTGCTGTGGAATTATTGCCTGATGCTTCAGAGATATATCCTGTGGCTAAAGAATTGCTACCAGAGGCAGTAGCACCATATCCCATTGATTTGGAATTATCCCCAGAAGCGATACTATTAAATCCTAAAGCCATCGCATAAATATTTGTCGCCTGATTTGATGTTCCTATTGCAACTGCACCATATTCAGTTGCCTGATTATAATTACCAATAGCTATTGCACTTTCTCCGACAGAAGTAGAAGAATTTCCTAAAGCAATACTTCCGTTTCCAATGTTATTTTCATCCCACTCTGTATATCCTACAGAACCAACTCTAAAAGCACCGCCCTTATTGGGTAAAAACATTAATTTGTATTCAGCTTGTTGATTACCTCCTCCAGTATAGTTGACAGATGAAGTATTCACTAAGAAACTCTTACCATAATCCAAAGGATCGCTATACGTAATTTTATTATTGTCAGATTGAAAAAAGCTTGAAGAATTCTCTTTATCAGTTGGCTCCCATTGTTGACCGTTATATTCCAATATTTGTCCAATCGCAGGTGCTGTACTTGACACACTTGTAGATTGTAATTGATTAGCATTCCAAATAGGTAAGGTATTATTAGCTGAGATTGTGTTGTTAGCTATAGTAATTCCTGTGCCAGCTATATATGAACCAGGATCTCCTTTATCACCTTTTGGACCTTGTTGACCTGCTATACCTTGTTCTCCTTTTTCACCTTGAATACCTTGTGAACCAGTTGCTCCAGCATCGCCTTTGTCACCTTTTGGACCTTGTTGACCTGCTATACCTTGTTCTCCTTTTTCACCTTGAATACCTTGTGAACCAGTTGCGCCTGTATCGCCTTTGTCACCTTTTGAACCTTGTTGACCTGCTACACCTTGTTCTCCTTTTTCACCCTGAATACCTTGTGAACCTGTTGCGCCAGTATCACCTTTGTCACCTTTTGGACCTTGTTGACCTGCTATACCTTGTTCTCCTTTTTCACCTTGGATACCTTGTGGACCAGTTGCGCCAGTATCACCTTTCTGACCTTGTTGACCAGCTATACCCTGTTCTCCTTTTTCACCTTGAATACCTTGTGGACCAGTTGCTCCAGTTGCTCCAGTATCTCCTTTTGGACCTTGTTGACCAGCAATTCCCTGCTCTCCTTTTTCACCTTGGATACCTTGTGAACCAGTTGCGCCAGTATCGCCTTTGTCACCTTTTGGACCTTGTATATTACCAACATTTTCCCATTGAGTTCCAGCCCAAACATATAAAGAACCATCTATCAAATATGCATCTCCATCATTTCCATTGGAAGGTAAATCATTGGGACTTGCGAGCGAACCTTTAATTGTAATGCCTGTTCCTGCATCGCCTTTGTCACCCTTTTCTCCTTTATCACCTTTGGGACCCGTATTTCCATCTAAAGCAAACAAAGCATAAGGAACGCTAGAAATTTCTTTTTCAGTAATCAAGTCATAATTTCCATCATCTTGTGTACTCACCAGCACTTTCATAGTAAAAGGTCCCTGACTCCAATCTATATTTTGATTACTCAAATCTAAATCTGTACTCAAAAGTCCTACAGAATTTGTCTGTAATCCACTTGAAATAGGTATAGAATACTCAACGAAACCATTGGATATTTCAACTTTAAGTCCAATAGACTGATTAGAAATAACTTGACCATTATTATCTCTAATAACAGCTTGATAACTTAACTTTTTGGGCGGTTGTGCATAGACAAACAGCAGAGCAAAAAGGAAAAATAGTAATGTAATGCTTAGCTTTTTCATAAGACATAATTTATTGTGAGTAAATTTTATTGTAGTTTGATAATTTTAAAATTTTTGACCACTTGTTGGTCTGCCATAATATTCAACATATATATACCTGGCAAAAGAGCGCTCATATCAATATCAACTGAAGAATTTGTTAATCGTTTTGAAAATTGATATTGCCCTTTGACATCAAACATAACATATTCAATTTTTTGGGGTAATTCTCCATTTAATTGAAGATGTAGCCAATTGGATGTAGGATTAGGCCATGCGTCAATGTATAAATTTTTGTAAATATTTATACCTGTCGGCTTTTTTACTTCTGGTTGTTGTACTCCTTCGATTATAAGATGAGTACTTGTTTTAGCTGAAAGATAATTCAACTGACCTATTGAGTAACTCATACTCGCCGTATTCCCAAAAACATCTCCTCCTAGGCTAACAAATGATTCCTGAGCCAAGGCAGATACAGATAACAAGGAAAGTAAAAGTAAGAGAAGTGTATTTTTCATACAATAAATATTTAACCGGTTATAAAATCACTAATAATTAATTTATTGTAAAGTTATTTGTAGGAAATATTAACATCAATACCATAAATAGGGTACTATTATTATAAAATTTCATCAGTAAAAATAATTATTTGTTAAAAATAATCATGTAAATTATTTTTTATGTAGAAAAAATTGCTATTCTAAAATTATTAATCTAACTTTAACATAA
>JAMLHJ010000011.1 GCA_023957245.1 Chitinophagales bacterium
AAGGGATTATTGGAGTTTTATTAGAAATTTTATTAGAAACTTTAAGATCCATCATTTTATATAAAGTAAGTATTCTTGCAGTTTAAACTTTAATAAGTAGAGCTCAACTCCTTTCTCAACTCATAACAAATAATTAAATCCTCATCCTGTCCAGCTATCTCTATCCAAGCTTCTAAATTGTATTGCCTCAGCCAAATGTTGCATTTCTATGCTATCGCTATTTTCTAAATCTGCTATTGTACGAGATACTCTTAAAATCCTTTCATAAGCTCTAGCTGACAAACCTAGTCTTTCCATTGCTTTATTTAGTAAACTATGACTTGCTTCAGTCAATTGGCACATCTCTCTAGTCAATGAAGTATTCATTTCAGCATTGCAATTCACTCCTTTATTAGATAATCTTTCAATCTGCCTTACTCTTGCTTTCACCACACGAGCACGAATTTCTTTACTGCCTTCAGATTTTCTATTAGATGATAGTTCCTCCAATTTGACAGGTGTCACTTCAACATGCAAATCAATTCTATCCAATAAAGGCCCAGAAATCTTATTCAAATATCTTTGAACGATGCCAGGAGCACAAGTACATTCTTTTTCAGGATGATTAAAATAACCACAGGGGCATGGATTCATCGAAGCTATCAACATAAAACTTGCAGGATAATCCACTGTAAATTTTGCACGAGAGATAGTTACTTTTCTTTCTTCCATAGGCTGTCGCATCACCTCTAATACCGCTCGTTTAAATTCAGGTAATTCATCTAAAAATAATACACCATGATGAGCTAAAGATATTTCTCCTGGTTGAGGGTTGGTTCCACCTCCAACCAATGCAACATCGCTAACAGTATGATGAGGAGAACGGAATGGTCGTTCAAATACCAAACCATTATTATTCATTAATCTTCCAGCAACTGAATGAATTTTTGTCGTTTCAAGTGCTTCATATAATGTTAAAGGTGGTAAAATGGAAAGCAGTCTTTTAGCCAACATTGTTTTTCCTGCGCCTGGAGGACCAATTAAAATCACATTATGTCCACCTGCCGCTGCAATCTCTAGTGCTCTTTTGATATTTTCTTGACCTTTCACATCAGCAAAATCATGTTCTAAATATTCTAGGTTATTATAGAATTCGTCTCTAGTATTGACAACAGAAGGGCTAAGTGCTTTTTCTCCAGCTAAGAATTCTAAAACATCCGACAACTTTTCTACACCATAAATTTGGATATCATTGACTATAGCAGCTTCATTGGCATTAGATTTCGGTAAAATAATTCCTTTATACCCTTCTTTTCTCGCTTGAATAGCTATAGGTAAAGCTCCTTTTATAGGTTGCAAGCCACCGTCTAATGAAAGTTCACCCATAAAAATATAATCAGAAAGTTGTTCTTCAGGAATTTGCCCAGAGGCTGCCAAAATACCAATTGCTATTGGTAGATCAAATGCAGAACCTTCTTTCCTAATATCTGCAGGAGCCAAATTTATCACTGTTTTCAATCGCTTCATTTGATATTTTGACTCCCTGACTGCAGATTCAATGCGCTGCAAACTTTCCTGAACTGCCTTATCTGGCAATCCTACAATAGAATAGCCTATTCCTTTATCAGTAACATTTACTTCTATCGTAATTGTGATTGCATCTACGCCATATATTGTACTTGCATAAGTTTTAACTAACATGATTTTACCTCGCTTTAAAATGAAAACTTCTTACTTTGTATATAGTAGATGCAGAGAGTAGAAAATTCCATAAAATCTTCTCGAAAATATTCATAAAAAGAATTGCAGGTTGATGAGTCTTACATTTACTTTAGCGTAACCAGTCCTAAATCAATTATTTTTAGGAGATTTATTGAAAACAGTACCAAAACATAATCTTTTTTGACATAAAACCATATATTACATTAAAATAAAATGCTTTAAATTTTTAAACGATGAAAATACTAGGAAATCTTATTTGGTTATTATTAGGAGGATTTGTTACTGCTGTAGAATATTTTACTGCAAGTATTCCTTTATTTGTTTCGATAATAGGCATACCTTTCGGTATTCAAGCAGTCAAATTAGGGATATTACAACTTTGGCCTTTTGACGTAGAGATAAAAGATAGCGAAGAACCTAAAGGATGCATATATACTGCATTAAACATCATCTGGTTCTTTTATGCAGGTATTCCTATTTTTCTATCACATATATTTTTTGGTGTTTTATTAACTATTACAATTATAGGATTTCCATTTGCTAAGCAGCATTTTAAGCTAGCAGGTTTGGCTATTAATCCATTTGGAAAAAAATTACAATATCCCCAATCAACAATTTTATAAAATCCATAACTACACATTACAGACATGACAACAAAATCATGCATTTTTTTTTGCTTTCTAACAATATTTGGAATAAAATTATCTCAAGGTCAAATTATCTTACAAAGAGGAGATTTGCCGATAATCAATGATACTGTCAGAATAACACTTACAGATATTTCTGGCGTGGATTACATTTCATCTGGCGCTGATTATTCATGGGATTTTTCTCAAATAAAAAGTAAAAATGAAGAAGTAATGGAATACAAATCTTCCTTACAAACTGATTATAAATTATACTTTTTAGGATTAAATTATTTTGGTTTAAAGGGAGAGGACATCACAATTGGAGGTTATGGGTTGAAAGATATTTATAATTTTTTCGAGATTGACAATAGTAAATATGGTGTGAAAGGAATTGGGGTGAAATTTCAAGATGCTGCGTTGGCAACTGTCTATAATAAACTCGATAAAATTTTTAGTTTACCATTGAAATTTAATCAAAAAGATAGTAATGAATATGCATTTAAGATAGAGATTCCCAATTTGGGAGCATACAAAGGTAGTGGTACACGTGTAACAGTAGTCGATGGTTGGGGAGAAGTCAATACTCCATACGGCATGTTTTCATGTCTAAGAACAAAATCAGTAGTCAATGGTACAGATAGTATATCAGGATCTATCTTGGGATTTCCAATTGCATTCGGCATTCCTGTTTCAAAAGTAGAATATCAATGGTGGGCAAAGGGTCAAAAGGTTCCAGTATTCAGTGTAGAGGGAAGAATGGTAGGCAACAATTTTGTCCCTACAAAAACATATTATAAAGGTACAAAGAAAATCATTTCAACTTCAATACAAGATTTTAATTCAGACAATTCATTTAAAATCATTTCATTAGGTTCAAAAACAATAAAAGTAGAAGTTCCTGAAGTGTACTTAGGAGGAAAATTGGCTATTTATTCAACAAATGGTCAATTGATTAAGTCTGTATCCATTCAGCACCTATCTCAAGAAAATATTTTAGACACCTATTTTGGTATTCATATTGCTATACTAGAACTTGGAGAAAAAAGATTATCACAAAAGATATGGATCAACTAATTTTTCCGTTGAATAAGGTATATGAATTGGGCAATTATTTTCATGATAGCAAGTATGGGTTTATTTAAATCCAGTAATATAGATTCCTTACGGAAAAATTTTCCAAGAGTGGAAGAAGCTGCCATTCATACTGATAGTTATCTCAAGCAGATATGTAATAAAAAAGGTCTAAATCTTCCGTTAAAAAATATTTTTATTCAGGTTTTCAAAGATGAAAAAATAATGGAAGTGTGGGGAAAAAATGAAGGGGAATGGCAACTTATAGTTTCTTATCCTATTTGTTTTATTCCTGGTCATTTGGGCCCCAAAATCAAGCAAGGAGACCAGCAAGTTCCAGAGGGCTGGTATAAAATCAATTCTATCAATCCTAAGAGTGAATTTCATTTATCTATGCAAATCAACTACCCAAATGAGGCAGATCTTGTAAGGAGTAAAAATGAAAAAGATCCTGGTGGAGATATTTTCATTCATGGCAATTGTGTTTCAGTAGGTTGTATTCCGATTGAAGATATTCCTATGGAGGAGTTTTTCTGGTTGACAGTTCAAAGTATTTATGCTTATCCTGACCAAGCTATTCAAGTATTGATGTTGCCATTTGACCTGAATAATGAAAGTAAATATAAAAAAATGACCAAGCAATATCCAGAATATTATTCATTTTGGGAAGAGTTGAAAAGTCTTCAGGTTTATTTTGAAGAATTTAGAGAAATACCCAATGTTACAATAAGCCCAGATGGACATTATTATATTCTAATTGATTAGCGGAAATCTACTAACTTTATCACATGTTTTTAGATTTTTTCTTTTTACTAAAAAACGAAGGAATCCCTGTTTCCATTCAGGAGTATCTTTCTTTATTAGAAGCATTAAAAAAAGGTATTGCTAATTATTCTGTGGAAGATTTCTATTCACTATGCAAAACTATCCTCATTAAACATGAGCAATATTTGGATAGATTTGATGTTTTATTTGGTCATTATTTCAAAGGAGTACAGTTTATTTCAGAAGCTGCACAAAAGGAAATCCCTGAAGATTGGCTCAAAAAAGAAATGGATAGAATGTTCAGTGAGGAAGAGAAAAAGCTCATTGAAGCTTATGGTGGATTGGAAGAAATCATGAAAAGATTGGAGGAATTACTTCAGGAACAAAAAGAGCGACATCAAGGAGGAAATACTTGGATAGGAACTGGTGGTACATCATCTTTTGGCAATGGAGGATTCAATCCTCAGGGTGTTAGAATTGGGGGTGCTGGTGGTCAAAAATCTGCTATTAAAATATGGGAAAAACGTCAATTCCGAGATTATTCAGATGACTTAGAACTCAATATCCGAAATATCAAAATGGCTTTACGGCGTTTGAGAATTTTGACACGAGATGGGATACAAGATGAATTGGATATGAATACGACTATCGACAAAACTTGTAAAAATGCTGGATATATAGATATTGCTATGCAAGCTTCAAAGAAAAATAGGGTCAAAGTACTTTTATTTTTTGATGTCGGTGGTTCTATGGATCCGCATATTGAAATGTGTTCTCAATTATTTTCTGCTGCCAAATCGGAGTTTAAACATTTAGAGTTTTATTATTTCCACAATTGTATATATGAATCTGTTTGGAAAAACAACTTATTAAGATGGGATGAGAAAACTCCTACTCTAGATATTTTTCACAAATTCAATGGCGATTATAAAGTCATCATAGTAGGCGATGCGACTATGTCACCTTATGAACTATCTCATGCTGGAGGAAGTATTGAGCATCACAATGACCAAAGTGGTATTACTTGGTTAAAAAAAATCAAAGAGCATTTCCCATATACTATCTGGATCAATCCTTCAGCAGAAGCCTATTGGGACGGCACAAGGAGTATTCAGATGATTCAAGAAATTTTTCCTCAGCGTATGTTTCCAATGACTGTTGAAGGGCTTTCAAGAGCAATGAAGGAGCTGAAAGGCAAGAAGTTGAGGGTGTGATGAAAAAGTACGAAGTACAAAGTACAAAGTACGAATAAATGTAAATTAAATTACGAAGTACCAAGTACAAATGAGAAATTCTGGTGGTTGAGCCTTATGAAACTAACCGCAAAGTAAGCTAAGTTTTACGCAAAGGAAACTAAGATTTTTTTCGTACCTTTTGTATAATAGTTATTTATTTGAGTCATTCCACAAAGTTTCACAAAGAAACTCTAAGATTCACAAAGTTTTTGTTTTGAGTTTTTTGTGCCTTCTTTGAGTCTTCTGTGTAATAGCTTGATAATGAACCAATAGAATAATGTGGGGATGTGAAGATGAGAAGATTTGAAGATGTGAAATGAAAAAAATCAAATCACAATTCCTCCTTACTCCTGATGTTCCAAAATCCAGTTTCTAGCATTGACAAATGCTTCGATCCACGGTGACACTTCATCATTTCTGCCTTCTGGATAATAAGCCCATTGCCATTGGAATATTGACCTTTCGATATGTGGCATAGTCACAATATGTCGTCCTGTCTTATCGCTCATCATTGCTGTATTATATGCTGAGCCATTCGGATTGGCAGGGTACTGATCATAGCCAAATTTGCCAATAATGTGATAGTTTTCTTCAGACAAAGGCAGATTGAACTTGCCTTCACCATGTGAAGACCATACACCTAATGTACTTCCAGATAAAGAACTGAACATCACTGTCGAATTATCTTGCAATTGGATAGAAGTGAAAAGCGTTTCATACTTCTGGCTATCATTGTGCAACATTTTGGGATGCTCATGATGCTCCGGATATATCAATTCCAATTCTGTAAACAATTGACAACCATTACAAATCCCTATTGACAATGTATCTGGACGTGAAAAATAATTTTTCAAAGCATTATTGGCTTTCTCATTGTATTTAAATGCTCCAGCCCATCCTTTGGCTGAACCTAAAACATCTGAATTGGAAAAACCTCCTACTGCTCCCAAAAACTGCACATCTTCAAGCGTCTCTCTTCCTGTTATCAAATCTGTCATGTGAACATCTTTGACATCAAAACCTGCTAGATATAATGCGTAAGCCATTTCTCTCTCAGAATTGCTTCCTTTCTCACGAATAATAGCTGCTTGAGGTCTTTTTGCTTTAGCTTCTAGTTGAATTGAGCCATTGAATTGTGAAGGAAAAACAAAATTTAGAGCTTGGTTTTTATAATTCGTAAATCTTTCTTTTGCCTTATTATTAGCACATTGGAACTCATCCATTAGATAAGATGTTTTCATCCAAACATCTCTCCAATGCTCAATATTTAACTCATATTTCGAATCATTAATTGTTAAATTAAGGTTTCCATTTGAATTAGCATATCCAATCTTATGAACCTCCACTCCTACTTTTTGAAGTTCAGATTCTACAACATTATCGCCTTGAAAAACAATTCCAATATTTTCAGCAAAAAGTAACTTGATGATATCTTTCTCTCCTAATCCACTCAAATCTATATCTGCCCCTAATTGATTTTCTGCAAAACACATTTCCAATAAAGTGGTAATCAATCCACCCGAACCAATATCGTGTCCAGCATCAATCTTACCTGCACTAATCAAAGATTGAATAGCATTGAATGAAGTAATAAATTGTTTAGCATCTTTCACATCTGGAGCATGATTTCCCAACTGATTCAATATCTGTGCAAAAGATGAACCTCCCAATTTATAGGTGTCATTTGAAAGGTTGATGTAATAAATAGCATTGCTATTTCTCTTCAATAAAGGTTCAACCACTTTTCTAACATCATTACAATGACCTACTGCTGAAATAATGACTGTACCTGGAGAAATCACTTCCCCATCAGGATATTTTTGTTTCATAGATAGAGAATCTTTCCCAGTTGGGATATTAATTCCTAAATCTATCGCAAAATCAGAACAAGCTTTCACTGCTCTGTATAATCTTGCATCTTCACCTTCATTGCGGCAAGGCCACATCCAATTGGCAGAAAGAGAAACACTTTTCAATTGATTTTCCAATGGTGCCCATACAATATTTGTAAGCGATTCTGCAATCGCTACTCTACTGCCTGCTGCTTCATCTATCAATGCGATACTAGGAGCATGACCAATAGATGTTGCTATCCCATGTTGACCTTTGAAATCCAACGACATCACCCCACAATTATTCAAAGGCAATTGGATCGCTCCGACTGTCTGTTGTTTGGCAACTCTACCGCTAACACATCTATCAACTTTATTGGTCAACCAATCTTTGGCTGCTACCGCTTCTAATTGGAGAACTTGTTCAAGATATTTTTCAAAATCATTTTGGACATACTTCAATTCATCATAATTACGATGAACTGTATTGTCTTGCATGATTGTTTTCGGTGAACTTCCAAACATGTCTTCCAATTGGAAATCCATTGGTTTAGAGCCTGTTGATTCAGATTCTATTTTAAAAACATGATCATCAGTAATTTCTCCAACAACAAACATAGGAGCACGTTCACGCTCAGCAATACTTGTTAGTTCTTCAATATATTTTTCAGGTATCACCAATCCCATTCTTTCTTGAGATTCATTACCGATAATTTCTTTAGCAGACAAAGTAGGATCACCCACTGGCAGTTTATCTAAGTCAATATGACCACCTGTCGATTCTACTAGTTCAGACAAACAGTTTAAATGTCCACCAGCTCCATGGTCGTGAATAGATACGATAGGATTATTATCACTTTCTACCATAGCACGGATTGCATTGGCAACACGTTTCTGCATTTCTGGATTGGAACGTTGAATAGCATTCAATTCTATTGCACTTCCCATCGAACCAGTATCAGCAGAAGAAACGGCAGCACCGCCCATACCAATACGGTAATTATCACCACCCATGACAACGATTTTATCCCCCTTTTGAGGTTGTTGTTTGATGGCTTGAGATGCTTTTCCATAACCAATTCCACCAGCGAGCATAATGACCTTATCAAATCCCAGCTTGCGTCCAGCTTCTTTATGTTCAAAAGTCAGTACAGAACCAGTTATTAAAGGTTGACCAAATTTATTACCAAAGTCTGAAGCACCATTGGATGCTTTAATCAAAATATCTTTTGGATTTTGGTAAAGCCAATTTCTAGCTGCAAAAGATTTCTCCCAGCTACGACCATTTTCCAAACGAGGATAAGAAGTCATATATACAGCAGTTCCAGCTAATGGCAAAGAACCTTGTCCACCAGCCAGACGGTCACGAATCTCACCACCCGATCCAGTAGCTGCACCATTAAAAGGCTCAACTGTCGTAGGAAAATTATGGGTTTCTGCTTTTAGAGAAATAACTGAATCAAACTTTTTCACCTGATAATTAGAAGGAATATCTCCTCTTTCTGGAGCAAATTGTTCTACTTCTGGCCCTTTAACAAAAGCGACATTATCTTTATATGCTGAAACAATATCATTATGATGAGTAAGAGAGGTCTTTTTTATCATTTTGAATAAAGAAGCATCTTGCTCCACTCCATCAATGACAAAAACACCATTAAAAATCTTATGGCGACAATGTTCAGAATTGACTTGAGAGAATCCAAAAACTTCTGAATCTGTTAATTTTCTTCCCAATTTTTCAGATAGCTTTTCAAGATACTCTACTTCTTCATCACTCAATGCCAAGCCTTCAGATTGGTTATATTCGCTGATATTTTCAATATATTTTATTGGTTCTGCTTGAATATGAATAGTGAAAATATCTTGATGAAGTCCTAAATATTTCTGGGACAACATGGAATCAAATTCTTTATCATCACCTTCTGCCACATAGTCAAACTCTTCAATTCTTTCAATGCCACTAATTCCCATATTTTGAGAAATTTCAACAGCATTTGTACTCCAAGGTGTCACCATAGTAGCACGAGGGCCATTATAAGTACCTTGTAAAGAACTAGCATTAATAAGTTGAGTATTGCCAAACGCCCAATTTAATTTTTTAATATCTTCTGTTGGCAAAGGGTTTAACGCTTGAACAGCATAAACATGAGAGGTCTCAGAACCGAAAAAATAAATCATGATTAACTATCAGAAATTATGTTCCTGCAAAAGTACTCAATATTCAAGGGATTCGGATGTCAATATGTGTTATTTTGTCTTTATTTATATTAACACTTCAAAAACATTTCAACATTGGAATAATAAAAGTGAAACAATTGATTTTGAATTAACCCAATATCATCATTTCACTTCTCACATTTCATTTCAAAGAAAGAAATGAAAACAATGTTTAAATCAATACAATATCATCAACACTAGCAACGATAGCATTTTGTTCTTTAGCCAGAACTTGATCTGAATCGATTTTTGCCAAGGCGACTGCAAATATCCATCCTTCTTCATCAATGATATCAAATACTTCACCCTTCTTAAATTCTTTATGAATTTCAGCAACTCCCACTGCCAAAAGACTCTTTCTATTCAGCAATGCTTTTTTAGCTCCAGCATCGACTTGAACACGACCATAGACTTTACGACCACTTGCCAACCACTTTTGACGAGCATTGGCAGTTGCCTTTTTAGCTATGCAAATCGTACCATTCTCACCTTTTACAGCTCGGACAATCCCATTTTCACTTCTCGCACCAAATATCACTGTCTGAATACCTAAACTAGTAGCTAATCTTGCAAAGGTCAATTTGGAAATCATTCCACCTAAGCCTACTGAAGATTTATCTTTACGAGCAAATCCTAGTACAGCAGGAGTAAACTTTTCAATCTTTGTAACAAGTTCATTATTAGCATCTAAAACTCCAGGCACAGAAGTGGCTATTAATAAATATTCAGCACCAAAACCAATCGCTAGAAGAGTGGCTAATTCATCATTGTCAGAAAATTTCAATTCCAAATTACTGACCACGTCATTTTCATTGGCAATAGGTATCACTCCGTGCTTCCATAATTCTTGATAGGTTTCCCTCAATTGGAGAAATTGGTTTCTATTGCTGAAATGTTGTCTTTCACAGAGACTTTGAGCAATAGGAATATGAAAGCTTTCAAATGCTTGAGCATATTTACCAACTAAAATAGGATTACCTATTGCAGCTGCAGCCTTTCTTTCTCCAATTTTACCACTATATCCTTTGATAAATTTCTTTCCTGTACCGACTGCTCCAGATGAGACAATCACTATATCAAAAGTCTGATGCAACTCAGCTATTTGTCGGGCAATATCTTTTAATAATTGCTCATCGACATACCCATTAGGAGTAGTGATAGAAGATGTTCCGATTTTAAATACTAATACAGGTTTGGACATGATATGCGAAAATATAAATAATAGATAATGTCTTCACTATAAATCTGCAATTCAAAGTATTGATTTGATATTTTCTTAATTTATTTGAAAGGAAAATTAATTATTTCAGCCTAAATTAAGTTAGTTTCTTCATCATCAAATCATCCAATGCTTGTATTAATTGAGCAGGTTTATATTTTCTCCATGGTACATTAGAAAATCTCTCATGAATAAAAATATAATAATTCAAATCTGCTTGCATCATCTCTTCAATGATATGTTGCCTAAATCCTAATGCTACAATCCAGCCTCCCTCACCTACAATATCTTCATGCCATTCTTCATAATAAGAATTATCAGAAGCATGAAAATTCAAAATATTCTCACCTATCAATACAAATTTATTGATTCCTTCTTTTATCATGCCGTCTATCACATCACGTTTCAAAAACATGATATCATTATCGATACAATCATTCCATTCGCCAATAAATTCAATAATGGCAAATTGTTTGAGATAATCAACAAAAAGAACTTTCAGATATAAGGTATTAGCTCCAAAAAAATCCCATTGTGGATGAATAAGATAATTATAGATAGTATGAGTACATTCAAATTCATTGTATTGCTTACCATAAAATGGAGATTTTTTATCCCTTTCAGGTAAATACTTCCCTTTCCATTTCTCAAAAGGCTCAATCTCGTGCATCGTTAATATCGTTTTTAAACTTCTTTATCCAAGAAATAACGAACAATGGACTCAATTGGTTTTTTAATAATCTTTCCAACTTGAATATTTAAGTCTATCGCACTTGATCTTAATTCAGCCTCAAAATGAGTAGCTATAGAGCCAATAAAATGAACTGGATAATTTTGATAATCTGGGAAAATGGCAATATTATAGGTAAAAAATTCAGTAAAAGATTGTTTGAGCAAATTTTGAACGTATTCCAATTCTTTGAATGGATAAATCTCTTTTATAAAAGATGCCATATAAGTATTAGCATTGGGTCGTTGATAGACATTATGTAACACAATATCCTTATTCAATCCTAAAGTATTTTCAAGATGATATTGCAATTCAGTAGGTAAACGGTGATATAAAAAATCTCTTAAAAGATATTTACCTATATGAGCTCCACTACCTTCATCACCCAAAATATAACCCACACCTAGGCTTCCTTTAGGCTGGACTATTTCCTTTCCGTCATAGTAAACAGCATTAGAACCTGTACCCAAAATGCAAGAAAATCCTTTTTCGTCACCACATGTTGCAATTACAGCGGCTTTCATATCATGATCGACAGTGATTTGAGCATTGACAAATACCGATTGTAAAATATCATGGATAACCTTCTTGCGTTCATCAGAAGAACATCCTGCACCAAAATAATAAATATGAGTTACTTCTCCTTTCAAATCTTCATGAAAGAATGCATTCAAAATATGGCTTTCAATAAAATCAACTTTTTGAACAATAGGATTAAAACCAGCTGTTTCAATCGATTTTACTATACCATTTTCCTTGTTACAGAATATCCAATCTGTTTTTGTAGAACCACTATCTGCTATTAATAACATGAAACTAAAATAGTAAGAAATATAGAGTATTCATTCAAATTGTTTAACTTTCACTCATGAACTTGTCAATTCTTGAAGGGAAAAGGGGAATTATTTTTGGTGCTTTAGATGAAAAATCTATTGCGTGGCAGGTTGCATTAGCAGCACAAAAAGCTGGAGCAATATTTACATTGAGCAATGCACCTGTAGCTATTAGAATGGGAAGTATTAAGCAGTTGGCAACACAATGCAATACAATTGTTATCCCTGCTGATGCCACCAATACAGAGGATATTAAAAAAGTGTTTACAGAGAGTATTGAATATTTAGGAGGTAAAATAGATTTTATACTTCATGCAATAGGCATGTCTCCCAATGTCAGAAAGCACAGACCTTATACTGAATTGGATTACGAATATTTTCATAAAACATTGGATATTTCTGCTTTATCGCTACATAAAATACTACAAATAGCTTGGAACCTAGATGCACTTTCATCTCAAGCCTCTATAGTTGCTCTGACATTTATTGCTGCCCAACGTGTGTTCCCTGGTTATGGTGACATGTCAGATGCCAAAGCAACATTGGAATCAATTGTTAGAAATTTTGGATATTATTACGGTAAAAAGAATGGCACTAGAATCAATAGTGTCAGTCAATCTCCTACTCCTACAACTGCAGGAAGTGGAATAGATGCATTTCTACGTTTTTATGAATATGCACAAGAAAGCTCTCCTTTGGGGAATGCAGATGCTCAATCATGTGCTGATTTCTGTATTGTCTTATTTTCAGATTATACACGAATGGTCACGATGCAAAATCTATTTCACGATGGAGGATTTTCACAAATAGGAATGACTATTCTTCCTAGCGAATAGCATAAGCTTTCCAAGTCAAAGTTTGTTCATTTAACAACCACAAAGCGCCATTGGTCCATGCAAATCGTATAGGCTCAAAATTTATCATCGGCCAACTCACTTCTTGGACAATCTGCCCTTCGTAATTGATTAAAAATAGTGATTTATTCTTTCTATTCACTATTGCGTAAGGAGATGCTTTCATATCAGTGAAAAGAATTTGATCCTCTACAATTTCATTTTTACCTACAGATAAAGGAAATGATATATAGTGAGAAATTTCTCCAGAGAAAGGTTCGACTTCAATAATAATTTTTGCAACTGGTTCAAAATAGACATAGACCTCTCTTTCGCTATTATAAATCGGAAAAACAGATGTTCCTTCTTCTTCCAAATCTGCTAATTCAATATCAAAATCTTGTCCGACAAACTCACCTTCATCATTTAATAAGAAAGAAACACAAGTATTATCATTCACATTATATGCTTCAAGAAAATCCAAAGTTGTATTATACCAGATACCTTTCAATCTCGCATCAAATGTATCTACAGTAATAAAATCTCCCATTGCATCATAAGAGGCTATGTATGAGGCAATAGTATCTGAACCAGCAATATAGTAGGTATAATTATGTGGATTCCAAGTAAGATTATTATTGGTCAATGAAGTTTTGCCATTCATACTCATCTCAATAGCAGGAGTATTATTAAAAAAACTATTATTGATATTCTGGGCAAATAAAATGTTCTGGAAATAAATTCCAGATAAAACAAGACATAAAGACTTAATCAACATAGGTTTCAGTTAAAGATGATTATACACTAGGTCAAACACTATACCATTTTTGAATCTGCTATTTGTATTTGTCCAAAAACACTTTCAAATCTTTTGCAAACTTTTCCCCTTCTTCAGCCATAGGTTCGTGAGCAGAATTGAGATATTCCATGTAGAACAATTTTTCTTTAGGAGTTCCTACATTAGCTAGAAAATCATCAGCTAAAGCAGTGCCTACGACATCATTAGGAATTTTGTGTGGAGGCAATAGCCCATCTTGTTTTCCCCACATGACGAAAGTTGGAATCTTGATTTTGTGAATTTCTGGAGTCAAGTTGAGGCTTGTATAAACAGACTCTCCTTTATAAGTGATATTGTGTCCAACAAAAAATGGATTATTTAGAAAAGCATTGATTTCAAAAGCAGGTAAATAACCTTTTTCAACTTTGACATTCTTATTATATCTTCCTCCATTCAACTTGCCTAAATAGGTAGCATGTTCGACAAAATTATCAGCAGTAATCTGTGTATTTGTTTTGTAAAATTCAATTGCTTTTTGCCAATAACTGACATCTTTATTGAGTGCAATACTTGTAGCTGCACCATTCAGCACCCATTGTCTAGAAGCTGTCAATCCACCAGGAACATTATAAGCCCCACAGACAATGATATATCCTTTTAGTTTATCTTGATGAGCCATATTTTCTGTCAAATAATAGGCAGTCAATCCACCACCCCAACTATGACCTAGAAGAAATATACTTTTAGCCCCTACAATCTGTTTTGTAAATTCTACAATTGCATCTAAATCTTTAGAAAATTGTTCTGTCGTAATTTGATCTTTGGGAGGATTACCTTGTGTAATACCGGAGCCTCTTTGATCCCAATAAATGACTTTAAAATCTTTCTCCATATTCTTCACGCCTGCAGATAGTCTAAAAACTTGTGATGAACCACCTGGACCACCATGCGTCATAATGAGTGCTACATCAGAACTTTCCTTACCCGCTACTCTCACTGGCAATTCGATTCCATCAACTTTGACATGATAATATTTATCCATCATTCCAGGAGCGAGAGATTCTTTCTTGGAACATGCCAATATATTGATACTTAAAAATATTATGGCCAATATCTTAAATCTACTTTTCATCTCTCTTTCTATTTTTTAATAGTATATATAACACCTAGTTGAACATAAGGATGTTTTACCCAATATGAATTATTAGGATATCTGAAAAAAAATCCCGCTCCAGCATACACTCCCAAAGGCAATCTGTCATTATTTTTACTAAAATCCATTCCAAAATTAATTGCTCCTTTTACTACCACATTGGCATAACCTTGAAATTTTTTCTTTGTAAATGAGCCATTGTCATATTCATAAACAGGAGTATTGTAAAATAAATGCATATAACCTGCACCAGCATTAAAATCCCAAAATACACCTGAAGGGTATGTAGCTCTATATGTGATATCTGTCCCAATCATAGTTGCTGTATGATAATCTTGCCTTTTATAGAATCCTATGAATGGTTTCAGATAAAATTCTCTATCTCTTACTCTGCTTCCTTTTATTTTGGGTTTATTCATCAATCTTATACCAAAGTCCACCATCATGCCTGGGGAAAAAGATATAGGATCACCCAAATCCATATCTGAAATGGCAGCCACCTGAATAGGCCATTTCTTGTCTCCATCTTGAGCAGCCACTTCTTGATGAAATTGAAGTACTACAAGAGACAATATTATTGTTGAGATATATAGAAATTTCATGTTGAAATAATTATAATGCAATATTACTACTTTGAAAATAAATTAAGTATAAATAGGCTATCTATCTAAAACTGTTCCAAAAAATAAGGGGTACTACCTTAATGACAGCACCCCTCTAAGTTATTACTAAATCTTTCGATTAAAACTTCACGTTCAATGTCAAGTGAAGAGATTGATTTTTAGCTTCAACATTTGTAATATCACTAATATTAGCCATACCTGCATAATATCTTACTTCGACTTCCATACCTTTAGCAGCAGGGAACTCAACACCAGCACCTACTGACAAACCAGCATCAAATGGTTTTAAATGTTGGTCTTTGAATGAATATGAATCTTTATCTACTTTCTCGCTTCCTTTTCTAAGTCTAGTCAAATTAAAAGCTCCGTAACCAAATTGAGGGCCTACGTGTACAAAACCTCTCACTTTATCATTGCCATACTGACCTCTTATCAATAGAGGAACTTGTACATAACCCAACCAGCTAGAGAAAACTACATCATTTGGCATTTTATATCTTTGTCCTTGAGAACCAAAATTCAACTCTGGTCTAATTTCTAAAAATGAATTAATAGGTATTTCAAAAAGAAATCCAAATGCAGGTCCAACAAGGTTTTTTGCATACTGAGATGTAAAACCTCCACCATTAACATTACCTCCTTTCACTTTTGAAAATTGCGCTCCCATTCTTACTCCAAACTGGAAATCATCTTTTTCAGCTGCACGAGTTACACCTAAAAGCATTGTAAAAATCAATGCTGATGCTAAAATTTTTTTCATTGTCTTAGAATTTAAAATATTTACTAAACTATTATTCAACAAAAATCAAAAAAAAAAATGTCATTTTCATGATATCATTCAAATATTTTTAAAAATACACCACTACAATACATTCATTCAATTGTTTTTATCTAATCCTTTATATTTATTGAACTTATAAGAAAACTGCACTAAAAAATATCTACCTAATACATTCACTCTACTATCTTCAATATAAGTCTCTGTATTCGTTCTTGAAACGTTATTATTTTTTCCTAAAATA
This sequence comes from Chitinophagales bacterium, assembly GCA_023957245.1. Classification (GTDB taxonomy): domain Bacteria; phylum Bacteroidota; class Bacteroidia; order Chitinophagales; family JADIYW01; genus JAMLHH01. The sequence goes on from JAMLHJ010000011.1 coordinate 16,642, forward strand.
TCCACTACTTGTATATTCACTTCTGCATTATTTTTCTTTAGAAATTTATATCCTAAAGCCATGTTCCAAAGTGCATCATTCAAATTGTATGAATCACTTAATCCCGCATAATGATTGTAACTAAAGCTAGATGAATACACCCATCCTTTCCATGGTGAAATATTTACTGCTGCATTAACCAATCCTGAATAAAAATTATTATCTGTTGAAGTGTTTTGAGAGTATTTGACGATATTGTAATTACTTGTATATGAAATCCTAAAGTCAATTTTCTCACTGATATTACTTCCTAAAACTATACCTGAATTAAAATTATAGCTATTATTAAAATACAGAGAGCTATTGATATAATTGGGGACTTTATTAAAATTAAATCCTGTGAATAGATTGAGATTACTTTTCATAAATAACAATGGAGTACCAAAATTCACCACACTATTCAAGCTCCAATTACCATTGACATTGACAGGTCTTGTCCATTGTCCTCCAGCTGGTAAAACAATATTGTCACCTATTATCGTATCTCTAGAAGCCAATAATGTAGCATTAGTAATATATTGATTGTTCAGGGAACTAGAAATCATAGCAAAAGCTGAACGACCTTTCATAGGCTGAGCAAATCTCCACCTCATGCCAATCGTATGAGAATATTGCTGATTCAAATCTTTGTTACCACTCGTCAAAAGCAGAGGATTGGTATTATCTACAACATCTTGCAATTGGGCGACATTGGGAGAGCGAACATACGTTCTATAAAATAAGCTCAAATTATTATTCTTAGAAAACTTATATCCCATTTGCGCAGTGGGTAAAAAATTGTGATAACGTTTATCAACACTTAAATCTATTGGCAATAATTTATCGCTTAATAAAGATGAATACTGATAATTCACTCCAAAATTAAAATTTAATTTTTCAGCTTTAAACCTATAACTCAATCCAGTTCTTTGTACCCAATTAATAGTTTTGAATACGTTACTTAAATTGAGATCAACTATAGAATATTCATGAGTCTGTTCATCATAAAAATAGGTGTATCTATCTGAAGTAGCATGAGAATATCCTGGACTATATTCAATTTTCAGCTGACTTTTATCTCCAATCGGTTCGGTATAACTCAACTCTGAGCCTAATGTTAATGTTTTGGAAAGTCCATCAGTCCATTGATTTTGAAAGATGATAGAATCTAAATTGTCAGAAAAAATATTTTGAGCAATCAGATAATTATCCACCATTTTATTATTCAACTTAGATTCAAGCCTTACACTAAAAGTTCTACCCTGTTTTGCCAATTTATGCTTATAAAGCAATGAATTTGAAATATTATAAGCTTTATTAGTAGAAGAATTGTCATTGTCACTTTTGGCTAAGATATTTCCATTGATTATTTGAGTCAGTGCATTTCCAATAGAAGATTGTTGATTGTTTTGAAAGGTAATATTAGGTCTGAAAGTCAAAGATTTTTTATCATCAATATCATAATCTAATTTAGCATTGAACCTATGTTGGTAATTGTGAGATGTTTGTTTGATTATTTGGGAATAGTTTTGTGAGAAATCTTCTGCTAAATACTGCCTATCCAACGAAGAGTTATTTTCATTTTTGGTATGATTAAAAAAATAGTCAGCAGATAATTTTACATCTTTTTTCCATTCTTCAACATAATTTACACCTATTCCATTTGTCCAATTGATACCACCACTTCCAGATGTCAAAAAATTACCTACATTATTATCTCCAAATCCGCCTCTGCCACTCATTCCACCTCCACGACCTCTGCCCCCACTGGGTTTACTCTTGGTGCTTAATGCGACACCTACTAAATCCTCGTTATTAAAATTTTGAATATTGATATTATTAGAAAGTCCTAATACAGATATTCTTCTTGCATCTTTAAAATAATTCCAATTTCCACCTGCCGAATATCTATTTTGCCATCCATAGCCTAGGTAAGCCCGCCCAAACATTCCATCTTTCACTTCTTCCTTAGTAATGATATTGATTACCTTTTCAGTATTACCATCATTAAAACCAGTAAATTGAGCTTGTTCACTCAGATTGTCATAGACTTGAATCTTATCAACAATATTCGCTGGGAGATTTTTCAAGGTCATCATAGCATCATCACCAAAGAACTCCTTTCCATCCACTAAAACCTTTCTCACTTGTTCACCTTGTGCTTGAACCTTACCATCTTGAATCATCACTCCAGGCATTTTAGTCACCAAATCCCCAACATCAGCATCAGCATTCACTTTAAAAGCTTCTGCATTAAACTGAGAGGTATCTCCTTTTAATACCATTCTGGGCATGATAGCATCAATTTCAACTGTACTTAACACCTTGGCATCTTGAAGAAGAGCAAAGTCCAATTTTCTAATATTTTGAGATATAACAGATATAGGCTTACTCAATGTTTCATATCCCATATAAGCTACTTTAATAATGTAATTTCCCGTATTAATATTAGACAATAAATAGCTACCATCAATATCTGTTACAGTACCTTTTAGTTGAATAGAGTCTGTTGAATTTAGAAGAATTACACTAGCACCTATCAATACTTCTGCATCTGAAGAATCGGAAACTTTACCTGAAATAGATACACCTTGCGCATTACTAATAGAAATAAAGTTTATCAAAGCGATAAAGCATATAAAAAGACGGATGATATGTAGAGAAGCAATATTAATATGCCGAAGATTTATATCTATTACAATTTCAGAATAATAATTTTATTTTCTGAGTGTTAATATAATTTCTACACGTCTAGCCTTCTGATAATCTTCTTGTTCCGCATCTATCCCTTTTCCTGTAGCAATAATTATTGAGGATGAAATTCCATGAGCTACTAACCACTTTTTAAATTCATCAGCTCTTTTCTGGCTCAATTTCTGATTGTAATCTTTTGAACCAGTAGGGTCAGCGTATCCCCAAATACCAATTTTATCAATATTGCCATTCTTCAAAAAAGTCAAAATCTTTTGAGCATCTTCCTGATTGTAAGAATAAATTGAAAATTGATTTACAGGAAAATACAATTCCATTTTCATAGCCGGTGCATCAATGATTGGTTTTATTAATTCATTATTGGCAATTGCACCTGTATTGCTATCAAATATATCCATCGCACCATTAAATCCACGAGCTGACTGAGCATCTTGAGGCTCAATTTCTGTACGGACTCCATTATAATCTTCGTTTGAAGGTAAATCTTCTTTATAATAAGTTTCCATGATACCATTCACTCCTGTAAAATCTGAGTCACCATACGTGGACATTCTACCATTCTCATCGGCATTAACACTCAAATAAGACATTAATAAGCAAAACACCAGAATACTACCTCTAAAATTCATCATATTACAATATAAAATTTCTTAAATAAATATGCTACAAAACTACGCTCTTACTTCATAACAAAAAAAATGCCCCAATATTTCTATCAAGGCATTTTAGTAAAAAATTATAGTTTTTGAAGGTTATTTCACTTCTTTAAAAATAATAATAGATTAAAGTTTCATGGTACAAATAAGATACAAAAAACTGATTATGGGCATTATCTTATTTGAAGAGTTGCAACCGTTTTTGAAGCAACAAAATATATAATTCTTGATATTCTTTGCTCAAAAAAGATTGATGAATGAGTGTAATCATTTTGACTTCTGCTTTCAGAAAACGCTTGAATGTGTTTTCAATTTGTTTTTTTGTTAAACCTAATTTTAAGCCCAAATTAATAAAATCACTTTTTGATAGTTTTTTCTTTTTTCCAGCAATCGTTAATGCCGATTCATCTTTGTCTTCGGGTAAATGTAAATGTACATTTAACAAATCATAAGCTGGTGAAAACTCCCAGTTTTCATTATTCAGGATAAGTGAAAAATTCTTGAGATGCATATCATTATTTCCTGTAAAGTAACTGAAAATAATCACTTCATAGAACCGTAACAAATCTAATAATGTATTGGAAGAATGTTCTTCAATGGCTTTTCCTATTTTTTCAACCGAACCTCGATATTTATCAAACGCTTCCAAAATCTGAAATAGATCAAGCATATGAACTTTAGCCCCGTTTTCCTCTCTGTCAATTCGTTTTGTGATGTAAGATAATTCACCAGATTTTAAACGGATGAGTGAAGATGGAACGGTTGAGATACCACAAATTCCTGCCATTTTCATTGTCAAATGTTCATTTTCGGGCATTTCTGAAAAAATAGAGTTTTGAGGTTTCAAAATATAGCTTCCACCCAAAGCTCCAATTACCGTTAATCTTCCTCTGTTTCCATCATTTAGTAAATCTTTGATGAGGTTCATTAATAATTTTAGCTGAACTCCTGGAACTGCAACAGAAGTTTCGATAACTTGTTTTGCCAATTCTTCCATTTCTTGCAAGGTATAATCCAAAACGGGTGCGGAAACTGTTCCGAAAAATTTCTGACTGCAATGCGGATGAAAATCTTGTTCAGATTTCAATTCTTGGTAGCAGTATAAACATTTTTTATTCATTCTCTTCCGAATTTATAGGTTCTACACTCACTGCTCCAATACAGTTTTTACAACACGCCAAAAGCAATCCCATCCTGTCGTTTTTATTTATTTTCCAACTTTCAGACGCAATTTCAAACAGCCAACCTTCCGGAATTAATCCTTCAAAAAAAGAAAATAACCGATTTTCTCTATAAACTTTCTCGGAAACAGGCATTGAAAATGTAATGAACTGATTGGAAAATCTCTGAATATATTCTTGGTCGTATTCAAATGTAAAATCGCCATCATTGGTTTCCGTAACGATTCCTGCGAAATAATCCTGATAAAAAACTTTTCCCTGTCTCATTTTTCAATTTCTTTAAAATTAACAGGGACCAGCTTACTTCCGAACATCAACAGCACTTGGTTGACTTTTGACAGACTGAGGTTTTCCTTTCCTTGTTCTATTTTCCGAACCACCGTAAGTGCAACGCCTGCTCTTTCGGCAAATTCTTGCTGAGTAAGGTTGGCTTCTTTTCTTTTAGTCTTGATAAAATTGGCAAGATTGGTGTACATAATTATATGCTTTTACAACTATTTTACACAAAAATATAAAATTATATGCAAAAACGTATAAATTACATTAAGGTTGTTAAATTATATGTAATTACATATAATATTTTTCAAGTAAGCACTTAATAAATTCTTTTTAGAATAGAATTCGTTCTTTTCCTTCTCTACTTGATGTGCAGACAAAATACCCAACAACACGGATTCAACTAATCCAAGCCCTCTTTCTGCCATAAAAACAGAAAATAATCCACTCCATAAATCATATTACAAGAAGTTTACTAATAGATTCATAAAAAGCAAAAGATAAACTATCTCGAAAATTCCCAAGAATACGAAGTGGAAGATGTAATTGCTAATATAATCCAAATCAAAGTGCTATTCATGGCACTTTATCGACTATTTGTATTCAAAATTAGTTTCATTGACATTAAAAGTGCAATTTAAAGCACTTAGTTGTGTTTTTAATCAAAAAAAATAGTATTTTTATCTAAAAGTGCAATATATGACACTAATCAATTTGATAGAACAAATAAAAGATCGTCGGAAAGTACTTGATGTTACACAAGAAACATTGGCTGAAATTTCGGGTGTTGGCTTGCGTACGCTCAAACAATTTGAAAGCGGAAAGGGAAATCCAACCTTGGCAACCTTACAAAAGTTGTGTGATGCGTTAGGTTTAAAAATTCAATTGCAAATTAAAAAAGTTGAATCATGAGAGCTGCAAAGGTTTTATATAAAAGTGAATTGGCTGGAAAACTCACTCAAAATGACGATGGAAGTTTTCATTATAAATACAATGAAAATTGGCTTTCTGATGCATCTAAACCAGCTATCAGTTTAACATTACCCAAAAAAGAAATTGAGTTTTCATCTGAATCTTTATTTCCATTTTTTTATCATTTATTACCTGAAGGAAGCAACAAAAAAATGGTTTGCAGAACCTATAAAATCGATGAAGATGATGCTTTCGGAATATTACTCTATACTTCGAAAGACGACACCATTGGAGCAGTAACTTTAGAACGAATTTAGAATGAAATCAGAAATAAGTAATTGCCCAGGAAGTTTGAAAGAAGGTTTTTCTATCTACAGTCCTACCGTGATAAAAAAGCTATTCGGAGGTAAAAAAGTCAGTCCAATTCTACCTTATCTTTCTCCTTCCAATGCAGAAGATAAAAAATTTTTCAATGCCAATCAAACACATATTTCTATTTCAGGATTTCAAGAAAAATACTCTTTGATTTTGGAAGGAAACAAGCTTCGGCTCACCAATGAAGGCGAACACGGACAATACATTTTAAAGCCTATTTCTGAGCTTCCGAAGAATGCAGAATTTGCTCCAGCCAATGAATATCTTACGATGCAAATTGCTCAACAAGTTTTCAAAATAGAAACTGCAGAAAATGCTTTGGTTTTTTTTGAAGATGGAAATTCAGCCTATCTTACAAAAAGGTTTGACTACGATACGGATGGGAATAAATTAGCTGTTGAAGATTTTGCATCATTACTCCAAAAAAGCCCTGCCAAAGATGGTGAACAATATAAATACGAAGGAAACTACCTTGAAATTTTTGAAGCTTTAAAAAAATATGTTCCAGCTTGGAAAGTAGATGCTCCTAAATTATTCTCACTCATTCTTTTCAATTATTTGTTTTCCAATGGCGATGCACATCTAAAGAATTTTTCTTTGATTGAAACTAGACAAGGTGATTTCAAACTCAGTCCAGCGTATGATTTATTGAATACCAAAATTCATATTGATGATACAGCCTTTGCTTTAAAAGGTGGGCTTTTACCAAAATCATTAACTCAAGGGAAAATTCTTAATCAGTTTATGCTGTTAGGTGAAAAGGCTGAAATTCCAGAAAAGACAGTCTCAAAAATTATCAAAAATCTTAATTCTCATGAGGATAAAGTAATTGATTTAATCAACCGTTCCTTTCTCAGTAAAAAACTGAAAAGAAATTATTTACAGACTTATCTAGAGAAGGTGAAGAAGTTGAAAGGGTAAAAAACAAAAATGAAAAACCGCTGCAAACATGACATTTACAGCGGTTTATCACCTATTTTATTTGATATTTATAAGCAATTATTTCACTTCTTCATATTCTACATCTTGAGGTTCATTGCTATTTCCTCCTGAAGAATTTTGTTGTCCTGCGTCAGCACCAGCAGCGGCATTAGGATCTACACCTTGTGAATACAAATCTTGAGAAGCAGCTTGCCATGCATTATTCAACGCTTCCATTGCAGCATCCAATCCAGCGATATCTTGTGCGCTATGCAATTCTTTTACTTTAGCGATAGCAGCTTCCAAAGCTGATTTTTTATCTGCAGGAATTTTATCACCAAATTCTTTCAATTGTTTTTCAGATTGGAATACAAGATTATCAGCAGTATTCAATTTTTCAATTTTCTCACGAGCTTCTTTATCAGCAGATTCATTAGCTCTTGCTTCAGCTTTCATTTTTTCAATCTCATCTTGAGATAATCCAGTACTTGCGGTGATACGGATATTTTGCTCTTTACCAGTTCCTTTATCTTTAGCAGTTACGCTCAAAATACCATTAGAGTCGATATCAAAAATCACTTCAATTTGAGGAACGCCTCTTGGTGCAGCAGGAATATCTGACAAATGGAATCTTCCGATTGAACGGTTGTCCTTAGCCATAGAACGCTCACCTTGCAAGATATTAATTTCTACAGATGGTTGATTGTCAGCAGCGGTAGAGAATACTTCAGATTTTTTAGTTGGAATTGTTGTGTTAGATTCAATCAATTTAGTGAACACACCGCCATAAGTTTCAATTCCTAAAGAAAGTGGAGTAACATCCAACAACAAGACATCTTTCACATCTCCAGTCAATACACCTCCTTGGATAGCAGCACCAATAGCAACAACCTCATCTGGGTTTACACCTTTTGAAGGTTTTTTGCCAAAGAATTTTTCTACTACTTCTTGAATTTTAGGTACACGTGTAGAACCACCTACTAAAATTACTTCATCAATATCTGCATTTGTATAACCTGCATCTTTCATTGCTTTACGACAAGGTTCCAAAGTTCTTTCCACTAAATGGTCAATCAATTGTTCGAATTTAGCTTTAGATAATTTTCTTACTAAGTGTTTTGGAACACCATCTACAGCAGTAATATAAGGAAGGTTGATTTCAGTTTCTGAACTTGAAGATAATTCAATCTTAGCTTTTTCAGCTGCTTCTTTCAATCTTTGAAGTGCCATAGGATCCTTTTTCAAATCTATGCGCTCATCATTTTGGAATTCAGCTGCCAACCAATTGATAATTACATCATCAAAATCATCACCACCTAAATGGACATCTCCATTTGTAGATTTTACTTCAAACACACCGTCGCCCAACTCAAGAATAGATACGTCAAATGTACCACCACCTAAGTCATAAACAACAATTTTCATGTCTTCGTGTTTCTTATCCAAACCATAAGCTAAAGCAGCAGCAGTAGGTTCGTTGATAATTCTTTTCACATCCAAACCAGCAATAAGACCAGCTTCTTTTGTTGCTTGACGCTCTGAGTCGTTAAAGTATGCAGGAACAGTGATAACTGCTTCTTTCACTTCTTGACCTAGATAATCTTCAGCCATTTTCTTAGCTTTTTGTAGAATGATAGCAGATATTTCTTGTGGAGAATACAATCTATCATAAAGACGTACTCTTACAGTATCGTTATCGCCTTTTTCCACTTTATAAGCAACGTTTTCTTTACTCACTTCTGAGTATCTTTTACCCATAAATCTTTTAATAGATTGTACGGTATTGGTTGGGTTGGTAATGGCTTGACGTTTAGCTGAATCACCAACTTTTCTCTCACCATTTTCCAAGAAACCAATAATAGAAGGGAGTGTTCTTCTACCTTCTTCTGTAGGAATGACCACTGGGTCCTTTCCTTCAATAACAGCAACACATGAGTTTGTTGTTCCTAAGTCTATACCAATTATTTTTCCCATAACTTTTAATTTTCAATTTTCCTTTATTGTATCAATTGAAATGCCACTCAAAAAAACATGGCAAAATGACATATTCAACTGACAAGACAGCTTAATTTTATAAATAAATCAGAAAATAGCTGACAATATTTGATGATTGGGGGTATGGAAAGGTGTTAATTCTTCAACAAAAACCAGTATACCTTTCTCCATTAAATTCTTCTATTTTGGTTTCGACGGGTGGTTGCTCAACCCTATCAAAGCACTCTATCACCAGCATTTTCAAATCTTCACATTACTTCATTGTAAACTATTACACAAAAGACACTAAGAAGGCACAAAAGACACAAAGCAAATTATTTATGAAACTCTGTGCTTCTTTGTGAAACTTTGCGGCATAATTTGAGGACATTATTATTTAGGGTAGCTCCTACGGAGCAATAGTTGGTTGTTTATTTATTATTACCAAGTGGTAGCCTCTACGAGGCAAATTCAATCATCAGCATTTTTATCTTATATTTCACCACATTTTCAAATCTCCTCATTATTTCATTGTTTCATTAAACTCAGTGAACTTTGCGTAGAAACTTGGTGTGCTTTGTGGTTGAATTTTAGTATTCTTTGCGGTTAGTTTCAAGAACCTCAACCAGCTTTTTCATTCGTACTTCGTACTTTTAATCTTGAATTTTTAATTTTTCACTCTTTTCCATTCAATATCATATCAGCTCCTTTTTCTGCTATCATCACTGTAGGAGCGTGAATATTACTACTTGTAATTGTAGGCATAATAGATGAGTCTATCACTCTAAGATTTTGGATTCCATAAACTTTTAGTTCAGGGTCCACCACTGCCATATCATCTATACCCATCTTACATGAACCTGCAGTATGGTAAACAGTTTCGGCCTTTTCTAAAATAAATTTTCTTATTTCTTCATCAGATTGAACAGCTGAACCTGGCACTTCTTCTTTTTCAAAATAAGGTTGAAATGCTGCTTGGCTAATAATTTTTCGAGCAATTTTCACACCATTGACCAAGGCATCTAGTTCCATTTCATCATCAAAATAATTAGCTTCAATACGTGGGTAGTCAAAAGGGTCTGCCGAATTGAGCAATACTCGCCCTCGACTTTTGGGGCGCATGTGGCAGACGTGAAGAACAAATCCCGATTGCATAGGTGTAAACATTCCTTCCCCATGAGGGCGCATTCTCAAAGATGCAAACTGCAATTGCAAATCTGGCACTTTCACTTCAGGGGAAGATTTAACATAGCCTCCAGCGTCTGTAGGTGTAAAAACATGATTGACATTGCGATAAAATTTGGACATAAACTTCACCATATAAGGCCAAGGTAGCGTAGTCAAAGATGAACCAGATTTGGCTTTACATCGAATAATAATATCCGGATGATCTTGAAGATTTTCTCCTACACCTTTCAAATCTTTTATCACAGGAATATTAAACTTATCTAACTCAGCTTTGGGACCAATACCTGAAAGTTTTAAAATCTGAGGGGAGCCTATAATTCCTGCACTCAAAATCACTTCTTTATTAGCTTCAAGTTTTACGATGTTGCGATTATTTTTCATGTCGAAATATTCCACACCATAAGCAGTAGCATCTTGAATAAGAATTTGTTTCACATGAGCATAATTGATGACTTTCAGATTAGCCCTTCCTTGAGCAGGTTTTAAGAATGAAGTAGCAGAGTGGCATCTTTTACCTTCTGGTGTCTGATTAATTTGAAAAAAATCTACACCTTCATATTTTTCACCATTGATATCTTTATTTTGAGGAATTCCTGCTTGTACACTTGCTTCAATAAACGCATAACTCAATGGAAAATGAAAATTGGGGTCGATAACGTCCATAGTTCCTTTGTTGCTATGAAATTCATCTTCACCTCTATGTTGCAATTCAGATTTTTTAAAATACGGCAATACTGATTTAAAATCCCATCCTTTATTTCCCAATTCTGCCCAATGGTCATAATCTGAAGAGTGCCCACGTGTATAAATCATTGCATTCATAGCACTAGAACCACCTAAAGTTTTCCCTCTGGGCCAATAAAATTTGCGACTACCTGTTTTTGCATTTCCTTCTGCATAATATTTCCAATTGTACTTGGAGCTATTCATCAGGAATAACATATTGACAGGGTTGCAATTATGTATAAAATGTGTATCATCAGGAGGTCCAGCTTCCAATAAACAAACTGTATTTTGAGGATTTTCTGATAATCTATAGGCTAATAAACATCCAGCAGAACCTCCACCGATAATGATATAATCAAATTTCATTGACATCAATTTTCTAATTGTAACAAATTAGAGAATATTTTTCTTTAGAAGGAAAATTATAGAATAAAATGTATCGATTGTAATTTTTAAGAGATGCTCTTAGCTAAAACTGGTACCAATTCCATTTCACTTTACCGTCTGATCTAAATTCTAATGCAGGGAAAGGCACTTTAAGAATATTAATCAATTCGAGGAAAGTTTTCAATGCGGGTTTATTTGTAGGAATTTTGGAAAAATCTATATCCCAAGAAACATAATATTGTCTGACTCTAGCAATATCTGTCCCAACAAAATCTCTAGGTGATATAATCTCATCAGGAGGACACTCTCCTACTTCTTTATCCCTATTGGCGCACCATTCATTCTCAAATCCTCCATACATACCCGTTCCGCCATATCCCAATGAAACGCTCAGCCATTTGGGAAATTTACTTTGAGGTTTATTGATGAAAGCACCTGGGCTGACATTGAGCCAAAAGGTCATAGCATTATAATCTTTCAATATCAACTCTCCCAGAGTAGTTCCATATAGATGGTCGGTACGCTCTCTTAAAGCTTGAGGATATTTTTCAGGTGTTGCTGAAATTTTAATATTAAACTTCTGGTCTTGCCACAAATATTGTTGCACTCCAAAAATCAAAGAACCAGCAAAATTTGCCGCCATATCTCCCATGGAAAAACCCCATTTCTTTGAAAATCCATCATGAACTTCAATTGACAATTGCCACATATTACCTATCAACATACCGACCCAAGGCGCATGTTTGGGAGGTACACCTGCCCAACGATATAGATTGTGTCCCCATCGAGAAAGAAAATAGGCATTAAAAGTGTGTGCAGCTTTATCCATTTGAAGCCACTCGCCATTATCATTGAATAAATGAAATTTTTCTCTATCATATTTTGAATACCAAGCAGAGCTCCACCATGTATTTGTACCAGCATAAATTGTTCCTATACTCAGACTTAAAGTGAGCAATCGTGACAAATTGGGCTCTTTGGAATTTTCAAAAAATTTATACGGTTGGATAAATTTCACTCTTTCCTTAGGCACATTACTAGAAATAGAAACAGATGTATCTAAATCCGATTTAACCTCAACAACAGATTCAATCAAAGAAGAATCTATTGATTCAATTCCCAAAGTATCATTGGCTTGTAATACTTCCTGAGCATGAATTGTAGCCCAATTAGTAAAGCAAAAAATGATAATTAAGGCAATTCTCATTGTTGTAATAAAATCTCTTTGACAGTATCTAAAATTTTAAACACTTCTTCCTGTGTATTGCTCTCAGAATATACTCTCAATACAGGCTCAGTTCCCGAAGCTCTTATCATCACCCAGCTATTCTCATCCAGATGATATTTCCATCCATCAATATCTTCTACTTCTTGAACATTATATGTGCCAAAAGAATCAAATCCCTCTGACTTACATTTTCCGACAATTCTTTGTTTCAAATCTTCAGTGATATGTAAGTCATATCTTTCAAAAGCAAAGCTTCCAACAATATCATAGATTTCATTAATCAATTCATCAATTGACTTGCCTGTAATAGCCATAAACTCCATTAAGACCAATGCATTCCACACGCCATCTCTCTCTGGAATATGCCCTTTTACAGCGATGCCTCCAGATTCTTCTCCTCCGACTAATACATCTTCTGCAACCATGATATCACAGATATATTTGAATCCGACTGGTGTCACTTGATAAGAAAGTCCATATTTCTCACATAGTTTTTTAATTCTATTCGATACAGTAAATGACACGACAACTTTACCGTCCATTCCCTTATACTTATGAAGATAATGTATCAAAAGCAACAATATATGATGAGAATCTACAAAGCGTCCCTTGCTATCATAAACTCCGATACGGTCAGCATCTCCGTCATTGGCAAAACCAAATTCAATATCTGAGGACTGAGCAATAAGGTCGGAAAATTCTAAGAGATTTTTGTGTAGAGGTTCAGGTGCTGTCCCTTTAAAACCAGGATTATCTTCACAATGCAGCTTAACAATATCTGGCAATATTCTCGGTACTATCTTTTGTCCAGCACCATACATAGCATCATAAGCAAATACCAATCCTGAATGACTAATTTTCTCTATATCAAAATTTTTAAGGACATGCTCATAGTACAAATTCTCCATATTGACCAACTCAATCTTTCCTTCTTGAATTAAAGTATCAATATTGGTATTAGGAACAGATACTTTATCTTCTATGAGTAATTCAACTTCGGCAATGTGCTTAGGTGAAGTTGGCCCACCGTAATTTGATTTTAATTTATATCCATTATAGGAAGGAGGATTGTGGCTTGCTGTAATCACAATTCCCAATCCTGTCTGAAATTGATGACATGCCAAAGATAACATTGGAGTAGAAATCATGCCATCAGCCATATATACTTTTATACCTTGTTCGACTAATACTTGAGCTGCAGCCTCGGTGAAAAGTTGACCTCCAAATCTTGCATCATGACCAATTACGACAGACAAAGGATAATGATTATTTTTTAACCACTGTGCAGATGCTTTAGCTACTCTAGCAACATTATCGGTAGTAAACTCTTTGCCAATAATAGCTCTCCATCCATCTGTTCCAAATTTTATTTGCATATATTCCAATTATTAAATCATTGATATCTCAATACAACACAAATCTGTGGATAAAAATTTTAAAAAAAGAATTTAGTTTTGATGATTTTCGTCCTATGGAAGAATCTCATCGTCATTATGGGTTAAGACGTAAATTGGTCAATCTTTTAAAAACAAAAGGTATTAACAATTCGGATGTTCTTAATGCTATTGGGAAAGTACCTAGGCATGCTTTTTTAGATAAGGCATTCTTAGAGTTTGCTTATGAAGACAGAGCTTTCCCTATTGGTGAAGGTCAAACAATTTCTCACCCATATACTGTCGCTTATCAAACTCAGTTATTAGATATCCAAGCAGGTGATAGAATTTTAGAAATAGGTACAGGTTCGGGGTATCAGGCAGCCGTCCTAGCAGAAATGGGAGCGCAAGTATATAGCATAGAGCGTATCAAAAAATTATACGATCGAACTAAGCCCATTTTGAAAAGTTTGAATTATAGAAAAATAATGTGTTTTTATGGTGATGGTTTTTTAGGGCTTCCTGATTTAGCACCTTTTGACAAAATCATTATTACAGCAGCAGCACCAGAAATCCCTGAAACTATATTGAAACAGCTCAAAATTGGTGGAGTTATCATTATCCCTTATGGTGAAGGAGAAAAACAACTGATGCTAAGAATTACACGTACTGAAGAATATCACTTTGAACAAGAAACTTTAGACACATTCAGCTTTGTTCCTATGCTGAAAGGAAAAGAGGAAAAAAGATAAAATAATTAGATTCTGTATAATTTATAGTTTTTGCTTACGTTTGTAAGTCTAAAGCATATCTTAATTATGAAGTGGTTGAAATATTTTTTGATTCTTACAGTTTTAACATCTAGTTTTATTTCATGTAGAAAAGGTCCAGAAGATCCTTTATTATCTTTAACAACAAGAAAAAATAGAATATCAAAAAACTGGCAGGCGTATTCTTATAAAATAGATGGAGCTGAGCTTATTCAAGGTTACCAAACTCAAGAATATAATATTACAGGATGTGGTAAGCAAATTGTCAAATCATCGGTTAAAAAAGATATCATGTTAAGTTTATCAAAAAATGGGGATTATAGTGATTCTTACTTAACGATTACTGTTGATACGTCCAGTATTGCGAGTGCAGATGAAAGTTGCGATGTGTACAATTATATCAATACAGATACTGATTCAAAAACACATACTGGGATATGGAATTTTGCAGGAGGGACAAACAACACTTCTAGTAGAGAACAACTTTTGATTTATCAAGAAGAGACAAAAGAAGGTGTTTTGTGGGACATCATCAGATTAGCGAGTGATGAATTGAAGTTACAAAGAAAATATATTATACCTGGCGCATCTTCATTTACAACCGAAGAAATCGCTTTGAAACCAGCAAAATAAAAAAAGGGGCAAATTTGCCCCTTTTTTATTTTCTATATTTTAAAACACATGTTTTTCAGCATGATAGGAAGACCTGACCAAAGGACCACTTTCCACATATTTAAAACCACGCTGTAATCCAATCTCCTTATATCGTTTGAATTCATCAGGATGTACATATCTATCTACACCAAGGTGCATTTTAGTGGGTTGTAGATATTGTCCCAATGTCAAAACATCGACACCAACTTCCAACAAATCTTCCATTGCTTCATAGACTTCATCTTCAGTTTCACCACAACCTAGCATAATGCCCGTCTTCGTCCTTTTACCGTATTCTTTAATTCTACGCAATTCTTCTAAACTTCTTTCATACTTGGCTTGAATACGGACTTTTCTATAAAGTCTTTTTACAGTTTCCATATTATGACTCACCACCTCTTGACCTGCAGAAATCATTAGTTCCAAGGCATCCCAATCTGCTCTGACATCAGGAATGAGCGTTTCAATTGTAGTATTAGGGCATGCTTCTTTAATAGCAACAATTGTATTATGCCAAATTCTTGCTCCTTTATCTGGAAGTTCATCTCTATTTACAGATGTTATCACAGCATGCTTCACTCCCATTTTACGAATAGCTTCAGCAACACGTGCTGGTTCCTCTTCATCCAATTCTTGTGGTCGTCCGGTAGCTACTGCACAAAACGAACACGATCGAGTACATACATTTCCCAATATCATAAAAGTAGCAGTGCCTGCTCCCCAGCATTCGCCCATATTAGGACAATTGCCACTCTGACATATCGTATGTAATTTGTGCGTATCTACAATAGATTTCACTTTTCTATACTCTTCTCCAATAGGAATTTTCACTTTCAACCATTCAGGTTTTCTATTGGCAGATTTACCTGTAATATCAACTTCCATTTTCTACTTCTTTTTACCTAAACTAACTCCTAAATAAGCGTTTAGAAACAAAAATTTATTTTTTTCAGTGACCATTATTGGCACTTTACCGATATAAGCATCTGCGCTCAGCCCAATATCTACCGCTTTAATCATCTTATCATTGCTCGACCAATCAAATTCCATCCCTGTTTTAAAATGCAATCCTGGACGAAATTTCAATTTCCATCCAACACCAAATCCTGCACCTCCAATAATATAGTCATAATCTGTGAATTTATTATTCAATTGTGCATCATAACCTACTACTTCATAATAAGTACATCCATCATCACCACAGACACGCAAAAAATAAGGTTTCAAAACACCCAATGATACACCTCCAGCATAATAATAGTTAATCATTACTCCATTTCTTTTGGCTTTTTCCGCCAATAAAAATTTCTGACCCATTGCAGCATGAATAGATAATAAGGTATTCTGCTTCCCATACTCAAATGGTTTAATACCATTATTATTGAACCAACCTGAATATGGATCTTTATTTTGCTTGACTTGCTTAGGATGTTTGTATAAGCCTAAATCAAATTGATAAATTGTTTTTTTGAAATAATTTTTGCTCTTAGAATATTCTGCTCCCATTTGCCATCCATCACTTCTCAATTTGAAATTACCAGACCACGAGCTTGTATAAACCAACTCTTTGCCAGCACTCTTATTCCATTTGGAAGAAGGTGTTTGTTCCTGAGCATTGAGATATAAAGCTGTCAGAACGAAAAGAAATATGGATATTAATGGTTTTAGTTTCATGCTATCCCGATTAAAAAATCAATTCATTTGAGCTATTATTTCTTTGGCATCAATTGCTGTATGGGCTGCATTATAAGTAGCTGAACCATCTTTATACACAATAACTTGAGGCGATTCGTGAATCACTCCACTTTCTGCAGCTATCCAATTTGACAATGCTCTATGCGCTAATAAATCTATATAATAAACTGGAATCTCTGATTGCCATTCCCTTTCCAATCTATTTTTGACCATAGAGCTGATAGAGCATCTTGTGCTATGTTTAAAAACAACAAAAGTAGCCTTGGAGTCTATCAACTCTTTCAGCTGACTTTCATCGCTAACATTTATCCAATTCAACATGATATTATTTTGATGCTACCAATTCTTGTCCTTGATGAGCATGACTAAAAGTAGGACATCCCACATTTTTCTTACTACAACTTACAGATGCTAAAAATGTCACAGCTAAAACTGCTACAAATAATTTTCTTTTGAACATAATTTCTCTTTTTATGATTAATAATGTAAAACTAATAAATATCTTGTGTTCTATGACAGTTAAAAATTATCATTTTATTGCAATAGGTGGTGCAGTGATGCATCAATTGGCTTTACACCTGCATAATCAAGGATATCATATTACTGGTTCTGATGATGCTATTTTTAATCCGGCATACGACAATCTCAATCAACATGGCATTTTACCTGATAAAATGGGTTGGTTTCCTGAAAGAATTCATCCCCATTTAGATGCTGTCATTTTGGGTATGCATGCACAAAAAGATAATCCAGAATTAATTCGAGCACAAGAATTAGGTATAAAAATTTATTCTTTTCCAGAATTTATTTACGAGCAATCAAAAGATAAAAAAAGAATTGTCATTGCAGGTAGTCATGGAAAAACAACAACAACTTCAATGATTATGCATGTCTTAAAATCTTTAAACAAAGATTTTGATTATTTAGTAGGTGCACAAATAGAAGGATTTGATTACGTAGTCAAAACATCACTTGATGCTCCATATATTATTATTGAAGGAGATGAGTATCTTACTTCGCCGTTAGATTTGAGGTCAAAATTCTTACATTACCATCCTCATATAGCAGTCATCACAGGCATAGCTTGGGATCATATAAATGTATTTCCAACATTTCCAGAATATGTAGAAACATTCAGAAAATTCTTTCATCTTATCAAGGATAAAATTTTCTACTATTATAAAGATGAGGAATTAAAAACACTTGCAACAGAAAGTGGTATTACATCTGCATTGGCATACCAACCACTTCCTTCTCATTTAAAAGGAGATGATGTATTTGTCACTTATGAAAACCATGAATATCCTGTTCAAATTTTTGGCGAACATAATATGGCTAATATGAGCGCAGCATTGAATGTATGTAGAGAATTGGGTATTACGGCAGAAGATTTCTTTCAACAAATCTATCATTTTAAAGGTGCTGCCAAAAGATTAGAATTGCTTTATGACAATCCTGAAAACAAAGTCACTGTATATAAAGATTTTGCACATGCTCCTTCAAAGGTAAGAGCTACTGTTGATGCTATTAAAAATAGATATCCTGAAAGGAAATTAATATTGGCATTGGAATTACACACTTATAGTAGTTTACAAAAAGATTTTATAGCACAATACCACAATTCATTAGATGCTGGAGATGTGGCTTGTATCTATGTGGACAATGAGGCTCTGAAATTAAAAAAGAAAGATGCTATTGAATCTCAATGGCTAAAAGAGCAATTTGGTAGAGAAGATATATTTATCCCTTCCAATCCTGACGAAATTGAATCATGGGTAAAAAATCAGATTGAAGATAACTCTGTAATATTGCTAATGAGTTCAGGGCATTGGGGAGGTTTGGACTTGAAAAGACTATATTCTTTATAGATTTAATTTGTTTTAACAATACACTAAATGATTTTTTATTTTCTTTGTAGTGAATGAGTCGTGTTTTAATCATAATACCCACTTATAATGAGATAGAAAATATCCCTTTAATCATTGATGCTATTGGTCAACTTCCTTGTCAATTTGACATTTTGGTTATAGATGATAATTCACCTGATGGCACAGCAATCAAAGTGAAAGATATTCAGAAGAACAATCCTTCTGTTTACATACTTGAACGCAGTGGAAAATTAGGATTGGGGACAGCATATATTTTAGGATTCAGATGGGCAATAGAACATCATTATGACTATATCTTTGAAATGGACGCAGATTTTTCTCATGATCCTCAATCATTAATTCCTTTACTTAAAGCTTGTGAAGATGGAGCAGACATGTCAGTAGGATCAAGATATATTCGAGGTGGTAAAGTTGTCAACTGGCCAAAGAACAGAATATTGATGTCCTATTTTGCTTCGATATATGTCAGATTGATTACTTGGCTACCAGTAGCAGATACGACTGGTGGGTTTGTTTGCTATAAAAAAGCTACATTGGAGGGGATTGATTTGAATAAAATTTCATTTATAGGTTATGCATTTCAGATAGAAATGAAATACGCTGTATGGTCGAGTGGTTTCAAAATCAAAGAAGTTCCTATTGTATTTAAAGATCGGATTTTAGGTATTTCTAAAATGTCCACAAAAATATTTAAAGAGGCATTTTGGGGCGTATTGCATATCAGAAAAAATACAATTTTTTCCAGAAACTATTACAAGGCAATAAAAAAATAAGGCCACCATTTATTGATGACCTTATCTTATTTTTAAAAGTGAGAATTACTTTATTTTGTTACTTTCACAAATTTCAAAACTGGAGCCATTCTTGCTTTTGTCAATACCAATTCAGTACCATTATACACAATATAAGTATCCAAAGTAGGTAGGACTTTGCTCACTGCATCTTCCAATTGCATATTTGGACAAGCCATCATCGTTGACATAGCATTGCCAAATTCTACTCTCCCACCTTCTCTCAACTTATAAGAGCCGTTCAAGATATTGCAACCTGCATTACCATGAAATCTATTTTCTTTTGAATCAAAAGTAAATATTGGTGTTTTCATTTGCTCTCCATACTCAGCTACTGGTTTACCAAAAGCTTCTACCAATCTCCATTCAATATTTTCAAATTCAGAAGACGGATTTTGTGCTACAACTGTTTCCTTCACTTTGTTAGCTGTTTTTTCTGGGCTTTTACAAGACATTGCTACAAATGAAGCAAACATCGCCACTAAAATTAATCTGTAAGTATTCATAAAACTTATTTTGCAGTATTTCTCCAATATCTATGCCATTATATCGGTTTAGGTCTTTGTATATGTGTTACCAAAACATCATCAATCCACACTTCTGAAGATTGACCACTGACACCAAAACCACATAAATCACCATTTAGCCCCTCAAATTTCAGATTATCTATTAATCTACCATTGATAAATATATAATAAAACGCTCCAGATTTCCGGATAATTATTTCATTAAAAACGTCATTAAAAATTTCTACATCAGACTTAGCCACTACTACCCCATGAGAAATTTGACCTATAGATACATTTCCATCTTGATTGATTACCATTGCAAACATATCTTTCAGACTGCTCCCTCCCCAATAAAAAGACATCGTACCAGCTTTTCCTCCAGGAATTACCATGTTTGTTTTTATTTCAAAATCTATACTATCAGGAATATGAACATTAAAAGGGATAGTATATGTACCACGTTCAAAACTTTCAAGTTCCAAATGTCCATTGACAACCCATCTACGCACTACTGAATTGGCTCCCAGCGACCAATCTTTATACTTTACACTATCAATAAGTATCTCATTATCATCAATAAGATTGCTATCTTCTTCAATTTGCAAAGCATCAAAATCATCATAAAACAATGTATCTAAGATAGTATAAGGACTAGTAGCAGACTCATTCACTTGTGCCCAAGCAGGTTTTTCAGCTTTCGGATTAAACAATTCATCTAGATAGTATTCTCTTTTAAAATGGTTCAAAACCGCACCATATAACGTTTCACCTGAAGGTTTCATTATGCTAGCAAAATTACCATTCATTAGAGTATCTGGATTGTGTCCCTTTCCTAAAATGCAATGACAAAGTTCGTGAAATACAAGTTGTTCTTTAGAAACATCAGATGCTCTCCAATTGGGGCTAGTGGTATCTATAAAAATAATAGGAGTATGACCAAACCTCTTTCTACATAGTCCTGCAGCATGAATTTTGGCGGTAACAATATTATACTTATATGTAATAATCAAATCATCTATTACTAATCGATGACCACGTTTACCCGCTTCTACCAAAAAAGAGGATACATAAGGTTGCATATCATTGGGGACCTCATATACTTTGACCCTTCTATCTTGGCAAGAAAAGCATAAAGTAGCCGTAAGAAGAAGATAGAAAAGAAATCTCACAATACTATAAATTCATACAAATATCCTGCCTTTCTTTGAAAAAATGCGGATAATAATCTTTTAAAGCTTGTACATACATATCATGTGGAACATCATGACAAGTACCATAATCATGAAGATATTCCATAAAATCGCTACCATCTGGCGAATATTGTTGAAAAATCGAATCCTCAAGTCCATTAAACTCCAAAACTGCAACTCCTGTCTTTTCGCATAATTCCTTATTAAAAGCAGGGGTAGCTTTCACCCATTTATCATTGAGATACACTTCACTACAAGCATGATATGCCAACACATCTGTTTTCAACAATTCATAATATCGTTCCACTCCAATATGATTCCTCACATTAAAAAAGTGAAATCTACTAGGAATACCCACCACTCTTAAAACAGCATTGTACAAGCAAGCTTTTTCTGTACAATATCCTTGTTTAGAAGGTCTATTTAATAACGTACTCGCTTTTAATTCATGATGTTTTAAGTTGATATTATATGGATTATATCGAAAATCATCTCTCACAGCCAAATATAAAAGAATAGCTTGCTGAGCGGGGTCTTTCTCACCTTTCACAATATCATGTGCATAAGCAATCACATCAGGATGATTACTATCTACAAAATATGTCGGAAGTAAATATATTTCCAAACCTAAATCATCTTCTCTCATTTCTCAAAGATACAATTTGAAAGAGTATGAAAATCATAAAAATTGTTTCTAAATTCAGCTTAATCAACAAGTATGTATAAAATAAATTCGTTCAAAAACGTTCATTCTGTATATTTGAAGCTATAAGCCATAGATTATGTCCAAAGATGTCGGAAGAAAAAGTCCAAGTAAAGCTAAACCTACTTTTAGATACGCTATTATTAGTGTTACATTAATACTATTTTTAGTTGGCTCATTATTTACGTTATTTTTTGGAGTCAATAAAATTTTAGCTGAAATTAAAGAAAGCATAGAGATAGAAGTTGAACTCAATCAAGGAATCTCTCCTGCAGGAATAGATTCTATCCGACAAGAATTGAATGCAAAAACGTTCATCAATACTATTCAATTTTACAGTAAAGAAGAAGCTATAAAAAGCTTTGAAAAAGAATTGAACCAAAATATTGTAGAGATTGCTGGATTCAATCCACTTTATGATGCCTATCTTATCACATTGAAAAACGAATATTCTGTTCAAGATTCATTAAAAAATATCCAACAAGAGATACAGCAAATTTCTGGAGTAAAAAGTGTCAATTACTCTAATATTGTAATTGATTTAGTCAATGCCAATATGAAAAAAGTCAGCACAGTTGGCATAATAACTATTATAATATTACTTCTTATTGCTTATTCATTAATAGATAGCACTATCCGTCTCATGATGTTTTCTCAAAGATTTATCATCAGGAGTATGCAGCTCATTGGAGCTACAAAAGGATTTATCATTAAACCATTTATTTTAAAAGGTTTATATGCAGGTATTATTAGTGGCATTTTAGCTGTAGCACTGATTTTTGGGGGAGGGTATCTCATCCAAGAAAAGCTCCACTCTTTCCAACTTCAACAGGCAGACTATATTTATTTATCCATTGCTGGACTTATTCTAATTGCTATAGGCATAGTAATTTGTCTAATAAGCACTTGGCTATCTGTCAATAAATATCTCAGTACAAAACTGGATGAATTATATTAATTTACAAGAAGCAATTTTTAACTAAATTTGCAATGCTATGACAACTAAAACATCTAAACAAGCTAAAGTCAATACTCCTTCTACATCAAAAATAGGAGCATTACTCAATAGAATTCCAGAAGCAGAAGATGGTATCATGCTCTATGATAAGGTTAATTATATTTTAATGGCATTAGGTGTTGTACTTATTGCTTTAGGTTTGTTTCTTATGGCAGGAGGAGGTCATCAAGACCCTACAGTTTTCGACACAAATGAAATCTATTCTACGACAAGAATTACCATTGCTCCTATACTTATGGTTTTAGGTTTTATTGTTGAAGTATTTGCTGTTTTAAAGAAGCCTTCAAAAGATATTTAGTCCAATATGAGTATTTTTCAAGCAATCATTTTGGCAATCATCGAAGGATTGACAGAGTTTTTACCCATTTCATCTACAGGTCATCTTATCATTGGTTCATCTTTAATAGGAGTTCAGCCAAGTGATTTTTCAAAACTATTTATTGTAGCTATTCAATTGGGTACAATTTTATCTGTTGTAGTATTATATTTTAAAAGATTTTTTCAAAGTATTCATTTCTACACAAAGCTTTTTGTTGCATTTATCCCTAGTGCTATCTTGGGAGTATTGTTCAGTGATAAAATAGATAGTATGCTTGAAAGTCCTATGACAGTAGCTATCACGTTGGTAATTGGAGGAGTTATTCTATTATTTGTAGATAAATGGTTTCAAAAAGTTACTTATGAAGACTCTGGTGAAATTGATTATTTTACTGCATTAAAAATAGGATTTTTTCAGTGTTTAGCAATGATTCCAGGTATGTCACGCTCTGGAGCTACGATTGTAGGAGGTATGACACAAAAGCTAAGCAGAAAAGCGGCAGCAGAGTTTTCTTTTTTCCTTGCAGTACCTACTATGTTTGGAGCTACTGCTAAAAAATTATATGATTTTTACAAAGCTGGACATATTATCACTACAGATGAAATTAATATCTTATTGATTGGGAATATAGTTGGTTTTTTAGTAGCTATTCTCGCTATCAAAACATTCATTGGATTTATCAATCGCCATGGTTTTAAAGCATTTGGTATTTATCGAATTATAGCAGGAAGTATCATTATTGTCTTATTGGCTGCAGGGTATAATCTTCAAATTATTTAAGTTAAAATGACAGATTTTTCAGAAGGCAAAGTTATATTAATAGACAAACCTTTGGATTGGACTTCATTTGATATTGTCAATAAAATCAAATATTCTTTAAAAAAGAAGTTTCCCAAATTAAAAGTAGGACACGCAGGTACTCTTGACCCCAAAGCAACGGGGCTTTTAATTGTATGTACAGGAAAGTTTACTAAGAAAATAACTGAAATTCAAGATCAATATAAAATATATACTGGCAGTTTTTTCTTAGGTGCGACAACCGAATGTTATGATACAGAAAGACCTGTTAATCAGACATTTGAAACTAGTCATATTTCTGAGCAAGATATATATGACAATGTTCAGTATTTTTTAGGTAAAATAGAGCAAATACCTCCAGCACATTCAGCCATAAAAATACAAGGTAAGAATGCTTATGAACTGGCTCGAAAAGGAGAAACTGTCAATATTCAACCAAGAGAAGTATTTATTTACAACTTTGATATCACAAAAATTGAATTCCCATACATTTATTTCAAAATCAAATGTAGCAAAGGAACTTACATCAGAAGTATTGCACATGAATTTGGTAAAAAAATGAATAACGGAGCCTATTTGGCCTCTCTAAGAAGAGAAAACATAGGTGAATACTCAGTTGAAAATGCTTTTCAAATACAAGATTTCATTCAACATGTTCAAACCGAAAACATAGAATCATGAACGTTTATAAAGGTTTAGAACATCTTCCTGCTTTTAAAAATACGGTACTCACTATCGGCACTTATGATGGTGTACATATTGGTCATCAAGCAATTATTCATAGAATAAATGAATTGGCTGAGAACATTCATGGACAAAGTGTTGTGCTTACGTTTGACCCTCACCCAAGACTGGTTCTACAAAAAGGAGATAAAGACTTAAAGTTAATCTCTACAATTGAAGAAAAAATCGAACTATTAGGGCAATTTGGATTACAAAACCTAGTTATCACACCTTTTTCTACGGAATTTGCTTCGATGGAAGCGGAAGAATATGTAGAAGATTTTTTAGTCAATAATTTTCACCCATCTATTATTGTCATTGGCTATGATCACAAATTTGGGAAAGGAAGAAAAGGCGATATAACGCTTCTTAAATCTTTAGGCAAAAAATTTAATTATACTGTAGAAGAGATTTCTGTTCAAACGATTAATGAAATTTCTGTCAGCTCAACAAAAGTAAGAGATGCACTTTCAATAGGACATGTAGAAGACGCCAATTCGTGGTTGGCACACCCTTTTACCTTAGAAGGTGAAGTCATTCATGGCGATAAAATAGGAAGAACTATAGGTTTCCCTACTGCAAATATTCTTATAAAAGACCCTCATAAACTTATCCCTGCTCTTGGCGTATATGCAGCATGGGTAGAAGTGAATGGAGAAAGATTGAAAGGAGCATTAAGTATCAGTAAAAGACCTACTATTAAAGATAATGGCGAGTTAAGAGTCGAAGTATATATCTTGGATTTTGATCGTGAAATCTATGGAGAAAATATTAAGCTTATCTTTCAGAATTTTATTAGAACTGATATCAAATTTGATAATATGCAAGAT
The DNA here is from genome assembly GCA_023957245.1 of Chitinophagales bacterium. Classification (GTDB taxonomy): domain Bacteria; phylum Bacteroidota; class Bacteroidia; order Chitinophagales; family JADIYW01; genus JAMLHH01. Next base: position 42,458 of record JAMLHJ010000011.1, read on the forward strand.
ATGATTTCACAGATACACAAAGATGTTGAAACTGTCAGACACCTATTAAAATAACAAGAAAAATCTCTTTTAATCTACCATGATTCTATTCTAGGTATGGAAAGAATACCTTCAACTAAGCTTTTATACAAATACAAAATATCATCTTACCATACTGGGCAACGATACATATTTGTTTTCACTCTCTTTTTAGCACCCAACATAAATACGAAAGATGCTTGTAATCTAAAAAACTGATCTCTATCTTCTTGATCTCCTCTGATTTCTCCATCTCTAGTAATCACTTGCAATCTAGGATCGGATAAACCTAATTCTGGTGCTCTATTATGAAGTCTTACAATTTTTGCAGCAGTTTCTGCATCATAATAATTATAGAAAACCATTGGGTCAATAAAATTGGTACTCACATCATCTAAATAATCAGTAAATGTCTGGTGATACACCACTTCAAATGTCATAGCTAGTGCAGGTCCAGCATTGAACTTCAAACCAGCCACTCCTAAAACTTGAGGTTGAATTAATTTATATTTTTCACCATAGCCTGGCAGACCTTGACCTTCTGTACCTAATGGTTGCAATCTGACCTTCTCACCTGTTCCTGGATCTTTTGTTTTGGGATTATACCAAAATCCACCTCCACCAATACCGACAAAAGGAGCAAACTTAAATTTATCTGTACTTCCTAATTCATACTTATATAAATTCAACTCTACTATACCTCCTGCAGAAATTACTGGGCTAGTAAATTGTAAATTTCTATATCTTCTAGGATACCCTTCATCCACAAACCATTCTGCTGGAGTGAAAGCATCATTCCCAAATATTTGAGTATATGCAAATTCTGCTCTAAAAGATAAAAACTGATTTAAATTAAATTTATAGAAAGCACCTATTGCAGGTCGAGTCGCCTGAATATCCAAGTCATGAATAAATCCTTTTCCAATATTTCTAGAACCTCCTAAATCTCCTAAAAAAGTAGAAACTCCTATAGAAAAACCAACTGAGTGAGAAGATTGAAAATTTTGCGCACTCACTACCAAAGTATTGATTACCAGAGATATTAATATAACTATCCTCTTTATTTCAGTCGTTTTAATCATGAACTAATTTTAAAGTCAATGTTTTCTAATTATTAGCTTTTCAATAGTAGTGTAAAGGTCTTCTATATGTAGCAATTATAAAATGAACTTGAAAAATAGAAATATTTCAGAACATCACAAACCTTTTTTGAAATTTTTATTTCTTTTTACTCAATTTATATTCTTTTGTCAATTTTAAGTTAGTATTAAATATACAACAAAATCTGCTTTACAATATTGTTTTACAAATAATACATTTTTCTACATCATGACCTCTAGCAGGGCAAAATTCTCGCCCATAGAATATTATTTGTAGATGCAATTTATTCCAGACTTCCTTTTTAAATAGTCTTTTTAAATCTTTCTCAGTTTGTTCAACATTTTTTCCATTTGTAAGTTTCCATCTTTGAGCAAGTCGATGAATATGTGTATCTACTGGAAATGCAGGAACTCCAAAAGCTTGGCTCATCACTACAGAAGCTGTTTTATGTCCCACTCCAGGCAACTCTTCTAGTAAGGCAAAATCTTGGGGAACTTGTCCTTGATGTTTTTCTATCAAAATTTTTGATAATTCTGAAATAGCAACTGACTTTCTTGGTGACAACCCACAGGGTCTGATTATCTCCTTAATATGTTCTACTGACAACTGAGCCATATCATAAGGATTGTCAGCAAGTTCAAATAATAGAGGAGTAATCTTATTTACTCTTTCATCTGTACATTGAGCAGATAGCAATACTGCTATTAAAAGTGTATAAGCATCCTTATGAAGAAGAGGAATTGGCGTTTCTGGATATAAGGCATTTAATGTATTCTGAATAAATTCTACCCTTTCTTTTTTATTCATTTTTTTCTGCATTCAAACAAAATACTTAATTTTCAGCAAAATGACACAAACTGTAGAAATATATACTGACGGAGCATCAAGAGGCAATCCAGGACCAGGAGGGTTAGGTGTGATATTGAGAGCCAATGGAAAAGAAAAAAGATTATCTATGGGTTTTAAAAAGACGACCAATAATAGAATGGAGTTAAGAGCTGTAATTGTCGGATTAGAAGCCTTAAAAAAAGATGGATTAAATGTTATCGTCTATTCTGATTCAAAATATGTAACAGAAAGCATCAATAAAGGATGGTTATTTAATTGGATGAAAAAAGAAAATTTCGCTAATAAAAAGAATCCAGACTTATGGAGGCAATTTTTATTATCCTACTCTAAGCACAATGTAAGATTTGTATGGGTAAAAGGTCATGCTGATAATTATTACAACAATTTATGTGATGAGTTAGCAACAGTTGCTGCAGACCATGGACCACATCATATTGATATTGGATTTATTGACAATAAAGAATAACTGGTTCAGAAGTAATTTTATTACTATAATTCCCAGACCTATCTCTTACCTGAAATTCAAAAGACAAAGTATCCTGATCCCTACCAGGAAACAGCGGATTACAATAGACTTTGGCTAATAAGTTAATATCTATTCTTCCAGAAACATCATCTACCGTACCTTTTTTAGGAATATTAGGGATAGAGTAACTTAAAGAATCTACCAACGAAAATCTTTTATCAGTAATAAACAAATTAGGAATAGTATCAGCAGAATTCAATTTACCTAAATCTCCATCTCCATCTTTAAAAGAAAATACAACAACAAGCGAATCTCCAGGTTTCATTATTGTAGTTGGTTTTCTTATCTCAATTAATTGTATCTCTGGGATATCTGAATAATCTGGAGCTTTAACACACGATACGCCGACCCAAACAGCAATAATATATACAAAAAACAATTTAAAGTTCATTTTTCATTCATTAACTTTAGCAACAAATTCTTTTACGAATACTCATGCTTGATTATAAAAAGATTAGCTCAAAGATATTTAATTTTCCTCCATCAGAGTTTAATAATTTGGCATTGGAAATTTTTGATTACCAATATCAACATAATGCAATTTACAGAAAATATGTAGATTTTTTGGGGCGAAAAGAATTTGTAAAAGATATTTATACTATACCCTATTTGCCAGTTGAACTTTTCAAATCTCATCAAATTATTTCTGATGAATTTCAAGCTTTAGACTATTTTGAAAGTAGTGGCACAACAGGAATGATTCCAAGCAGGCATTATTTTGAAAATTTAGACCTTTATAATCAAAGCTATTTATCTGGATTTATTAAACAATATGGTCATCCATCTGAATGGGTTATCCTCGGCTTGCTTCCGTCTTACCTTGAAAGAGAACATGCTTCATTGGTCAATATGGTAGATGGATTAATGAAACAATCCAATCATCCTGACAATGGCTTTTATCTATATGATTATGAACAACTCAAATCTACTTTAGACAAGACATTATACAACAACAACAAAGTCATTCTTTTCGGGGTGACGTTTGCCTTATTGGATTTTGCACAAAAATATTCTGGAAATTATCGCCATCTGACAATAATAGAAACAGGAGGAATGAAAGGAAGAGGAAAAGAATTGACCCGTGAAGAACTTCACCAAAAGCTATTTACTCAATTAAAACCTCATCAAATTCATTCTGAATATGGGATGTCTGAAATGTTTTCTCAAGCATATTCTACTGATAATGGTATTTTTCATTGCTCTTCCACTATGAAAGTATTAAAAAGAAATCCTTATGACCCACTAGAAATAAGCAATAACACTGGCAAAGGGAATATCAACATCATAGATTTAGCCAATCTTCATTCTTGTTCATTCATTGGAACCATGGACTTAGGTGAGTTTTATGAGGATGGAAGCTTTAAAGTACTTGGAAGAACAGATTACAGCGATACTCGAGGTTGCAATTTGATGTTTGAGCAATAAAAAACCTCTTACTCTCTTTAAAGAATAAGAGGTGAACATTTTCTTAATTAAGACCTTATTCAATCACTATCAAATGATAATCCTTCTTACCTTTTCTAGCGATGATAAATTTATCCTTAATAATATCTTGAACTAAAATTTCAGTTTGCTCACTAACTTTATCTTGATTGATAGCAACAGCATTAGAGGTCAAAGCTCTTTTCACTTCCCCTTTAGATGAATAAATATTAGTATGAGTAGCTAATAAATCAATCACAGATACTTTTTCAGCAAAAACATCTTTAGAAAGTTTATAGGTAGGCACGCCATCAAATATTTCAAGCAAGGTTCTTTCTTCTAGTTGTTCCAATGAATCGTGAGTAGATTTTCCAAATAAAACTTCAGAAGCTTGAACAGCATTTTCATATTCTATTAAAGAATGTACTCTTACTGTCAAATCTTTAGCCAATGCTTTTTGCAAAACCCTTAAATGAGGAGCCTCTTCATGTTGACGAATTAACTCATTTGTTTCTTCCTGAGTAAAGAAACAAAATACTTTAATCCAATTTTTAGCATCTTCATCAGAAGAATTTAACCAAAACTGATAAAACTTATATGGCGACGTTCTTTCTGGATCTAACCAAACATTACCTTGTTCTGTCTTACCAAACTTTCCACCATCTGCTTTTTTCACCAATGGAGATGTCAATGCAAAAGCTTCTTCTCCTAGCATTTTTCTAATCAACTCTATACCAGTAGTGATATTTCCCCACTGATCACTTCCTCCCATTTGAACTTTTATTCCTTTCTCACGAAATAAATGCACAAAATCATAACCTTGAATCAATTGGTATGAAAATTCTGTAAATGAAATACCAATATCACCAGAAAATCTCTGTTTGACAGAATCTTTTGCCATCATATAATTGACAGAAATATATTTTCCAACATCACGAATAAATCCTAAAAATGAAAAATCTTTGAACCAATCATAATTATTAACTACCACAGCAGGGTTTTCTTTAGCATTAAAATCCAAGAAATGACTTAATTGTTTCGTGATACCTTTGAGATTCATTTGCAACTCATGATCATTCAAAAGATTCCTTTCCTTAGACTTACCTGTAGGGTCTCCTACCATACCAGTAGCTCCTCCAACTAAGGCATAAGGAGTATGACCATGTCTTTGAAGGTGCATTAAAATTATAATAGGAACCAAACTTCCAATATGAAGACTATCAGCTGTCGGGTCAAAGCCTATATATGCTTTCACTTTATTATTTGCAAACAATTCTTTGGTACCTGGAGTCATATCTTGTACCAATCCTCTCCATTCCAATTCTTCAACTAGATTCACTTATAAATAATTTATTTCTGCAAAAGTATAATCTCTTATGAAGAATATCGTTATTTTATCATTGAATAACTTTAATTAAGGTTATTTCATATAACATCATTTACTAGAAAAACTATTAACTTTATCTTTTTTCACTAGAAGGAAGGAAAACATTCATTCATTTTCAAACATATAACACATCGAATATGCACATATATGGTAGGATAACAGTTTTAATTTTAACAATGGGATTCATATCTATTGCAGATGCTCAACCAGCAAAATATAGCAATGCATTTATGGATATTGGTATTGGTGCTCAAAATTTAGGTAAAGGCAATGCAGTTGTTGCTGGAGTTTCTGATTTGACTGCTGGATATTGGAATCCAGCGGGACTCGTTAATATCAAAGAAACTGCACAAGTAGGTTTTATGCACTCAGAATATTTCGCAGGAATCGCAAAGTATGATTGGCTAGGAGGCGCTTTTTCTTTAGACAGTGGAAAACATGCTATCTCAATTAATCTTATCAGATTTGCAGTTGATGACATACCATATACTTTAGACCTGATTGGTCCAGATGGCTCCATTAATTATGACAATATTCGTTCATTCTCAGTAGGAGATTATGGATTTATGGCTTCTTATGCTAGAAAAATAAAACCTAATTTTTCCGTAGGAGGAACTGCTAAGATAGTCTATCATAAAGCTGGAGCCTTTGCAAAAGCATTTGGGTTTGGAATAGATATTGGAGCACAATATCAACTCAAAGATTTTAAATTTGGAGTAAATATCAGAGATATTTCTACCACTTTCAACGCATGGAGCTTTTCATTTACAGAAGAAGAGAAAGAAAAATTATTAGGAGCTGACAATGCTATTCCTGACAATTCACTTGAAGTAACAATGCCAAAAATCTTATTAGGAGCTGGCTATTACAAACGCTTTAATAAATTTGAGCTCAACACGGAATTAGCTATTGATATCACGACTGATGGCAAAAGAAATGTATTAATTCCAGGCAAGCCATTCAGCTTTGACCCTCATTTAGGTTTAGAAGTTGGATTTGCAGATATCGTCTATGTAAGAGGTGGTATCAGTAACATTCAGAAAGAACTCTCAGATAATAATAAAGACAAAAAAATAACTCTTCAACCCAATATTGGAGCAGGATTAAGATTTAAAACTATAGCTGTGGATTATGCATTTACCGATGTTGGAGGAAAAGAAACATCAACCTTTTCACATGTCATATCAGCAAGAATAGGATTTAACAAAAAGAATAGACAAGAATGAGAAAATATTTATTATTAATTATAGGAATTGTAGCATTTGTATTTAAAGCAAATGCAGAAACGTACGGAAATGAATGGATCGTTCCCAATACAAACTATTATAAATTCAAAATAGTCAATCAAGGTTTATATAGAATTTTAAAAAGTGATTTAGTTAATGCTGGAATACCTGCTAATGACATTAATGGACAGAATGCTATCTTGTATAGAAATGGAGAACAAGTTCCTCTTTTTGTAACAACAAATGATAACTTTTCAGATACTGATTTCATAGAGTTCTTCGGAATTGGGAATGATGGAAAATTAGATAAACAACTCTATTTAAGTCCCGACTTTCATCCCAATCCGTATCAAAGTTTATTTACAGATACTTCCACCTATTTTATAGCATTTGAAAATATTACCAACAAAAAAAGGATAGAAAGCAAAGTCAATGACTTATCAGGCAGTTTGCCTCCCAAAGAAGAGTATTATTACCACAAATCAAAGGCATATAGTTTAGGCTCATTATTTAGAGTAGGTGAAAACCCTAATCAATTATTGAACTATGTATATAATTCAGAATTTGATGTAGGAGAAGGATTTTCAAGTGTCAATTTTCCAGTAGGAGGAAGACAAATTAATGGAGTGCTTACATCAAATAAATACACCATTAATCCTGATTTGAAAGCAAAATTAAGAGGAACTGTCATATATTCAAACAATTCCACTTCTCACAAAATCAGAATCACAGTCGGAGATAGGACGATTGACACTCTTAAAAGTAGTAGAGCAGGAATAGAGTACTTTGAATATGATATTCCGCAAGATTATTACACTAATGCTGCAAAGATTAATCTTTATCCTTTGATTGACAAAAGTAGATGTGGTGTTTATTGGGTGGACTTTAGTTATCCTAGACAATATAACTTTAACAATGCTAGCAATTTGGAATTTGCAGTCCATAAACACATAGAAGCATATATTGAAGTGGCATCCTATAATAATAAAGGAACTGATGCCATAGTTTACGATTTCAAAAACAATAATAGATATATAGCAAAAAGAGAAGGAAATATCACTAAAATCTTCTTTCCCCAAACCACTGAAGTAAAAGATAGCTTATTCATCTCCAGTCAAGACACAAGTGATATTAAATATATTACCAATTTTTCACTAACACCTTTTTCTACAATAAAAGATGCTGATTATATTATTCTTACAACTAAGTCTTTATCCACTCAATCTGGAGGAACCAACTATGTTGAAGAATATGCCAAATATAGATCTAGTCTTAAAGGGGGCTCTCATATTGTCGCAACATACTATATTGATGAATTGGAAAATACTTTTGCTTGGGGAATGAAAGGCAATCCTTTAGCTATTCGAAATGCTATCAATTATTTAGTTGATAATGATAATATTCAACCTGAGAACTTATTTATTATTGGCAAAGGTCTTGATTATTCAGTAAATAGAAATGGAACAACAGATATGATTCAGTCGTATGGAAATCCATGCTCTGACAATCTATTAGCTGCAAGATCATCTTCTTTACCATACCCACAAGTCGGAGTGGGGAGACTTTCTGCAAAAACTCCTAATGACATAAAAGTTTATTTGGACAAAGTAAAAGAATATGAAGATAACCAGCAAGTTTCTGGAGTTGATGACCAAACTCTTGAACAAAAAGAATGGATGAAATCTATTTTACATCTTGGAGGAGGAAACTTTCTAGATGAACAAAAGACTTTTGCTAGGTATTTAGAAAATTATAGAAAAATCATTGAAGGTCCAAGTTTTGGAGGAAATGTTCATAGCGTTTATAAAAACTCAACAGATCCAGTTCAGGTGGCACAATCTGCAACTATAGATTCTATGTTGTTTCATGGAACATCTCTTATCACTTTCTTTGGACACTCTTCTACATCAACAGTTGACTTTGATATTGAACCAGAAAATTTCAAAAATCCAAAAGGAAAATATCCATTTATGTTTACCAATGGATGTTTTGTAGGAAACATTTTTGAAAATTATAATTCATATAGTGAAAGGTTTGTATTGACGCCTGACAGGTGTGCTATTGGATACTTAGCTCCAATGACTTATGCTGTTGCTTTTTCTCTTAATCAATATGCTACAAATTTCTATAATAGATTAGGAGTAGTCAATTATGCAAATCCGATAGGAACTATTTTGAAAAATACTGCAACAGATGTCTTAAGTAGCTCTTTACAAACAGATATGTTTTTAGGTCAACAAATGATTTACCACGGTGACCCTGCTATTAAACTTAACTCTTTTGACAAACCAGACTATATCATTACAGAAAAGTCAATATCGTTCGTACCAGAAGTAGTTAATGCGAGTGTGGATACTTTCAAAATCATTGTTAACCATAAAAATATTGGCAAATCTATTGACACTACCTATAAAATATTAATAGAAAGAGGATTGCCAAATGGTGAAATTGAAACTTATGAAGTAACTGCAAAAGCTCCAAGTTATTCAGATTCAGTTATTTTCTCAATTCCAACCAATAACATTAATGGATTAGGACAAAATTCATTCTATATCAAGATTGACTCTGATGATCAAATAGATGAGTTGTCTGAACAAAATAACGAAGTTAGACTCAATAGATACTTCACTATTGATGACGTCATACCTATTTTCCCAAGTGAATTTAGTATAGTGAACTATCCTAATTTGCAATTAAAATATTCAACTGCCAATCCTTTCTTAGAAACAAGAAAATATATTGTTCAGATTGACACAACAGAATTATTTAATAGTCCTCTTTTAGTAACTGAAAATGTAACAAAAGCTGGAGGTGTTATAGAATGGAATCCTACTGTATCTCTTCTTAATAATACAGTATATTATTGGAGAGGCTCTCTTGATACACTTTATGGCAATCAACTCAGCTGGAATAAAAGCTCTTTCTTATATAATACAGGTCTTTCTGAAGGATGGAACCAATCTCATTATTTCCAATTTGTACCTGATATTTATAATACAATGAAACTCAATCCCAATAGAAAATTTAGTTTCATTGATAATATCCGAAATATTAAAGTCGTCAACGGAGTAGATGCAGTAGGTTATAATGATAGAATACTATTTGCAGACAACAGTTTAATCGCTAGAAATGCATTTGCAAGAAATGGATTTCTATTTTATGTCCTAGACACAAAGACTGGATTTCCAATGCAAACCTACCAAATAGGCAATACAGGATACGGAGAATATGGCAATACAATAATTACAGTATTGACTGACGTAAAAATTATTGAATTCAATACTGGTAATCAGAAAGATAGATTTTCTTGTTACCATTTTCTGAAAAACACAATCCCCGACCAAGCTATTGTTTGTGGGTATAGTTTCCAAAATGCTCATTATACACAATGGGCAAATGATGATTCAGCAGCTTTTAACGGTGAAACCTTATTTGATGCTTTTGAAGCTATTGGTGTTACAGACATTAGAAATATAGAAGAATTACAACCTTTCGTATTTTTCACTCAAAAGGGAAATCCTCTATTCGATACCCAACAGATCAAGGCAGACAAATCTGAAAGAATTGAAGTTGAGTTCTCATATTCAGGCACTTGGAATCAAGGCTCTATGTCTTCACCTTTAATAGGACCTGCCCTCAAATGGAATACTGTTGACTATAATTGGGAATCCTTAGATAATCCTATTACTGATAATGTTTCATTCCAATTATATGGATATTCCAAAAATGGAGTAAAAGATAAGCTCTTTGATAGAATGACTAAAAATACAGATATTTCTTCTGTTAGTTCTGATTTCTATCCATACCTACAATTAGAAATGATTGCTAAAGATGAGCAAAACTCTACTGCACCGCAATTAGATTATTGGAGAATTATTTACGATGAAATTCCTGAAGGAGCTATAAATCCTCAAAAGCATTTGGTAAAATCCAACGATACCATCTTATTTGGAGCCACTTATAAAGCAGAAATTGCTTTTGAAAATATCACAAATATTGATATGGACAGCGTGTTAGTTAAATTCACTGTCAAAAAAGGTAATAACCAAATTGAAACCTACTACAAACGTTTCGCTCCACTTCCAGGCTATAAATATATTGTTATAGATTTCAGCTATACATTTGACAAGCCTGAACATCAAGGAGCTAATACAATTACATTTGAAGCCAATCCAGATAACGACCAGAAAGAGAAACACCACTTCAATAACTTCGCAGCATTTACTGTCTATATTAATAAAGATGTACTTAATCCTATAATGGATGTCACTTTCGATGGAAGGCATATTACCAATGGAGAAATTGTTTCTCCTAAACCAGAAATTCTGATTTCTATTAAAGATGAAAATAAATTTTTAGCTCTAAATGACACTAGTTTATTTAAGCTATTCATCAAAACACCAAATTCAACTACTTTCACTTCATTAGACCCAGGAATGTCTGACTTTAGTTTTGTCCCTGCGGATGAAAGTAATTTGGCTACAAATAACCAAGCAAAATTGTTTTACAGACCTACTTTCTTAGAAGACGGACTATACGAACTTAGAGTGCAAGGTGCTGATAAAAGTTTGAATGATGCAGGAACCAATGAATATCGTATACAATTTTTGATTGATACTAGACCTGCAATTTCCAACTTCATCAATTACCCTAATCCTTTCTCGACTTCTACTCAATTTATCTTCACATTGACAGGAACAGAAATTCCTTCTGAGCTAAAAATTCAAATCATGTCAGTCTCTGGAAAAGTTGTAAAGGAAATATCTGGAGAAGAACTAGGTAATATCCATATTGGTCTCAACAGAACAGAATACAAATGGGACGGAACCGATATGTTTGGAGGAAAATTGGCAAATGGATTATACCTATATAGAGTAACGGCAAAAATCAATGGAAAGTCAATGGAACTGCTTCAAAACTCAACTGACAAATACTTTAAAAAAGGATTTGGAAAAATGTATATCGTGAGATAAACGCTTACTAACCAATATATATACCACAAAAGGCTATCTGGAGAGATAGCCTTTTTTAATAAAAATGTGTAAACCTATAAGCCGGGTTCTGTCTTGCACAATGTACAAGTATTGCCATTTATCTAGACCAATTTTTACAAATCAGCTCTATCGAACTACCCTCCATGTGTCATAAAGATGGCTCGAGCAAAGCCAATTCACATGGTATATTTGTTCTTTCAACACCTGGGGTTTTCCATCAATATATATTACTATATACAGTTCCCTAAGGATTTTCACTCTCGCATTCTCTGTAGCACTTTCCGTATAATGCATGTTTCCACACAAAATCCCACCAGTTAGGTGGCAGGTTGCTCTATGTTGCCCGGACTTTCCTCTTACCAAAATAGGTAAGCGACAATACAGTTTACAATCACAAATGTATTGATTAATCCTGAAGATTACATTTTTTCTATTTATCTTTCTAAAGTGAAAAAAAGTCTTAGATGGCACATTGCTCAATTCTTAGAAATAAGATGGTGGAAAAATTATCTATCCAACAAAGATGTTACTACCTATTTGGAATGGAAAATTAAATATTGGAAACAACTTTTATCTGAATTAAGCGAATTAAAAATCCCTGAGAATGCAAATATTTTAGATGCTGGATGTGGTCCCGCAGGAGTATTTATTGCATTATCTCAATACCGTGTAAAAGCAATAGATCCATTACTAGATGAGTATAAAAACTTAGCTCATTATCAACCAGAAAGATTTAAAAACGTCAACTTTCAAACTCAGACAATTGAAGGCATGGACAATCAATCTTTTTATGATGTTATTTTTTGTCTAAATGCCATCAATCACGTTTCAAATATTGAATTAGCTTATGATAACCTTTGCAATAATATCAAAGAGAATGGCTATTTAGTCATTTCAATTGATGCTCATAACTCAAATTTTTTAAAGAGAATTTTTAAAGCACTCCCAGGAGATGCATTACACCCTCATCAATACAATCTCAAAGAATATGAAAATTTTCTAACATCAAGAGGTTTTAAAATTCGACAAACTCTTTTAAAAGAGAAAGGCAATATTTTCAATTATTATGTTCAAGTTGCTCAAAAACTAGGATAATCTTTAAAATTCATAATGATTACACTTTCAAATTTTAGATAATATTCTTAAATTGGAAAGATGTGTGATACTTTTATTTGCCCACCAACACATTCCAAATCAGGAAACTGGATTTTTGGCAAAAACTCAGATAGAGAGCCAAATGAGATTCAGCTTATCAAAAAGCATCCTAGAAGAAATAATGCCAATGGAAAACAGAAATGTACTTATATAGAAGTAGAGCATTCTCAAGAAACTTTAGCGACTATATTATCACAGCCATTTCAAATGTGGGGTGCAGAAATGGGCATGAATGAAAAAGGAGTTACCATTGGAAATGAAGCTGTATTTACCAAATTTTCATTTACTAATGACAATAATGGCCTTACAGGTATGGATATGCTACGTCTGGCTTTAGAAAGTTGCTCTAATGCAAAAGAAAGCTTAGAAAAAATTATTACACTGAATGAAAAGTATGGACAAAACGCAAATGGTGGATTTCGAGAGCGTTTTTTCTATCACAATAGTTTCCTAATTGCAGATTCTAATGAAGCCTATATTTTAGAAACCGCTGGAAAATTTTGGGCTATGGAAAAAGTAAAAACTTTCAGAGCGATTTCCAATGGACTTTCCATTGGTTCAAAATATGATGATATCCATCCTGAAGCTATTACTTACGCTCAAAATAAATCTTGGACAAAAAAGAATCAAACTTTTCATTTTGCCAATTCATTTTCAGCATTTTGGATGCCCAAATTAGCCAGATGCGATATTCGTAAAAAGTATTCTGAAAACCATCAACTAAATAAATTTGGAATTGAAGATGCATTTACCACTTTAAGAACTCATCATACAAATACTTCTTTCAAGCCACAAAACAGTAATACTGGTAGTGTCTGTATGCATGCCAATGGAATATTATGTCCTCATCAGACAACCTCTAGTATGGTTGCAGAAATAAGAAAAGATAGACCTTCCACTCTATGGCTTACAGGTAGCTCCTCCCCTTGTTTGAGCATTTTCAAGCCATTTTATTTTCAATCAACAGTCTTTTTTGAGAATGAAGACCATTGGTTAAATTGGGAGAAATTTCACCGTCAGGCAATTCATGATTATCAAAATGCGCATCATGAAATTGAACATCTGAGAAGAGAAAAAGAGATGGGTTGGATAAAAGCCGATAGTTTTATTATGGAACATCAAGAATATGAAAAACTACCTCATTTAAGTTTAAATGCCATTGAAGAAAGTGAGAAAATCTTACATCACCTCAATTCTATCAAATATTCCAATCACTCATCCTTTCTATATCGCCATTTTTGGAACAAACAAAACTCTAACCTAAGTCCACTTAAATCATGAAAATTTTAGAAACAGATTTCATTATAATAGGTGCTGGATATGCGGGAATTGCAGCAGCTTCTAAATTACATCAAGCCAATAAAAATTTCATTGTATTGGAAGCCAGAGATAGGATTGGAGGTAGAGTAAATACTCAAAAGATAGAAAATTCAGGAGAGACAATCGATGTCGGAGCGCAATGGATAGGACCTACTCAAAATCTGATATGGGAATGGGTAAGAAAGCATCAAGTTGAAGTTTTTGATTGTTATGATGAAGGAAAAAATATTTATCACTACAATGGAAAAACAAAAACCTATAAAGGTACGATACCTAAAATGAACCCTATCGCTTTGATTGATTTGGGTATAGCAATGGAACGTCTCAATAAAATGAGCAAAAAAATCAATTTAGAAGCTCCTTGGTCAATATCTGATGCTGAAAAATGGGATGGCGAAACAATGGAAACTTGGATAAACAAAAATATAAAAACCAAAGCAGCCAGAGTAGCTATGCATATTGGACTTGAAACCGTTTTTGCATGTCAAGCTTCTGAGATTTCATTATTGCATTTCTTATTCTATTGCCATTCAGGTAAAGATTTAGATACTTTATTAGGAGTTACTAATGGTGCTCAACAGGCCTTGTTTATTGAAGGAACTCAAAATTTGATTACTCATGAAGCCCATGCATTTAAAGAAAATATACAATTGAACCAAGTAGTAAAATATATTTCTCAAGACAAGGAAAAGGTCATAGTTAAAACCGATTCATTAGAAGTTTATGCCCGAAAGGTTATAGTCGCTATTCCTCCAGCATTATGTCAAAAAATCACTTTTCATCCTGCTTTAAGCCAAAGAAAATCTCAATTATTTCAACGAATGCCAATGGGTGCTGCAATGAAATGCTTTGTTATCTATGACTCTCCATTTTGGAGAAAAGATGGATTTTCTGGACAAATAGTAAGTGACAAAGCTCCTTTACATGTCAGTTTTGATTGCTCAAAGCCCAATGGGAAAGGTATTATCTTATTTTTTGTTGAAGGGAAAAATGCAAGAGATTTTATTGAACTGTCTCTTAACGAAAGAAAAGAAAAAGTAATATCTATCCTTCAATCTTTTTATGGCAACGAAGCTTTCAATTTCATAGATTATATAGATAAATGTTGGACAGAAGAAGAATTTAGTGGAGGATGTTATGCAGGTAATTTCACACCAGGTTCATGGACACAGTTTGGTAAAGCACTTAGAACTCCAGAAGGCAATATTCATTGGGCAGGAACAGAAACTGCAACTCATTGGTGCGGATATATGGATGGAGCCATATCGTCTGGCTATCGGGCTGCAGAAGAAATTTTGAATAGCTAAATAATCTTATAATATTCTGTTGGTTAAATGTGATTTATGGGTTCACATAATTATTTATTATCTTTGTAGGCTAAAAATTTAAAAATGTCACAAAAACCAGCAATCGAATTGACGCTACCATACAAAGTGAAAGATATTTCATTGGCAGAATGGGGTCGTAAAGAAATAGAATTAGCAGAAGCTGAAATGCCTGGACTAATGGCTTTAAGAGAAGAGTTTGGACCTTCTCAACCATTAAAAGGTGCAAGAATAGCAGGTTGTCTGCACATGACTATCCAGACTGCAGTATTAATAGAAACTTTAGTGGCTTTAGGTGCTGAAGTCAAATGGTCTTCTTGTAATATTTTCTCAACTCAAGACCACGCAGCAGCAGCTATTGCAGCAGCAGGTGTTCCAGTATATGCATGGAAAGGAATGAATGAAGAAGAATTCAATTGGTGTATTGAGCAGACTTTATTTTTTGGCTCTGAAGATAGACCATTAAATATGATTCTAGATGACGGTGGAGATTTGACTAATATGGTTCTTGATGTCTATCCTGAACTTGTAAAATATGTTAAAGGGCTCTCTGAAGAAACAACAACTGGTGTTCACAGATTGTACGAAAGAGTACAAAATGGTACTCTTCCTATCCCTGCAATCAATATCAATGACTCAGTAACAAAATCCAAATTTGACAACAAATACGGATGTAGAGAAAGTTGCGTTGATGCTATTCGCCGTGCTACTGATGTGATGATAGCAGGAAAAGTAGCAGTTGTTGCTGGCTATGGTGATGTAGGAAAAGGCTCTGCAGAATCATTAAGAGGTGCAGGAGCTAGAGTAATTGTTACAGAAATCGACCCTATTTGTGCTCTGCAAGCAGCAATGGAAGGTTTTGAAGTGAAAAAAATGATTGATGCAGCAAAAGAAGCTGATATCATCGTTACAACTACTGGCTGTAGAGATATTGTTACTGGAGATGTCTTTAAAGTATTAAAAGACAAAGCAATCGTAAGTAATATTGGCCATTTCGATATTGAAATAGATATGGCATGGTTGAACAAAAATTATGGTCATAGTAAAATTGAAATCAAACCTCAAGTGGACAAATACACAATTGATGGGAAAGATATCATTGTATTAGCAGAAGGACGTTTAATGAATTTAGGCTGTGCTACTGGGCACCCTTCTTTCGTGATGAGTAACTCTTTCACTAACCAAGTTTTGGCTCAATTGGAAATATGGACAAACACAGACAAATATGAAAACAATGTCTATGTACTTCCTAAACATTTGGATGAGAAAGTAGCTAGACTTCACTTGAAAAAAATCGGTGTTGAATTAGATGTTTTGACTGATACTCAATCTCAATACCTTAATATCCCTGCTGAAGGTCCATACAAACCTGATTATTACAGATATTAATCAAAATAAATTTTCTAATAAAAGGCTGTTCAAATTTTGGGCAGCCTTTTGTTATTTTTGTACTGTGAAAAATATATTTTACTTTTTTCTTGTACTGATTATTCCCTTTAGTAGTAACGGGCAAGCATCCAACCAATGGGTGAGTCAGCAACTGAATTCTACCGTCTCAGTTTTCTTCCCTAGCATGCCACAAAAAAATGACACATTGGGGCAGACTTTGTTCCACTATACTGAAGGAGATGATGTGATGATAGCTTCTACCACACTCATTCCTGACTCTTTATTTTCTCAAACAAATATTAATCTAGATACTGTATTAAATAATTTTATACAAAGTTCAATTCAAGGGGCTACGACATTGATTTATTCTAAAACAATGTATAAAAATCAAAATGCGATATTTTACAAAGTCAGAATCGATGACGAACTCAATCCCATCAAAGGGCTTATCGTAGATAGTTATAATTTTATTCTGGAAGATACCATTTATAGCATTTCTTATCTAAGATATCATGCCAAAGAGTTGTATAATTACAATCAGCAACGCAAGTATTTTGATATGGTAGAGATTCATTCTATAGATCATATTTCTACCGATTCTGCTACAAATTCTAATACTGATATTTCTATTCCAGGAAGTGACACTACCTCAAAGAATCATATTCCATTTATTGCGCTGATTTTAGTAATAGCTATAGGAGTTGCTATATTTTATAACAAAAAGAGAAAAAATATCTCTTAAAATTACTTTATTCCTTTTTGGATTTCATACTCGGTACATTCCTTTAGGATTTTTTGCATCAATTCAGAGCGAGTTTCTTCAGGCAATTTATTAATCTCTACAAATGAAATTCCTATATCCTTGTATTTCGCATAAGCACAATCACAGACATTATTTCGTTTCTCCTTATTTCTAGAAAAATTCTTTTTCAGTCCTTTATAACAACCTTTCTTAAACAGATATTCCTCTTTCAATATTTCATTATTACTAGCTTCAGCACAAGCAATACCTCTTTTATGATAATCTTCACTTCCAGATAATGCAACAATTGCATCCATATCATCAAAACTAACTCCAGATTCTTTAATTATACTTATAAAACTTTCAAATAAACAGCTACAAAAATAATCTGCATTGACATTAATCTTTTTATTCTGCCTTATTTCTTCCATACAAGGTGTATAAACAAAATCTTTCAAGATTTCTATGCTACTAATGGAGTCATTTTCATCACCAGCCTGAGCTACTTGAATAGTCACCCAATTGAATAGGATAAAAAACAAAAAATACCTCATGCTAAATAGTTTTCCTTTTCAATGAATAATAAAGCAAACCCAATCCCATCAACACAAATGGAACACTCAATAATTGACCACTATTCAGCCCAAAAGCAACAATCTCACTATAATCTGATTTCCAAAACTCCCATAAAATTCTGAAAGATAACATCAGTATAAAAAATATAGCTGACATCAATCCTTCCCTTACTTTTCCATTGCTAGAAACATACAAATAGGATAAAATGCCAAATACTAACGCATAACTTGCTGATTCAAACAACATGATAGGTATTCTAGGAAAATCTTCTCCATTCTGTACAAATACAACACCCCATGAACCATCTGTAGGTAAACCGACAATTTCTGAATTGAAGAAATTACCCAATCTGATAAATGTCGCTGCCAATGCAACTACCCAACAAATTCTATCTAAGAGCCATAAATAGGAATAACCTTTATGCTTCTTCATGAAAATATATAATGCAGGTAGTATCGTAAATATCGCTCCATGGCTAGCTAACCCTCCTTCCCAAATTTTAAAAATTTCTAAAGGATGTTCAATAAAATAATAATGAAAATCATAAAAAAGGCAATGTCCAAGCCTAGCTCCAATGATAGTTGCTAAAAACATATACATCACCAAATCATCTAAATCTTCAATTTTCTTGTTTTCCTTTTTAGCGATATAGACAAATAAATAATAACCAATAAAAAATGATAGCCCAAACAATAAGCTATACCATCTCACACTGAGAAACCCTAAAAAATTGGAAACAATCTCTGGGGAAGTATTCCAATAAAATACAAAATTCAATAAGTTCATCTTAAAATATCTATCAAATGTATGAAAAACAGAACAACAAGAGGAATATCTTCTTATAAATATTAGCTATTGAAATACTTACCGCTATTAGATTTATCTTCAATATTTCTCAAATATCTACTTCAATACACCCAGTATATTCCTCCAAAACCATTATTAATCATTTCTAGCACTCAAAAAAGGCAAAATGATTAAGAATATTTAATATTACAATTTTAAACTTTTACCTATTTTTGTACAAATGAACCAAGAATTGTTTACCCACCCTATTATTTGGGGGCTTAATTTTGAATGTAGGCCTTGAGGCCGGCTCATTTTTTCCCAGAGGTGAATTACACCTTATTTTTTCTATCCTTTTATTTTTTGGTTGAAACCTTTTTATTAAAAGTATTATTTCTAATTGATAGTGAAAATTAATAAAGATAAAAAATTTATAGTCCATGTAGCCACAGTGGCTCATACAATGTATGCAGAAGAAATTTGCCATGCGATGGAAGATTCTGCTAAAAAAAGAGGTACAGGAATCGCTAAACGAAAACCTGAATATATCTCTCAAAAAATGCTGGAAGGCAAAGCTATTATTGCACTATCTAATGAAGGTGAATGGGCTGGTTTCTGTTATATTGAAGTGTGGGAAGGCAAAAATTACGTTGCCAATTCAGGTCTTATTGTATCTGAAAAGTTCAGAAACGCAGGATTAGCAAAAAAAATCAAAGAGAAAGCATTTGAATTAACACGCAAAAAATATCCAGATGCCAAAATGTTTGGTATCACTACTAGCCTTGCTGTCATGAAAATCAACTCTGAATTAGGATACAAACCAGTTACCTTTTCTGAGCTGACTCAAGATGATGCATTTTGGAGTGGGTGCCAAAGTTGTGTCAATTATGACATTCTGATGAGGACAAACAGAAAAATCTGCCTTTGTACAGGAATGTTATACGACCCTAAAGCAGATAAGAAAAAACAATTTGTCGAAGGGCTAAAAAAACAAAACACCAATAAAAAAATACCGAATAAACTATCTGTTCCTAAAACTCAAAAAAATACAGTAGCTAAAGGTCTAAAAAAAGCAACAAAAAATAAATTGAACACTTCTAATACAGAGACAAATGACTGAAAATAAAAAAGTAGTTCTCGCATATAGTGGCGGGCTAGATACTTCATTTTGTGTAAAATATCTCAATGAAGATAAAGGACTTGATGTATATGCCATCACAGTGAATACTGGTGGATTTAGCGACCAACAAATAGCTGATATTAAAACAAGAGCATTATCTCTAGGCGTAAAAGAGTATGTGGCTCAAGATATTACTAGAGAATATTACGATAAATGTTTGAAATATCTCATTTTCGGGAATGTCCTAAAAAACAATACTTACCCATTATCTGTCAGTGCAGAAAGAGTTTTTCAAGCCATAGCTGTCGCTGAATATGCCAAATCTATCGGTGCTGAATATATTGCTCATGGTAGTACTGGAGCAGGAAACGACCAAGTACGTTTTGATATGATTTTTAATATTGTACTTCCAGAAGCTGAAATTATCACACCAATAAGAGATTTGAGATTGAGTCGTGAAGAAGAAATCGAATATCTAAAAGCAAAAGGTGTAGAAATAGATGCTGAAAAAGCAAAATATTCTATCAATCAAGGTGTATGGGGAACTTCTGTCGGAGGAAAAGAAACTTTAACTTCTGACCAAACTTTACCAGAATCTGCTTATCCTACTCAATTAACTCAACAAGGTTCCGAAGAAATCACTATCTCTTTTGAAAAAGGT
The DNA here is from genome assembly GCA_023957245.1 of Chitinophagales bacterium. Taxonomy (GTDB): domain Bacteria; phylum Bacteroidota; class Bacteroidia; order Chitinophagales; family JADIYW01; genus JAMLHH01. The sequence continues at coordinate 63,055 of JAMLHJ010000011.1, forward strand.
GAACCTATTGCTCTTAATGGAAAAAAATTCAATCATCCTATCGAACTCATTCAAGAATTGAATAGTATTGCTGCACCTTATGCAATAGGTAGAGATATACATGTAGGAGATACTATCATAGGTATCAAAGGTCGTGTAGGATTTGAAGCGGCTGCACCTATTATCCTTATTAAAGCCCATCATTTATTGGAAAAACATACACTGACCAAACAACAATTGACTTGGAAAGATATGCTATCCAATCCTTACGGAAATTTCTTACATGAAGGATTATTCTATGAACCTGTGATGAGAGATTTTGAAGCATTTTTCAGCTCTACACAAGCACATGTTACAGGCGACGTTATCATCAGTCTAAGACCTTATCAATTCTCGACTATAGGCATACGCTCTCCTTATGATTTGATGCAAAGTAAATTTGGCACTTATGGAGAAGTAAATAATACATGGTCAGGGGAAGATGTCAAAGGATTTGCCAAAATATTTTCCAATCAGATAATGATTCATACCAAAGTCAAAGAAGCTGCTGAAAATAACAAATAGTACTTTGACAAAAGATAATATAACAATGAAAAAGAAAGTAGGAATAGTTGGCGCTGCAGGATATACAGGTGGAGAACTAGTAAGACTTTTGCATTTCCATCCACTTGTAGAAATAGCTTTTGCATTTAGTCGCTCTCAAGCTGGGAAACCTATTACAGCAGTTCATCACGATTTGATAGGAGATACTGACTTAAAATTTACTGATGTCATTTCAAAAGATATTGATATTCTATTTTTAGCTTTACCTCATGGACAAGCTAAAACCTTTTTAGAAGAAAATAGCTTTGCTACTGAAACAATTATTATAGATTTGAGCAATGACTTCAGGCTAAAGAAAGATGCTGGAGATTTTGTTTATGGTCTTCCAGAATTTCAGAGAGAAAAAATCAGAAATGCCAAAAAAGTTGCCAACCCAGGATGTTTTGCCACTGGTATTCAACTTGGATTATTACCACTTGCAAAAGCTAATTTATTAAAATCAGATATCCATATCAGTTCTATTACAGGCTCTACTGGTGCAGGTGTCAGCTTATCTCCTACTACACATTTCACTTGGAGAAGCAGCAATGTTTCTACTTATAAAATGTTCGACCATCAACATCTTGGAGAAATAGGTGAAACTATATTGAGTTTGCAAAACGATTTCAAACACACTATCAATATGATACCTTACAGAGGAGATTTCCCTCGTGGTATTTTTACGACTATCTATACTCCATTTGAAGGCACTACTCAAGAAGCTAAAGATTTGTATAAAGACTTCTATCGAAATCACCCATTTACTCATATTGCTGAGGAAAATCCAGATTTGAAGCAGGTCGTCAATACCAATAAATGCATCTTATACCCTTTTGTAAAAAATGGTCAAATTGCTATCATATCTATCGAAGATAATTTATTAAAAGGTGCATCAGGTCAAGCTGTTCAGAATATGAATCTCATGATGGGATGGGAAGAAACAACAGGATTAAAATTGAAGGCAAGTGTATTTTAGCCTTCACTTTTAGAACAAGAAAATACTAAAAATGAAATTATTTGACGTTTATCCTTTATTTGACTTGACTTTAGTAAAAGGTCAAGGTTCAGAAGTATTTAATGAAAAAGGAGAAAAATATTTAGATTTTTACGGCGGTCATGCTGTAATTTCTATCGGACACAATCATCCTCATTGGACAGAGAGATTGCAATATCAAATGAATGAAGGGATTTCCTTTTTTTCAAATTCTGTAAAATTACCTATCCAAAATGAATTGGCTCAAAAACTTGGAAAAATCTCAGGATATGAAGATTATGCACTTTTTTTAGTCAATTCGGGTGCTGAAGCTAATGAAAATGCAATCAAAGTTGCCTCTTTTCATACAGGAAGAAAAACTATCATTTCTTTTTCTGGAGCTTTCCATGGTCGTACATCTGCGGCTGTTGCTGCTACTGATAATAAAAAAATCAAAGCAGCTGTCAATCCTGATGACCATGTAATATTTCTACAGTTAAATGATAAAGCCACTCTTGACAAAACTTTTGCTGAAAATGAAATAGCATGTGTCATTATCGAACCCATCCAAGGAGTCAATGGAATCTATGAAGCTACACCTGAGTTTTTGCAACATATCTCTGCAAAATGTAAGGAATACGGAGCATTATTCATAGCAGATGAAGTACAATGCGGATATGGACGTTCAGGAAAATTCTTTGCGCACCAATGGGCAGGAGTAACACCAAATATGATTACCACAGCCAAAGGAATGGGCAATGGCTTCCCTATAGGTAGTGTGTTAATCGCTCCACATATTCCAGCTTGGCATGGCATGTTAGGTACAACTTTCGGAGGTGCTCCTTTGGCTTGTGCAGCAGCATTGGCTGTATTAGAAGTGATAGAGAAAGATGAACTTATTTCCTACACAGAAAAAATAGGAAATTATTTAATGGAAGAAATTCAAAAACTTCCAGGTGTTGTTGAAGTACGTGGCAAAGGATTGATGATAGGCATTGAAATGCAATATGCTATCAAAGATTTAAGAAACAAGATGATGTCAGACTTTAATATCCTTACTGGTAATTCATCAAATCCTAATACAATTCGATTACTTCCTGCTTTAAATATCACTCAAAAACAAGCAGACGAGGTTTTAGATGCTTTTAGAGCTTTGTGCAAATAGAAATTGAAAAATGACTTTATCTTAGAATGCTATTACACAATAGACACTAAGAAGACACAAAAAACTCAAAGCAAATTCTCTGAGAAACTCAGTGCTTCTTTGTGAAACTTTGTGGAATAACTTAGTGTACTTTGTGGTTAATTGTATTTTGAATTTCTTGTTGTATTTAGAGCAAAATGTCCAAAAAGAGCAATGTCATTCCTGCGAAAGCAGGAATCTCATGAAAGGTAAAATTAGGTTGGAGATTCCCATTTTCATAGGAATGACAAAAATGGGAGATAGAGCTTCGACAACCACCAGCATTTTTCATTCGTACTTCGTACCTCGTAATTTTTATCACATCTCCACATTACTTAATTAATCTGGACTGCTTCGTGCCTTGCAGTGACGTACTGTTTTCTGTCATTGCGAGGAGGAGGAACGACGACGTGGCAATCCATTTTCAAAAATATGCTTAGGGTCCTTTGCGTAGAAGCTTAGCATCCTTTGCGGTTAGTTTCGGTAGGAATTACAATTATTGAACTCATTAAAGGGTAGCTCCTACGGAGCAATAGTAGGTTGATTATTTATTTTTACCAAGTGGCAGCCTCTAACGAGGCAGGCCCTAATTCCACAATTTCCATTCGTACTTCGTACCTCGTAATTTTTAATTATCATCTCCAAAATATTTCATTCTTAACAAAGTCTAATAAATTGAAGTATATTGAAATAATAAAAAGATTGAGTAATTTTGTTCGTATAAAAAATGTCGAAATGACAACAATCACTTTAAAAATTAAAGAAGAGGGTCAAGAGGCAAAAGCACTTTTGGAATACCTAAAAAAATTACCTTTTGTTGAAATTGAGCAGAACAAAGACAACGATAGTATTTATGATTCTACTTTTGTCAATAAGGTATTGAATGCCCATAAAAACGATAAAAAAGTAACGATTAAAGCTGATAAATTGTGGGAAAGTATATAGTTCAATATACAGAAACTGCTATCAAAGATTTACAAAAACATAAAAAAGCTGGAAATAAAGTTACATTAGAAAAAATTTCAACTATTGTTGCAGAATTAGAAGAGCATCCTTATTCTGGAACAGGGAAGCCAGAGGCTCTAAAATATTCCCTTACAGGCTTTTGGTCACGACGAATTAATCAAAAAGATAGAATTATTTACACTGTCGAAGAAGAAAAAATTACAGTATTAATTATATCTGCTCTAGGACATTATGATAAGAAATAACATTTAATGTTAACTAATTTTATCATTAAGATGATAAATCAAAGTTCGAAAAGCTCAGCCACCAGTATTTTCAAATCTACACACCTTCACATTGCTTCATTGTTTTATTATTCTAAAGGGTAGCTCCTACGGAGCAATAGTTGCTTGATTATTTATTTTTACCAAGTGGCAAAATCCTTCCACCAGCATTTTCTTTCGTAATTCGTACCTCGTAATTTTTATCACATCTCCATATTACTTAACTAATCTGGACTGCTTCGTGCCTCGCAGTGACGTACTGAATTCCGTCATTGCGAGGAGGAGGAACGACGACGTGGCAATCCATTTTCAAAAATATGCTTAGCGTCCTTTGCGTAGAAGCTTAGCATCCTTTGCGGTTAGTTTCGAGAACCTCAACCAACTTTTTTCATTTTACATTTCACCTCTCATATCTCCACATTACTTAATTAATCTGGACTGCTTCGTGCCTCGCAGTGACGTACTGATTTCCGTCATTGCGAGGAGGAGGAACGACGACGTGGCAATCCATTTTCAAAAATATGCTTAGCATCCTTTGCGGTTAAATTTTATCATCCTTTGCGGTTAGATTTCGAGAACCTCAACCAACTTTTTTCATTTTACATTTCACCTCTCACATCTTCATATCTCCACATTACTTCATTCATTTCATTTTTCAAATATTTCAAACAAGTAAAAAGGCTACCCTCTCGGATAGCCTTTTAAAAATCTGATTCCAATCTAAAGATTAGAAACTATATGCTTGATCTTCAGAAATCTTCGCAGCCACAGCTCTACGTGCATTCTTAGTATTGAATGGATCTAATTTAGTATATCTCTTCAAGCCCATCAACATCATACGCAACTCATCTCCTTCTGCAAAAGATTGTAAAGCATGTTTGCCATTCACTCCTACTCTTTCTATTGCATCACTAACAAATGTTTTAGCAATTGCAATTTCCAAAGCAGCCGCTTCTTCTCCCTCATTAGCAATTTTCTTTTGGACTCTCAATACAGTAGATTCCATTGCATATAAATCAATAATCATGTCAGCTATATTCATCAAGATTTCTTGCTCATGTTTCAATTTTGTCATCAATTTTTGGGCAGCAGCTCCAGCCACCAATAAAATAGCTTTTTTAGTATTTCTAACAGCATTCAATTCGTTGGTCAAAACACCCTCATCTTCTCCTGCTCCAAAACTTGGTATTGCCATCAATTCCTTTTGAACACCCATCGCAGCAGACATGATATCTAATTTACCTGCCATAGCTCTTTTCAATAATTGATCGACAGTCAATAACCTATTGATTTCGTTAGTACCTTCAAAAATTCTATTGATACGAGCATCACGATATGCACCAGCGATTTGAGTTTCTTCAGAGAATCCCATTCCACCATGTACCTGTACAGCTTCATCAACACAATAATCCAATACTTCAGAACCATGTACTTTCAAAAATGCACATTCGATAGCATATTCATCTGCAGCACCTAAGATGGCTGAAGAAAAATCTTTTCCTTCTGATAATAATTTTTTCTCAAAATTGTCAATCTTATCTGAAGCTCTATAACATGCAGATTCTAAAGCATATATCTGAATAGCCATTTCTGCTAATTTATACTGAATAGCACCAAATTTAGCTATCGGTGTTTTGAACTGTTGGCGTTCATTGGCATATACGGCAGCTTGTCTTAATGCATCTTTTGCTGCTCCTAATGAACCGATAGCCAACTTATAACGACCAATATTCAAAATATTAAATGCTATCAAATGACCTTTACCAGCTTCGCCTAAAAGATTTTCAACTGGCACTTTTACATTTTCCAAAAACACCAATCTTGTAGAAGATCCTTTAATCCCCATCTTCTTTTCCTCTGCTCCAAGTGAAAGACCTGGCATTGTTTTCTCTACAATAAATCCTGTAAATTTCTCTCCATCTATCTTCGCAAATACTATAAAAATATCAGCAAATCCAGAATTAGTAATCCACATTTTCTGACCATTCAAAACATAATGTTTACCATCTTCTGAAAGGTCTGCTCGTGTTTTGGCTCCTAAAGCATCCGAACCCGAACCTGGCTCTGTCAAGCAGTATGCTGCTTTCAACTCTCCTGAAGCCAATTTGGGAAGATATTTCTCTTTTTGCTGTTGATTGCCAAAATATACAATCGGCAATGAACCAATACCTACGTGCGCTCCCCATGATAAAGTGAATGAACGAGCTCTCGCCATTGCTTCCACAACAATAGAATTGGTATTAAAATCTTTACCCATTCCTCCAAATTCTTCAGGAACAGCCAATCCCAATAATCCCAATTCACCAGCTTGTTCTAGTAAAGTGGTAGTTACTCCTTCTTCTTGCACTTCGATTCTGTCTCGCTTAGGCATGATTTCATTATCCAAAAAATCATTGGTAGATTGAAGAATCATTTGTTGCTCTTCATCCAAATCTGCAGGTGTAAATAAATCTTGAAAATTACTTTCTTTAATCAAGAATTCACCTCCTCTCAAAAGATTTTTAAACTCAGTTGTATTACTCATGAAAAGTATTTTTTAATGCGTTTTTAATTAAGTGCCCAAAAATAAAGTTTTTCAATTCAATTACCAAAGGCATATTTTTTTGCTAAAAAAAACACCCTCAGTATAAACTAAGGGTGCATCTTATTTCTTTAAATATTGTTTAGAACTCAAAGTCTAATCTCAATGAATAAGTCAATGGAGCTTCTACCAATCCTGGACGTAAAGAATACTCTCTATTAGCAGCATTATTAACAATACCAGAAATTTTGTATTTGTTCTTATTTTTCTCAAAAGTATATCCAGCTCTCAAGTCTAAAACTAAATCTCCTTTATGTTGATGTTTTGGATCCAACTTCTCCCAGTCTTTTTTATATCTAGAATCTCTATAATCTATCAATCCAGGTATAAACACAGTAAATAACGCATCAATATTTTCCATGTAACTAAAATATCTTGCAGATACTCCAAAATCAAATCCTCTCAAGTTGATATCCCATGAGCCTGTAAACATATGTCTGAAACGATATTTTAATACATTATAATCTGTAGCATGTTGCTTCAGTTCATCATCATCAAAACTATCCCAATCCAAATATTTAGGAGCTATATAAGTATAACCCAACATTACTGTTGTAGGAAACTTATTGGCAATCTTGCCTTCACCCATTAGAGACGCTTCTACACCAATAATCTGAGTATTTCCAACATTTTGAGATTGGAATCCCAATATCATACCTTTAGGTAATAAATTAGAGTCTGCTGTTGGATTAAATTCCATCATGTTATAGTATCTAGTGAAAAATCCAGCCACGTCAATAAATGCATTGAACTTACCAATTTTCACTCCTTGTTTGATACCCAACTCAGCACTCATTCCAGTTTCAGAAGTCAAGCTATTATTAGGAAGAATTGCAACTGCTGTTCCTAAAGATGTAGAAATGAATTTTTCAGCAATAGTAGGAAATCTATATCCCTGACCGAAAGAAGCTCTGATATAAGTATATTCTGCTGGTTGGTAATTCAACCCTGCTCTAAATACCGGTTTAGTTTCTGCTTTTGTTTCAGAGATTTCAAAGTTTTCCAGTCTAGCACCTAAAGACACATTCAGTTTATTGAAAAACTTTTTATCCAATTGCAAGAAAGCAGCAAAGTTTCTTCCTTTCAATTTATCATCTCCTTTAGTACCATATAAAGGTGCTTCTACATTCACATAGCTACCTACTGCACCTGTAGTCAAGGTCATATTGATACTTTCCCATCTTTTTTGATATTGGTATTCAGCATAGAAGAAATTGGAGAAGTTACCTTGGTCATTCGTATTATTATTATCAACTTTAAACCAACGACCTAATATTTTGTGTCTATTGCCTTTCTCATCTTGATAATTGAAGAATGGGTCGATTGTTACTCTCAATGCACCAGTTGTTGTAGGTTCACCAGTCAATGCAGCTGGAATATATTTATTGATTCCATTATTGCCATTCCATAAGAAGAAAGATCCATTTTTACCTGCTTGAACATTCCCATTAATACCAAAATTGACATTTTCACTCACTCTATATCTCGTCTGAATACTCAGTCTGCCTCTATTGTCAAAGCTATTGTATTTTTGATCTTGTTTAGAAACGTATTGACCGCCTAATACTAAATCAAATTTCCCAAACTTCTGTCTGTGACCAAAAGATAGTCCTGCTTCATAAGGTCTTCTCATTCTTTTAGGCTCGGCAAATTCATATCCTATCACAGCAGAATCTTGGTCATATATCTGATGAACTAATGCATCATTACCAGTTTCATTAAACAATTCTTCTGGACTCATTTTCCACCAATCTCTTCTATATCCATCCTCTTTAGATGAAGCAGTAGCATATTGCGTTCCATAAACTGCAATTTTCGTTATAGGTTCATTAGTAGCATAAGCCGTTCTGACGTTGATGATACCATTCATCGCAGAAGAGCCATATAATGCAGAAGCAGCTCCTTTCACAATTTCTATCTGACCGATATTTTCAGTAGGGATAGCAGTCCAGTTAGGGTATCCAGCATCTGCTTGAAGAATAGGCAAATCATCCAATAACAATAAAACTCTAGAACCTGCACCATAAGAATAACCCGCACCTCCACGGATATTCACTTGACCATCTATCACCGCAACACCTGGATTTCTTTCGACTGCATCATCAATAGTGACTAAGTTTTGGTTCTCTAAGAAATTAGGTTTGATAACATCTAAAGATACGGTCTCTTCACCCAATTTCTTTTCAAATTTACTAGCAGAAACAACGATTGTATTCAATAATGTTGCTTCTTCCTCTAATAATACATCAATCTTCTTAGTTTCTCCTGCACCAATATTGACTGACACTTCCTTAGTCTGATATCCTAAATAAGAAATACTCAATAGATGAGTACCTGCATGCACTTTAATAGAAAAGTCACCATCAAAGCCAGTTGAAGAGCCATTGGTAGTCCCTTTCACAATCACATTGACACCAAAAAGTGCTTCTTGCGTGGCTGCATCTTTTACTACTCCTTGAATGGTAGCATTTTGTGCAAAAGCCTGAAAACCTATGCCAAAGAAGGTCATTACAATAAGTAAAATCTTTTTCATTGAATCGTTTTTGATTTTTTGTTTGTAACCGAAGGTATTATTAATTCATGATAAATTTTAGAAAAAATAACACTTTTTTATTTTAAAAATGAGAAATGTTAAATCTCAATTGCTTATTAATCAATTTATTGCGTAATAAAAAAGCCTTGCATCTATAAAAAATACAAGGCTTTAAGTTTTAAATTTATCGCTTAAAATTAGTCTGCAATTTTAGTGAACTTTCCATCAGTAGTAATATCCAATGGAATTGAAAAATCTCCAATTTTACCAGCTTTCAATCTCAACTGAACGTTTGTAGAAGAACCTATTGCTTTAGAACTAAAAGCTACATCTTTTGATGTTGAAATAGATGCATTTTTTGCTTGAACAGCAGTTCCTAAGTTCAATACATCATATTTTGTCTCTTTAATTTTTACAGTATTATTTGCAGAAACCTCTCCTTGTACAGTAATGCCTAAAAGTTCAGAAGTCACATTCACTTTACCATCTACTACTCTTACAGTCAAAGTATCATCAAATCCTTTTGTCAAATCTGGTTTCTCTCCCGTTACTGAATCTACTGGTAAAGTAGCTGACAATGCGGCAAGAATATTACTAGGAATATTTAACTTATGGTTACCAGCAAAAACACCATCCACGTTTTCATAAGTAAATACTTTTGGATCATCTCCGTCATCTTTAGAACAAGAAGTAGTGATTGCTGACATTCCTACTACTAATAATAGCAATGCAAAAAAGTTTGTTTTCAATGTTTTCATTTGTGTTTTGTTTAGTTTTAAATTGAATGAATTTTTAGATTATTTTCTTTTCATCATAACAAACATACATAATTTCACCATTGATAGTATGTATGCATAAGGTTTTTTTACAAACATCAAAAAAATAACATTAGCTTAAAGAATCCTTGAAAAGAAAGATGAAATGAACAATAATTGCACTATTTTGTCATATTAAGAAAGTTTCTTTGTTGTAAATTTTATATTTTCACAATCAATCTATTTTCTATTTCCATTCAAAATACATCTGCAATGAGCACATTAACCACACCTTATACAAACATTTCTTTCGACGCTGCATCAATTGTGCAAAAGCAAAGAGCATATTTTAATACCGGCAAAACAAAATCTGTAGATTTTCGAATTGCTCAATTAAAAAAACTTAGACAAATCATTGTCGATAATGAAAAGGCTATTTTAAAGGCACTCTATGATGATTTGAGAAAATCTGAATTGGAAGCTTATGCTACTGAAGTAGGTATTGTGATTTCAGAAATTGATGAGATTCTAAAAAATATAAAATCTTGGTCAAAGCCTCAAAGAGTAAAAACTCCTCTTTTTCATCAATTAGCGACTAGTTGGATATATCCTGAACCTTATGGAGTTACTTATATTATCGCTCCTTGGAATTATCCATTTCAGTTATTGATAGCTCCTTTATTGGGCGCAATGGTTGCGGGCAACACTTCAATACTCAAACCATCTGAGCTATCTGAAAACACTGCACTTTTAATCCAAAAACTCATTAGTGAGAACTTTGAAGAAGGATATATTAAAGTGGTTCTAGGCGGAGTAGAAGAAAGTAAAGCGATGTTGGAACAGAGATTTGACTATATCTTTTTCACTGGAGGGACAGAGATTGGACGCTATGTCTATATGTCGGCTGCCAAATATTTGACTCCTGTTACATTAGAGTTGGGAGGAAAGAGTCCTTGTATTGTCGATGAAGATATTCAATTGACACATACTTCTAGAAGAATCTTGTGGGGAAAATTCACCAATGCTGGACAGACTTGTGTGGCTCCCGATTACTTATTGGTCAATAAGAAGGTCAAAGAAAAATTGATTGCTAAAATGAAAGAACATTTGAATGAATTTTATTCTGGCAATCCTGCAACTAGTCCAGATTATGGTCGTATCATTTCTGAAAGACATTTTGATAGAATTTCCAGAATGATAGATCCTTCAAAAGTGATTTATGGAGGTCAAACCAATAAAAGTGAAAAATATATTGCACCTACTTTTGTTGAAGGTGTGAGCCTTGATGACAAAGTCATGCAGGAGGAAATTTTCGGCCCTGTACTCCCTATCATTGAATACAATACTTTGGATGAAGCAATTGCTTATATCAAACAATTTGAGAAGCCTTTGGCATTATACATTTACTCTGAGAATGACAATGTTCAAAAGAAAGTCATGGAAGAAATCTCATTTGGTGGAGGATGTATTAATGAGTCTATTATGCATGTTGGTCAAGGACATTTACCATTTGGAGGTGTAGGTGAAAGTGGTATCGGTGCTTATCATGGAAAATCATCTTTTGACACTTTCTCTCATCACAAGAGCGTACTCAAAAAGTCAACTATCACTGATATGCCCATCAAATATCCGCCATATAAAAACAATATGGGTCTTATCAAAAAACTGATGGCTTGGTTTAACTAATTTTTTCAATCATTATATGGAATAATACTATTCAACATCATTTATTTCATATTTTTTACCACTAAAGGTTATAAGTCACATTAATTATCAATGCCTTTAGTGTATTTTAGTGCATATTTTTGATGTATGAAGTTATATAGTATAGAAACGGGATTATTCAAGCTCGATGGAGGAGCTATGTTTGGAGTTGTACCTAAATCAATTTGGTCCAAACTCAATCCTCCTGATGAAAACAATATGTGCACATGGGCTTCCCGTTGCTTATTGGTAGAGGTTGGAGAGCGTTTGGTACTTATTGACACTGGATTGGGGAACAAACAAGATGAAAAATTTCGTTCACATTTCTACCCTCACGGAGAAGATACATTAGAAAAATCATTGGCTCAACATGGTTTTAGCCCAGAAGATATTACTGATGTGATATTGACTCATTTGCATTTTGACCATTGTGGTGGAGCAGTAAAAAAAGATATTGAAGGCAAATATGTATTAGCATTTCCCAATGCTACTTACTGGTCTTCTTATGAGCACTGGGAATGGGCTATTGATCCCAACCCGAGAGAAAAAGCATCTTTTCTCAAAGAAAATATCTTACCTATTTATGAATCAGGGCAATTAAAATTTACTGAACAAGATGATTTGGGTATAGAAAATATTGAGATTGAATATTTGAATGGTCATACAGAAAGTATGCAGATAGTACATATTTATCGTGATTCACAGACGATTTCATTTGTTTCAGATTTAATTCCTAGCCATCATCATGTGCGCATGCCATATATTATGGCTTATGACGTAAGACCATTGGACTCTCTTAAAGAAAAATCTAGAATACTAGAAACTGCTTATGAGAATGATCATATCTTATTTTTCCAGCATGACCATCAAGTGGAGTGTTGTACTTTAGATAGGAATGAGAAGGGTATCTATGTTTCTAATACTTTTCCATTATCAGAGATATAAAAGGGTAATGATGGAGTAAAATCTATATTCTTACATTATTTCATTGTAAAACTATTACACAAAAAACACCAAGAAGGCACAAAAAACTCAAAGAAAAATCTTTGTGAAACTCTGGGCTACTTTGTGAAACTTTGTGGTAATTTTAGACAAAATTATTATTTAGGGTAGCTCCTACGGAGCAATAGTAGGTTGATTATTTATTTTTACCAAGCGACAGCCTCTAACGAGGCAAGCCCTAACTCCACAATTTCCATTCGTACTTCGTACCTCGTAATTTCCCTCATTACTTCATTAAACTCTGTGAACTTTGTGTAGAAGCTTAGTGTTCTTTGCGGTTAATTGTATTTTGTATTTCTTGTTGTATTTAGAGCAACATGTCCAAAAAGAGCTGTGTCATTCCTGCGGAAGCAGGAATCTCATGAAAGGTAAAATTAGGTTGGAGATTCCCATTTTCATGGGAATGACAAAATAAGGAGATAGGGCTTCGACAACCACCAGCGTTTTCACATCTCCAAATCTCCAAATTATTTCATAGCTTCTTTAATACACATCTACAATTTTCTTGTTTCAGATAAAATAAACTCTTTACAATTTCCCCAATCAAATGGCTTGAACATTTTAGGTTCAACTTCTAAATCTGCATCAGAAAAATAAGCTAAACTCTTAATTGCCAAAAATTCTGAACCGTCTTGATATTTTTGCTTATAAAAATTCATCATATCAAAAAGTGAAAATTCTTGGAGTAAAAAATATAAATCAATAAAATCTTTCTTGCTCCCTCGACCTGATATTGCATTTATTTTCATTGCCGCAATATCTCTTTTAGAGTACATTCTAATACCATTTTGTATGACAATATTATCCAACAATGGATATTTATAATTTACAAAATCTACTTTTATGTTATTTATAGAAGTAATAAATATATTCTTAGAATGCTTTAACAAACTAGGGCTACCAAACTCGGATAAAATATCTAAAAAGAGATTATGTTGAATTTCTAAATTCCCAAATAAATCAATATCTATTGAATTACGATGTCCAATTTGCAGAGCCAAAGATGTTCCACCAACTAATGCAAATTTTGAAAAATCTTCCTTCTGCATCAGCCATTCTAAGAGTTCCATAAGTTCGGAACTGACTGTTTGTGTTTGTAACATCTAAATTTTGTTTTGTCAATTTGAAAAAGGTTGGATAAAAAAGCCAAAGTAACATCGTCAAGTGTTCTTAAATTTAGTGAAATAACTTTTATTTCTTCTAAGCCATAAAGCTCTTTAATTAAAATCCAATCTTTCATCTTACCATACTCTAAAACTTTATGGACTAATTGAACCTTATTAATATGAAAATCAAATTTGGAAATATCAATATCCCAAAATAGATGTGGAGAGAAGTCGGATATGGTAATCACTCTATTGCCCATAATGTAAAATTACATAAAAAAATACTCTCTTATATATTCGTGTTCTTCGCGGTTAGATTCGACATCATTTTTCGTACTTCGTACTTTTAACTTTTAATTTACACTCTTCTCCATGGTTTCGACAGTGCTCAACCACCAGCTCTTTCTTCTCACATTTTACCTCTCACATTTCTCCACAGGATTCCATTAAACTTTGTGTCCTTTGCGTAAAACTTAGCGTCCTTTGCGGTTATTTTCGGTAGGAAGTACTATTATTGAACTCATTAAAGGGTAGCTCCTACGGAGCAATAGTAGGTTGATTATTTATTTTTACCAAGCGACAGCCTCTAACGAGGCAAGCCCTAACTCCACAATTTCCATTCGTACTTCGTACTTTTAACTTTTAATTTTCCACTCTTCTCCATGGTTTTGACAGGGCTCAACCACCAGCTCTTTCTTCTCACATTTTACCTCTCACATTTCTCCACAGGATTTCATTAAACTTTGTGTCCTTTGCGGTTATTTTCGGTAGGAAGTACTATTATTGAACTCATTAAAGGGTAGCTCCTACGGAGCAATAGTAGGTTGATTATTTATTTTTACCAAGCGACAGCCTCTAACGAGGCAAGCCCTAACTCCACAATTTCCATTCGTACTTCGTACCTTGTACTTTTTAATTTTTCACTTTACTTCATTATTTCATTCCACAATATCTTTTCGAAATTGAATTCTGAAAGTAGTTCCTTTCCCAATAGTAGATTCCTTTACAAAAATTTTCCCTTTGTGGTACTGTTCAATAATTCTTTGAGAAAGCGTGAGCCCAAGCCCCCAACCCCTCTTTTTGGTTGAAAAACCGGGTTCGAAAATTGATTTTATTTTATTAGGCGCAATCCCTTTTCCTGAGTCTTGAACATCTATTACTAACGAACCACTAATGATATCTATAGTGATATTGATTTGACCGACACCTTCCATCGCATCCAGTGCATTTTTAATCAGATTTTCCATTACCCACTCAAAAAGAGATGCATTCAGCATCATAAAATTATCTCCATCGGTATGGTCGTATATATTAAACGCTACACTTTTTGTTGCTCTAGAGCTCATATAATTGACAATTCCACGAATCAGCTCAACAACATTTCGATTTTCCAATGTAGGTTTTGATCCAATCTTTGAAAATCTATCAGCAACTAATTCTAATCTTGCCACATCTTTTCTCAGCTCATCTACAACAAATGCATCATCAGTACCCTCAAACTTTACCTCTAAATAATCCACCCATGCACTCAGAGAAGACAATGGAGTTCCAAGTTGATGTGCAGTTTCTTTAGCCATTCCGACCCAAAGCTGCTTTTGTTCTGCTTGCCTAGAAATCGTCAATCCAACTAATGCCAGCACAAGAAACACGCTGACCAAAGCAAATAATAAATATGGATACAACTTCACCATCTTGAGCAAAAAAGAAGCATCGTAGTACAATAACTGAGGCAATTCAAAATCATTTACTTTAAAAGAAACCACCTGATTCTTTTCTTTCAGCTTACGCAAATAAGCATTCAAACTTTCTTGATGCTCTAAAATATCTTTATCACGAATATTCTTAGAATCTAATAACTCATTATTTGACGACACCCATATTACAGGAATAGATTCATTTTTCTGAATCATACGCAAGGCTTCCTCAATCTCCAACCCTTCACTAGAAGAGACCAATGTCTTATAAGCTGCAGCCATCTCTCCGACTCGAGCCTTTTCATCTTTTTCAATTTCTCTTGCCAGATAATATGTAAATGCTAAAGAGAAAAGCATAGTTGCAAAAGCACAAATCATTAAGAGCATCCTCCAGGACTTTCTCAATAAGTACAAATCTTTTGCTCTTTTATCGCTCATGTATTTTAAAAGTAGTGATTATGAAATGATAAAACAATGAAAAAAAATTAAAAATTATTCAATCTTATATTGTTGATGAAAAAAAGAATAGTATATTCGCACTCGCAATTAATTTCAGAGATTATTGCAAAGTTCATTTTTGAAGTAAAAGGGGCGCATAGCTCAGCTGGTTCAGAGCACCTGCCTTACAAGCAGGGGGTCACAGGTTCGAATCCTGTTGTGCCCACCATTTTATTTCAGAAAAACAAAGGGCGCATAGCTCAGCTGGTTCAGAGCACCTGCCTTACAAGCAGGGGGTCACAGGTTCGAATCCTGTTGTGCCCACCATTTAAAAAGGGATGTTTTTACATCCCTTTTTTATTTTTCTCCAATATCGCTATATAAAAACCATCTCCATCCAATTGAGAAGGCAGTAAATATTCTTCTTCTAATAATACAAACTCTGGATACTTATTGATAAAACTTTTCACTTGCTCAGAATTTTCACTTTTAAAAACACTGCAAGTCGCATAAACCAATTTCCCTTTATTCTTCAGCAATCCTTTAGCATCTTCCAAAATACTAGCTTGTTGATTGAGTACTTCTTCCAACATTTCACTTTTCAGACGAAATTTCAAATCAGGTTGCCTTCTGAATGTTCCAGAACCAGAACAGGGTGCGTCAATCAGAACAACATCAGCCATCAAGTTTTTCTTATCCGTAAGAGATGAATGAGAGAAAATTTCTAAATTTTTCACTCCTGAACGTTCACTACGTTTCTGTAAATGAGTCAATCGTGCAGAATCAATATCTGATGCTATCAGACGACCTTGATTTTTCATCAGTGCAGCCAATTGAAGCGTCTTCCCACCTTTTCCTGCACAAAAATCTACAACAACTTGTTCTGGCTTAATCCCAATCTTTTTAATAATATATTGAGAACCAATATCTTGAAACTCAAACAATCCTTCTTTAAATGCTTTTGACTGACGAAGTTGATTACTACTCAATACTTTAATTGCACCTCCAACCTTTTCATCATAAGCATATTCAACCTTCATTTTATCCAACTCCTGATTTAATTTTTGAGCAGTAGTTTTCAAACCATTATACCTAATATATACGGGAGCTGGACGATTCAATGACTGTATCAATTCAATAGCTCCACTACCCCAATCTTCAATAAATTTTTGATACATCCAATCAGAAAGTCCATATTTCACAGCATCTGGAATATCCGATAACTCAGACAATAATTCTGAAAATCTATCATCTAACTCCACCCTATCCTTCAATTGCTCATCGTCCAACATTGCCAATCCAATAAAAACTTCTATTTTATCGGATAGTTTTAAACTTTTTGACAATTCATCAAACTTGTATTGATTAAGCAAAAAATTACGGGTAATATTATAAACTAACTTTGTAGCTGTTTTCCTATCTCGTGAACCCCATTGAGTATGAGATTTCAACATATTAGCTACTGCCTTATCAGAATAACTATTCTGATTAAAAATTTCATTTAGACACTCCTTTACTCCTGCCAAAAGAGCATTGGGTAATAAAATTTTAATTAACGATTGATTTTCCACGCCACAAAATTAAGCGTTTCTATTTAGAGTCTCCATAAACCATCTTATTTTAAAAAATAAAAATTGCTAAATAATTCATAATCATGGCGATTAATGATTAATAGCATTATATTAGTATATCTTTTTACATCGAATGCAACCAGAAACACCAAAAGATTCTCTTTATAGAAGATTGATAGATGGATGTCTTTTAAACAAAAGGCATTGCCAACGTCAATTGTATGAAATATTATCTGGAAAGATGTATGCTGTTTGTATGAGATATTGTTCAAATCAAGATACCGCTCAAGATATCCTTCAAGAAGGATGGATAAAGGTATTCTCTAATCTTGAAAAATATAGAGAGACTGGCTCGTTTGAGGGTTGGGTTAGAAGAATTTTTATCAATACAGCTGTTGAGCATTACAGAAAAGAAAGTAGATTATATCCTGTCAGTGACAATGAAGCTGCCTTAGAGAAGATTCCGACAGTAGATTTTCAAGAGGATAATTTGGAGGTAGAGAATTTAATGAATATGGTTCAAAATTTATCCGTAGGATATAGAACTGTCTTTAACCTTTATGTCATTGAAGGCTATTCTCATAAAGAAATTTCTGAAATGCTAAAAATTAGTGAAGGCACGTCCAAATCACAACTTGCTAGAGCTAGATATATATTACAGAAGCAAATTCAAGAAGCCCAAAGAGTAAGAATCCCCCATGTCGCACAATTCGGAAAATAAATCTTTTGATGACTTTTTTAAACATCGGCTAGAGAATTCCTCTTTGCAGCCGCCAGATGATATTTGGGAGAAAATTGATAAAAAATTACCTCATAAACTACCTTTTTATCTTAGATTCAAATATCCTATTGCAGCAGCGTTGATTACTTTTACTTTGATTTCTTCGTTGTTTATTTATGATAAATATTCTGAAGCATATCAAGAACACAAAAAAATCTCTTTAAAATCTTCGCCTAATTCTACTAAGATATCGAGCAATATTCAATATTCAAATATTGATCTCAATCAAGCGACAGCATCATTACAAAATATTGATATAGAAGAAAATACAACTACTTTTCAATCCAATGAAAATGAATTAAGCAATCATCAAAATTTCAAGAAAAATGATATAATTAAATTGGATGCTAAAGGAAATTCAAGAAAATCATCAAAAAACAAAGCCTCTAATTTCAATACATCAGATAAAAATCTATTCGCTGGAAAAGAAAAAAAATCTATTCGCAAAAACTCTAAATTACAATTGAATAATCTGGCAAATGAACATTCAGTAGATAATAATCTACCCTCTTCTGATATAAACCAGATTGTCCAAAATGAAAGATTGAATGAAGATCTTGCCAACTTAGAAAGTTTGCCAACAACATTATATGTTGATGACGAAGAGAGCCTTTCATCTCATCTTCAACAATCTAATTCAAGAAAGAAAAAGTCTTCAAAATATAATCGCAAAGGAATTATTGTAGCACCTATTTTGGGTGGTCATTTTACTGCCATGACAAAATCTTCTCGTGAAGGTGTCAATACTAGTCAGATGGAGCAATCTGCTTCTTTTGGTAAATCTTATGGATTGAACGTAGGATATATTATCAATTCAAGATGGTCTGTCGGTGTGGAATGGCTATATAATTCTGATGAAGGACAACATTTTAGTGAAGTCAAAAATGGTCAAAAGCAAGACAAGTATCTTTTATTAGACTACATGAAATTCCCAATATATGCCAAATACACGCATAAAATCTTAACTCGTTACGATAAAATGCCGATAGCGATGAGCTATATTGGAGGGGCGCATTTCAGCAAATTAAAAACTGTCAATACTTATATTGATGGTGAAATTGCACCATTTGAAGTCAATTATAATCAAAGCCAGTGGGGATTATTAGGAGGATTAGAATTTGATATTTATGCCAGTCGAAATATTCATTTCACTTTAGGCACTAGAGTATCATTCAATGCAGATTTAAAACAATTTCCAAAATTAAGAGGTGATGATAAAATATCTCCATTCTCTGTACAAAGTGGAATTTATACCAAATTAAACTATGTATTTGCGCATCAAAAAGTTGAGAAAATTGAACCTTCAAACGAGTTTTAATTTTTGAATTTCATCAATATTTCATTATTCATTACTGAATTTAATTTATCCTTGAAAAAGGAGATTAAAGTTTCTTATTTTTACCCAAAACCATAAATATCATGTTAAACTCAGAAGTCTATTCTTTTTTCAATCAGAAAAATATTCAGTCTTATAAAAATCTAGCATTAAATCCTGTTCTATTCAAAGCTGGTCTTGCAAAAGATTTGCCTTTGGCAGCATTAACTGGAGTGAAATTAGAAAAACTAAATGATGAATATTGTGAACTGACTGTTCCATATAGGTTTCTCAATAAAAATCCATTTAATACGACATATTGGGCAGTATTAGGTATGGTTGCAGAAATGGCAAGTGGTGCACTTTTATTAATGTACACACACAATTCCAAACCATCTGTATCTACTTTCGTTGTAGGCACTGAAGCTAAATTCATCAAAAGAGCTTTGGGAATCACTAGATTCAAATGTGACCAAGGACATGAAATAGCTGAAAAAGTATATAAAACCTGCCAAACTTTCGAAGGAGAGGAAATTAGATGTAAAACATTGGCTTACAACGATAAAGATGAAGTCGTAGCTGAATTTTATTTCACTTGGGGTATAAAAGCTAGAAAGGAAAAGAAAAAATAAATCTCCCTGCTGATGCAAACAGACAGTAGTTTTCATTCCAAGTTTGAAAAACAATTTGAACATCTTCTAATGCTGGAAAGTAGAAGAAATGGAGGTGTCAGCACTGAGGGCTATGAAAGTTTAAATTTAGGACTCAATACCCAAGATAACTTGGAAAATGTCCATCAGAACAGAGCTATTTTCTTTGAAAGCATAGATGTAGCTCCTAATCAAGTCGTGGGTGGTTTACAAATTCATGAAGACCATATTCTTCATGTCGAGAAACCAGGATACTATTCTGGATTTGACGCATTTATTACCCATCAGAAAAATTTATTTCTCACAATAGGTATTGCAGATTGTACACCCATTCTGATTTATGACCCTATCACCCAATCAGTTGGCGCAGCTCATGCTGGATGGAGAGGGACGGTTAAAAAGATTGGAGCAAAGACAATTCAAAAAATGCAAGAAAATTTTGGAACTCAACCCAAAGACTGTTTTGTATTTATTGGCACATGCATTGATGCCTGTCATTTTGAAGTAGGTGATGAGGTTGCAGAACAATTTTCTCAACAATTTATCTATCATTATCCTGGAAGCACAAAAGCTCATATTGATTTAAAATCTGCTAATTTCCAACAATTAGTTGATATTGGAGTGCCAGAAAATCAAATAGAAATCTCTCCTTTTTATACTATTACAGATAATGATAAATATTTTTCTTACCGCAAGGAAAATGGACTAACTGGTAGAATGTTGGCAGTTATAGGTTTGAAAAATGGCTAAAAAAACCAGATACTTTTGGGTATAGTTCTATCTATAAACTGAGAACAATTATGCTGAGAATTACTTTTAGATTCTGAACCACTTTTGACCAAACTCAATGACCTTTGCGTAAGACTTTGCATCCTTTGTGGTTGATTTCTACAAGTGGTTATTAAGAATTTCTCCATACTTTTCTTTAGAAGAAAAAGTATGCAAAAGCACTTCGACAAGCTCAGTGACCAGCACCGGATTTTTCGCTGACCCACTAAATACTTGAAAGCTATTTCTTCAAAACTCGACTTCGTCTCAAACAGTTGAAGAAATTACGCTTTCTTCGTATAGTGGGTACCCAGCATCAAAATCTATGGCGCAGGGTGCATACGCAACGAGTAGTTCTGTCTATCACTCCGTGAACTTTGAGTAGAAGTATAGTGCTCTTTGTGGTTGGTTTCGGTAGGCTCAACCACCAGTATTCGTACTTCGTAAATCGTAATTTCCCCTATTTCACTTCTTAAATCTCCACATCTTTCTTCTCACCTCTCACCACTTTGATTTATTGCTTCTTTCAAACCAACTCGGCTTTCGATTTTTTGTAATCTATTACTGCATTAACATAGGCAGAGAACAGAGGATGGGGATTTAAGATAGTACTCTTATACTCAGGATGAAACTGAACTCCGACAAACCAAGGATGATCTGGAATTTCTACTATTTCAACCAAGTTGGAATCAGGATTTATACCAGTAGCTTTCATCCCTGCTTGTTCAAATTGTTCTAGATAATCATTATTAAACTCATAACGATGTCTATGTCTTTCTGAAATTGAAGTTGATTTATAAGACTTTTCAGCTATCGTTCCTTTTTTGACATCACAAGAATATGCACCCAATCTCATAGAGCCACCCAAATGTGTTACTTTCTTTTGGTCTTCCATGATATCTATAACTGCATTTTTGGTTTTGGCATCAAACTCTCTAGAAGTAGCATTTTTAATATCTAAAACATTTCTTGCAAATTCAATAACAGCACATTGCATTCCTAAGCAGACACCAAAAAATGGAATTTTATTTTCTCTTGCAAAACGAATTGCTGCTAATTTGCCTTCTATTCCTCTATTGCCAAATCCAGGAGCAACAAATACACCATCTAAATGAGCCAATTTTTGAGCAGCATTCTGTTGACTCAATTGATCAGCATGAATTTGAACAACCTTTACTTCACAACTATGCTTGGCTCCTGAATGAATAAAAGATTCATAAATTGAAATATAAGCATCTTTCAACTCTATATATTTTCCTATCACTCCGATTGTCACCGAATTACTTGGATTTTTATGACGCTTGATAAATTCTTTCCATTTTCTCAAATCAGGTTCAGCAATATCTTGATAGCCCAATAATCTCAAAACTGTCGTATCCAATTTTTCTTTAAGCAAATTAAGAGGCACATCATAAATAGAATCTGCATCACGCATTTCTACAACACAATCATTACCAACATTACAAAAATCAGCAATCTTTCTTTTTCTCTCAGCACCCAATTCATGCTCTGTACGGCAAATCAATAAATGAGGTTGTACTCCATAGCTTTGCAACTCCTTCACTGAATGTTGAGTAGGCTTGGTTTTCAGTTCTTGTGCAGCACTTAAAAAAGGAACTAAAGTCAAATGAATAACCAAATAATCTTCTTTAGGCAACTGCCATTTCAATTGTCTTATTGACTCTATGAAAGGCAAAGATTCAATATCGCCAACTGTCCCACCTATCTCAGTAATAATGATATCATAATCGTCAGACTCTCCGAGTAGCAACATACGACGTTTGATTTCGTCAGTAATATGCGGTACTACCTGAACCGTCTTACCCAAATAATCTCCTTTACGTTCTCTACTGATTACATCCAAATATACTCTACCTGTTGTCACATTATTAGCTTGAGATGTAGGCGTGTCTAAAAATCTTTCATAATGACCCAAATCCAAATCAGTTTCTGCTCCATCATTGGTAACATAACACTCACCATGTTCGAATGGATTCATCGTGCCTGGATCAACATTGATATATGGATCAAATTTTTGAATCGTCACACGTAAACCTCTTGACTTGAGAAGCCTTGCTAATGAAGCTGCGAGAATGCCTTTTCCTAAAGAAGATGTTACACCACCTGTAACGAAGATATATTTTGCCATAACTGAGTAATTGAAGAAGCCTTAGCTATGGAATTCAAAGGTAGTGGAATTTGTATGTACTCCCAAATAATTCTATGTTAAGAATCTGATTTTTACAATAAAAAACCCGACTCAAACACCTAACTATTTAATTATCAATATATTAAAACTACAAAACAATATTAACAATTCTTCCAGGAACAACAATCACCTTTTTAGGACTTTTACCTTCCAACCATTTCTGTGCACCAGCATCTTCCAATACTATCTTTTCAACTTCTTTGGGACCCAATAAAGCAGATATTTCCAATTTTAATCTTACTTTTCCATTTATAGATATAGGATATAATACGCTATCCTCTACAAGATATTTTTCATCATAAAGAGGAAACTCTGTATTAAAAATTGTCTTGGAATTGCCCATTTTTTGCCATAATACTTCTGCGACAAATGGAGCCAATGGTGCTAATAAAATAGGGAAAGTATTGAGTGTTTCTTTGCTCAACTTACTTAATTTACCTAAATCATTCACAGCAATCATCAATGCACTGACAACAGTATTAAATGAAAATCTCTCAATATCTTCTGTCGCTTTCTTGATAGCTCTATGTAAAATTTTCAATTCTTCTTTAGTAGCATCTTCATTAAACTGAGGTGTACCTTGTTCATTGAACTGATATAATCTCCATATTTTTCTCACAAATTTACTTACGCCTTCAATACCATTGATATCCCATGGTTTGTGTGCTTCAATCGGACCTAAAAACATTTCAAACATACGGAAAGTATCTGCACCATATTGAGCAATCATATCATCAGGATTGACAACATTAAATTTGGATTTAGACATTTTTTCCACTTCAGCTTGCAAAGAAATAAAAGGTTTATGTTCAACATCTTCCCATCTAACATCCGTTTCAGGATTAATTCTTTCAAATCTACTGTCCGATTTTAATAAGTCGAGAAATTTATCTTTATAGATTTTATCTCCAGGCCCTGAATATGAAAGTGGAATATAAATTCCGCCAGGCATTCCTTGAATTGAATCTTCTTTAGTCAAAAGAGAACGACCTTGAATCATTCCCTGATTGATTAATTTTTTGAATGGCTCTTCAGAACTTACCCAATTGTTGTCTTTAAAAAATTTATTCCAAAATCTGCTATATAGTAAATGTCCAACAGCATGCTCTGTTCCACCAATATACAAGTCCACATCTTTCCAATAATTTTGAGCTTCTTCTCCTACAAAATTATTTTCATTATGAGGATCCATATATCTCAAAAAGTACCAGCTACTACCTGCATATCCTGGCATTGTATCAGATTCTCTTTGTTTGCCATCACCCAAAGCATTCATCCATTGAGTGGCATTTGCAAGTGGAGAATGTCCGTCAGCGCTAGGTTTGTAATTTTCAACATCAGGCAAAGTCAAAGGCAATTCTTTTTCATCTAGTACCCTTACAATTCCTTCAGCATCGTAATAAACTGGAAAAGGTTCACCCCAATACCTTTGGCGACTAAATCCTGCATCGCGCATACGATAATTGATTTTACCATTTCCTTTACCTATTTTTTGTAATTCATCAATAAGCGTATTCACAGCTTCTAAATAGGTCATTCCATCAATAATACCAGAATTGACATATTTGCCTTCTTTAGTAGCATCAGCTTCTATGTCAAGATTTTTTTGAGCATCTGAAATCTGAATTATCGGCAAATCAAATGCCTTTGCAAAAGCATAATCTCTTTGGTCTCCACTAGGAACAGCCATTACCGCTCCAGTACCATATCCTGCTAAAACGTAATCTGCAATAAATATTGGAATATGTGTTCCAGTCAAAGGATGTATGACATAAGCACCAGTGAACTGACCACTGACTTTTTTATCCTGCTGACGTTCAACATCAGATTTAGCTGCACATTTCTTTTGATATTCTTTTACCGCATCTTCATATTCAGGCGTAGATATTTGATTGACCAAATCATGCTCAGGAGCTATTACTACAAATGAAACACCGTAAATAGTATCTACTCTTGTTGTGAATACTTCAAGCTCTTGTTCATGTCCTAATAATGAGAAACGAACCATTGCCCCGATAGATTTACCTATCCAGTTGCGTTGCATTTCTTTCATAGATTCAGACCATTCCAATGTTTCTAGACCTTGAAGCAATCTATCTGCATAAGCGGTGATACGCAAAAACCACTGAGACATCTTCTTGCGTTCTACAGGATATCCTCCACGTTCAGACACCCCATTGACAATCTCATCATTAGCTAATACTGTACCCAATTGTGGACACCAATTGACCCAAGCATAGCTCTGATATGCCAATCGATATTGCATCAAAATATCTTGTTGTTCCTTCTCTGAATAGGCATTCCATTCTTCTGCTGAAAAGATAAGCGCTTTTTCATCACAAGCAGCATCTATTCCCACTGTTCCTGACTGCTCAAAATATTTGATTAACTCTGAAATATTTCTTGCTTGTTGAATTGATTTATCATACCAGCTATTGAATAGTTGAATAAAAATCCATTGTGTCCAACGATAATATTCTGGTTCACTTGTAACAACTTCTCTAGACCAATCGTAAGAAAATCCAATTTTATCCAACTGCTTTTTATAAGTAGCAATATTTTCTGTTGTTGTTTTTGCTG
The DNA here is from genome assembly GCA_023957245.1 of Chitinophagales bacterium. Taxonomy (GTDB): domain Bacteria; phylum Bacteroidota; class Bacteroidia; order Chitinophagales; family JADIYW01; genus JAMLHH01. The sequence continues at coordinate 88,688 of JAMLHJ010000011.1, forward strand.
GATGTTGTCCTGTCTGAATAGCATATTGCTCAGCTGGCAAACCAAATGCATCAAAGCCCATTGGATGCAAGACATTAAACCCTTTCAACCTTTTATATCTAGAATAAATATCTGAAGCAATATATCCTAGGGGATGACCGACATGAAGACCTGCACCTGATGGATAAGGGAACATATCTAATACATAAAACTTAGGTTTGGATTGATCTATTTCTACTTTATATACTTGTTGGTCTTGCCATATTTTTCGAGCTGCTGCCTCAACAATAGAAAAATCAAATTCTTGCATAATAGTTGGAATACTTTTGAGAGCGCAAAGTTAGATAATATTGCTTAGAAATAGGTATTTAAAGAAGTTGCCAAACGTACAAAGCGAATAAATTCTCACAATTATTTGCGTTACCATTCCTACTATAAATCAAAAAAGCTACCCTTTTGAGGTAGCTTGATATGAAAAACAATAGAAGTTTTATTTTTCTACTTTGCTTTTTTCTTCTTTCTCTGCTTTTTTAGCACTTCTTTTATCCCACCTATTGATATCATAAGTCATACCGATATTGAAATACAAAGAAGAAGCATTATACCTTACAGCCAACTCATCCATAGGTTTAGTCAAATCCACTTTTCCACCATAACGGCCCGTATTAGAGTTTTCTGTCAATTCTTTTCTATAAACTATCTTTTTCAAGAATTCAGGAGCTTCACTAACATCGTTGATTTGAGTTTTCAATGGACCCAATTCTTCAATATCAATACCTAATAATTTAGTACTCATGAATAATTCATCAAATTTAGTTTCTTTCAAAGAGATAGTATAAGCACCTACTCTTGCTTGAGCAAATAATTTCAAGCTTTCAGTAGCTTTATATTCGAAAGAGATAGATGCACTAATACCTAAAGTAGGATGATAAGTTGTGATTGTTTTTGCTTTGAAAGTCAAATCCACAACACCTCCACCCATCGGTTGAATAGGTTGTCCCAAAAGTGTTTGTAACATTCTTCCACTCTTATCTTTAATTTCTGCTCTAGACACTGTCGCTCCATAAAAAGGTAAGAAAAGACCTGCTTTACCAATGATACCAAATTTCTTTCCATTATCCCATCTTGTTACCAAGTGAGGTGCAAAATATAGTGCATTAGTACCTGTTCTTTGTTGTGCAAAATAGCCAGTAATATCAATTCTAGCATCTAATTGTTCAGGATGTTTCGCAATTGTAATAGTTGCATCCAAACCAATATTTTTATTGAACATGTGTCCTACTGTAACGTTAGCAGCAAATCCACCACCATTAGTACCGAAAAGAGGTTTAACACTCAATTCTTTTTTACCTCTTTGATACCAATCTTTATCGCCAATTTCAGCCAAAGGAGATTTTCTATTAGTAGGCAAATATGGAATACCGTAGCCAGCAGCCACTTCTATATACCATCTTTTACCTTCTGGTCTCACCTTCTTCAATAAGGCATCAGAAATTGCCAAACTAGAGTCTGCAACCTCAACATTTTCCGTAGCGTCTTCGACACTGGTCACAACTGCATCCTGAGCATACATTGTAGAGATAAAGCACGCTGAAAATACGCTAAGTGTAATAGTTTTTAATGACATAAGTATTTATCTATTTCTATCGGCTAAATTAACATTACTTAATGAATATTTTAAACTAAAAACAAACAATAATAAAATTAATAGACGAAAAGGCAATTATTTACTATTAATCAAATAGTTTTCATTCATTAATAAAAAAAGGAGAAGCCATACACTTCTCCCATATATCAAAATAATTGATTACTAATTGAAAATTAAGCTCCTAAGAAGCTACCTCCACATACACGCAATACTTGTCCTGAAACAAATCCTCCTCCAGGTCCAGCAAAAAATGTAATAGCTTGTGCAATATCAATAGGCAAACCTCCTTGTTTCAAAGCACTCAATCTTCTACCACCTTCTTTCACAAAGAAAGGAAGATTGGCAGTCATTGGAGTTTCGATATATCCTGGAGCAATCGCATTAGCGGTAATTCCTCTTTTAGCATTAGCTTCTGCAATTTGTTGCGTATAAACAATAAGACCAGCTTTAGAAGTTGCGTAATTTGTCTGTCCCATATTACCAGCAATACCAGCAATAGATGACAAACCAATAATCGACGCATTATCAGCAAGACCATCTTTTAGAAGTGCATCTGTAAATCTAATTACTGATTTTAAATTGACATTCAATACAGCTCTCCATTGGTCTGGAGACATTTTTGCCAATGTTTTATCACGGATAATACCCGCATTATTTACTAATATATCTAGTTGAGCATTGTGCTCTTTTAAGATTTTTCTTACCTCTTCTTCAGCATTCTCAGATGTGATATCTACTGGCAATGCCAATCCTCCGATTTCATTAGCTACTTCAACTAATGCATCTTTAGCTTGAACAACGTCTAGAACGATAACAGTTGCACCTTCTTGAGCAATTGCTCTAGCTGTATCCGCACCAATACCACGTGCAGCACCAGTTACCAAAGCCCATTTGCCTTTCAAGTTACCACTATTCACAAAATTCACTCCTTTAAAACCAGAGTCAGCTACTAAAGTTTGTCCTGTAATAAACACCCCTCTATCTGAAACAAAGAAATGAATCAAAGGCCAAACTTGTTCTACTGAACTATTTTTATCTAACTCGGCAATTGTCGGAAGTCTAAGACCATTCACAATAATTCCTTTTCCTCCAACTTCTTTGGCTAAAGATTTCACAAATCCAACTAAAGATTTAGAAGCAATTTCAGCAATATTAGAAGCTTTTTTTGATGAAGTAGAAAGCACTAAAATTCTACCATTTCTTTTTACCTTTTTGATATTAGCATTGGCAAATGAATATAATTTTTCCAATTCATCAATAGAATTGACATTAGTTGCATCTAAAATCAAAATATTCATTGATTCAGAATAATATTCCAATTTTGTTTTAGGGCCTACCAATTGATTCAAGGCTTTATACCACTCTCCTTGTTCATTAGTTGTACCAATAACAACTACTTTATTTTGTAATTCATCATAACTAATTGGAGATTCATTTCTCACTAAAATTTCTGGACTTGGAACAGGGATATTCAATGTTGCTAATACCTGTTTCAAATATGGATTTTGTAGGTAATCACTCATTTTTAACTATTTAATCTTTCAAAAGTAACAATCTTATCCCTGAAATCACCTTTATGACTATTAACTGATTATTATGAAATACCATTAAAAATAAATCTCATCTTCCCTAAAATAAAAAACCGTATGCAATGTGAATTAATTAATTTTTTGTAGTTATTTAGCGGTATGGAATTATTTGAACGCATCGCACCTCATGTTTTATTGTACCACTTAAGAGCCAACTGGCTTTCTGTTTCCAAACTTTTTAATGATTTAGCTAAAGAATATGATAGTACAATGGCGATGGCTTTTGTGCTTTTGGCCATAGATGAAGGTCCAGGCACTCCTGTCACCAAAATTGCTCCAAGAATAGGGATGGAACCCAATAGCTTGTCTAGACTTTTAAACTCATTGGAAGATAAAGGAGCTATTTATAGAGAAAATGACACTCAAGATCAACGTAAAGTATTTGTTTCTTTAACTGAACTTGGAAAATCGTTAAGAATCATTGCTATTCAAACCGTTTTAGAAGTAGAAAATGAGCTTACAAAAGACCTTAGCAAAGATGAGAAGAAATTGATATTAAAACTCATGGGAAATATTTCTTCTTCTATCAAATATATTCGTTCCAATATGGATAAATTGAAAGAAGAAAGAAGCAATGTCAAAACAGATGCTTCAGATATTATCTCTCAGCTTATCAAGTAAACCTCAATATTATTATCGAAGGTTTTTAAAAACAAAAAAGTGGCGCTCAATAGCAAAACTGCTTATGAGCACCACTCTAATCAAAAGAATTTTTCTTTATTTACTTTGCAGTGATATGAACTGCTACTGTTCCTTTACTACTTGCTTTAATAGATGCCACTTGTGTAGTCTCATTGTATGAATAATCATATTGAGAATCACTCACTATATCTATATTAAATCCATTGACATAATGTCTTTTAGGGATAAAGATTTCAGTAGGTTTTGCAATAGAAGGATTACTAACATATTCCATATTGAACTCTTTAGTGTCCCAATTGAAAGAGAATTTAGAGATTTTTCCAGCAGTCGCTTTAGGATATGTCCTTACTAAATATTGAGCAATAGCTGTTTCAGTTCCATCATAACGCAATGGAGACCAACCACCATCATCATTGCTCCAATATGCCCAATGCCATTGATTCTCATCAAAAATGCCTGTAATTTCTTTCAAATAAACATCAAAATCTTTCACACCTGGAGACAAACCAAATTCTCCACAAAGCAATGGTACTCCACCGTGCTTTACAACTTCTTTCTTTCTTTCACGATGCCAATCAACAACATTCTTCTTATCATTCCCTCCATAAGGTTTTCCTTCATGTGTACCCAATGGATATACGTGAGGTGCATAAACCAATCTATCACTATTGGTCAAATCTTTCATAGCTTTCAAACGAGAAGGCATACCAAAAGTAACTGGAGCTGGAGCTGGTTCGAAGAAAAGATATTTTTCATTGTCCACAGTTCTCATTTCAGGAATTAATCTTGCATAAAATGCAGATAATTGTTTGCTTTCAAAATCTCCAGTAACAAAGGTTTTCATTAAATCACCACCCCAAGGTTCATTCATCAAATCATAACCAATAACTCGTGGATTGGACTTAAATCTTTCTGCTACAAATTTCCACATTTGGATATAATGGTCTTGTAAATATTTATAGTCAGAATAACCCCAAAAGTTAGTCCATGAATTAATTACAGCAGGAGAGATATTTTTCAACCACCAAGGTCCATCCATATCAATTTCCCATGAAGCACCATCTGATTCAATCGCCCACTCAGGAGCACCGTCACCGCCAAAAGCCAAAGAGTAAATATCTTGATGCATATCTAGCATAACATACATTCCTCTACTTGTGTACCACTCTACTCTCTTTTGAACTTCATCTAAATACTGAGAGCTAAACACACCTTTCTCTGGCTCAACAAAATCCCAAAAAATCAACAATCTGACAAAGTTAAAACCCAGTTGAGTCGCTTCACGTTCTACATCAGCCTCTGAAATCCATGGCATCCTATCTGGTGCACCTTTTGCACTTGAAGAAGTATTCAAACCGTGCAATATCAATTGACGACCATACTCATCAGATATCCATTTCATCTCTACAGGTTCAGTTTCACGAGTCTTTTTGCCATCATCATCTTTTTTACAAGACACAGCAATACTCGTCAGAAAAACTAGGCTTAATCCTAAGAAAATATGCTTCATAAGTGTATTAATTTTCATAAAATGCAAAATACCGACATTTAAATCTTCTTTAAAAGACTTTTAACAAAATAAAAATTGATATTAATCAACTAATGAAAAAAAGTAAACAAAGCTCAGTAATTACAAGTGTTTATCAATATTAAAAACTCATAACTCTTTAAGAACTACCGATATATCTTCACCAATACTAAATAAATGAGTCTGAATTCCCAATTGAGCGGCTCCTTCAATATTTGATTTCTTATCATCTATGAAAAGACAGTTTTGAGCTACTAAATTTTGTTCATTTAAAACTGTTTGATAGATTTCCAAATCAGGCTTCACTTGTTTAATTTGATAAGAATAATAACACTTATCAAAAACATCATCAAGTACATCTATACCGTAAGTATTGATTGACTCTTGAATAAAATGCTTTAAATGTATTTCATTGGTATTGCTCAAGAGATACAACTTATATCGTTCTTTCAAAGCTCTTAAAAAATCAATTCGATGATGAGGTATCTCTTTCAATAGCGCATTCCACCTATTCACTATATCAATTTCAGTGTACTTTTCTTTCAAAAAACTCTTGAGTGTATCCAAAAACTCTTGAGTAGTTATTGCTCCTTTTTCATATTGAACAAGGAGACCGTCATTTCTCAATTTATTCACCTCCTCAAAATTTGAAAACAATTCTCCAAAAATTGAATTCCACCAGAAACTCTCATCTTCCAATGGCAAAATCACATTACCTAAATCAAAAATCAAGGTGTCGATATTTTTCATAGATATAGCATATATGGCGATAAAATTAGACAAACCGTCTCCAATAAAAATAGGGAAAGTAATAATATTACAAATTCATCAAAAAGTTGACACTAAAAATAAAAATATGGTTTGAATGTTTATCTTTGTCGTCCCGTAAGGGCAATTAGCTCAGTTGGTTTAGAGCGCAGCCTTGACAGGGCTGAGGTCATGGGTTCGAATCCCTTATTGCCCACCACATTAAATCGCAACTTGTTATTAGTCAATAGGTTGCGATTTTTTTATTTATAAGTTGACACAAAAATATTTGTCAAAAAATTCTATTCTTCCTAAGAATAAAAGTATCCAGATATCAACACACAAAAAGCCATGCAAAAGCATGGCTCTTATAGTTTAAGAATGATTAATTTCTAAGCTTCTGTAGCTATAGAAACAAATGTTCTATCTTTAATACCTTTGGTAAATACAACTTTACCTTCTTTCAAAGCAAAAAGTGTATGATCTCTTCCGATACCTACGTTAGTACCTGGATGAAATTTTGTTCCTCTTTGGCGAACAATAATATTACCTGGGATCACTTCTTGACCTCCAAATATTTTCACACCTAATCTCTTGCTTTCTGAATCACGTCCGTTCTTAGAACTACCGACACCTTTCTTGTGAGCCATTTCTTTATCTTTTTAATAATTAAGCGATACCTTCAATCTTGATTTTTGTAAAAGATTGGCGGAAACCATTTTTAAGTTTATAACCTTTACGACGTTTTTTCTTGAAGACAATTACTTTATCTCCTTTCACTTGATCTACAATAGTAGCAGCAACTTTCACACCTTCTAATACAGGAGCGCCTACTTGTACTGAGCCATTATTGTCTATTAATAACACTTTTTCAAAACTTACCGCATCTCCTGCATTTCCTGCCAATTTGTGCACGAAAATTTCTTGATTCTGTGTTACTTTAAATTGTTGTCCGTTAATTTCAACGATTGCGTACATTACCTAAACTATTTAGTGGGTGCAAAGATAGTATTAATCTTTTACATTTTCACCCTGTAAAAAAATATATTCTTTAATTATTTGCAAAGAAATTGAATTTAAAGCATTTGACCAAAAAAATCAATACCTATTTTATTCAACTAGTGCCCTTTAATCCTTCTTAACGATTCAAATTTATTTATTTATCAAATCAAAAACGCTGTGAACTTCTCCATTGAGCCAAGTATTTTCATAAAAATCCACATGTCCATCTTCAATATTATACATCCCTCCTATAATACCCACCTCTCCTTTCATCACCATATCTCTCAATATCACACTTTGCTCAACAATAGCATCTACACATCTATATACATGAATTTTTGATACTTTATTCACAAATTCTTTATTCGATGAAGTGCGATTTTCTACTTCTGTTTTCTCATAATACAATGAAGGCGTAATTTTATTTAATAGTGTTGTCAAATTTCCCATTTCAATATGGTCACAAGCTCCACTTATTGCCCCACACTTCGTATGTCCAAGCACTACTATCAGTTTTGAATTGGCAATTTTACAAGCAAATTCTAAGCTTCCCAACACATTTTCCGAGATTACATTTCCTGCTAAGCGTATGCTAAAAATATCCCCAAGCCCCAAGTCAAAAATCAACTCTGCAGATGTACGACTATCAATACAACTGATAACAGACGCAAAAGGCCACTGCCCATCCCTCGTATCATTGACTTGTTCTAATAAATTTCTATTTCTTTTGAGATTATTGACAAATCTGAAGTTTCCTTCTACAAGTCTATCGAGTGCATCTTTGGGATCTATGGGCATTATATTTTTTTTATTAAAGGTACTCAATTATACTATCGTCTCCAAAATAATAACATGTACCATTCCTTTTAATTGTTCTAAAGGAAAATTAAAGCTGACCAAAAAACCTTCTCAAAAACCACTCAATGGCTAATAATAATATAATGATTCCCAAAATCATTTTAAAATGAATAAGTGGCTGAGTACTTATATTTTCTTTAAAAACAGGCCTAATTCGTTCATCATTCTGTATTTCTTTGAGCAACTGTTCCATATCTGTCCAGAAAACCATCTTACCATAATGATGCAATGCCAATGAATTCATCAATTCAATATCTGCTTTTGTTTGATATGTCTCGATATTAGAATGTTGAACAGCAAATTTATACTCACTATTGATTTTCTTTCCATTAAGTTGAGTAGTTGCAGATAAATGATATGCACCTTCTGACAATTTACCCAAATTATAGGTAAAAGCATTCTGCGTTTTGTCCATAAAAAAATCTGAATATGCACTTCCATCTTTATTCAGCACCACTTTTACATCAGCGACATTCACCAACTGACCACTCTCATTGTACAGAGTAGCTTCTAAGGCAATTCTCTCAGATTCATTATATATAGTTTTATCAGACTTGATTTTAAACTGTCTATGGTCTTTTGCACTAGCTAAATATTGGACTAATCTCTGTACCCATTCATAGGTTTTATTGGCAGTCTGAGATGCTAGGTATTCTTGCATTCTCCAACGCCATAATCCTTCACCGAATAAAATCCCTGTCTTTTTACCCTCTAAAGACTGTGTCGCCAATAATGGAAGAGCCAATTTGACATTAGACATTTTTTGAGTCCAGCAGATTTCAGTTGTATTTGATACCTGATATTGTCCATAAGGCGCAAGTAATGGAGGGACATTATCTAGCCATTGGAGAGTATTATCACTGACAAAAAAGTTTTGATATGTAGGTAAAAATATTGGTGTTACTTCATTAGGCTTTTGTTGAATCTGAGAAAACTGAGCTACATTTTGCAATTTATTCATTGCGCTCAAATCTGTCTGACTACTGATAACCCACCATTTTGATTGAATATTTTGAATAGCAGATTGAAGTTGAGATGTAACAGACGGATTCTTAACACTTGGCAGCCCATATAAAATGAGTAAATCAATCGAGGTATTTTTTCTATTGACAAAATCATTAACCTGAAGGACATCAATATCCATATTTTTCAATTCGACTAAAGCTTCTCGTATCAATTTAATATCTGGATGAGGAGCATCATATACAATAACTATCTTCTGTCTTCCATCAATTACTTGGAGATAGAACTCTTGAATATTATTACTAAAAGTTTTCTCCTGACTCAGTTTAGAAATACTGATTTGATATTTATGAATACCTGGTTGTTCTGCCAAGATTTTAAATTCTAAAGTTTTATACCAATCATTAGAAGAAATCTGTGTGTTGATGCTTTGTAAAATTTTTCCATCTGCATTTTTCAATTGAACATCTACAGATTGTCCACTCAAATTATCAGCATTGATATCTACGAGCAGTTGAGCTTCATCTCCCAAATAAACAACCTCACTATACTTTAATCTCTGAATACGGATATCTTTATAGGTTGTTGTATCTCCTACTGTGATAGTATAAATAGGAATACCTGACCATGAAGTATTATAAATAGGATTTAATCCCTGATTATACAAGCCATCAGAACTGACAATCACAGCTCCAATATTTCTATTGATATTTTGTTGAGCTACTTGCTCTAAAGCCTTATCAATATCAGTTCCTTGCAAATGATACTGATTCGAATCTGGCAATGAATCAACAGCTTCTAATCCAAAAGCATATTTCTTGACTTGATGAGTTTTGGATAGTTCTGCAATAAAAGAATTGACTTTCTCTTGATAGCCTTTCAATCTTTGAGCGCCCAGCCCTTCCCTTATTGAAGCAGAATTATCCTCTAAAAAAATAATTTCCGCATCGATTTTATTATTGGATATTGACCTGAGTAATGGATTTAAAAGTAATAAAATCATTAAAAAAATAGCCGACCACCTTAAACAAGCTAGTAATAAAACCCAAGCTTTTGAGATTTCAAATTTTTTATCAGCTCCTTTATAAAGCCAGAAAGTCAGCAATGTCGCCAACAAAGCTCCCAAAACAAGTGTCCAAGCTGGATATGTCAAAATCCATTGCATGAAACTAAACTAATAAAAAATCAGTATTTATAGAATTTTGCATTCTCAAATAAAAAAAATGAGCTGAAACATCCTCCAATAAATAAAAAAACATTCTATTGATTAATGAGCAAATTGCATTTCTACCAAATTGCGATAATACCCATCCTCTCTTTCCAAAAGACTAGCATGTGTACCCATTTCTTTAATCTCTCCTTTTTCCAAAACGATAATCTTATCTGAATGTTGAATTGTACTCAATCTATGTGCAATAATAATTGATGTTCGACCTTTTACTAATTTTTCAATTGCATTTTGAATCATCAATTCTGATTCCGTATCAATAGAAGATGTCGCTTCATCTAAAACTAATATCGAAGGATTATAAACAAGTACTCGGATAAAAGATATCAATTGCCTCTGTCCAGCAGATAATGTAGCCCCCCTTTCCATCACATTATAATCGTAAGCTCCTGGCATATCCATAATAAAATCATGAGCCCCTACAAGCTTAGCAGCTTCTATCACTTTATTTTTATCAATATCTGGATTTTTTAAAGTGATATTTTCAAAAATAGAACCTGAAAACAAAAACACATCTTGCATCACTACACCTATAGATGAACGCAAAGCAGACAATTGATAATCTCTCACAGACACATCATCTATTAAAATCTCACCTTTCTGGATTTCATAAAATCGATTGAGGATATTTATTGTAGATGTTTTGCCTGAACCCGTAGCTCCAACAATAGCGACACTCTGACCTGGTGCTACACTAAAGCTGATTCCCTTCAACACAAAATCATCTTCATTATAAGAAAACCATACCTTCTTAAAATCAATCTTCCCTAATACTTTATCCGGCTTGTAATTGCCCTTATCCTCTATTTTTTCATTTGTATCTAAAATTTTAAATACCCTATCAGCAGCAACAATACCCATCTGTAAAGTATTGAATTTATCTGCCAACATTCTCAAAGGTCGAAAAGCCAAGTTCAGATATTGATAAAATGCTATGAAAATACCTACCTCCACCATTGAATCAGGGGCTATAATCAGACGAGCACCATACCAAAGCATTATGGCAACTGCAATAGATAAAATAATTTCTACCAATGGAAAGAAAATAGAAAAATACCATACCGATTTCAGATTGGCATCTCTATGGTCTTTATTAATGAGGTCAAATTTTGTAAATGACCTTTCTTGTGCATTAAATACTTGAACAACTCTCATTCCTGCAATATATTCTTGAACAAATGCATTCATTTGAGCTACTTTTTCTCTGACATCATTAAAAGAATCTTTTACCGCTTCTTTAAATATATAAGTACTCCAAATAATAAAAGGAAATGTAATCACACATGCTAATGCCAATTTCCAATTGATAAAAAACATAAATCCTACAACTACGACAAAAGTCAATACATCTGATATTATCGTGATAAATCCTTCGGAAAATATATTACTGACAGCCTCTACATCATTGATTGTCCGAGTGGTAACTATTCCTATAGGTGTTTTGTCAAAAAATCGAAGTCGCATAGATTCCACATGATTAAACACTTTCACTCTTAAATATCTTATCACTGACTGTCCTAAATCAGAAGTGAAAAAGCTGAAAATATATTTCGTTAAAAATTCAGAAACTAAAACAACAGCAACAAGAACTGCCATCTTTGTCAGCCCTTCTTTATCATAATTGACAATATAATCATCTACCATTACTTGCGTCAACCATGGACGTACAGAAGTCAACAACGCTGTAACGATACCTAAAGAAACTGAAGCCCACAATAAACCACGAAATGGTTGGGCTAGCCCCATCACTCGCTTCAGCACTGGCCAATCTTTCCCTAAAGTAGATGAAGATTTTTTACTCATTATTACACAAATAAATTTTCAGGATATTCAATTGCCCAAAGGTGTAGTCCATGAGCAGGAGCTGTCATACTTAGATGTATCATTTGTTGATTTCTCACTTCATTCATTATTTCTTCACTTTCTCTTTTCCCACATCCAATCATTAAAGAAGTCCCTACAATTGCACGTACCATATTTCTTAAAAAACGATTGGAGCATATTTCTAAATAACAACCATCGTTTGTTGCAATCCATTCTGCATGAAACAACTTGCAACGGCTATTATTATTATCACTTCCTTTTTTTTCAAAAGAAGAAAAATCCTCTATCAATAATAATTGTTGACAAAAATTGTTCATCAATTCAATATTGGGCTTGGTTTGTTGGCGAAAAAAATAACTTCTATCTCCTAAAAATGGATCTTTATGATAATGAAGAAAATATCTATACGTCCTTGTAGTCGCAGAAAAACGAGCATGAGCATCTTCTACAACTGGCAAAATTGCTTTCACACCAATATCCTCCGTCAAAATCGCATTCAACGCATAAACGAAATTTTTATCTAAAACTGCTTCAGAGTCAATATGTGCATAATAAGAATGCGCATGAACGCCAGTATCTGTTCTACCACAACCCAAAACCTCCACTTCTCTTTTTAATAAGATAGCCAATTTGCTTTCTAATTCCTCTTGAACAGAAAGCGCATTTTCCTGCTTCTGCCAACCATGTAAATTTGTGCCTCTGTAAGATAAGTGTATAAAATAGCGCATAAAGAATGGACAAAGATAAAGAATTGAAAAGAAATACTTTTGGAAAGGAGTATAAGCAAAATATCAGCTAACCTATCAAGCAATAGAACACTTTATAAGAAAAAATTATCTGGAACAATAATTAACATTCAATAATTATCAAGATATTCGATAGACAATCCACTAATTCAAATATTTACACATTCTCAAATATGCGATAGGTATATTTAAAAAAACATAAAAAATTAAATATTTTTCACACTTTTATAGAAAAAGTCATTTTACTTTTGCTTCATTAAAATAGATATGGAATTTTTACTTAATCCCGACACACTAGTAGCGTTTGCAACACTAACATTTTTAGAAATTGTCCTTGGAATTGACAATATTATATTCATTTCCATCATCACAGGCAAGCTTCCATTAGAACAACGCAAAAAAATCACTCGATTAGGTTTGTTCCTAGCTATGTTTATGAGAATATTAATGCTATTTGGAATCACTATTTTAATAGCAATGAAAGAACCATTGTTCAGCGTCAATTGGTCTTGGTTTAGTGCTCACTTCAATGGTCAAGCACTGATATTACTTGGTGGTGGTATCTTCTTAATCTGGAAAAGTACTAAAGAAATACATGAAAAAGTCAACCATATAGAACATCATACACAACCATCTGTAGGCGCTCAAGTATCCAAATCAATTGTAGGAATCATCTTTCAAATATTGATGATAGACCTTATTTTCTCTTTAGATAGTATTTTGACAGCAGTAGGAATGACCAATGGACTAGATGGAGCACTTTATATCATGATAGCTGCAGTTATTGTATCTATCGGAGTTATGATGCTTTTTGCAGTACCTATTGGAAATTTTGTCAACAATAATCCATCTATTCAAATATTAGCACTTTCATTCTTAATATTGATTGGTTTTATGTTGACCACAGAAAGCATGCACTTATCTGATGCAGTATTAATGGGGCAAGACATAGGCGCAGTTCCTAAAGGTTATCTATATTTTGCTATTGTATTTTCACTAGCTGTTGAATTTATGAATATGAGAATGCGTAAAAAGCATTAGGAGTATTGTCCTTCAAGCATACTCTTTTCAACAGAAAAAATAATTACCTTAGCCTCTAAGATTATTAAAGATATGATTCAGAGAATACAGTCGATTTACCTTTTTTTAGCAACATTATTTTTATTGGCTACTTTGTTTTTGCCGATTGGCAATATCAATAGTGAATCAGTCAATGTACTGACAAATATATACACGACTATATTATCCATTCTCAGTGGCGGAATAGCACTAATAGCAATCTTTTTATTCAACAACAGAAAATTGCAAATCAAAGTTATTGGTGGATTGGTTTTCTTATGCCTTGCATTATTATTAAGTATAGCAATTTTTCAATTTGCACTTCCCAATCCATTAACAGCAGTGAGTTATCTTCCATATATCACACCTACCGTAGCCTTAATATTTTCTATCCTTGCACTTAAAGGTGTGAAAGCTGACGAAAAGTTAGTCCGTTCAATGGATAGGTTGAGATAAATCATTTTTCTAATAACCACTTTCATACTTGTTGGCAACAGTAAGGATTGGAAGGTGGAGAAATGAATAAATCAATAAATATTACTTGTTTAATGGACTTGATTTAGTTGAGTACAATATAATTGTTAAAAAATGGACTTTTTTATGCGTAATCCCTTGGTTGTTGGCATTATTAAAAAAGATAATTTGGGTATTACCTTCGACCTGGCTTTCCGTTCCAATCTTTTTGTTCGTTCCTCACAAAAACAATCACTAACACAAAATGTCGTATAAAATGAAAATAATCGAACAAAGCAAAATCAAACTTATTCCTCATTTAATTCAATGGGCAGAAACTTTCAACCCTGAAAATATTATCTATAATAAATATACTATTGAAGAGGATAAAGAAGAAAAATTGTATAAAGATTATGAATCTATTTTAGCTCTGATAGAACGATTAGAAAAAGGAGAATGTACAGAAAAGGATTATGAAAATATTTTGTTTCATATTGAGCAAATCAATAATCAAGAAGAAATAATTACTCTATAAATTAATCTGATACTGTATTCTTTGATTTTTAATTCTTGCCTCAAGTTCATCAATAGTATGCAAAGCAAATGATGAACCTTTTTCATGTAAACTCACAAAGCAAAATCTAAATTTTTCCCCAAGAATATTTCCAAAGGTAAATTCATTTTCTGTTGCTCCAAAAAAGAAACCTTTGGGGTTTTCTGGTAAATACTTTTTAGTTGTTTTTAATTCTATAAGTATTATATCTTCCAAATATGTTTCTATTGATTCTGAGCTGATTTCTACTCCAATAAGATTTGGAATATAAATCATGTCAAATGCTTGTAAATAACGATGTTCAATTTCTAATAAATCTAGTAATTGTTTTTTAGTTAGTAAATCAATTTTGAAAAAACCAGTAAAGTTTTCAATTAAATAATTGACTCCTTCTTTCTCTGTGACATTATTGGATAATGTCAATGTAAACGAGTGCTTTCTTGACATTATTCTTCAATTTTAATTTCGTAATTTTTATAAGAATGCTTGGGATTTATTGATGAAAAATTTAAAAGTTCAGAAATTGACATTTCAAACACTTTTGCAAAAACAGCCATATTTGTAAGAGAGATGTTTCTCTCACCACGTTCAATCATTCCGATATATGTTCTATGAAAACCTGTCGAAAATGACAACTTCTCCTGGCTTATATTTCTTTCGGTTCGGAGCTGTTTTATTCTTTGTCCAAACTCAACAATTAGATGTTCATTTACCACAAAGTAAAACTATACACATTGTATGTTTTGGTCAACCGACAATATGTATCATTAAAACAAAGAATATCGCTCAAAAGAGAGATTGGTTTTGAATAAAATCAACTATCTAAATGTTATAAACCAAGATTTTGAAAATAGTGATTTCATTAAAAAGAATGTAAACATTCTTTTGATTTTCTATTTACATCAAGCAGGATACAATTTTTTGGATTTCATCATTATTAGTCGATGAAACGAAAAAGAATATACAAAACACTGTTTTTGGCTCAATAACAGCTACGTGAGAGATGAAATATATTTAAAGTAGCTATAAAAATCTCTCTCTCTTTTCAATAAACTAAAATAAATCCATTTCTATCATTTCCACTCCACAATACTTCCCCTACTCTTATCCAGCATCTCAGAAGGGACAGCATTTTTAATACAGCTACTCAATATTTCCACCAAATCTTTTTTTGCAGCATTGCGGACATAACAAAGACCGATTTCTCTTAATGGCGTTTTATGGCTAAAACTGACCACCTGTTTCAATTGTCTAGTAGATAATTCCAATACTGCCAATTCGGGTAAAAAAGTAAAACCGCCTTCAGTCTCCACCAATTTTTTCAAGGTTTCCAAAGAACCACTCTCATAACTGACTCTATCTTCATGATGGTCAGAATATGGATTTTTACAGAAATTGACAACTTGATTTTTAAAACAATTCCCTTCTGTCAACATCCAGACATCACTGCGCTTGGCGACATCATCTGCTGTAACTTTTCCCATTTTAGTCAAAGGATGATCAAAATGAGTATAAATTTTTATTTCCTCATAAAACAATGGCAGCTCTATCACCTGTTCTTCGTGCAATGGAGTAGATAATATACCGACATCTATTTCATCTATTTTTAACTGATGAATAATTTCGGCAGTAGTCAATTCTTTGATGTTTAATTTCACACCAGGATTGTGCTCCATCATTTTCCCTATGAACAAAGGCAATAAATAGGGTGCCAAGGTAGGAATCACACCAATATTCAACCTGCCTGTTATATTGTGATGATAACCTTTTGCAATATTTTCCAATAATACAGTTTCACGCAGTATTACACGAGCCTGATTAATCACTAATTGACCAATATCAGTAGGTATTACAGGCTGCTTGGAACGATCAAACAATACCACACCTAAAGTATCTTCCATTTTTTTAATTTGCATAGATAAAGTAGGTTGCGTCACCATACATTTTTCAGCTGCATTGGCAAAGTGCCTATATGTGTCAACAGCTACGATATATTCCAATTGAGTAATTGTAATCATAATAATTATCTATTAGAATATAAAGATAATCAATTTTTATTATCAAACAAATGGGGCTATATTTGCATTATAACATTATTCAATTCACTTTAAATCAAGCAAAAATGTCAAAATTGAGTAAAATAGGATTAGACAAAACACTATCCGAAAAATTAGCTACACAGTTAAATGTATTATTATCTGATTATCAGATTTTTTATCAAAGCTTGAGAGGCTTACATTGGAATATCAAAGGCAATCATTTCTTTGAATTGCATGTCAAATTTGAAGAATTGTACAATGACGCACAAATCAAGATTGATGAGATAGCTGAGCGAATATTGACTTTAGGCTTCACTCCACTTCATACTTTTGAAGATTATGTCAGTCACGCTGAAGTCAGAGTAGGTAAAAATATTTCTACTGCTGAAGAATCTGTATCTTTAGTATTAGAAAGTTTAAAAATCATTGTCGTTACTGAAAGAGAGATATTGACTACAGCAGACAATTTGGAAGATGAAGGCACATTGACTTTATTGACAGATTTCATCACACAGCAAGAAAAGACCATTTGGATGTACTCTTCATGGTTGAACAAATAAGAATTTTCATTTTAAAACTAAATAAATATGGCAACCGTAGGTAAAAAATTTCCTAGTATCGCAATTGATGCAATGTCTGAAATGGGTGATACTTTTAGAATTAACATTTTCAAACAAGCAGTAGAACAAAAGAAAAAAGTATTGCTTTTCTGGTATCCAAAAGACTTCACTTTTGTATGTCCTACAGAATTACATGCTTTCCAAGCTGCATTACCTGATTTTGAAAAAAGAAATACTATTGTAATTGGAGCATCTTGTGACACTCCTGAAGTTCACTTTGCATGGTTGAATACTCCAAAAGATAATGGAGGCATTGAAGGTGTTACTTATCCTATTTTGGCTGACACTCATAGATTATTAGCTGAAGAGCTTGATATTCTTGATGCAGAATATAATACTGAAGAAGACGAAATGGAATATTCTGGTGGAAATGTAACATACAGAGCTACTTATCTTATTGACGAGACTGGGAAAGTATTCCATGAAAGTGTGAATGATATGCCTGTGGGAAGAAATGTGGCTGAATATATCAGAATTATCGATGCTTATGCGCACGTTCAAGAATATGGCGAAGTATGTCCTGCCAACTGGGAAGTTGGAAAAGATGCTATGACTGCTGACAGAGGTGGCGTAGCAGATTATTTAAGCAAACACTAGATTATTTTTAAAACTTGTATTTTATGTTTTTGGAATTAGCAAATGACAATTTGGAGCAATTAATCAATGAGAATGAAATTGTAATGGTGCAATATGGCGCATCTTGGTGTGGGAACTGTAGATTAATGAAACCAAAGTTCAAAAAATTGGCATCCGAAAATGAAGCTATTCCTTTCGCTTATGTTGATGCTGAGAAATTACCATTATCAAGGCAGCTTGCAAAAGTGGATAATTTGCCAACTTTTGCTTTGTTCATCAAAGGAAAATTAGCTAATCAAGTTCAAACCAATCAAGCTGAAAACTTAATAAATTTATTCAATGAAAGTACCAGTCATTAAACATCTATTTCAAAACAACGAAGTAGAGAAATTGGAAAAAACTTTAGAAGTTTTAGAGTCTATTTCTGAAGCTAGAGGCATCACAGAAGAGGAAATGAATGTCATTGGAGAAATGATTACTAATATTTGTGGAGCACTCGAAGTTCATCAAATGACGGCTTCGGGGATGAGAGCTACGGAAGCTATTAATCTATTTGCCAAAAAAGTAATTGGTTCAGTCGATCAATAATTGAACTCTTCATATTCATTGAAATTGCATATTGACCGCAACATTTTATACAATAAGTGTTGCGGTTTTTTCATTAACAACTTGATATAAGTTAATTTATACAACACAATCCTTCAAACTATAACAAGTTAATTTTTTAATCATATAAAATATAGATTTCAATATTATCTTTGCAGACAATGTTACATAGGCATTATATACATAAAGAGGGAAGAAAAATTATTCTTGCTACACTACTAGGCGTACTCCTTGTCAATTTCATCGCTATCAAAGTATTGGGATTTGGATTGATTATCAGAAGTATCATCATTATACTTTCATCATTATTTTTGGGTTTTGTTACCTATTTTTTCAGAGATCCCAAAAGAAATCTTTTATCAGGAGATAGCAAAGTCATCTGCCCTGCCGATGGTAAAATAGTAGTCATTGAAGAAGTTACAATGGATGAATATTTCAATGATAGACGTCTCCAAGTTTCTATCTTCATGTCACCCACCAACGTCCATGTCAATAGAGCACCTATCAGCGGTGAAGTGAAATATTCTGCTTACCATCCAGGTAAATATCTCGTAGCATGGCATCCCAAATCATCCGAACTCAATGAAAGAACTTCTATCGTTATCGACAACGGAAGCTTTGATATTATGATGCGTCAAATCGCAGGAAAATTAGCTAGAAGAATAGTCAATTATCTAGAAGAAGGCAATGAAGTCGTTCAAGGAGAGCAATTTGGATTTATCAAATTTGGCTCAAGAGTCGATTTATTTTTACCGCTCAATACTCAAATTGATGTCAAACTTGGACAAAAAGTTAAAGGCGGTATTACTATCATTGGAGAATTGAAGGACTAAGAGTGCTTTTTCTTTTCCAATAGAAAATGAAAAGATAAGACATACTCAAAATCAACAGCACAACAGTCAATAAGAGAAATATTTTGACCAAAATAGGGTTAAAATAAAAAGAGACAATATTTTCTTTTGTCGTTGCTACTGGCAAAGGAATCTTATGGTAGATAGATTTAGAATCTTCTTTCAACTTAGATTGATGATTAACAAAAACCTCCCAATGCGGATATTTTTTATACAATAAGATTAAATCCCCACTTTCCTTATTAGCAACATTCACTACAACGTGATTAGGTGAAAAATACGACACCTTAGGCTGTACATTCTCTATATTGCCATTTACCTCAAAAAAGACAAAAGGTCTATCTTTTAACACATTCAGAGAAGAGTCAGAAAATATTTCAAACTCCGATTTAAAAATAATAGGTTGGCTAGCTCTTCGCAAAGTACCTGGTTGTTTATTATAATAACTACCATGCCCAACGACATCAATATCTTGAACTTTTCCATAATCATTCTCCCCTAGATATGTCAATTGAGGAGTGATAATTCCATGAGGATAATGGTCAATGATGGCTTGTAGTTCATTAGGCTTTTGCATCCCCAATCCAGTATATGGCAATTGTAAATTGACTGCCACAAAAATATCTACAACACCTATCACAATCAGCCAACTCCATTTTCTCATTCGCACAACATAGCCAATAGCTAACAACGTAACAAACGAAAACAACGAAGAAATCAGCAAGAAAAATTCAAAATCCAAACCTTCAACAAAACGCTTCAATCCTGAAGGAGATAAAGAAAAATAACTGAAAAGATAGAACAAATTTGTATTTGTCGCCTGATTGAACAACAAATAAATAGCATATAAAAATGCCAATAAGGATAAAAATAATGGCAAAGCAAGATACTTCCCTAATCGTAATTGATGACCTGAAGCACCTTTGATATAGTCATTCAAACTCTCCAATCCTGCTATCATAAAAGCAATCAATGCAAAAAGTCTGAATACACCATTCAATCTGACAAAACCCACTAAAGGCAAAAAGTCCCTAAAGGCATCAACTAACATCATATCTGAAGACAGATACAAGAAAAATATTGCTAAGAAAAACCATATCCTTATTTTCTTCCAGTTTGACCTTAATCCATATAGAAGGAAAACGATAGGCAATAAACCTATAAAACAATTTCTCAATGAAATTTCATTATTGAAAAATGAATTGCCTTTGTTAGTAATTCCTGAAAACAAAAAACTCCACCAGCTTCTTATCGTTGTAGCATTAGAGAAAACGCCCATGTCGGGTTTCTGAGAATGTGTAACATAAGGTAAAACTTCCGTATAGCT
Organism: Chitinophagales bacterium; assembly: GCA_023957245.1. GTDB lineage: Bacteria > Bacteroidota > Bacteroidia > Chitinophagales > JADIYW01 > JAMLHH01. The sequence continues at coordinate 109,526 of JAMLHJ010000011.1, forward strand.
ATACAATAAACCCAAAGCCATTAGACCTAAAAGCATTGAGAACACCACAACTCTCTTGAATAAAAATCCTTTTTCATCAGGATAATTTTTTACTTCTTGGTAAACTTTCACACTAAAAAGAAAAGCAAAAAAATAAAAAGCACCAATTATCAATCCTGGATGAGCCGATGATATCAACATATAAAATAACAATGCGGAAAGCACTGAATAATAATATGAACGACCTTTAATCATTAATTGCATAGCCCAAATACACCAAGGCAAGAATCCTGCTGGAGCCACCCAATTGAGATGTTGCAAATGACCTACGAAAAAACCCATTCCCATATAAGAAATCGCCGACAATACAGCAATATCACCTCTCCATCGAAAAAATCTTCCTAAGGCATACATTCCTATCCCACCTATCAGGATATAAAAAAAAACTTCCAACTGAATAGTATAAATACTATAACCAGGCAAATATGCTATCAGCCAAGTTATTGGATTCCAAAAACCACTATTCATATCTGTATATTGAGGAATTCCAAAATTGACATAAGGATTCCATAGTGGAAGAAAACCGTCTTTTAAAGATTCACTGATAAAAAACCTCGTAGGAAAATAATCTGTTAGAATATCATTCTTCATTCCAAAAATGAAAAAACATAGCGGCCAATAAATGATTAATCCTGCTCCTATTATTATCAATATATGTTTGAATACTTTTGACATGAAACGTAAATAAAACGAATGACGAGTTTAAAAATAGCAGTTTCGACTTAAAAAGAACCAATAGCTTGTTGATATCTTGACAATTTGTCAGAAAACACCACACGGCACAGACTTTGAAAAATGAATGTCAAAAAATAATTATGGAAAAAGGACATATAAGTGTACAGACGGAAAATATTTTTCCCATTATTAAAAAATTTCTTTATTCAGATCATGAAATATTTCTCCGTGAACTAGTATCAAATGCTGTAGATGCTACAAAAAAAATCAAAGGATTAGCACAATTAGGTGAGTATCAGAATGATTTAGGAGATTTGACAATAAAAGTCAGCATAGATAAAGATGCAAAGACCATCACAATTTCAGATAGTGGTATTGGTATGACTGCTGAAGAAGTGAAAAAATATATTAACCAGATTGCATTTTCTTCCGCTAATGAATTCATAGAAAAATTTAAAGATGTTGATGACGCAAAAAGCATAATTGGACATTTTGGATTGGGATTTTATTCTGCTTTTATGGTAGCCCATACTGTAGAAATTCAGACACGCTCTTATAAAGATGAACCAGCAGTCAAATGGACTTGTGACGGCTCTACTGAATATTCTTTGGAAGAAATTGAAAAATCAGAAAGAGGTACTACCATAATTCTTCACGTCAATGAAGATTCTGAAGAATTTTTAGAAGAAGGAAGAATTTCAGGTTTATTGAAAAAATATTGCCGTTTCCTTCCTGTACCTATCCAATTTGGAGAAAAATATCTTTCTGAAGAAGACAAAAAAGAAGGAAAAGAAGCCGAAGCTAATATTATCAATATCACTGAACCAATATGGGTAAAATCTCCTTCAGGGCTAACAGATGAAGATTATCTTGAATTTTATAGAGAATTGTATCCGATGGCAAACGACCCATTGTTTTGGATACATCTCAATGTCGATTACCCATTCAATTTGACAGGAATCTTATATTTTCCGCCATTGAATAAAACTTATGAAGTACAGAAAGACAAAATTCAATTATATAGCAATCAAGTTTTTGTTACCAATAACGTAGAAGAAATTGTACCTGAATACCTTACGCTTTTACATGGTGTGATAGACTCTCCAGATATTCCTTTGAACGTTTCGAGAAGTTATCTTCAAGCAGATGGCAATGTCAAAAAAATCAACCAACATATTTCTAAGAAAGTATCAGATAAGTTGGCTGAAATCTTTAAAAATGACCGTACTTCATTTGAAGAGAAATGGGCAGACATCAGCATATTTGTGAAATATGGCATGTTGAGTGATGACAAATTTTATGATCGTTCTAAAAACTTCTGTTTGTTGAAAAGCACAGCCAATAAGCTCTACACACTAGAAGAATACAAAGAGTTCATCAAAGACAATCAGACAGATAAAAATGAATCTTTAGTCATACTATATACCAATTCCGAGATTGAACAACATGCTTATATCAAAAAAGCCAATGAAAAATCTTATGATGTTGTGGTAATGGATAGTATTATTGACAACCATTTCATACAACTACTAGAAAGCAAATTTGAAAAGACTCAATTCAAAAGAGTCGATGCAGATACTTTAGATAAGTTAATAGAAAAAGATACGGCTTATGAAAGCGTATTGACTCAAGAGCAACAAGATAATCTAAAGCAGATATTTGAAAATCAAGTATCAAAAGACACGACTACTGTAGAGATGAAAAGCTTATCTCCTGATGATGCTCCAGTGACAATTACCAAAAATGAATTCATGCGCCGTATGCAGGAAATGAGCAAAATGGGAGGCGGTGGCGGAATGATGATGTTCGGAGATATGCCAGAACGCATCAACATTGCAGTCAATACCAATCACCCTATTAGTCAAAAAATCTTGAACGCAGCAGATGCAGACAAAAACAAAATTGCTAAGCAATTGACTGACCTTGCATTGCTTTCACAAGGAATGCTCAAAGGAGAGGCATTGACAGATTTTGTGGAGAGAAGCGTTGGAATTATTACTCAATAAATTTAAAAATCAAAAATATTTTTCAAAAAGGCAAGTCGAATGTACTTGCCTTTTAAGTTCTATTCATAATTATTGGCTAGACTATAGGAATAGCAACAAAACTTTAGTTAAAATTTTTTTGTCAATAAAAAAAAATATATCTTTGCAGTCCTTTCAAATAGGGTAATGAAAGATGAACAAACAAAAGACATATAACATTCCCTATGTCGGGTTGAAAAAGGAAGTTCACACTTTTGATTATCAACTAGATGGAGAGTTCTTTAAAAAAGATGAAAATTCACTTATCCAAGATGGAGATGTCGATGTAAAAGTCATTTTTGACAAAAGCAACACACCTTATATTTTGGATTTTGAAATCAGCGGAAGCGTACAGACAGATTGTGATAGATGTACAACGGTAATTGATATTCCTATAAAAGGCAACTATCGTGTCTATGTAAAGTTTGATCAAAATGCTGACGAATTGGAAGATGAAGATTTGGAAATTTTATTTCTTCATCCTGATAGTTCAGTCATTGATATTGAAACCTATCTATATGACTTCCCACTTCTTTCTATACCTTATTCAAAAGTGTGTGAAGACGTCAACCGAACTTGCAATCCGGAATACGTCAAATACATCAAGAATGATGAAGAAGAAACCAAAAATGAAAATGAAAACATTCCTGATCCGAGATGGGCAGGTTTAAATAAACTAAAAGATTTAAAATAGACAAAGATGGCACATCCTAAGAGAAGACAATCGACTACTCGCAGAGATAAGCGTAGAACGCACTACAAATTGGACACTCCAAATGTTGTAATTTGCAAAACAACTGGTGAAGCACATTTGCCTCACAGAGCTTATGAAGTGGACGGTAATGTATATTATAACGGAAGGCTTTTTATCCAAAAAGCTGAAGCGTAACCTTATGACATTCTAAAATGATATTGCCTGCCGAATATTTTTTTTCGGTGGGCTATCTATTTTTTGTATATTAGCAATTTAAAATATTATGGCAGACTTCAAAAACGGTATGTGTATTAAATTCAACAACGACATTTTTCAAGTTGTAGAATTTCTCCATGTCAAACCAGGTAAAGGTGCGGCATTTGTAAGAACTAAATTAAAAAGTGTATCTACAGGAAGAGTATTAGAAAACACCTTCCCTTCAAATGCTAAAATTGAAGAAGTTCGTGTAGAAAGAAGAGAATATCAATATCTTTATAAAGAAGGTGATATGTTTAACTTCATGAACAATGAAACTTTCGAACAAATTGCAATCGAAGAAAAACTAATCAACAACGCACCTTTGTTACTTGAAGGGATGCTTTGCTCGATTACATTCGATGCCAACGAAGAGCGTCCAATGACTTGCGAACTTCCTATGACAACTATCCAAGAAGTTACTTATACTGAACCTGGACTAAAAGGAGATACAGCTACAAATGCTTTAAAACCATGTACTGTTGAATCTGGAGCAAAAGTAATGGTTCCTCTTTTTGTAAATACTGGCGACAAAATCAAGATAAATACGGCAGACAATTCGTATATTGAGAGAGCGAAATAAAAATTATAAATATGGACTACGAATCTATTAAAGCGCTCATCGAATTAGTGGACAAATCTAATATCGGTGAAGTCAAAATCAAACAAGATGATTTTAAATTAATAATTCGTCACAAAGACTATCATCCGAAAGGAGTGCAAACAATTGTCGCTCCTGTTTCTGCTCCTATTTCAACTCCAGTTGTAGCTACAAATGGACCTTCTCAGAGTAATGCTCAAGCTGCTCCTGCTCCTGCTCCTGCTCCTGCTCCTGCTCCTGCTCCTGCTCCTGCTCCTGCTCAAGAAGAAACAAAAGCACCTCAAGCTAAAGAAGATACTTCTAAATACATTGAAATCAAATCTCCTATGATTGGAACTTTCTATAGATCTTCTTCGCCAGAAAGTCCTCCATTTGTGAAAATTGGTGATGTGGTAAAAAAAGGAGCTGTTCTAGGCATTATTGAAGCGATGAAACTTTTTAATGAAATCGAATCAGAGACAGAAGGTACAATAGTTAAAGTATTAGTAGATAATGCTACACCTATTGAGTATGATCAAGCTTTATTTTTGATTGACCCAAGCTAAATAGATAATGTTCAAAAAGATTCTTATTGCTAATAGAGGAGAAATTGCGCTTAGAATTATTCGCACATGTAAGGAAATGGGCATTCCCACTGTAGCAGTGTATTCTACAGCAGATAAGGAAAGCCTTCATGTAAAATTTGCAGATGAATCTGTCTGTATTGGCCCTCCTTCTAGCAAATTATCTTATTTAAATATTCACAATATATTAGCCGCTGCTGAAATTACTGGAGCAGATGCTATTCATCCTGGCTATGGATTTTTAGCAGAAAATGCTGTTTTTGCAGAATCTTGTCAAAAGCAAGGTATAAAATTCATAGGTCCTACTGCTGAGCAAATCAGAAAAATGGGAGACAAAATCACTGCTAAAGAAACTATGATAGCGGCAAATGTCCCTGTAGTACCAGGCTCCGAAGGTCTAATAACAGATATATCTGAAAGTAAAAAAGTTGCATCACAAATCGGATATCCTGTCATCCTCAAAGCTACTGCTGGTGGTGGTGGAAAAGGAATGCGTATTGTGTGGAACGAAGAAGAATTTGAAGCTGCATACAACACCTCTAGCACCGAAGCAGGAGCCGCATTTGGCAATAGTGGAATGTATCTTGAAAAATATGTAGAAGAACCTAGACATATTGAAATACAAATTGCAGGCGACCAATATGGCAATACTTGCCACATGTCCGAAAGAGATTGTTCTATTCAAAGAAGACACCAAAAACTAGTGGAAGAAAGCCCTTCTCCTATTGTAGATGATGTTCTGAGAGAAAAACTAGGCACTGCAGCAAGAAAAGCCGCAGGAGCAATACAATATGAAAGTGTAGGAACAATAGAATTTCTAGTGGACAAGCACAAGAACTTCTATTTTATGGAAATGAATACACGTATCCAAGTAGAACATCCTGTCACTGAGGAAGTCATAGGCTTGGACTTAATTCGTTTACAAATAGAAATTGCTGCTGGTAAAAAGTTAGACAGAGAAACCTATTTACCATCTGGACATGCTATAGAGTGCCGTATCAATGCTGAAAATCCTTATAAAGATTTCATGCCTAATCCTGGCAAAATCACATCTCTTCATACAAGCAAAGGTTATGGAGTAAGAGTTGAGACACATATTTCAGCAGGTTATACTATTCCTCCCTTTTATGACTCCATGATAGCAAAAGTAATCTGCAGAGGAGCTACAAGAGATGAGGCAATTCAAAGGATGAAAAGAGCTTTAGATGAATTTAAAATTGAGGGAATCAAAACAACTATTCCTTTCCATAAGGCATTGATGAATAATCCCGATTTTATTGCTGGGAATTTCACTACTAAATTTCTGGAAACATTTGATTTTAGTAAACTACCCAAAGAATAACAAAGCACATTTCCGCGTCTTCACATTTTCACATTATTTCATTGATTCATTATTCTCTCTTCATACTTTTCTTTAGAAGAAAAAGTATGCAAAAGCACTTCGACAAACTCAGTGACCAGCACCGGATTTTTCGCTGACCCCCTAAATACTTGAAAGCTATTTCTTCAAAACTCGACTTCGTCTCAGACAGTTGAAGAAATTACGCTTTCTTCGTATAGTGGGTACCCAGCATCAAAATCTATGGTGCAGGGTGCATTCGCAACGTGTAGTTCTGTCTATCACTCCGTGACCTATACGTAAAACTTAGCGTCCTTTGCGGTTGGTTTCGGTAGGAAGTACAATTATTAAACTCATTAAAGGCTAGCACCTACGGAGTAATAGTTTGTTGATTATTTATTATTACCAAGCTGTAGCCTCTACGAGGCAAACTCTACCACTGAATTTTTCATTCGTACTTCGTACCTCGTAATTTTTATCACATCTCCATATTACTTAACTAATCTGGACTGCTTCGTGCCTCGCAGTGACGTACTGATTTACGTCATTGCGAGGAGGAGGAACGACGACGTGGCAATCCATTTTCAAAAATATGTTTAGCGTCCTTTGTGGTTAACTTTTATCATCCTTTGCGGTTAGTTTCAAGAACCTCAACCACCAGCGTTTTCATTCGTACTTCGTACTTTTAATTTTTAATTTTTCACATCTTCACCTCTTTCTCACTTTTCCCTAAATAATCCAAAGGACTTTTCACTTTATCAAGGGAAGTATCTGTTGCCTTGGCATAAATCAAAGTTGTTTTAATATCATTATGCCCCAAAAGCTTTTGAATCAGAGAAATATCAGTCCCCATTTCCAACAAATGAGTAGCATAACTATGCCTCAATCCATGGACACCAATACGTTTAGAAATTCCAGCCTTTTCCATTGCATTTTTAAAAATAGCTTGTACACTTCGCACTGAATATGGTCCACCATATTGACCTTCAAATAAATACTCTTTGGGGCGATATGCTTTATAATACTCACGCATGGGTTCGAGTACAAAATGAGGCAGATTGACATAACGGTCTTTCTTTCCCTTTGCATTACTAATAAATACTTTCATCCTTTCACTATCAATATCTGAAATTTTCAAATTCACGATTTCGCTTACTCTCAATCCCATACCATAACAGAGTTGGAGAATCAGTAAGTGCTTAAGATTATCTGTTACCTGAAATAATTGCTTCACTTCTTTCATATTTAATGATTTGGGTAACAAAAGCGGTTTTTTAGGTCGGGGAATATCTATGAACATTTTCTCACGGTGTAATACTTGTTCAAAATAAAACTTGATAGCATTCATCCTGCTGTGTACTTGATTTTCGGAGAGTTTCAACTCTTTAATACAATACAACATATAGCTCCTCAATTTCTCAGCACTCAAATCTTGGACTGGAAAATCTTTAAGGGCATAAAGCAATTGAGCAAACTCAACAGTATATGTTTTAATAGTATTAGGACTATATCCTTTCAATTCAAGTAAATCATAAAATCGTTGCCATTCAGGTTGGTTAATTGGATGGATTTTCACCAAAGCATTTTTACCGATTGATTTGGCAGGCAGATGAAACAACTGCCGATAAATACTTACATCATTTACAAACCAACATTTTTTAGATTGACTCCATCGAGCTTTTACGTGTTCTCTTAAATGACTTAAGGACTCAAGGTTATAAGGAAAATGCACCCAAATCACTGATTGGCCGTGATGTTCTCCAATGGAATACTGATATTTATCAATTTGAAACATAACTATTCATTTAATATAACTGCGTAATTCAAATAACTCTTTCATTGCGTAATATAAATAAACTTTTCAAACCTCACAATAAGTCAATGCATTTTTTTTATAATTTTCACTTCATTACATAGATTGACAATAGCTTATAATCTTTCAAAAATAGTTATAGAAATTTTTGACTTTTTAATTGAACTGCGTATATTTGAGAGTTAGTGGCAAGTGTAACAAGACACCGTTTCAAATGACTGAAACATACATACAAGACAAAACTTTTGACCGAAACAACACGCTGACAAAAGGCGAATACGAAAACTGCATTTTCAACAGTTGCAACTTTGCGGACAACGACCTTTCTGAATTTAAGTTCACAGACTGCATATTTAAGGGCTGCAATTTGAGTTTAGCAAAACTGAACAAAACGGCATTTAGGGACGTAAAATTCAAAGACTGCAAAATGTTAGGGCTTCGCTTTGACACTTGCAATGAGTTTGGGCTTTCTTTTTCGTTTGACGGTTGCCAACTCAACCATTCTTCGTTTTACAAGACAAAAATCAAAAAGACAGTTTTTAAAAATTCGCAGTTACAAGAAACCGACTTTGCAGAAGCTGACTTGACAAGTTCCGTGTTTGACAATTGCAATTTGACACAAGCCGTTTTTGACCATACGACACTTGAAAAAGCCGACTTTCGGACTTCTTACAATTATTCCATTGACCCAGAAACGAACAGAATTAAGAAAGCAAGATTTTCAATTTTGGGCGTTTCAGGACTTTTAGACAATTACGATATTGATATAGAAAAATGACACCAAGAATTGAAACATCAAACGAAAAAAAGTTAGTCGGTAAACGACTTACAATGAATTTTGCGAACTACAAAGTTGGCGAACTTTGGCGTAGTTTTTCGCCAAGAAGAAAAGAAATAACCAATAGCTTGACAAACGACTTGATTTCATTGGCTGTTTACAAACCGACACATTTTGCGGACTTCAAACCGACAAACGAATTTGAACGTTGGGCAACAGTTGAAGTTTCGGACTTTGAGAACGTGCCAAACGAAATGGAAACTTTTGTTTTACCAAGCGGACTTTATGCGGTTTTTGACTATAAAGGTTTAAGCACAGACAATTCAATTTTTCAATACATTTTGGGAACTTGGTTGCCAAGTTCAGACTACGTTTTAGACCACAGACCGCACTTTGAAGTTTTAGGCGACAAATACAAAAACAACGACCCGACATCAGAAGAAGAAATTTGGATACCGATAAGACCGAAGAACACCAGCCACTAACCGCGGTTTTGCGTCAGGCGGGCTGACGTGCTTCGTATGAAAGATTGTGCTAAATTTGAGCTTTCGGCTTCGTATCAAGGTTAGTGCTAAAAATCCCGCCCGAACGCAAAGCCGCAAAA
>JAMLHJ010000012.1 GCA_023957245.1 Chitinophagales bacterium
GATTCTTTTGCATACTTTTTCTTCTAAAGAAAAGTATGAAGAAAAAATATTGAAACAATGAAGTAATGTGAAGATGTGAAGATGTAAAAATGCTCATGGTTGTCGAAGCCTATCTCCCTTATTTTGTCATTCCCATGAAAATTGGAATCTCTAACCTAATTTTACCATTTCTGAGATTCCTGCTTCCGCAGGAATGACATTGCTCTTTTTGGACATTTTGCTCTAAGAAATACAATTTAACCACAAAGGCTACTAAGTTTTACGCAAAGAACACGGAGTATAATGAATTAATGAAGCATTCTACTAAATAATAGTTCCTGCTAAAAACTAATTTGATTTTGGGAAAAAATTACTCAATAAAATCAATGAAAAAGAAAAAATGTAAAATTATCCTCCGATACATTTTTTTAAATCATTCAACTGGCTTTCCCAAAGAGATATAGATTCTTTGATTTCGTTTTTGTATGCATAATCGGTGACATATAATATTGTTTCACCAGTAATCTCATTTTTCTTAATACGGTATTCAAAAAAAGCTTTTTCATCTTCCTCATCTTCCCATCTCAATCTGATATACTCTTCTTCGTCATAGCTTAATACTTCAGCTAATTGCTCTTCGCCACTCCATCCAAAAGTATATGTATCACCATTTAAATCTGCAGAATCAGAAAACCATTGAATCAACCCACTAGGAGAAGTCAAAAAATCATATAAAATCACAGGAGATGATCTAAAAGTTTTCTCTATAGTAAATGGATGCTTTTTTTGCGCCATATCTCTTTTTGTTAAAAATTCAGTAAGTACGCAATTATAAACAAAATATGTAGTTATCCAAATTTATTTTTAAAAAATTATCGCTAAAGTCAAAACCTTTTTCTAATTACACCCATTTTGCCTTTAATTTCAGATATTTAAACATCTTTCATTCTTTATTCAAATCCTACTATTTACTAGCAAATTCAATTATATTTGTATCATGCGAGTATTTGACAATATCTTACAAACCATTGGTAACACACCAATAGTGAAATTAAACAAAATCACCAAAGACATCCCAGCAGATGTATATGTGAAAATTGAGTCCACCAATCCTGGAAACTCCATCAAAGACCGTATGGCATTGAAGATGATTGAGGACGCTGAAAATGATGGAAGATTAAAACCTGGAGGTACTATCATTGAATGTACTTCAGGAAACACAGGCATGGGCTTGGCGATTGCCGCTTGTGTCAAAGGATATAAATGTATTTTTGCTACTACTGACAAACAATCCAAAGAGAAAGTAGATATTCTCAGAGCTGTTGGCGCTGAAGTTTATGTATGCCCTACAAACGTAGAAGCTGATGACCCTCGCTCCTATTATTCTGTCGCTAAACACAAATCAGAAACTATCCCCAATTCTGTATGGATGAATCAATATGATAACCTGAGCAACCGTGCAGCACATTATGAGCAGACAGGCCCAGAAATATGGGAACAAATGGACGGACAAATCACACATTTGATAGTCGGTGTAGGTACAGGAGGAACAATATCCGGCATTGGCAAATATTTAAAAGAGAAAAACTCAAATATCCAAGTGTGGGGAATTGATACTTTTGGTTCTGTATTTAAAAAATATCATGAAACAGGAATTTTTGACCCAAAAGAAATTTACCCCTATATCACTGAAGGAATTGGTGAAGATATCTTACCCAAGAATGTAGACTTTAGCGTCATTGATTATTTTGAAAAAGTAAGTGATAAAGATGGAGCTATCATGGCACGTAGATTGGCAAAAGAAGAAGGCATTTTTGCTGGATATTCTGCCGGCTCCGCAGTAGCTGGATTAATTCAGTTAAAGGATAAATTAAAAAAAGGAGACAAAGTCCTTATTATCTTACACGACCATGGGAGCAGATATGTAGGAAAAATATTCAATAATGATTGGATGAGAGATAGAGGATTTTTAGAAGAAGAAAAAATCATTTCACTTCCTACTGCAAGAGATATCATACGACAAAAAGAAAACAAAGAATTTATAGCTATTTCTACTCATGATAAATTGGCAAAAGCTATCGAAGTATTCAAATCTAGGGAAATCTCACAGATGCCTGTTCAGAAAGACAAACAATTGGTGGGAAGTATTACAGAGAAAAATATTTTGGACGCTATCTTAAAATATCCTAATGCTTTAGAAAAAAATGTAGAAGAAGTGATGGAAGAAATTTTTCCTGAAGTAAATTTGAATGACGAAATATCTAAAATCTCTGAATTAATCAGTAATGATAATAGCGCAGTCATTGTTTATGATGAAAACAATCAAGCACATATCTTAACTCAGTACGATTTGATACACAGTTTGGGCAAATAAAAACATACAAATAATATTTATGGCGATTCAATCCACACATTTTCAGTTCCCCAACCAAACACATTTCTACAAAGGAAAAGTAAGAGATGTCTATACAATTAAAGATGAAATCTTAGTCATGGTCGCCAGTGATAGAATATCAGCTTTTGATGTTGTATTACCCGAACCTATACCTTTTAAAGGACAAGTTTTAAACCAAATAGCATCTAATTTCCTAAATGCAACTAAAGATATCATTCCAAATTGGGTACTAAGTGTACCTGATGCTAATGTGACAATAGGGAAAAAATGTGAACCTTTCAAAGTAGAAATGGTCATTAGAGGCTATCTTGCTGGACATGCATGGAGAACCTACCGTTCTGGCACTAAGGAGCTTTGTGGAGTCACTCTACCTGAAGGCCTTAAAGAGAATCAAGCATTTCCTCAACCTATCATTACTCCTACCACCAAAGCAGCACATGGGCACGATGAAGATATCAGTAGGGAGCAAATATTAGCAAAAGGCATAGTCAGCGAATCCGACTATATTCAATTGGAAAAATACACTCAATTACTGTATGCTAGAGGTCAAGAAATTGCAAAGAAAAGAGGGTTGATATTGGTAGATACGAAATATGAATTTGGAAAAATTGGAGACCAGATTTATTTAATAGACGAAATTCACACTCCTGATTCTAGTAGATATTTTTATTTAGAAGGTTATGAAGAAAGATTAAAAAACAATGAGCCTCAAAAACAATTATCTAAAGAATTTGTAAGAGAATGGTTGATTGCCAATGGATTTATGGGACAAGAAGGTCAAAATGTACCAGAAATGACCCCGCAAATCGTCAGTTCTATTTCCGAAAGATACATTGAACTATATGAAAATATTATAGGAGAAAAATTTGTCAAAGCAGACCAAAATCAAATTGAAACAAGAATTCAAAATAACATTTTATCTGCGCTAGAAAGGTTTTAAACTTTAACTATACAGCATCAAACGATATTAAAGAGATCTTTTTAGGTCTCTTTTTTATTTAAAGTTGGAACTATTCTGAATAATAATTCTTCCCTTGAACAATACTATTTTTTAATTTATTTAAGTCAATATCCTTATCATAAAAATGCATGCTATAATATAAACCCAAGCAATATGCAAGTTAAAAACGCAACATACTAATACAATATTTAGTTTAGATAAGAATAAATATTATATTTGAAAAATAAATTTGAAACACACTTTCTACCTATATTGAATTATGAATAAACTAATAATCAAACATGGTCATTACCTTTTAAAAGCAATTAAATTTCAATTGTCTTTATTGTTTATTAGTTCAATATTATTTTTAGTTGCTTGTAAAAAAGAAAAAAATGAAACAGTAGAAATTGATTCTAAAGTTTTTTTAGATCAATATGGAAGAGAACAAATTTTCCATGGGGCTAGCTTATATACCAATGACGATCCCCAAGGTTATAGTCGTTATAATTCATATAGTGCAAGACGATTAATTAATGAGTGGGGACTCAACTCTGTTCGTATGTTTTGGAATTGGAATGCAATTGAACCTGACAGTGCAGTATTTGCGATGGATAGAATAGATTCAATCGTCAAGGTGGTAGAAACTTTTACTAATGAAGGTATTTATGTAGTACTTGCTGTCAATGGTACTGCAACGAGTAGTCAGGACAAACTAGAAGGAACTTGGCAAACTCCTTATGGTAATGCAGTGAACATTCCTGAATTACCTGGCAACACAAATCCTGCAAAACAAGAAGCAACTCGTAGGTTTTGGGATTATAAAAATCATCCTTATTTACAAGATGAATTTATCAAAGCAAGTAAATTATTAGCTGAGCGTTTCAAAAATAATAAATATGTATTGGGATATGATATTATCAATGAACCTTGGGGAGACGATGTCATAGGCACAGTATTAAATATCAATTTAGAAACAAAATTACTACCAGATTTCTATGAAAAGTATATCTCAGAGCTACGTAAAGTAGAAACTGAAAAATATATCTTTTTTGAGCCTAGTGTCCTATTCAATCATAAGGAAGTGTCAAATTTTGTCACCAAGCTACCAGTCATAAATGATATTTTTCAGGTTAAAAAAAGATTGGCATTTGCACCTCATTGTTACTTAATCAATCAGTCTGTCAATTCTATTAGAAATAATTATAGCACTTATCTCAGTGAACTTAAAAAGAAATATATTGCCGTACAGAAAAAACAAAATGTTCCATTATATATCGGAGAATGGAGCAATATCAATTTCTCTACATTTACAGATGCAGAAAATTATCTTATAAAACATTTAGAAGCTTTTGACGAAATTAAAGCCAGCTGGTCCTATTTTGGTTATTTTCCAAGCAATCCAAATGATGAAGAATATCGACCTGACTTTGATGTTATTGCTCGTGTATATCCAAGAGCTGTAGCAGGTAAAATCCTATCATATTCTTTCAATGAAGAAAACAAGTTGTTTGTCTTGAAATATATCAATGATAACACCATTCATCAAGCTTCAGAGATATTCATTCCTAAGGTTAAATACCCCAATGGATGGACTTTGGAAGTAGATGGAGTCAAAGATTATTCTTATACATTTGATGATATTAAAGGAATTCTAAGTTTTAGCACAAATGTTAATAGTGAAATTACTATTCGTATTATTACTAAATAAGTGTGCTTATTATTGATTAACTTCTAGTTCATCTCAATCTAATCTGTTTGTCATTTCCTTGATAGAAGTTGAATTCAAGTTATAAGTGCAACATCACAATTTTCACTATTCATTTTAAATGGGTAATCCATTGATTGTCTTATAATTACGCCTAATTCACCAGGCGACTCATCGCTTTTTTCATTGATTCCATTAAAGATGAACTGTTGCTTAAATTATTTGGGTATAAGGTAAAGACTTACTATGAAACCATCAAAGTACTTCCTAACTCCTATTTATCAATAAGTCAGTGAAACTATTATCTCAAACGAAATGCTTAAACTTCTTATGATTTCAAAGCAAATATCCCTCCTATTGCAAACAAAGCAGTATAAGCTTGCCATGGTTGCCCAGAAGCTACTAAGATACAAGCCCCAATCACACATAATCCTCCAAAAATCATGTTTTTCATAGAAGCCATAGGTGGAACTTTATCCTCTTTCTTTTCAAACAACTCTATCTCCAACCTCTTAAACAACTCTATAATCACCAAAGGTGAGCGAGTAATAACATCAAGCATTTCAGGGGCATTCTGTAATGTCGTTTTAGCCAATTCAATTGGATTGACTTCATTCAGTACTAATTTCCTGATATGCTTTTTAGATACTTTTGCGATATCAAGCCCTGGCAAAATCACGTTTCCTACTCCTTCAAAAGTAATAATCGCTTTAACCATCAACACTAATTCGAGAGGAAAATACATACGATGTTTTGCACCCAAAACAACAGATTCAAATATCAATAAGGCTAAAGAAAAATCATTAAAATTGGGATTGCGTACCCATCTCATACCTATCTCTATAAACTCTTTTCTAAATGCATCAGGATCTCCACCTCTGCCCGGTCTAGCTACCATAGATAAATATCTGGCGGCCGACTTAGGGTCTCCCATTACCAAAGAATTGTAATAATAGAGCATACTTTTCCTTGTACTTTCCTCAAATCTACCCACCATTCCCAAGTCAATAAATCCACACTTCACTCCTTCTTCAGTAGGAACTATCAACAAGTTGCCTGGATGCAAGTCTGCATGAAAAAACCCATCACTATACAACATTTGAATAATTGCCATAGCTCCCAAATCCACTACTTTTTCTCTATCTTCTGGAGAAAGAACTTTGGCGCAATTTTCATCAGGCTTCATCCCTTTGAAAAACTCCATGACTATCACATCAGAAGTGCAATATTGTCGATATATCTTAGGAAAAATAACATCAGGTACTTTAGCAAAATTCGCAGCAAATGCTTCAGCATTATTTGCTTCTAATCTAAAATCTACTTCCTTATTGGTATATTCACAAAACTCAGTGAACATATTCTTAGGTTGCAATTCAGGTACAAATAACTCCATCAAAGCTCCTGTAGATTTTATAATTTTACTATCTGTCTGAATCAGTTCTCGTGTTCCTGGTTTCAAAAGCTTGATAACCACTTCCTCACCAGACCTCAATGTTGCCCTATGTGCTTGAGCAATAGATGCTGAACCCAATGGATTTTTCTGAATTTCAATAAAAATCTGATTAACAGGTTGCCCCATTTGTTCCTCTACTAACTCAACAAAACGTTCATATTGCAATGCTGGCAACGTATCTAATAACTTCTTAAGCTCGTCGGTAATATCTTTAGGCAAAATATCTTCACGTAAGGACATGATTTGCCCCAACTTGATATATGTTGCACCCAACATTTCCAAGCGTCGTCGCAATTGAATAGAAAAAGGTTGACGTATCAATTTCTTATTCAAAAATGGCCAATGTAGCCACAAAAATATTTTTAAAAATGTATATCTAAGCTTCTTCTTTTGACCAGTTGCTTTCCTATGTCTAAGAAAAGCAAAGCCACCACCCAATGCCAATGCCATCAAATGGGAAGTTGTCACAAAATATCTAACAATCAATAAGCTAGGCTTTTTCTCTATATACTGTTCATATACTCTTTCCTCTTGCTGCTGATAGGTAGTTCCAGTAGCTTCCTGTAATGGATTTGACATAAATAATTATAAATAAATACTTTCGCTAAAAATAGTTATTAAAACCAAATCTTAAAAGAAATTTAAAGATTTCTACAAAATAATATCTTAAAACAATAATTATCTAACTAAGGTGATGTTGCCTTTAGAAAAATAGGGCTCTTGATTCTCGCATACAATAGTCAAATAATATGCATAAGTACCAGCTTCTGAAATTTTTCCTTTATATGTTCCATCCCAACCTTTAGAAATATCATCAGATTCAAAGACTTTTTCACCATATCGATTATAAATAGCCACCAAAAAAGCTGTTGCCGCATCAAAACGTACCAACCATTCATCATTTACACCATCATTATTAGGAGTAAATGCTGTAGGTATAAAAATATTTTCATCTGTACATTTTAATTTCAACACCTGAACATTTACAGTATCTCTAGCAGAACATTCTCCATTGGTCACTTCCACAATAAAAGCTGAATTTTGATGAACAACAACTGTTGGTTGAGCTATATAAGGATTGTCAATATTTGCATCTTCTGATGTCCAAAAATAATTAGATAAAGTATCTGGCAACACACTCAAATGAACGGTATCTCCTTTATTTACAACTAATGGATTGGCACTTGCTGATATCTGTAATGGACTAAAATAAATAGGCAGACTATCTCTTAATTGACATGAATCATTATAAATAATTGTAAATGGCAAAACCACATCTGATCCTTTCCAAGAATAAACAGAATTAGCAGTATTTTCGAGTGTGTCTTCTAAAGCAAAATCCCAAACCACTTTATAATCTACATCTGAATCAACAGCAACACCTATTAAAATTTCAGATGCATCCAAATTACAAATACTCAATGGAGAAATCTGATAAGAAATAAACGGATGCTCTATAGTCTCGCTAAACTGAAGATTTTCACTACATAAATCCTGCTGAGTAAGAATAAGGTTATAAGGCAATTCAACTCCATAGGATGTCGAAATCTCAATATCAGCTTGATTCTCAATCTCTTCACCATTTACTTTCCAAACAAATGAAGTAATATCTGGATTCATAAGCTCTAAATGAAGACGAATAACAGCTTCATCACAATTCATCAATACTTCTTTACTAATCCGATAATCCACACCTGACTCAGCACATTTGGTCACTTTCAAATAGATAGTATCGTTTGACACACAGCCATTTGCCAAATCTGTTTTAGTGACGACTGCCCACTGATTGGAATCAATATATAAGGAAGTTTGAGCTGCATTAGGTGAAGAATTAGGCACTGATGAATTCCAAAAATAACTATATCCTTCATCTTCATGTACACTCAAAGTGACAGTAGCAGGTTCATAAATTATTGGAGGATTGGCAACAATTTTCACATTAGGAGGATTTTGTAAAACTACATTTATACTTCCTTGATAATAACAACCAGATTTAGTATGTATAACAAAATTGACCTTTTCTGACTTTGTAGGAAAATAAGAATAAGTCAGTTTATCTGTATAAACAGAAGGTGTCAACAACCATTGTACATATTGAATTTCATCTTGAGCAGCTTTAATCTCTAATTTTGCTGCAGTTCCTTTACAAAAATTGACTAAAGGAGCCGAAAATTCAAAAGTATCTTTCATCAAAGTAATACTTTTTGTAATCGTATCAGAACAACCATTTCTCCCCACAGCTATCAGCTTGATGGGATATGTACCATAAGCAGGGAAAGTATGTATTGGGCTTGCTAATGTTGAACTATTACCATCACCGAATTCCCAGAAATAACTAGTTGCTGCAACAGATTCATTTTTAAATGACACTACCATACTATTACATATTGTATCATAAGTAAAAAATGCAGCAGTAGAAAACTTACCACATTCACCTACATTGAACTGAAAATCTCTTCTAGTCTGTGAAATAAATTTACCTTTCCGATATTCATCTACACATACACCGACCACAAATTGACCAATCTTATCAGGATAAGCCGTCATCTGACCAGTATGGGCATCTATTTTCAACTTATCTTTTCCTCCCAACATATCTTCTATCGAATAAGGTGAACGCCACCTCACCTCCTGAAAGGGGAATGCATCATAATTATAATAATAAGGTTGAAAAGTAGGTTGGACTGTATTCATTGCATCGGTTGGAGTACACAATTTATACACCAATGAATCTCCATCATTATCTTTTGCACTATGATCAAAATTAAATTCCTTATTGACACAAATAGCCACTGGAGGATAGTTATTAAATACTGGATTGCTATTCACAATAGTTTTTAAAGGAGGGACATAGGCATACAGATTCATTCCTGAAGAAAGCACACTATCCACTAAATCATCATAAACATTCAGAATCGTCCCATTTCGACAACACCTTTGATAAGAAAGATAGTACCCCAAATCATTTTCTGGAAGAATACCATCGAATTCATATTGCATCTTTTCTACACAAATATTTGGTGGTGCAGTATAACATTCATCTTCAATGACAACTGGCAATCTTTTACGAGGCTGTCCATAAATAGAGAAATATCCTAAAAATGTTCCATCACCTTCATACACTAAAATATAACCCGGATAATCAAAATCTGCCTGTCCTAAGTAACAATCTCTATAAACACTCAACGTAACTTTGAATGAATCATTGGCTATATGACGATAATTCATTTCTCCACCTATCAAATGCGTTGCTTTTGAGGGCAAACAAAGAAATAATAAACCGACTATTAATAAAACTTTAATTATTTTCACGTAAATTAGATTGTATTTCTTAATAAACTTTAAATTAACACAATTCAGTCAATGAAACCATCTTTACTTACAGTTTTTTTATTTATTACTCTTTTTTTTCATTCTTGTAAAGAAAGCAATAACCTACCCAGCAATAATGACTTCTCCTATTTAGACTCTACAAAATCACATCTAAGTGGAGATAGCTCTGCTGTTATTAATGAAGAACCATCTGAAGATTATAGCCAATATTCGTGCCCTCCAATCAAAAAAGAACTAATAGGACAAGTGTATCAAAAGGGAGTTGCGACCTCCAATAGTACTGAGCTCAAAAGTTACAATGTACTCCGCCTTAACACTCCTTTTCAATTGAGTTGTAATGATGGAAAGCAAATAAATATCACGGAAGCTTTGCTTTATTTTGAAACAGAAATATCTATTGAACAATATATTGGTTCATCAGTAATCGTCATTGGAGAATTAAAAAAAGCAGATAAACCATCTCCTTTGCCTGTCAAAATTGATGTCATTCGTATTGAAGCTTTAAAATCAGCTATACAATAAGAATTTAACTTTCTTACATTTGCAGTCCAATTTACTGCCATGTCAGATATTCTATCGGAAATCAATAAACGAAAAACTTTTGCTATCATCAGTCACCCCGATGCTGGAAAAACAACTTTGACCGAAAAATTTCTATTATTTGGAGGAGCCATCCAGACTGCTGGTGCCGTCAAATCCAATAAGATTAAGAAAGGAGCTACTTCTGACTTCATGGAAATTGAAAGACAAAGAGGTATCTCTGTGGCTACTTCGGTAATGACATTTGAATACAAAGGCAAACTTGTAAACATTCTCGATACTCCTGGACACAAAGATTTTGCTGAAGATACATATAGAACGCTTACAGCAGTAGATAGTGTTATCCTTGTTGTAGATAGTGTTAAAGGAGTAGAAACTCAGACAGAAAGATTGATGGAAGTTTGTCGAATGCGCAAGACTCCAGTAATTGTATTTGTCAATAAATTGGACCGTGATGGACAAGATCCATTTTCATTGATGGATGAGATTGAAAGCAAACTAGACATACAACTTCGACCGTTAAGTTGGCCCATTAATAGAGGGCCTTTCTTTAAAGGAGTATATAATCTATATGATCATTCATTGAATTTATTCAGACCAAGTACTCAAACACTCACTGACAATATCATCACGATAAAAGATATTAATGATCCTGAATTGGACAAACAATTGGGGAAAGATGTCAATCAATTAAGAGATGATATCGAATTGATAGACGGTGTTTATGGAGAATTTGACCCTAAAGAATACCTCACTGGCGATATAGCACCTGTGTTTTTTGGAAGTGCAATAAACAATTTTGGGATACAAGAACTTTTAGATACATTCATCAGAATAGCTCCTACTCCTCGTCCTAGAAATACAGAAACACGAGAAATTCAACCAGATGAAAATAAATTTTCTGGATTTATTTTTAAAATACATGCCAATATTGACCCCAACCATAGAAATAGAATTGCATTTTTAAGGATTTGTTCGGGTAAATTTGAAAGAAATAAATTTTACACACATACAAGAATCCAAAAAAACTTAAGATTCAGCACTCCTGTAACTTTCTTGGCATCTGACAAAAGTATCATCGACGAAGCATTTCCAGGAGACGTAATTGGTTTGTACGATACAGGAAATTTTAAAATTGGAGACACATTAACAGAAGGAGAAATTCTACAATTTACAGGGATTCCAAGTTTCTCCCCTGAAATATTCAAAGAGTTGGTCAATAAGGATCCAATGAAGACCAAACAGTTGGATAAAGGTATTCAACAATTGACTGACGAGGGAGTAGCGCAATTATTCACTATGACATCGAATAACACTAAAATCATTGGTACAGTTGGTGAACTACAGTTCGACGTTATCCAATATCGTTTATTAGGAGAATATGGTGCATCTTGTGCATTTAAGCCTATACAATTTCACAAAGCAGTATGGATTACATCAAAAAATCCATTGAAATTAAAAGAATTTATTCGTACTAAGTCCAATTATATGGCAGTAGATAAAGATGAAAAACCTGTATTTTTAGCTACTTCTGAATGGATTTTAAATCTTACAAAACAAGATTATCCTGAAATAGAATTCCATACAACTTCTGAATTTTAATCATCAACAAATGACTACAACATCCAACGATAGAGTACAATTATTATCCAAAATGATAGGAACAGACCCTAAGTTTTGGCCTTATCCAATTTCTAGAAATTTTAATTTAGAGTTATTGGAAGTGAGAGAAGGTTATGCCAAATTGAAAACAATTGTACACAAAGATTGGCTCAATCCTCTTCACATCATGCATGGCGGATATTTAATCACCTTAATGGATGAAGCGATGGGACTATCTGTTTTTACTTTGAATAGAGAACAAAAATTTGCTACTATTAATCTGAATGCTGATTTTTTTGCTAGTGCAAAAGAAGGAGATACTATTATCATCATTGCTGAAATCGAAAAAATAGGAAAACAAACAATACACGCTATAGCAAAAGTTGAAAATGAATCTGGAAGAACACTAACAAAATCATCTTCTAATTTCTTTGCCTTACAAGCAAGATAGTATAACTGCTTAACATTCATTAAGATGTTTTAACTAGGGTATCTGAAAAGTCTATTATAATTTTGAACAATCAAAAAAGTATAATCTTGAAATTACCTTTACCTATATTATTTTTAGCTTTCAACTTTCTTTTATTTCAACAATTAAAGGCTCAGGATAGTACTAATACTACGCCTAGAATTACTATCAAATCTTTTCAGAAAGATGGTAAAGATGTAAAAGAATCTATAAAAACAATTGACATAGATGATTTAGATAATGCACTGATAATTTTAGATTCTGTTTTAGGAGAAAGTGGTATTAATCTAAAAAATATTCATAGTAGATTGGGTGAATTAAACTTATTGGAAGGAGATTTTTCTTCAATAGATGGCTTTTTGGATAGCCTATCTCAGGTATTTAATTTTTCATTAGATACTAACATTCCCAAAAAGAAAGTATCTCTGGGAGTAATTATTAATGACAATACACACAACGAGGAAGCTAAAACGTATCTTCCATTAATTTTAGAAGTAATAGCTGGTTCACCTGCTGATAAATCAGGATTAAAAAAAGGCGATTATATTTTCGAACTTGACCAGCAACGAATGCATCATATTGAAGATATCAAAAAACTCATTTCTCAAAAGAAAGAGAACGATTCTTTGGCGATTAGATATATTCGAAATCAAGATACATTGAACACAGTTGCGTTTTTGAAATGCATGGAAAAAAGGCAAGAAAACTGGCTTTCACTGATGCAAAGAGAAACTTCTAAAGATTCATGTACTAAAAATCCAGCACATCCATTTTGTGAAAAAATTATTATTCAGAAAAGCGGACCGAGATTGGGTTTGAAGATTAAAGAATTGAACGAAGAAGGCAAAAAAGCACTAAAAGCCAAAAATGGTAAAATCATCGTTACAGAAGTATTCCATAAATCTCTGGCTGAAAGAATGGGACTTCAAATCAATGATGTCATCCTGAGTGTCAACGGTCATGTTATTCAAAATACTATGGATTTGAAAAACTATATCGACCAATTACAAATTCCACACCCTGTCGAAATAAAATATATCAGATATGGCAAAAAGAAGAAAGTATCTGGTGTTATTGACGAGTACAGCAAACCTTGGGATGAGAATGCACCAATGAATATCATTGACTTATCCAAAGTGAAGCACTAGGAAATTATCGCTGTTTGTATTTCTATTTGAATTTGAGAAAGATTAATTAGAATCTTTATTCCTCTAGCATTGCTTTCAAATATTTGGTTTCAGAGCCTTTTATTTTCCCAGCAAGGAACAATCTCACTTCTCTCCTACGTTCAGCAGAATCATAGAGAACTTTCTCAATATCTGTTATCGGTTCTAGTTGTGGCACTTGAGTACCTTTTCCATTTTCATCCAATGAAACAAAAGTAAAATATGCAGTGTGAGACAATGTTTCAGTCCTACTTTTAGGTTCATAGATATAAACTTCACAACAGACTTCCAATGAAGTATTAAAAGCACGAGTTGCGAAAGATTTCAAAACGACAACATCACCCACTTTGATAGGCAATCTAAATGATACATTATCAACACTTGCTGTAACGCATATAGTACCACAATGCTTAATCGCACTAACTCCACAAGCGACATCCATCCAACTTAAAAGATTGCCACCCATCAAATTACCAAGAGGATTGGTATGACCAGGCATAATCAACTCAGTGTGAATATTTAAAGACTCAGAAGGTATTCTTGATTTCATAAGAAAGCAAATTGCAAAATTTTGCCCAAGAATAAAACTCCTTTAGCAACAATTTTACAATATTCATTGATTCATAACATAAAGAAATGCACTACTCAGCACCTTCTCTATTTATTCATCATAAGTAATAACGACATCTTTTGTCAAAGGATGAGATTGGCAAGTCAAAATATAACCCTCTTCAATTTCTTCTTCACTCAAAGGATCATCATCATCCATTTTTATCTCACCAGATAATAATTTTGCTTTACAAGTACAGCACGCCGCTACTCTACACGCATGAGGAGGGTCTATATCAGCTTCGATTGCAGCATCTAATATAGTCTGATCATCCTCTACAGTAAGTTGATACTCATTACCATCCAATATTACAGTTACTTTTGTAGCCATTATTACTTTTGAATTTTGACTAAAATACAAAGCAAAATGAATAAAACCAATGCAAGCATTTAAAAGTTGTTGTTTTTTTAATATTGAGATTTATTGGCATCATTATAAACAATGAACAGATACAATTTTCATCTTTTTTAAGTATAATTTATAGATAATTCTGATGTGAAAATGCATAATCTAAATTAATAAGTAGATATTTGCTTTTGACATTTTTGTCAAATACTATGATCATTCCTACAGCTAACCGAAAAGAAACAGAAGCCATTATTAAACAGGCTGCTAGAAAAGTCTTTTTACAGAAAGGGCTAGCGGGAGCGAGACTTCAAGAGATTGCTGATGAAGCAGGGATAGGACGGACATCTCTTCATTATTATTATCGAAATAAAGAAAAACTTTTCAATGCTGTATTTTCAGATAATTTTTTAGAGATAAAAAGACGGATTCCGTATCAACAAGAAGAGGATTTACCTTTAGAAGACATATTGATACAATTTACCAAAGAGTATTTTAGTAATGCTATTAAAAATCCAGAATTAGATTTATTTCTATTGAATGAATTTTGTGCTCGACCTGAGTCGATGCTCAATTTAATTAAGGGGCATGAAGTTACACAGTTTATCTTGCAAGCCTTTGAAAAATCTATTCAGAAAGGAAAATTAAAGGGCAATGCTCAACAACATTTTATCACATTTATTTCTGTTACATTTTTCCCATTTGCTGCCAAGAATATGATTCAGCAAATGCTACAATGTAGCGAAGAAGATTATCTCCAATATATGCAATCAAGAGAAGATTATATTGTAGGATTTATTGAACAATATTTTAATACACAAATTAAAAAATAATTTTATATTATATGAACAACGCCGTACGTTTAGTTATTTTTGCAATCATTGTCGGAGGTTTAGCTGTTTTGGCATTTTTTAAATTAAAATCCAATCAAGAGAAAGTAGAGGCAAAAGTATTTAGGAGAGATAGTAATGCTACTGTCTATATACAAGCTGACACTTTGAAATACTCTCCATTTGATTACGAAATTACCTATCTAGGTTCATTCGCACCTAATCGTGAAGCTATAGTTGCTTCAGAAGCTTCAGGACGTGTCGTTCAAGTGGGAGTAGAAGAAGGTTCTCGTGTATCAGCTGGACAATTAGTGGCTCAATTAGATACAGATATTTTAAAAAGTCAATTAAAAATTGCTGAAAACAATTTAGCATTAGCTGAAAAAACAGCTCAGCGAATGAATAATGCAGGAAGCACATTGACAGAAGTACAAGTGGATAATGCCAATTCGCAGGTAATTGCTATTAAATTACAAATTGAGTTATTGAAGAAACAAATATCTATGGCTACTATCAAAGCTCCTTTTAGTGGAATTATTACCGCAAAATATTTTGAGATAGGTTCATTAGAAGGTCCAGGCGCACAAATGGCAGTCCTTACAGACATTAACACTTTGAAACTAGAAATCAATGTACCAGAGAAAGAGATTACTAAGTTTAAGAGTGGTATGAAAATGAATGTGAGTACAGATGTTTACCCCGAACATATATACGCTGGAACAGTTGGAGTGATTGCGAGTAAAACAGATGCTACAAAAAATTATACAGTAAAAATCTTAGTCCCTAATCATTCAAATTTCCCTTTAAAAGCAGGGATGTATGGGACTGTTATTCAATCTAATAATATCAATGCGAAGAGTCTAAGTATTCCTAGAGCGGCATTGGTAGGTTCCAATAAAAACCCTGAAGTTTATGTAATAAAAGACGGAATTGCAAAAAGACAAAGAATAGAATTGGGAGAGAGTAATAAAGATAGACTTCAAGTCATACAAGGTCTTAATGAAAATGATATCATTGCTGTTGGTGGACTAGTCAACTTGACTGATGGCATAAAAGTAACTATTGCTGAAAATTAAATATTTATCTCGAAGAAAATCAAGTTATGAAATTAACTAAAATCGCAATAGAAAGACCCTCTCTTATCATAGTCATATTTTTGATTTTGATATTGACAGGTATCTTCTCATATACCAAATTGAACTATGAGTTGATGCCAGAGTTCTCTCAACCTACATTAATTATTTCTACACAATATCCTGGAGCAGACCCAAGTAACGTTGAACAATCAGTATCCAAAAAGTTGGAAGATGTTCTTTCAGGTGTAGATGGATTGAAATCTCTTACCACTCAATCTTACGAAGGGATGTCGCTCATCGTTGCAGAGTTTAAATTTGGAGTCAAAATAGACGAAAAGCAACAAGAAGTTCAAAGAAAATTTAATAGTATCATTGGAGATTTGCCAGAAGATATTAAAACGCCCAATATTTCTAAAGTAGTTCCAAGTGACCAGCCAATTTTGCAATTGCAGGCTACTTCTATGATGGCACCAACAGAATTTTATGATTTAGTAAAATCTGAAATTCTTCCACAGATACAACAAATTTCAGGTGTGGGACAAGTGACACTCCTAGGTGGCCAGGAACGTGAAATACAAGTCAATATTGACAAAGACAAATTGGATTTTTATAATCTTTCTATCCTTCAAGTTACTCAAAAAATCTCTAAAGATAATTTAGAATTCCCTACAGGCAAAGTGAGGGACGACCAAGAGCAAATGACTGTTCGTCTGGCTGGGCGATTCCAATCGGCAGAAGATATCAGTGAGATGGTCATCTATCAAAGCCCTAGCCCTTATGGCAGTACAGTAAGATTAAAAGACGTCGCAACAGTATCAGATATTTTAAAAGAGCCTTCTTCTATCAACAGATACAACGGCATCAATGGAATAGGTATTATTATCAAAAAACAAAGTGGTTCCAACACAGTAGAAATCAGTAAGTCAGTTCGTGAAATGATTGGTGCACTAGAAGAAAAATATCAAAACATTCAATTAAATATCACTGTTACAGACGACTCTGCAATATTTACAATGCAATCTGTAGATGCTGTACAACATGACTTGATGCTGGCAGTCATATTGGTAGCTGGTATCATGTTGTTATTCCTACATAGTTTGCGAGATTCATTAATCGTTTTATTAGCGATTCCAACTTCACTTATTTCTACATTTTTGATGATGAATCTATTAGGTTATTCATTGAACTTGATGACCTTATTGGCTTTATCTTTAGTTATCGGGATATTGGTAGATGACTCCATTGTAATTTTGGAAAATATCCATAGACACTTACACATGGGCAAACCCAAAAGGACTGCTGCATTAGATGGACGTACAGAAATCGGTTTTGCAGCATTGGCAATTACTACAGTGGACGTAGTAGTATTTGGTCCAATAGCTTTAGTGAATACAACTATCTCCCCTATTTTAAGACAATTCTCATTGACAATTGTAGTTTCTACATTAATGAGTTTATTTGTTTGTTACACCCTTACACCTTGGTTGGCATCCAGATTTGCAAAAATCGTAGTGCTCAATCCCGGCAATCCATTTCATCGATTCCTTATTATTTTTGAAAGTGGCATTGAAAGTCTAACAAGAGTATATGAATCCACACTAAAATGGGTACTTAATCACAGACTAATTTCAACATCAGTTGTTATCATTTTATTTGTTGCCATAGGCCTAATTATGCAAATGGGAATCTTAGGAAATGAATTAGTTGCAGCTGGAGACCAAGGAAAACTTCAATTCAAATTGGAGTATGACAAAAGTGCAACTCTTCAAGAAAATAATACTCGAACAAAGCAAATAGAAGATTATCTCCTATCACTACCAGAAGTTCAGAGTGTATTTAGTAACGTTGCTGGCCCTTCGACCACTGGGTTTGAATCCCTTCTTTCAGTAGGATTAGACTATAAATCAGAATTAGTTGTTCAGTTAGTAGATAAAAAGGAAAGAGCTGTTTCTACAGAGAAATTTTTAACCCAACAAGCTGCTACAATTCCCAATAAATTCCCGGGAGTAAAAGTTCGTTCATCGCTGATTAGTATGATTAGCTCAGGAGAGCCTATTCAAATTATTCTCAAAAGTGAAGATTATGATTTATTGATGGCAACTGCACATGAATTAAAAACAAGAATAGAAAATATCCCAGGAACTAATGATGTAAGTATTTCCGTTCAAGATGGTAACCCTGAAATTCAGATTGACATCGATAGAACCAAAATGGGTATGCTTGGATTGGATGTAGTCAGCGTAGGTGCAACAATTCAAAATGCACTTTCAGGCAATCAGAATGCAAAATTCAGAGCTAATAATAACGAATATGATATCAATATCAAATTTGACCAGTTTGATAGACAAAGCGCAGAAGACGTAAAAAATATTAAGATTATCAACAATGTCGGCAAACTTATCAGCCTATCACAATTTGCAACAGTTACTCAAGGTAGCGGTCCAAGTATGTTGGAAAGAAGAGATAGAAGAACATCTGTTACAGTCAAAAGTAATCTATTAGGTGCTACTACTGGTGTTATTTCAGCAAAAATAGATGAATCTATTGAAGAGCACCCTTTGCCTCCTGGGGTAGATTTCAAATGGACTGGAGATGTAGAACGTCAGGCGGATTCTTTCAATGCACTTTCTATTGCATTCATTGCAGCATTTATTTTTATGTACTTAGTAATGGTTGCTTTATATGATAGTTTTGTATATCCATTTGTTGTACTTTTCTCTATACCAGTAGCATTTATCGGCGCCTTTTTAGCATTAAATCTTGCTTCATCTTCCTTGAGTATGTTTACAATCTTAGGTATGATTATGCTTTTGGGGCTTGTAGCTAAGAATGCCATATTGATAGTGGACTTTGCCAACCATAAAAAGCTGGAAGGCGTATCTTCATTTGACTCATTGATTCTTGCAGGAGGGATACGTTTACGTCCTATATTGATGACAACGATTGCAATGGTGGCAGGAATGCTTCCAATTGCTTTGGCAAAAGGTGCAGGTTCTGAATGGAAAAACGGTTTAGGCTGGGTGCTTGTTGGAGGGCTGACTTCTTCTATGATATTGACAGTGTATGTTGTTCCTATGGCATATTATACAATTGATAAAATGAAGTTGAGAATAGCAAAATGGATGGGTTCTAAACAGATTGACATAGACAAAACCACAGAAAATCAATTTGTAGATTAGTTAATTTTAAAATCATAAATTATGTTGTTTTAGATTTAAAACAATATCAAAATAATGTCATGTTTTGAAATTATTTTAATTTTAAGATGGATATAATATTACATTGCAATCCAATTTTTACCCATGCAAGACACCGACAATCAAGCAGTAGCTTCTAAAAAACGACTTTCTAAGCAATCCATCAGATCATTTATGACATTGATGGAATATATGAAACCCTTTAAAGTGTTTTTCTTTTTAGGTTTACTCACTTTATTATTATCTACGCTTACCTTCTTATTTTTTCCATTTTTGATATCAATGATGGCAGATATAGCACAAGGGAAACCATTTGTATTAGACAAAATGGGTGTTCATTATGTCTTTGATAGTCGAAATCAATTGGCGATTTTACTACTTATTGTCATTTCTTTTCAAGCTATTTTTTCATTTGCAAGAGTATATATTTTTGCAGAAGTAAATGAACGTGTTTTGGCAGATATTCGTACTAGCTTATTTTCTAAATATATCACATTGGATATTCCCTATTTTGAAAAATCTAGAACTGGCGATTTAATCAGTAGGATTTCTACAGACATTGCCAATCTACAAGAATTAATATCTATCAACCTTGCAGAATTTACTCGTCAGATAGTCAGCCTTATAGGAGGAACAATCATCATTGCAGTCATTTCACCTCAATTGACAGCAACAATAATAATATTGGTACCTTCTATTGTGATATTGGCTATCTACTTGAGTAAGTTTATCAAAAATATTTCAAAAAAAGTACTCAAAGCCACAGCAGATGCAACCATAATTGCAGAAGAATCTTTTCAAAACATCCATACAGTCAAGGCTTTTACCAATGAATGGCACGAAAGCAAAAGATATCGTACAGCAGCTGAAAAAATAAAAAAATTGGCAATTAGAGCTGCAATTTATAAAGGAGCATTTATTTCATTCATCGTACTAGCATTTATCGGTGCATTAGTTTTTGTAATATGGAGAGCTACAGGATTAGTAGAAGATGGGACTATTTCTGTAGGGCATTTACTGGCTTATGTAGGTTATACAATTTTCATAGGAGGTTCAGTAGCTGGACTTGGAGACTTATGGAGTAAGATTGTAACTTCAATGGGTGCTGCTGATAGAATTGTAGAAGTACTACATACAGATTCTGAAACTCAGATTCGTGCAATTGACAAGCACACTACTTCTGGTTCAATTGAATATAGAAATGTATCTTTTCATTACCCATCAAGACCTGATATATCTATTTTCAACAACTTGAACTTTAAGATAAGTACAGGGCAGACTGTTGCTCTTGTAGGCCCATCTGGAGCAGGAAAATCTACAATCGTGCAATTATTACTCCAATACTATAAAATCAATGCAGGACAAATATTGATTGATGGGAAAGATACAGCTCAAATGGATATTCAAGATGTAAGATCATTGATTGCTATAGTTCCTCAAGAAGTGATTTTATTTGGTGGTACTATTCGTGAAAATATCGCTTATGGCAATTTAAAAGCTAGTGAAGAAGATATTTTACAAGCCGCCAAACAAGCCAATTGTTTAGATTTTATACAAAGCTTTCCTGAGGGGCTTGATACTTTAGTTGGAGAAAGAGGAATCAAACTATCTGGAGGACAAAGACAAAGAATAGCTATAGCAAGAGCGATACTCAAAAATCCTGCTATACTTTTATTGGACGAAGCAACAAGTGCATTAGACTCTGAATCTGAAAAATTAGTTCAAGATGCATTGGAAAAATTAATGAAAAATAGAACTTCTATCGTGATTGCTCACAGACTTTCT
This sequence comes from Chitinophagales bacterium, assembly GCA_023957245.1. GTDB lineage: Bacteria > Bacteroidota > Bacteroidia > Chitinophagales > JADIYW01 > JAMLHH01. Next base: position 21,429 of record JAMLHJ010000012.1, read on the forward strand.
ACTATCAGAAATGCAGACAATATTTTAGTCGTACAAAATGGCCAAATCATTGAGTCTGGCACACACGAAGAATTATCTACCAAAGATGATGGAGTCTATCTCAACTTGTTAAAACTTCAATATCAAGCATAATCAATAAGGCTCATTTTGATATTTGATAAATAGTAAGCACCACTCTTTTTTCATTACAAAAATTAGCATAACTTTGTATTTATGGCAACACTTAGTAATCAAGCAATCAAAGGGATGAAAAAAATAGGCGATGTTATATTGCCTGGCAATGAAGAGTTCCCATCATATTCAGAAGCAGCTGGAACATATAAGCTCAATGATTTAGTGCAATATGCGCCAGAAGATGATATCCAATCATTGAATTTATTATTGATTATCTTATCTTTTATGCCATTATTCGTTCATAGATGGATAGTGAAAAACATGAAAGCCTCTACAGAAAATGGCAAAGATGGTTTACTTCCTACAACATTCCGACAATTGGATTTAGGTTTAAGAGGTTTGTTGTACTCAACTTATTACGGAGAATTTATCAATCCAGAATACAAAGGAAAAACACCGATGGAAATATTGGATTACGTTCCAACTCGAATTCCAAATTAATAAAAAATAGAAGGTCGCTGAAAAGTGACCTTTTTTGTTAGTTGTAATGTTAAGATCTGGTAAAATGTAAGAGGTGAAATGTAAAATAAGTTCTCGTAATTTATCCGCAAAGGATGCTAAGTTTTACGCAAAGGACACGAAGAAGGAATTATGAAGTATGATTTATGAAGTATAATTTACGAAGTTAGAAGTTAGAAGTACGAATGAAAAATGCTGGTGCTTGAGTGCTTCGAAATCTAACCGCAAAGGATGCTAATCTTTACGCAAAGGGCACAGAGTTTAATGAAATAATGTGAAGATGTGGAGATATGGAGATGTGAGAATGTGAAAATAGCAAGTCTCTCCTCTTCTATCTTTATTATGAAAAAACTATCAAAAGAAGGATAATCATTTTCCATTCCATCCTATTTTACGATATTTGCAGACAAATATGAATAAGCGTAAAAAAGTAGTCGTTGGTTTATCTGGAGGCGTGGACTCAAGTGTGACAGCATATCTGATGATTGAACAAGGATATGATGTCATTGGTTTATTCATGCGCAACTGGAATGATGATTCTGTTATCATTGACAACGAATGTCCTTGGATAGAAGATAGCAATGATGCTCTTATTGTCGCTCAACAATTAGGCATACCTTTTCAAGTCATTGACCTTAGCGATATATACAAGGAACGCATTGTAGATTACATGTTTAAAGAATATGAGGCTGGGCGCACTCCCAATCCTGACGTCTTATGTAATAGAGAAATCAAATTTGATATTTTTTTAGATACAGCTATGAAGCTTGGAGCTGATTATGTAGCGACAGGTCATTATTGTAGGAAAGATACAATTGAAGATGCTAATGGCAATACGATATATAGATTGTTGGCTGGAAAAGATAAAAATAAAGACCAAAGTTATTTTTTATGCCAATTGAATCAAAAGCAATTAGAACATGCATTATTTCCTATTGGTGACTTACAAAAATCAGAAGTAAGAGCTATCGCAGCCAAAATAGGATTGGCTACTGCTGCTAAAAAGGATTCTCAAGGGCTTTGTTTTATTGGCAAAGTAAGATTACCTGATTTTTTGCAACAACAATTAAAAACTAAAGAAGGTGATGTCATAGAAATAGCTGCTGATTTACCAGCATTTCAAAATATTACCTATCAATACAATAGTATTCTTCCTGAGGAACTCCCAAACATTGCTCAATCCATTCATTACTCCAGAGAGATGGGGAAAGTGATAGGGCAGCATAAAGGTGCACATTTTTATACTATCGGACAGAGAAAAGGCTTGGGTATTGGAGGATATAGCGAACCGATATTGATTGTCTCAACAGATACCCAAGAAAATATCATTTATGTAGGTCAAGGAGAGAAACATCCTGGACTCAATAGACCTGCTTTATTTATCCCAAATGAAGATATCCATTGGATAAGAGAAGATTTGGCTCTCAATGATGGTGAAAAAATAGAATACCAACTCAGAATCCGCTATAGACAACCATTAGAAAAAGCTTGTTTGTATAAAATGCCAGAAGGATTGTACATTGTTTTTGAGCGATTGCAACGAGGAATTGCACCTGGACAGTTCGCAGCATGGTATAAAGAAGACGAATTAATTGGTTCGGGTATCATTGCTGAATAAAAATCACTCTTATTTATTTAGATTCTACGTTTATAATTATATTTTTAGCAAAGCGTATTTCTAAATACCCTAATGAGAAAAGATTTAAAGACAGGAATCCAATATTATTTGTTAAGTGACTTTATAAGTGCTTACATTGGTTGGATTATCTTTTTCCTATACAGAAAATCTCAAATTGAACATTATTCTATTGATTTAAAATTAATTGTTCAAGACAAAAATTTCTTATTAGGTGGATTTATCATCTCTATTTTTTGGATATATCTCTACTTACTTACCAATACTTATAAAAATATTTATTTCAAATCTAGGATAGCTGAATTATTTAGCACATTTATTCAGAGCTTAATTGGCAGTTTTATCATCTCATTTTTTATCATCCTAGATGACGCAGTACAAAGTTATAGAGATTATTATTACCTGACTAGTGCCCTATTCATTACCCATTTTTTTCCAACTATACTATTACGAATAGCTTGGTTATTTAAGACCAAAAGAGAAATAAAAAAAGATAAAATCTCATTTCCTACCATAGTCATTGGCAATCATAAAAATCAAGATAAAATCATTGCTGATATCCAAAGGCTGCGCTACATTCAAGGACTAGATATTATAAAAATCTTTAACAAGAATACTCTTTCAATTCAATCTAAAAAAAACATTCAACAACAGTTACAAGAATTACAAAATGAGATAAAAGCAACAGATGCCACTCATGCTATTTTAGTCTTATCAAAAGAAGAAAGAGAATGGATACCTCATTATATTCAATTATTAGACAAACTAGGTTTAAAAATTAAAATTATCCCAGAATTGTATGAATCTCTGACTACTCAAATAAAAATCAACAACCCCATTGGTGCTTCATTAATAGATGTTTACACAGATGTAATGTCTCCGTGGCAAACAACAATTAAACGAACAATAGATATATGTGCTTCAATATTTTTCTTAATCATCTCCAGCCCTATCCTATTGATCATTGGCATACTTATTAAAAAATCCTCACCTGGACCCATTATATACAGACAAGAACGTATAGGCAAGAGAGGTCAGCCATTTACAATTTTCAAATTGAGGTCAATGTATATCAATGCTGAAGATAAAGGACCACAATTATCTAAAACTGATGATGATAGAATAACACCTATTGGTAAATTGATAAGGAAATATAGAATAGATGAATTTCCACAGTTTTATAATGTCTTGATTGGAGATATGTCATTGGTAGGTCCAAGACCAGAAAGAAGATTTTTTGCCGAACAAATCATCAAAATACATCCAGAATATGAATACATCTATAAACTCAAACCAGGAATCACTTCTTGGGGAATGGTAAGATTTGGATATGCTTCTTCTTTAGATGAAATTATGGAACGCATGCAATATGATCTGATGTATATCAATAATTTTTCACTCTTAATGGACTTTAGAATATTAATCTACACAATACTCATCATCGTTAAAGGCAAAGGAGTCTGAGTATTTTTCCTTTCTAAAATATATCTTTTTTCGATCTGAAGAGAAAATAAAAACCATTACAAAAAACACTTTATACTTACTTCAATATAATACCTGCTTCAAGTCAAGGAAGTAGAAAATAATATTATTTGAAAATAAATCGGATAAAAATATCCTTTTTGAAATTTTTTATTTACATTTATTTAACAAAAACCAAAATCTTCATAACAATGTGGTTTAAGTGTCATTTTCTCACCTCTTTTAATTTCTAAATATGAAGGATCACCTATTTATTCTACTATTGTTTCTGGCAATATCAACAGCAATAGCAGGTTTATTCTTATTTATTTTTCAATCCTCTAGAATTGAGAATGAAACGGGGATGCAAAACCCTAAAAAGAAGAGATTTTTCTTCTTTATTATTCTTGCTGCTATCTTGTTAGTACTGCTTTCCATAACAATCCCCAAATCACCATACTTTATCTATGCAGACAAGAGTCCAGCAAAGGTGGTCTATGTAGCAGCACAGCAGTTTGTATTTTTAACATCCTATCAAGCTATTACTTTAGAAAACATTACGACAGAAGCGATTGAAGTTCCTGCCAATGAAGTGGTTGAATTTAGAGTAACAAGTTTGGATGTCAATCATGGTTTTGCTATTTATAATGATAAAGCCGAATTGGTTACACAGACACAAGCTATGCCTGGCTATATCAATAAGTTGAGATGGAAATTTACCACCCCAGGCAAATACAATATCCTTTGCCTTGAATATTGCGGAGGTGGACATTCATTTATGCGTTCTTCTTTTACAGTTAAATAATATCACTATGGCATCTATATCTTTAAAAAGAATCACATCTACTTGGATCATTACAGTATTGGTTCTGTTTGTTATCGCCATAATATTTGGTATAACAATGCGCTTCAATCAGGGCAAATTTATTCAGATTTCACCTACAAGCTTCTACTCCATCATGACTGTTCATGGACTTACAATGATAGGAATATGGTCAGTAGCTGGATTGGCAGCGGTTCATTATTTATTAACTAGATATGTTGAAATCCCTACGTCTATCAGCGTATTTGCATTTTTATTGACAGTATTGGGAGTTGTCATGCTATGGATAAGTGCATTTATAGGAGAGTTTCATGCAGGATGGACATTTCTATATCCATTACCATTTAAAGCCGTAGGAGAAGCATGGGCAACACCATTATTCTTATTGGGACTTGGAGTGTTGGGAGTGGCTTGGCTGGTATGGTCAGTAGGTATGCTTTTTCAAATCCTTAAAAAATATACTTTAAGTCAAGCATTCGCGTGGCAACATTTTGGTAGCAATCCTAGTGTAGAGACACCTCCGTTGATTCTCATTTCAACGGTTTCATTGATAGGTATCATAGTGTGTTTGCTTTCTGCTGTAGTACTATTGGTGTTATTTTTTGCAGAATATTTTTCCAATGGCAGCTATACAAATGACCCTCTATTGATGAAAAATATCACCTATTTCTTTGGACATACTATTGCCAATGAAACTTTATACTTAGGTTTAGCCAGCTTGTACGAACTCATGCCCGAAATCAGCAAAAAGCCAAAATTCAAAACCACTTGGTATGTTGCACTAGCATGGAACTGTACATTAGTATTTATCTTGACAGCATTTTTCCACCACTTATATATGGACTTTGTACAACCATTGGGTTTTCAGATGATAGGTCAATTAGCCTCTTATTTTGCAAGTCTTCCTGCAGCAGCTGTAACAGCATTCAGTGTGGCAGTATTGGTTTATAAAAATCAAATCAAATGGTCGCTTAGCAATATTTTATTCTTTTTAGGAGTAATGGGCTGGGTTATTGGAGGAGTTGGAGCTTTAATAGATGCCACAATTTCCAATAATATCATTTTGCACAATACTTTATGGGTGCCTGCACACTTTCATACTTACAATGCAATGGGAAATGTACTCTTTAGTTTGGCATTTTTTGTATGGGTAGCCAATGATTTTTCAGATTTACCAGTAGATACTGATATCCCTAAATATATCATTGCCTTTTTATTATTAGGAGGCTTTGGATTTGTGCTTATGTTCTATTTTGGGGGAGCTTTATCAATACCTAGAAGATTCAACCTATACCCTTCAGAGTTCAACGAATGGTCATGGGTAGCGACAGCTGGAGGATGGTTTGCAGTAGTCTATCTCTTTGCCATTTTATTTATATTTATGACGATACTAAAAAAATGTTTAAAAGTTTACAATTTTCAGCACGCAGGGAGAAAACAGTAAATTATAACTAAAAACACAAGAAATTATTATGAAAAACACATTTTTATTACTGATAGCCCTTTGAATCATTGCACTGGGTGTCCACGCTTGTAATAAAGACAAAGGAAAGAGCTTTTCCCTGAAACTCAGACAGGTGCAGGAACATTTGGCTGCTTAGTCAATGGAGAAATATTGTTCCTGAAAGCGCACAAATGAGTGGTGACTCGCTTAACTTTAATTACCAGTTGATAGATGAAGAATACCATTATATTAGCAACGAATGACTTTAGAGATAAAGGTAAAAGAAAGGGAATAGGTTTCTTTTTAAGCAATGCTGGAATATCAGAAAACATAAAATATACTTTATCTAATGAAGGCAGTAGTTATTATGGTTATGGAGTTTTTTCCAAGCTCAACTTTAATACTTTAAAAACAGATTCTATTTATCAGAGTAAATTGTTTATTAAATATTATGACACCATTCAACGGATAGTTTCGGGTACATTCTGCTTCGATGCCGTGAATGAAGACGGAGAAGTCGTTCAGTTCAGGGAAGGTCATTTTGATATGTGATATACCAAATAATATTCACAAATAAATTCTAAGAATATGAAGCATTTAAAATTACAGGCATTTATACTTTTGTTTTTGCTGGCTTTTCAGCCGAAAATATCGGCTCAGAACGAAACACACACCAAATTTTCACATTCTCACATCTTCACATATTCTTCGTGTCCTTTGCGTAAAACTTTGTATTCTTTGCGGTTGGCTTCATCAAGCTATATCACCAGCATCTTCACATTTCCACAACTCCAAATCTTCACATTATTTCATTGCTTCATTATCAAACTATTACACAAAAGATACAGAGAAGACACAAAAAACACGAAAAAAAATCTTGGTGACCTCTGTGTAGAAACTTAGCGTGCTTTGTGGTTAGTTTCGAGAACCTCAACATTCAGCATATTTTATCTTACATTTTAAATCTTACAACATTGCTTCATTATTTCATTAATCTCCTTTTTAGTTAAAAACCCTCCCGATAAACAGCTACTTCTATATCACTATATAATTGATTTTTAATTATAGTAATAAAATAAATATCTAAAAATATTTCATTGTAAAAACTTTGTAAATTATCTTAGATTATCATCCCCTCACTATCATTTCTAAAACATAAACACAAACAATAATGAAAAAGTATTTATTAATAGCAATACTCACGTCAATGCTCACATCCTGTAAAAAATGCGGGGATTGTTTGGGTCCTTGTGGGGATCTTTTAGTTAATATTCATATTTTGAATAACGGTTCAGATAGAATAGAATATAGGGGATTTAATGCCATAGGAGATAACTTTGATAAACCTTATGTAAAGTATATTGCAGATTCTATTCTTTATCAGGTTGTAACATTACATGACACATCGGGATATTTGACTCCAGAACTTACAGGAACAGGTGAAAATATGCTAAAACTTAGGTATGACTTCTTTAACAAAGGTATTTCTGATAAGATAGGATGGTATCATTTTATTTTACATCTGAATCATATTGAAAGAGATACAATAAGAGTGTTTTACAAAGCCGGAGACACTCATTACAATACCTATTTGAGTGATAGTTTGGCGGCACATACAAATTGCGATGGCACACCACAATATCCTGAGATGGCAATAACAGGTCTTTGCTTAGCCAGAACAACTAACTGTGACGGAATTCCATATTCTATAAAACTTTTTAAATAGCATTTCGTGAGGTTTTTATTTTTTTTTATTTTATTGACAACTTTTTACGGTTATGCATTTGCTCAAGAGGCGGACGGAGGGTGCAACACTGAGGATGCTGATTCTGCAATAGTGGTAAGTTTCCCGTGGTATGGAAATAATGAATTTCTTTTGGATTGGGTAGATTCTATTCCCAAAAACTAACTAATTGACATATAAAATATTGTAAAAATATATGCATAATATTTTTATTTTAAAATAATTTTACTTTATTTTATCCTTAACAAACAGTCCCAAATACTGTTTGCAATTTTTTTAAACATAAACTCTATTGCTATGAAAAAGTCTTTTTTATTATTGATGACTACCTACCTGATGGCTTGCACTATATCAGGGTGTAGTAAGGAAAATGAGATTGTAATTCCATCTGAAAACTGGATTTCTTTATCAGAAATACCTGAAAATGTCAGCTTTGCCTTACTTCCGTTAATTTCAACCAAGTGGAAATTAGTAGGATATGCAGATGAAGCCTTGAATAGCTTCAGACATGTGGAAACTTCAGGTTTGAATGATTTCACATTGATTTTCGAGAAAGGAGGGAAAATTGATGGTTTTACATCTGCAAATATTCTATCTGGAAAATTTTCCCACAATGCTAATTCTTTACAGATCGACAGTTGGACAGCAACCGAAGTTGGGGAAGGTTATTATGGCGAATTGTATGTAGAATCGCTCAATAAAGTATATACATACAGGATAAATAAAAAGGGGCTGATTTTGTATTTGGCAGAAGATACTGCAATGTTATTTCACCCTATTGATTAATCTAAATTGTTTTTTATGAAGAAAATTTATTGTTTGCTATTTTTCGTATTGTTTTTGATTCATGCCCATGCACAAATCACTACCAAAGAACCGCCGGTTAGTTTCTATGCGGAAAATGCAGAGTTATTTGTTAAAGAAACAGTAGAGATAAAGACAATGTCGCCTGTAGATATGGAACGCATCCGGCAAGAAGATGAAGAAGATGCGCAAAAGGGAATGCCTCCGAGATTTGGTTATAGTATTAAGGCCGGGTTTGACCTAAATAATTCAGGTACATGGACGGAATTACCGAATGGAGATAAGGTTTGGAGACTGAGTATCAGTTGTCCCAATGCCTTGTCCATCAATCTTCTGTATGATAAGTTTTGGTTGTCGGACGGAACAAAGTTCTTTGTCTATAGCAATGACAAAAAGCAAAGCATTGGAGCAATAACGTCCTACAACAATAAAGGTACAAAAGAAGAAATAAGAGGATTTGCCACAAGCCTGATTTATGGAGAGCAGACCACCTTAGAGTATTATGAACCTAAAGAAATAATGGAAAGAGCAATTATATCCATAGCAGAAGTTGTACATGGCTATCAATATATTCAAACAATGGAGAACACAAGTGCTTAAGGGAACTCGGGGTCTTGTCAGGTCAATGTGAATTGCTCAGAAGGCAACAGTTGGCAGAATGAAAAAAATGCAGTTGCATTAATTGTGGTAGATGGCAATAGATGGTGTACAGGTGCCTTAGTTAGTACATCTAACGGTAATGGCACTCCTTATTTACTTACAGCGGATCACTGTTTGGGAGGATGGGCAAATAATAATATAAAACATGATGCTATTTCTAACCCAGACTTAAGCCATTGGTCTTTTCTTTGGCATTATGAAAGTCCAAGATGTACAAATACAATTCCAGTCACATACTCTTCTACTGGAGCTACCTTAGTTGCAAACAATAGCAATACTGATTTTGCATTATTGAGCCTGACTGAAAATCCTGCGGATGATTGTTATATCACACCTTACTACTTAGGATGGGACAGGTCAGGTAATGCAGGAACAGGAGGGGTGGGTATTCATCATCCTAATGGCGATATTAAGAAAATTGCAACATATGATATTTCTCCATCTAATTCCAATTGCTTTAATTTAATCGGGAAAGATGAGAAGTTTTGGAAAGTAAAATGGAAATCAACCACCAATGGTCACTCTGTAACAGAGGGAGGGTCTTCAGGGTCTCCACTGATTAATAGTGGTCGAAGAGTTATAGGTCAGCTATATGGTAGTGGTTCTTTTTGTTCAAATCCAAATTGTTCAAATCCATCTAATGATGTAGCAAATTACGGAAAGTTCAGTATTTCTTGGACAGGTGATGGGACTTCTGATAACAGAAGAAGACTTAATCATTGGCTACATCCAGTTTCGGGACCTGCATTCAGCACTGTAAATGGTAGCTATGCTACCAAGATAAATGGGATAGTGGCGATCTGTCTTAGTGGAGTAACATATACCATCGGCAATCTGCCAGTCGTAGCGACAGTTTCTTGGTCAGCTTCTCCCACAGGAATAGTATCCTTATCCCCAAGCGGCAGCTCTTGTACAGTTACAAGAATAGGCAGTTCCAATGGCTTAGTAAGTTTACAAGCACAAATAACAGCATGTAGCGGAAGAACTTACACCATCTCCAAATCTATATATGTAGGTACGGTTCCCCCCGAGAGTATCATACCTGTAGCAGTTGGTTCTGGAGGGACTATAAAACCAAATCTTGTATATCCATTTACCCCAATACCCAATATGCCTCCGATAGAAGCTGGTATCACAGAATACCAATGGGAGGTTGTTACAGGCGGTTCCATTTATGGTGGCACTCAAAACAATCTCTATGGACAGATCAAAACAGACGCACTGCTTCCTGGTCAAAGCTCTAAGAACATTACAGTTCGCTTTCGCTGGAAGGGATGCGATTGGAGCGATTGGGTGTATTATTACGGCAGAATAGAACGATTAGGAAAAGACCCTTTAGAACCACTCGCTCTGGGCAACTTCATGGTTTCTCCCAATCCTGCTTCAGGAGAGGTGACTATTGCTATGCAATCTGTAGAAACACAGGAAAAGTTATTCAGTACGAGCATACTGGAAGAAAAAACTCCACCTCAGCATATCGAATGGATTCGCATCACAGATATTATGGGAAATATTAAGACGGAAAGGAATTACAACATGAACGAAACGTTCAGTAATGATAGATTCAATGTGTCATTGTGGCTATCGGGACAGTATATTGCTCACATCTTTGACGGCAAAGAGATACATCAGGTTTCGTTTATTGTTAAACATTAAAAAATCAAGTAACGAAGTCGGTTCTAAATGAACTGGCTTCTTAGTTTTTATACCTACTGTTATTTAAAAATGAGTCAATAACTGTCGTGGTCTTTCGTCTATCGTCTAAAAAATCATTACCCACAGTAGAGGAGCTAATGTTTGCCACCAAAGAGGAGCTGAAATATTGAGTACAAAAGGATACATTTGCATATATACCAACAAAAAGAGGAGAGAAAGATTTTGAAGGCATCACCATAAAAAGCCAAAATGCAAGCTAAATAAGCAATCTAAAGTCATCATTAAAGATAAGGCACCAATACATGAACGTCCCGAGAAAACAACAAAGAACAGGATACCTTGAAGCTGACCTTAAAAACGTCACTGGAGCGGACATTATGAACATCAAAAATAGATTAAACAACAGGACTAGATTAAAAAATAATTTTCAATCATCAATTAAATTTTCAGCTTCACTTAATATTGCATGTGTAAGTTGCATTCAGCTTTTCTCCTTCATAGTAATATGGATATGCTTCAATACCAATATCTTAAATGCAGTAGAATACAATCTGTCTGAAGAAAAAGAGTTATATCAATCTATTCCGGATATCAATATTCAGAGTACCAAAGGCAATTATCGTCTTTCAGATTTGTATCATCAGGAACCAATCATTATTGCGTATATCTTTACGAGATGTACAGGCATTTGTTATCCTTTTTTATTACAGCTCAATGACTTAATTAAAAAAGTAGATACAGATAAAAAATTTAGAATATTGGTATTGAGTTTTGACCCTAGAGATCAACCTGAGGATATGGAAAAACTACAAAATTCCTATTTGATGAATACTAAACAAAGTTGGATTTTTACAAGTACACCAGATATCGAAAAACTCAACTCTTCAATACATTTTAATCCTATTTGGGACAGCATCAGAGAGCAATATGACCATGAAGCTATACTCATAGGCGTTAATAGTGAAGGATATATTTCAAGTAAAAAAATAGGGACTCCGAGTTTGAATACCATCCAACTAATGATAAAAGACATTAACAATGAATTTGTTATTTCATATCCTCTCAAAAAAAACAATTCTTTAATGTCATGTTTCACTTATGACCCTGCCACAGGAAAGAAGAGACCTTCCTTTGGGCTACTCTTATTATTGCTACCAGCAGTATTAACGGCAATGATTGTCGGCTTCATCATGCTGAATAATCGAAAATATCACAAGAGCACAAATTAAGCACAATAATATTTAAAGAGAAATATCAACCCATCATCAATTCAAATGTGATAAACATCAAACATTTGCATTAAATTCACGCAAAATATTGACCAATCACAAATGCTCAATCGCTTATTTTCTCTAATATTCAAATTTTTTCTGTGGTTCTTCATCATTACGATTCTATGGGTAGTTGTCTATAAATTTATCCCTATTCCAATGACTGCAACCATGCTTAGTAATGGTATTAAAAATATTGGAACAGAAGATCCTATCTTTTGGAAAAACAAATGGGCAAATATCAATGAGATATCTCCTTCATACATCAGAGCTGCACTAGCCGCAGAGGATCAGAAATTTTTCGACCACTCAGGATTTGACTTTGAAGCAATGCAAAAAGCCTTTGAGAACAATAGTAAAGATGGTAAGAAAATAAAAGGAGGAAGTACAATATCCCAGCAAACTGCCAAAAACGCATTCTTATGGCAACATCGCTCCTATTTCAGAAAAGGAATTGAAGCCTATTTTACATTTTTGATTGAGTTAATTTGGGGAAAAGAAAGAATATTAGAAGTATATCTTAATATCGCTGAAATGGGCAATGGAATATACGGAGTCGAATCTGCATCTCAAGAATACTTCAATATCAGCGCAAAAAATGCCAATAATGAACAAGCCGCTTTAGTGATAGCAGTATTACCCTCTCCAAAGAAATATTCAGCGAAAAAACCAGGGCCTTATGTCAGAAAAAGACAAAAATGGATACTCAGACAAATGAGATACATAGAATGGCCATTGGATGAGAAAAAATAATTTTTGACAAATTTTATTATCCAAAACCCTCTTTTAACTATAGATTTTCATTCTATTAACATAAGCAAATTGAATGTTAATATATTGTGTTTTTTCACAATGTAATAACAGAATTTTTACCTTTAAAAAATTTTTAATTGATACTTTGATAACCATACAAAGTCCAATAAACAGAAGCAATAGAGCTAACTTTGCAGTAAGAAAATTAATTGAGATGAAATTACAAGATACAATCAACTCCATCTTAGGAGAAGTAAAACAAAACGTAGAAGTAGCTAAAGAACAATTGACTGCTACAATTAGTGAAGTAAAAGTTGCTGCTCAAGAAGAAGTAGAAGCTCAAAAAAATGCACTTTCTACATACAAAGAAAGATTCAATTCATTAAAAGCTAAAGGTTTCAACAAAAATGAAATTTTAGAAGATGTAAAAGGTGAAGTTGCTTTCTTTGGTAATGAATTGAGCTCTGTTTTGAATAGAAACGTAGATAAATTCAAATCAATTGTTGCTCCTAAAATTGAAAATTTGAAAAATGCTTCAAAAAAAGCAGCTCAAACTGCTGAAGAAGTAGTAGAAGGAAAATAGTAACTGCTGAGTAATCGGTAGTTCTTTCATATAGTGTTAGTTATTGGTTTTTGAAAAGGGAGGCTTAAGCTTCCCTTTTTGTTTTTTATAATCTGTAGCACTTTGTCTAATATCCACAACAAGACAAACTGAAACATATACACAGATGTATAAAATTTTTCAGGTACAAATTTTTAAGAACTCCTTATCTTCAACTTATGAATACTCAAGAAATTAATCCTGATATAGCATCTTCGTGGAAATCTGTACTTTGGGATGAATTTCAGAGAGATAGTTTTAGGCAACTCAAAGATTTTTTAAAACACGAAAAAGCGAATGGTAAAACCATCTACCCTCCAGCTCCATTAATTTTCAATGCATTCAACTCCACTCCTTTTGATCAACTAAAGGTAGTAATATTGGGTCAAGATCCTTATCATGGAGATGGTCAAGCACATGGGCTTTCATTTTCTGTTCCACAAGGAATCAAAGCTCCACCTTCTTTAGTCAATATCTTTAAGGAATTACAAAGAGAATTTGGTTACCCAATCCCTTCACATGGCAATCTTTCCAAATGGGCACAGCAAGGAGTACTTTTACTCAATGCGATGCTCACTGTCGAAGCTAACTCTCCAGCTTCACATCAAAAAAAAGGTTGGGAACAATTTACAAATGCAGTCATTCAACATATATCAGATAAAAAAGAAGGAATTGTATTTATTCTTTGGGGTCGTTATGCTCAAGAAAAAATATCTTTTATAGATACAAACAAACATTTTATTTTAAAATCGGCGCATCCTTCTCCATTTTCAGCAACTAAGTTTTTTGGATGCAATCATTTTATTCAAACCAATGAAATCCTTCAAAATCAAGGTTTAGCACCCATTGATTGGTCAATATAATTTTTAAACATTATGATAAAAACAATTTTCACAACAGCTTCAATATTTGGCGCATTATCTGTCGCATTCGGAGCATTTGCAGCTCATGGACTCAAAGGACAGCTCGACCCATACAGTTTAGAAATATTTCAAAAGGGAGTTGAATACCAAAATCATCATGCTCTAGCTTTATTAGCAATAGGTCTTATTGCAATAAAATTCCCTGGTCAACTCATTGGATTTGCTGCAAATTTTATGACAGCAGGCGTACTATTATTTTCAGGCTCACTATATCTTTTAGCTACTCGCTCTATTTTGGGAATTGATGAATGGGCTAAAATATTAGGTCCTATTACACCAATAGGTGGATTATTTCTAATCACTTCTTGGATATTATTAGCAATTCACGTTATTAAAAATGTAAAATTATGAGTTATCAAAAATATATAGAACATTGTCAAAAAATTGCTGACATCAATTATTCCAATGCTTTGCTCCAATGGGATCAAGAAGTCAATATGCCTGAAAAAGGTGCAGAAGCTAGAAGTCGTCAGATAGCGACACTAAGTGTTATTGCTCATGAATGGAGTACAGATAAAAATTTTGGTGCTTTATTGGAAGAACTTTCTTTAGATTCAAATCTCACTTGGGAGCAAAAAAGAAATGTAGAATTATCGCTAAAAGATTATCAAAAGCAATTAAAGTACAATTCAGAATTTGTTCAAAAACTGAGTGCTACAATTTCCAAAGCTTTTAATGCATGGCAAGCTGCTAGAAAGTCCAATAATTTTGAAATTTTTGCTCCAGCATTAGAAGAAATTGTTGCTCTCAAACGAGAAGAAGCAAAGTTATTAGGATATAAAGACCATCCCTATAATGCGCTCATGGATGAATACGAACCAGGAGCAACTGTAGAAATGGTAGATACATTATTTAAAGGTGTAAAATCTTCTTTATTAGTACTTTTAGATAAAGTCAATAAAAGTACTGCTCCTACTAATCTATTTGCGGGTAAAGTATATGAAGCAAGCCAACAATGGAAAATCACTGAAGAATTTCTTCAAAAAATGGGCTATGATTTCAGCGCAGGAAGACAAGACTATGCACCGCATCCATTCTGCACCAACTTCAATGCTCAAGATGTCAGAGTAACCACCAGAGCCAATGAATACGACCTTTTTGATATGCTTTCTAGTAGTATCCATGAAGGTGGTCATGCATTATATGAACAAGGTTTAAAAATGTCAAATTATGGCTTACCTGCTGGTTCATATATTTCATTGGGCATCCATGAATCACAATCAAGATTATGGGAAAATAATGTAGGTAGAAGTCGTGCTTTCTGGAATAATAATTTCAGCATTGTCCAACAATATTTTCCTCAACAATGTGCAGGAGTTTCAGAAAATGATGCTTTTGTTGCCAACAATATCATTCAGCCGTCATTGATACGAGTTCAAGCAGATGAATTGACCTATCATTTTCATATTATGATTCGCTATGAACTTGAAAAGAGATTAATAGAGGGTAGTTTGGAAGTGAAAGATTTGAAAAACACATGGAATGATATGTATAAGCAATATTTAGGTGTAGATGTCCCATCAGACAACGAAGGAGTCTTGCAAGATATACATTGGGCGCATGGAAGCCTTGGATATTTTGCCACCTATTCACTAGGAAGTTTCTACGCCGCTCAATTTTACAATCAAGCACAAAAAGAAATTTCTGACGACTTGGAAGAACAAATCCAAAAAGGAAATTTAATAGTGCTTAAAAACTGGCTCAACCAAAATATTCATCAATATGGAAGATTGTATGGCGCAGAAGAAATTTGTCAAAAAGTAACAGGAGAAAAATTAAATTTTGAATATTTTCATCAATATTTGGAAAACAAATTAAAAACTATTTACAATTGGAAATAATTTTTCAGCTATTAAAATAAACCAAAAACACTATCCACTATTCATTTATGAGTCACTCCTACCATTCATTAGACGATGTTCACGAATCCATAGACCCACAAAAGAAAAAGTCTAAGTGGAGGAGAATTCTATCTTTCTTTGGTCCTGCTTACCTTATCAGCGTAGGATATATGGATCCAGGAAACTGGGCGACAGATTTAGCTGGAGGAAGTCAATTTGGGTATAAATTACTTTGGGTATTAGTATTGAGCAATTTTATAGCATTATTTCTACAGAGTATGTGCGCCCGTCTGGGTATAGTCCGAGGAAAAGATTTGGCTCAATGCAATAGAGAGCTTTATCCAAAGGGTATTAATTTTGTTTTATATCTATTTGCTGAGATTGCTATTGCTGCATGTGATTTGGCTGAAATTCTAGGAATGGCAATAGGTTTACAGTTGCTGTTTGGCATAGATTTATTGTGGGGAGTTCTTATCAGTTTTGCAGATACCCTCTTATTGATGGCACTTCAAAGATTTGGAATGCGCAAAATGGAACTTTTCATTATTGGCTTAATATTTATTATTGGGATGTGCTTTTTGACAGAAATGATTTTAGCAAAACCTGATATTACAGAAATTGCAACAGGATTTATCCCAAGCATTCCCAATCATACAGCTCTTTATATCTCAATAGGCATCATTGGAGCTACTGTAATGCCTCACAACCTATATTTACATTCCGCTTTGGTGCAAACTCGAAAGATAAAAAGAGATAGTGCTTCTATCAAAAAAGCAATTAAATATAATTTTTGGGACACAGCAATAGCACTCAATCTTGCATTTTTTGTCAATGCTGCCATCTTAATTTTAGCAGCTACCATCTTCTTCAAAAATGACATGCATCATATCGCAGAATTAGAGGATGCACATAAATTATTAGCACCATTATTAGGTACAGAATTAGCTCCAAAACTTTTTGCAATAGCACTTATTGCAGCAGGTCAAAGCTCGACTATTACAGGAACACTTGCTGGACAGATTGTCATGGAAGGATATTTGCAACTAAGAATCAACCCACTCCTTAGGAGAATGATTACGAGATTAGTAGCGATTGTACCAGCATTAATTGTGATTATTCTCACCCATGATAAAGGAGTCGGTCAATTACTAATATTTAGCCAAGTTTTATTGAGTATGCAATTGGGATTTGCGATTATTCCATTGATACATTTTGTAAGTGATAAAGAAAAAATGGGTGAATTTGTCTTAGATAGAAAGAAAATCATCTTAGCATGGCTAATAGCTGGAATTATTGTTATACTCAACTTAAAATTAGTTTTTGACGAAGCACTTATTTGGCTAAAAACGGGTAATAGCATTATCAATTTCATATTATTTGCTGCTTTAGGACTTGCAATAGCCATCTTATTATTTCTCACAATTTTCTATCCATATATTAAAACAAGCAAATCCAATCTTTTATTCCACAAACCCATTGAATCATTGGAATTAAAACAGACTTCACTATTTAACAGAATAGCATTAGCAGTAGATTTTTCAAAAACAGATCAAAATGTTTTAAATTATGGAATACAATTGGCTCATAAAGACTCTGTGTTTATTTTGATACATATTACTGAAAGTGCCTCACCTCAATTGCTAGGCAAGGAATCAGAAGATTTTGAAATTCGCCATGATAGAGAAATCATGGAGAGCTATGTCAATCTATTACAACAGAATGGCTATAAAGCTGAGTATGCTTTAGGTTTCAAAGATAGGAACAAAGAGATCGCAAAAATATGCAACAAAAAACAGGCAGATTTATTAATTATGGGTAGCCACGGACATAAAGGGTTTAAAGATTTTATTTTTGGTGAAACTGTCAATAATGTCCGCCACTTGGTTAAAATTCCAGTTTTTATTGCCCAATAAGTTGGTTAACAAATAAGGAGGGAATTCAATTTTTGAATTGTTTGAAATTAAGGAGTAGTAAGAAAATCTATTACACAAAAGACACTGAGAAGGCACAAAAAACACTAAGAAAATACTTTGTGAAACTCTGGACTGTTTTGTGAAATTTTGTGGTAAAAAACTCTCAAGTCGTCACCCTGAATTCATTTCAGGGTCTCTTTAGCTAAATTGTTCTATAGATGCTGAAACAAGTTCAGCATGACGGGATTGGTAAATCGTCATTGCGAGGAACGAAGCAATCTATTCATTATTTCTTTTTTTTTCATACTTTTCTTTAGAAGAAAAAGTATGAAAAAGAATCGCACCGGATTTTTCGCTGACCCACTAAATACTTGAAAGCTATTTCTTCAAAACTCGACTTCGTCTCAAACAGTTGAAGAAATTACGCTTTCTTCGTATAGTGGGTGCCCAGCTTCAAAACCTATGGTGCAGGGCGCATGCGCATCGTGTAGTTCTGTCTATCTCTCCGTGTTCTTGGTGTAGAAACTTGGTGAGCTTAGTGGTTAATTATAAAATAAGCTATTACACAAAAGACACTGAGAAGGCACAAAAAACACTAAGAAAATACTTTGTGAAACTCTGGAATGTTTTGTGAAACTTTGTGGAATAACTTAGCGTACTTTGCGGTAAAATTTTATCTTTCTTTGCAGTTGGTTTCTAGAACCTCAACCACCAGTTATGTTTCATTCGTACTTTCATCTTACATTTCACCTCTCACTTCTCACTACATCTCCACATCTTCAAATTTCCTCATCTTACATTTTACAATATTTCATTATAAAAGAAAAAACTCCTGAACATTGCTGAACAGGAGTTTTATAATTAAAAAAGGTATATACTATCTTACAACAACAAATGGTGCAATTGTATTTTTACCATCTTGTTCTATTCTCAATGAATAACGACCAGCCGCCAATTGAGAAGGCAATTCAATATTCATATTTGAAGATAATGATTGTGTTTGGTGATAAACCTCAGCTCCAATAGCATTAAAGATTTGGATATTAGCTTTACCTGAAACTGAATTATCTAATTGTATTTTCAAAGTATTTCCAGATACTGGATTTGGATAAACCACTACTTGTGTGAATTTTTGATCTTTGATACCTGTTCCAACATTGGTAACAAATTCTTCGCTATTGAACCAACCATAAACTAAGCTATCACAATTAAATATTGGATGAACAGATAGTAAATAAGTTGTTCCTTGAGTTAATTCATTCACTGTAATAGTAGTTTCGCTTCCTACATAGACAACTTTTGAATCACCAATTACATCACCAGCTTCATAAGTTTGACCGTCTTCAGCCCAGCCCCATTCATAATCAGGATCATTATAATTGACATCTAAGAAAACAATATATCCAACAGCTCCTTCGAGTGGAGAGAAACTAAGTACAGCTGAAGTTGTAGAAGGTGTAACTGCAAGATTCTCTACCGCAAAATCACCTGGTGAATCACATGGAGAAGGCGGAGTTTCTGTATTAAATGTTGCATAGCTTTCTTCACCATAATAAGGTAAGTCTTCGCAAGTAAAGATAGGATACACATTAATAAAATATAACAACTCTGCTTCTAAACCAGAATAGTCAAATGTACCTTCAGTAACAATACCAATAACTTGCGCATCATTAATAAAATCTCCAACTTGATAAGTTACTTTACTTTCTGGAGTACCAAATTCATATTCATCATCTACCACTTTATCCAAAGTGATTAAATAAGAATTTGCACCTTCAAGCAAATCAAATTCTAAATGAAGAGATTCTTGAGTATTGGTTAAGTCTGTAATTTCTACAGCTTGAAACAAATCAATATCGCAACCTTCAATTTTAGTACGAACTTCATCTCCATTATAATCACCATAAACAGTCTCTCCATCACAATCAAAAATTGGGAATACAGAGAATAAGTAATAGCTATCAGGTGATAGACCTTCAATATTTACAGTAGTTGCTGTTCCAACATATACTACTTTAGTAGCACCAATGATATCACCAGCAGTATAAGTTACACCAGCTTCAGGATCTCCCCAATCATAATCAGGATTATTTCTATATCCTTCATCTTGAATAACAATATATCCAACAGCTTCTTCTACTGGAGAATAAGTCATTTCTACTGAAGTAGTTCCCACATTAAATTCATATTCTTCTACTGCATAATCTTCAGGAGAATCACATGGATTTGGAGCAACAGTTGAGAATGCAACACCATTAAAGTCACCATAAAAAATACTTCCTTCACACTCGTAATAAGGTTGGATATATACTTCATAATTGTGTTCAGCAGCCAATCCATTGTATTCAAAATAAGGTTCTTCAACTAACCCTACTACTAAAGATTGCTCAAGATATTGACCTACTGTATAGTGTTCTCCGTCTGTCAAAAATCCATACACATAAGTATCTGGGTCGTCAATATCATCTAACAAAATAATATATCCAGATGCTCCTTCAATTTCTGAAAACTCAATATAGAATGAAGATGTATCATATTCTCCTCCTAAAATTTCTACATAAGCATCTGGGTCAAAAGTACACGGTTCGTTATTGCCATTATCTACCCAATCAGGGTCATATTTTAATGTCACTTGTACATCATCTATTCCTAGACCATCTCTTGAACCAGAGATTCCAGAAGTAGAACGAATATTAGCCCATCTTAAATAAATAGTTGCATCATTTGCTATGGTAACATTGAATTTACTACTGAGTTCTTTACTGTTTTGAGCAAGATTACCATCCAATACTTGAACTTCAGCAGTTACAATAGGAGAAATAAAATTCAAAGCAGGAACATTTACCCATGTTGCAGCAGCATCATCTACTCCAGTAGCATTTTTGCTATATTGAAATACCAATGTATCTGCAAGCGGTTGACCAGTACTGCTTTTTTTATCTCCTCTTCTCCATTGTTCTCCTTTGAATTGAACATGAAACTCATTCAAATCTGCACCAGAAGTATTTTTAAATGATACACCAGAATAAATTTCTTTTACATTATTGGAATTGATACTTCCTAATCCACGTTCATTACTACCTTTTTGACCAAAAGAATATAAAGAACCATTATTTGCCGCTCCATCACTTGCTCTATATGTAGCAGTATTTGTGTTCCAATTTGCAATATTAAACACATTGGCTGTACCAGTGTCAGATAATGAATTAAAATCCTGAGAATACACAGTACCAGACGATGGCACTGCTACTTGAGCATAGGTCACACCAATACTACTGAGTACCAATGCAACAATTAAAGTGTAAAATTTTCGCATAATGTAATGTTTTATAAATTAAATATAAGAACTTTTCGCAGACTTCTATCGTAATTCTTAAATTTTATTAAATTATCTTATAAAAACATATCCATTATATCTTACAGTTATTTCAAATAGGTTATAAATTGAAAACAAAGCAATAAATAAGACTAAAAAATATCAAAATCAGATGATACTTATTTCATTAATATTGCTCTTTAGCATTAGGAAAATCTTTGTCTTTTACATCAGCGACATAATTAGAAACAGCTCCTTTGATATCTTCATAAAGGTTCAAATATTGTCTTAAAAATCTAGGTTTAAATTCATGAGTCAAGCCTATCATATCATGCAATACTAAAACTTGACCATCAACTCCAGCCCCAGCACCTATTCCAATGACAGGAATATCAATACTTTCGGCGACTTCTTGTGCCAAAGCCGCAGGAATCTTTTCCAAAACCACTGAAAAGCATCCCATCTCACTCAATAATTTAGCATCTTTTTTCAATCTTTCTGCCTCTTCAGCTTCTTTTGCTCTGACAGTGTATGTGCCAAATTTATAGATAGATTGAGGTGTCAATCCCAAATGCCCCATCACTGGAATTCCTGCAGTAAGTATTCTTTCTACAGACTCTCTTATTTCTTCACCACCTTCCATTTTCACAGCATGAGCACCTGTTTCTTTCATAATACGAATAGCAGAACTTAAAGCCAATTTTGAATTGCCTTGATATGTCCCAAATGGCAAATCCACCACTACAAGACATCTCTTCACAGCACGTACCACTGACGAAGCATGATAAATCATCTCATCTAAAGTAATAGGCAAAGTCGTTTCATGTCCAGCCATCACATTGGAAGCAGAGTCACCTACCAATATCACATCGATTCCTCCATCATCAACAATTTTTGCCAGTGAATAATCATAGGCTGTCAGCATCGCAATCTTCTCTCCTCTCAATTTCATATCCTTAAGAGCATGAGTTGTAACTCGCTTATATTCCTTATGAACAGACATATCTTATTAATTTTATAGTAAAGTAAATCAAAGCAACAAAAATAATAAAATACAATCAGCTTAATTATCTTTAATCGGATAGATAATAGATAATTCAGACATTAGTATAGAAGATTACTTCTAATTTTTTATTTCTTTTTTCAAATTATTTACCCAAACCTCTAATTCTTCTATATCTGAATTAGTTAATTGGGTATCTTTATGAAAATGGTATAAGATTTCAAAGGCGTCTTATTGTCGTTAATGGATTCTGACCTTTTTCACTCAACAATACAATATCATTCATAGCCATATTCGAAATTTCTTCTACTTTCTCAATTGTTGCTTTGTCTGCATTTATGTGCCATGCAAAAACTTTGTTGTGCTGAAGCCAAGACACATTCCAAAAGTCGTCACCATTGCGATAGATTACAGTAAAGTCATCAGAATATTGATTAGCAATATCAAAAGTAGTCCTTTTTCAATTAATTCATCAATTGGTAGGTAGTCAAAATCCATGTGTCCAAAACTAAAAAGTTCATCATCTTCTTGGTTGATTTCAGATTCCGCAAATCTAAAGTCCTTAAAAAACTGACTAATCCCTCATTGATATTTTTCAGCAATCACTTTTTTCGGAACGATTAGATTAAATATGTGTAGATATATTGGCATTGTGTTGTTTTTTTACCTGACCTCTATGGTTAGTCTGTGAAAAAATCTTTTTCAGATTCTTTCAAATATAATTGTTATATCGAATTTTAAAGCAATAAATACAAGAAAAATAATGCCATAAATAATTGATATTGATCGTTCAATAATTGAATGATTACAGAACCTGACGAAGTACAGCAAATAGCAAAAGTATCCCTGGTGTTGGTGCGAGCGTCTCGCTTGTGCATAAAAAAGTAGCTTACATTTATAACATAAGTCGAAAGTTTAAATTCCAAGAAAAGGAAGGTGCTTATTTTATCAGCTTTGCTGTAATCGATTGGATAGATGTATTTACAAGAATAGACGACTCTTCTATTTTGATTGAATCACTGGATAATTGCAGAAAAAATAAAGGGAAAATCATTTTTGCATATTGTATCATGCCTAGTTATGCCTATTTGATTTTTTGTTCATCAATTTAGGTTAGCACGAGCGAGACGCTCGCGCAAACTGGGGTGTTACTCTATTTTTTCACAACGTTGGTTCAAAAATTTTCTAAACAACAATATATATTCATCATCCAATATAACTATTCCTCAGGCTCATCACTCCCTGTCAAATGAAAAGGAATTTGCTTACCTGTTTTCACTCCTAAATCTTTTAATTTTTGGGCACTACGTATCAAATTTCCATTGCCGACACTCAATTTATTCATAGCAGTTTGGTAGGACACTTGAGATTGCTCAATCCGCTTACCCAATCTATCCATCTCTTCAACAAAGCCTACAAATTTATCATACAATCTTCCTGCATGTTCGGCTATATCCTGAGCATAGCGGCTTTGGTATTCTTGTTTCCAGATGCTTGAAATCGTCCTGAGTGTTGCTAATAATGTAGATGTACTGACTATGATAATATTCTGATTATAAGCATCTTGAAATAGTTGTCTGTCTTCATGAATTGCTAGATGGAATGCAGGTTCTATCGGTATAAATAATAATACAAAATCTGGGGTTTGCAATTGTTCGATGAGCTGATACTCTTTGCTAGACAAATTTTTGACATGCTGTCTAACAGATTGAATATGAGCTTTTAGAAACTGTGATTTATCTTTTTCATCTTCCGTATTGCAATATTGTTCATAAGCGACTAAAGATACTTTGGAATCTACAATTACACTTTTATTATCAGGAAGTTGAATAACAACATCTGGTCTTAAAGATTTTCCTCCATCTTGTGCATAACTAGGCTGTATAAAATACTCATAATCTTTACGTAGCCCCGACTTCTCCAATATACTTTCCAAAATCACTTCACCCCAATTTCCTTGCATTTTAGTATCCATTTTCAAGGCTTTGGTCAGATTCTGAGTTTCAGCACTCATCAATTTATTCAGTTCACTAAGTTGTTTGACTTGTTCTATCAGCGAAGCATTTCTGTTGATTTGTTCCTTATTGACGTTATCAACTTTTTCTTCAAATTGTTGGATTTTTTCTTTGAGGGGCTTTAATATTGCAGAAATATTTTCTTGGTTTTTGTCAGTAAATTTTTGAGATTTTTCTTCTAATATTTTTTGTACTAATACTTCAAATTCATCTTTAAATCTTTTTTGCAATTGCTCCAATTCAGACTTCTGATAATTCATTTGCTCACGCAAAAATCTATTTTCTTCATGGCTACTTATCAATTGCCTTTCTGAATTCAAATATTCATCTCTTAATCGGCTAACAGTATCTTCTAACTTAGTTTTAGCATCTAAAAACTGTTCAGAATTAGCTTTAAAAGTGGCCTTTTCAGTAATATATTCCTGAATTTCTTTCTGTAATTGTCCATTTTTTCTCAAAAAATAAATTATTACAATTACACTTATTAGACACAATATTGCTAAACTTATCCATTCCATACTTTAAGATAAACTTTCTGACAGTAATCAAAATACAAATCAAATATTATTATGTACTACTAAATTAGAATTACTAAAAATAAAAAACTCATTTACCAAAATTTAGGCAAATGAGTTCAAAAAATATTTGTTGAAAAATTTTACATCACGCTATTCCAAGCAATGATGCCTCCTACAAGATTATTGACTTTTTCAAATCCCAAACTGGCCATATAATTACAAACTTGACCACTTCTACCTCCACTTCTACAATATACATAATATGGAATAGTTCTGTCTAATCCTGCAATTTTAGCAGGAAAACTAGGATCTGCAACATTAATCATGATGTGACCATCTATTTGACCTTCAGATAATTCTGCAGGAGTTCTCACATCAATAATGACAGCACCTTCTTCATTTTCAAATCCGTGCTTAAAATCTATTACATTCAAATTTTGTAAACTCATTTTCATTTTATTTGGTGCAAAAATAAAACTCTAATTCATTTTATTTCAATTCATAATGTTATTAAAGACAAAACTCCAATAGTTATAAATCCATTTTACTCAAATAATTTTACATGCATGGATTCAAGATATCTATCTTTAAGATGCATTCCTATTTTCTGACTATCTTTATAATTACTTACATCTCCATCGTTCCGCAAATAATTCAATCTTTCAATATCCAATTCTTTAATTAGCCAACCACTTTTTTGAGGTGTATCTATAGCAATAATACCATCTTCAGGCATTCCTTGATCTGCAGAACTATAAATTGCTGAATAACCATAATTATTCTTGACAGATGGCGAATATTTTGCTTCACCAATCGTCTGAGCGACAGCAACATAACACTGGTTTTCCATTGCACGTACTCTTGCACCTATATGTACACGTGTTGCGCCTCTCAATGTCTCAGTACTACTAGGCACAAAAATAACATCTGCACCTGCCTCAACCAACTTATTTGCTCCTATCGCAAATTCAATATCATAACATATCTGAATTCCAAAGTTTCCAAATGGAGTTTTAAAAACAGTCAGTCTAGGATATCCTTGACTTATATTCCATTTTTCAATTTCAGATTTTGTAATGAAAATCTTATCTTGATAACCGCTAGTACCTTTAGGGCCATAAACTATAACTCTATTGATAATCCATTCAACATACAAACTAGGCGCATTGGGAGCAATGATAACAATTGAATATTTTTTTGCCAATCCACTAAAAAAAACATCAATTTCAGCTAAATAGGGATTTAATTTTTTTACTTGTTTATGAAAATCATTTTTAACTTTTGGAAATAGACACATCAAATCCATCAATCCAAACTCTGGGAACAATAAGACCTGAGCTTTTTCAGAAACAGCACTTTGCACCCATTCTTCCATATATACTTTCCACGCATCAATATTTTGATGGGCAACAAAAGGATACTGAGCTACGGCAACTTTCATATAGAATGACATTTTGTATAAGATAACACTTTAAGAAATAAAGAGTTTTATAACAAAATATCTATAAGTAAAAAAAGAAAAAAGACAACTCTCAATCAACCCATTATTCTACTTGATGGCTTGGAGAAATAAAAACACCCAATGACCATATCAAAATCAGTATTATTGGTATTACTCCACTATGATATTGTTGTGGATTACAACACCAGAATACTAATAATAAAATGTAGATGATTCGATGAAAATTGACAAATCCAGATAACATTTTTCCCATCTTAGGAATAAAAAATGCCAAAGGGAAATATAAAGGCATAGCCCACAATAAATTAAAATTCCACTTCGTCATATAATGATCTGTTCCCCACCACATGAACACCAAAATCCATCCAACTATCCCTACAATAGTCAAAAAAGAAATACTTAGTACTTTATTTAAAGTCGAATTTGTAAAAAATATCTGTAACAATAAGACCAAAAACAAAATAGACCAAAAAACTAAATCAGGAGAAGGCATATTGGGTTTAGACTGTTCAAATCCATGATAAAGAATACGAGAATCTTTCACAATAGGCTTTCCATGATATTGAGTACTATCAAATTCAACCATCAATTCATAGGGCAAAAACATTCGTGTATCGCTATCAGCCTTTCTATCCAGCCTAGCACCCAAAAGCAAATCA
This sequence comes from Chitinophagales bacterium, assembly GCA_023957245.1. Lineage (GTDB taxonomy): Bacteria > Bacteroidota > Bacteroidia > Chitinophagales > JADIYW01 > JAMLHH01. Next base: position 48,565 of record JAMLHJ010000012.1, read on the forward strand.
ATACCAAAATCCAACCATTCATTATAAGTCATGTGCCTATCTATCATCTCTCTGATAGTTTCAGAATTTTCAGTAGATAAATGGGCAAATTCAAAATCACTTCCTATTGCTTTACGAATTAAATCACGAGGTTGAGTTGAACAATTATTATAAATAAAATCATACAAATAGTATCTATTTTCAGGAAGAGCATTATTGGCTAAAGCTGTTTCAAGTGTTTCAACTTGATGTTTATCCAGATTTAAAACCTGCTCTCTAATTGACCTACCATACAATAAATAATCACCTATAAACTGGTCAAAATGTTCAACTCCTACGAAATACAATAACTTACCTTGAATAAATTTCCTCAAGAATCCTTCTTCATAGAAATTAAACATGCCATAATTATATACGATATCGCTACCTGTCGTAAAATTTTTCACTCGAACAGCAGTATGTCCAAATGCCTGATACACTTCACTAGTTCCAGTGCCACAAGTCAACACACTCAAAACAACCGAATCTTGAGACTGCTGGTCAGATAAATTTTGTCCTTTTACAATACTCACAGAGAGGAAAAAAATAAAAAACAAAACCCTTTTCAAGGAAACAAAATTATACATCTATAAAAATTTCAAAGGCAAAATTATGAAACTTATCCTTTCTTTTATTGTTATTTACATCATGAAATGGCTCAGTATAATTACATTAATATTATTATTCGGTTGCAATTCATCATCAACTACACATCAAAATATCAATATGGAAAACTCATCTTCTCAAGCTCGTATTATTAAGACAGAAGCCGAATGGAAACAAATATTAGATCCAGAAGCATTCAACGTATTGCGACAAAGTGGCACAGAATATCCTCATACTGGACAATACAATCAATTTTTCCAAGAGGGTAAATATTATTGTAAGGGATGTAATTCCTTTCTATTTTCTTCAGATACTAAATTTAATTCTAGTTGTGGCTGGCCTTCATTTTATGATGTTCAAAAAGATGCTATTCAATATATTCAGGATTTATCTCATGGCATGAGGCGTATTGAAGTTAGATGTAGTACATGCGATGGACATTTGGGGCATGTATTTGAGGACGGACCACGTGACAAGACAGGTTTAAGATATTGTATTAATTCTGCAGCTCTTGTTTTTATACCCAATAAATAGCAAAATATTATACCAAGGCACAATCTTGAAAAATTCTATTTAAAATTGTGAAGGAAAAATTTGAAGTTCAACTCATTTTTCAACAAATTCATAAAAATTGGCTTGTAAATTGAATGATAATTTTCAAAATTAAAAAAACAAAAAATGGAATACAAAGATTTATATAGCAATAACTCGCCTCAATATGAATATGCAGGATTTGGTCTGAGATTGATAGCTTATTTTATAGATGCTATTGTTCTCTCAATTATACTGAAACTCTTGTCATTGGTGTTTGGATTTGATTTTAATACTGAAATTTCCAAAGTGACGTACAGCCCAGGAGGGCTTGTTGCTTTTCTTGTTTCTATCTCTTATTTCGTATATTTTGAAACAGGGATTCATCAAGCTACTATTGGGAAAAGAATGATGGATTTGAAAGTAATCAAGCAAGATGGAACGCCTTTATCTAAAGTGGATTCTATTTTCAGATATTTGGGGAAAATACTATCTGCAATCATCTTTCTGATTGGATATATCATGGTTATTTTTGACGACAAAAAACGTGCACTCCATGATAGAATTGCTAGTACTTATGTGATAAAAGCAAAGTAAGAATCAGCAGAAAAGTGCGACTATATTTTCATTTATATTAAATTATTCCTACTTTTCTATAATGATAAAGAAAGCGCTTGTATTATTTGTCTTTTTAGGCATCTTATTGGCAGTATCGCCTTTATATATTCAAAGAGGAATTTTTAGAAATTTTTCTGACATTACAGACTATCAGTTTTTTGCCAATGCTTTAGTCCAGAAAGGAAAAGGAGAACCTTGGTTGCAATCTTCTTCTTATAATCAGAAAGGACTGAATTTAGAACAAGAAGAAGAATTGAAAAAAAATAAGACAGTTGCTTATTTAGTGATTCAAAACGACAGTATCCTTTTTGAAGAATATTGGAAAGGATATAGTGATACTAGCCATTCTGGTTCATTCTCTATGGCAAAATCTGTAGTAAGTATGCTCATGGGTATCGCCATAGAAGAAGGCAAAATCAAAAGTGTCAATGATTATCTTTCAGATTATGTTCCAGAATTTAAAAGAGCAGGTACAGATACTATTCGCATTAAAGATATTCTTACCATGAGTGGAGGATTTGATTGGACAGAATCTTATATCAATATCTTTGGCAAAACTGCTGATATCTATTATGGAGATAGAGTAAAAAGTATTGTAGGAAAACTAAATGCTGAATATGCTCCTGGTCAAACTTTTTATTATTCGAGTGCAGAAACACAAATGCTAGGTTGGGCAATTGAGAATGCATACAAAAGGACAATTCCTGATTTGTTTTCTGAAAAAATATGGTCAAAAATTGGAGCTGAAAATGATGCATATTGGAGTTTGGACAAGAAAGATGGTACAGCTAAAGTATTTTGTTGCCTCAATTCTAATGCAAGAGATTTTGCACGACTTGGCAAATTAGTTTTACAAAATGGGCAATGGAACGGTCAGCAAATCGTACCTGCTAACTATATTAAAGATGCAACTTCAGCAGCTCTATGGCTCAAAAATCGTGATGGAGAACAAGTAGATTTTTATGGTTATCAATTTTGGATCATGAATTATAAAGGTCTGACAATCCCTTATTTCAGAGGTGTAAAAGGTCAATTTATATACGTTATTCCTCAAAAAAATGCAATTGTAGTACGATTGGGAGAATATGTTTCTCAAACTAGAGTACACAATCATTCTGAAGATTCTTATATGCATATTGATGCTGCCTTAGATTTGTTACAATAATAAAGACTCAAAGCAAATCCTTTAATAAACTCTGAGCTTCCTTGTGAAATTTTGTGGAACAACTTCAATAAATAACTATTACACAAAAAACACGAAGAAAAATCATTGTGAAACTCTGTGCTTCTTTGTGAAACTTTGTGTGGCTTTGTGTGGCTTTGTGTGATTTCGTGCAACTTGGTGTGAATTGGTGTGGTTTTATGTAATTTCGTATAATTCCGTGCAACTTGGTGCAACTTGGTGTAAATTCGTGTAATTTCATGTGATTTTGTAGTAGAAAAATTGGATTTATTATATGTTCTTCGCAAGCCCAGAATGACAGGCATGGGAAATCGTCCTTGCGAGGAACGAAGCAATCTATATCTTACTTTTCACATTATTTCATTACTTCATTAAACTCCATGAACTTTTCGTAAAACATAGCAGTCTTTGCGGTTAAATTGTATTTCTTAGAGCAAAATGTACAAAAAGAGCAATGTCATTCCTGCGGAAGCAGGAATCTCATGAAAGGTAAAATTAGGATGGAGATTCCCATTTTCATGGGAATGACAAAATAAGGAGATAGGGATTAGACAACCATCGGCTTTTTCACATCTTCACATTTGCAAATCTCCAAAATAAACTCAGTGAACTTTGCGTAAAACTTAGTGTCCTTTGTGCTTAGTTTCGAGAACCTCAACCGTTAGTGGTTATTAAGGTTATTTCTTCATACTTTTCTTTAGAAGAAAAAGTATGCAAAAGAATCGCACCGGATTTTTCGCTGACCCACTTAATACTTGAAAGCTATTTCTTCAAAACTCGACTTCGTCTCATACAATTGAAGAAATTACGCTTTCTTCGTATAGTGGGTGCCCAGCATCAAAATCTATGGTGCAGAGCGCATTCGCAATGTGTAGTTCTGTCTATCACTTCGTGAACTTCGCGTAAAACTTAGCAGTCTTTGCGGTTAAGTTTTGGACGATTATATTATTAAAATCTACAAAAGGGAACTCCTACGGAGCATGAATTGGTCGTCTATTTATTCTTACTAAGCGGTAGCCTCTATGAGGCAAATTCAACCACCAGCATTTTTCATTCGTACTTCGTACCTCGTAATTTTAATTTTTAATTCATAATTTACCATCACATCTCCACATCTCCACATTGCTTCATTATTTCATTTTCTAATTGGCACATCTATTGCATATTACTGAAAAAAAACACACATTTACATTAAATTAATAGATAAGGATATGAGAAGCATTATAGTGGCATTAATATTACTTTGCAGTTTTCAAGCCCATTCACAATCAGCGAACGATACATATGAAGATATTTACGAAGAGTCTTCAGTTGCAGTTGCTGAAGATGTTGATGAAGATTTCAATCCCATCAACGAGCAAATTTCTTATGATATGGAAGCCAATGGCAAGCAATTAGTCATTATCATTTCTAATAGTCCAAATAAATTAGAAACACAAAATTTATATATCGACATCTTTCAAAGACCTCTTAATTCGGATAAAGATGAAACTCTTATTGCAACCTTAAAATTACCTGTCAAACCCGATTGGGAAAATGCATCAATTAAGTATAATTTTACAATAGAAGGCGACTATGTCATAGATGTCACCAATGAAGAAGGTGATTATGTCAATACAGGTTATTTCACCCTCTATAAACAATAAGTGCTCAATGAATAATTTATTTTGACCTAAGCTCAATAATATGAATGATTTTTAATCGAAATTCTAGCTCAAATTAATCATCACCTTCTATTACATCTTCATTCGTTTCCGGCTCCTCTTTACGAGTTATCTTACGATACTTTTCATCTTCATCACGTATCGAATAAGCAATCACGTCCAACTTAAGCAATTCATCTATCAGATTTGAATTCAAATTTACCTTGGCAGATTTAGACCTTAAAACAATAGGTGCTTTATCCTTATCGGTGTCTAAACTTATACGTAGAGCAAATTTTCCTTTGTATTTACTCGTAATCGCTAAAAGATGATTGACTGTATTGTAATTTGTTCTTTTCCCATTTAAAGAGATTTCCAAAAATTTTCCTTCCTTTTCCATTAAGGTATTTAAATAGTCTATTTCAGATACTCTAAATGAATAATCTGTCGAATCTTTAAAGCGTGGTCGATAAATTCCACTGATTCTTAATAAGCTATTCACTTCAAAAAAGGCAGCGAACTTGACATAATCATCACCAAAGAAAGACAATTCTATTTCAGAAAACTCATCTTCAACTTTCATTATTGCAAAAGGTTTTCCATCCTTAGTTATACGCTTGTTTACTTCCTTTACAATACATCCAAAAAGAATTTTCACTCCTAGATTACTTTCATCAATATCTCTAATCTCAGCATTACAAAAATGTTGTAGTTCATACTTATATTCATCCAATGGATGCCCTGAAAGATAGATTCCTATGACAGATTTTTCTTTTGAAAGCATCGTCAGACTATCCCAAACAGGCACATGAGGAATCGTTGGTTCGACTATAAGGTCATCATCAAGCATATCTCCAAAGAGTGAATTAGCAGAGTTGTCTTTTTGTAATTTAAAAGCATTTCCAAACTTTATGATGATATCTATAGCATTCATTCCATCATCTCTGAGGGCTTCCACATATTGAGCTCTATGAATATCTCCTAAAGAATCAAATGCTCCTGAAATCGCCAAAGTTTCCATACTCTTCTTATTGACTGCACGAAGATTGACACGCTTAACAAAATCAAAAATAGAATTATATGGGCCATTGGCATTTCGCTCATCAATAATAGCTTGAGCTGCAGCACCTCCTAGTCCTTTCAAAGCTGACAATGTAAAACGAATTTCTCCCTTTTTATTCACAGCGAATTTCATATTACTTTCATTAATATCAGGTCCCAAAACTTTGACACCCATGTTTCTACATTCACTTAAGAAAAAACTGATTTTGTCTGCATTGCTAAAGTTATTGGTCAAGACACCAGCCATAAACTCAGCAGGATAATTGGCTTTAAGATATGCTGTTTGGTAAGCAACCATAGCGTAACAAACAGAGTGAGATTTATTGAAAGCATAAGCTGCAAATGCTTCCCAGTCTTTCCAAATCTTCTCCAATGCTGCTTCTGGATGCCCTTTTTCCTTGGCTTGTGAAACAAACTTAGGTTTGAGTCTATCCAATGTTGCTTTATCTTTCTTACCCATTGCTTTACGCAAAACATCCGCATCACCTTTGGTAAATCCTGCTAACTTTTGAGACAATAACATCACCTGCTCTTGATATACTGTAATGCCATAAGTATCTTTCAAATACTCTTCCATTTCTGGCAAATCATATTCAATCTTTTCCCGCCCAAATTTCCTATCAATAAAATTAGGAATATACTCTATAGGGCCTGGACGATATAATGCATTCATCGCTACTAAGTCATCAAATCTATCGGGTTTTAAATCTCGTAAATACTTTTGCATACCTCCAGATTCAAACTGAAAAGTACCATTCGTATCTCCTCTTTGATACAAGGCAAATGTCTTTTTATCAGTTAACGGAATTTCATCCAAATCAATTTTTATCCCATGATTGGAATGAATCAATTCTACCGCATCTTTCAATACTGTCAATGTTTTCAGACCCAGAAAGTCCATTTTGATAACACCTGCATCTTCAATCACACTTCCTTCATATTGTGTAATTAATAGATTGACATCTTTTGCTTTAGCTACTGGAATAATCTCTGTCAAATCTTTGGGAGCAATAATAATTCCTGCAGCATGAATACCTGTACTTCTAATTGACCCTTCCAACTTTATAGCTTCTCTTATCACCTCAGCTCTCAAGTCGTCTCCTTCCATTATTTGACGTAAAAGTTTCAATTTATCAACTGACTCTATATCCAATCCATATTTTTTAACAGGACCATCATCAGCGTCTAAGGGCTTTAATAATAATCTATTTAATTCAACACCTGGTTTTTCAGGGACTAATTTTGCGAGCATATTAGACTCAGCTAAAGGCAGATCCAATACTCTAGCAACATCCTTAATACTCGACTTAGCTGCCATTGTACCATAAGTAACGATGTGAGCCACTTGCCTCTCGCCATATTTTTGAACAACATAATCAATCACTTTTTGACGACCATTATCTTCAAAATCTGTATCAATATCTGGCATACTCTTACGGTCAGGATTGAGAAATCTCTCAAAAAGAAGATTATATTTTATCGGATCTATATTGGTGATACCTATGCAATATGCTACTGCAGAACCTGCTGCAGAACCCCTACCAGGCCCAATATAAACACCTATTTCTTTACCTTTATTAATAAAATCTTGTACAATCAAAAAATAGCCAGCAAAGCCCATCGTTTTTATTGTAAACAATTCAAAGTCAATTCGTTCAGTTATTTCGGGGTCTATTTCTCCATATCTTCTTTTTGCTCCTTCATAGGTCAAATGCCTGAGATATTCGTCTTGATCAACAAAATTCAAAGGAATCTCGTAATTGGGTAATAAAATCTCTTGTTTAAGTTTCAGAGTTTCCACTTTATCCACTATCAACTGCGTATTTTCTAAGGCATGAGGCAGATCCGAAAATTTTTCCAACATTTGATTCTCTGTTTTAAAGAAAAACTGATCATTGGCAAAAGCAAATCTAGTTCCCTTCTGAAAACCTCCATCTTCAGAAAAATCTTTATTTGTTGGCGTGCTTTTCTTCTCACCTGTATTGACACACAAAAGAATATCATGCGCATTGTAATCTTCTTGATCTACATAATGCGTATCATTGGTAGCGATAACTGGCACATTATATTTTTTAGCAAATCGGAGCAAAACCTCATTGACTTTATCTTGGTCAGCAATCCCATGTCTTTGTAATTCTACATAATAATCATCACCAAAAATATCCAACCACCACTTAAATAGCACTTCAGCTTCTTCCTCTCCTTTATTCAAGATAGCTCTCGGCACCTCGGCTGCAAGACAACATGTCGTAGCTATCAATCCTTCATGGTATTGCAAAACCAATTCCTTATCGATACGTGGATATTTGCCATACATTCCCTCCATATATCCTAAAGAACAAAGTTTGACTAGATTTTCATATCCTTTTCGATTCTTGGCCAATAAAAGCTGATGATATCTTTTATCCTTCTCCCCTTTTGTAAATTGTTGTTGATGACGATTCTCCACTAAATAAAATTCACAACCGATAATAGGCTTAACCACAGGCTCCAAGATATCTTTCCCATTATCATCTTTCCCAACTACTTTGGTATCCTTCCATGCCTCTGCAACAAATTGAAATACTCCATACATATTGCCATGATCTGTTATCGCCAATCCATTATGCCCATCACCTTTGGCTTTAGCAAATAATTTCTTAATATTTGACGCTCCATCCAACAATGAAAATTGAGTATGACTATGTAAATGTGAAAAATTAGACATGAATAAAAATGATTAAACTAAGAGATTCTTCAAAAATAATCTTCAAAAAACAGAAGTCCATAAATTTCGATACAAACTTTTCAACATAATTTTATAGCAAAAAAAAACACTTAATTATCAAGAGTTTATAAAATAATATCTTATTTATTATTGGATATTACTATCTAATTGAGTTAAGAATAAATGAGTACAAAAAATACAATTCATCCCTACAAATACTTACACATTGTGCTTATAAAGAATTTTTATTATTAAAACAGATAAGGCATAAATTCAATTATCAAATCTAGTCATCGTCAAGTTTCTTCATACCCCATTCTTCATTTTACCTCTCACATTTTACAACAATTCCACATAATTCCAATATCATTTATTTTTCTACAATACCAATAATACGCCAGATATCCCAAATATTTTTATACCAAAACTTCCATTTATTCTTCGCAGCTTGTCCTTCTTCCCTCTCCCAAAAGTGCAAATTATGAACAGGGAACAGATATCCAAACTGATAAGAAGTATGGCTTTCTCTCTGACTTGCCAATTCTTGTGCTGAATATTTATAAACACGTTCTCTTTCCCTTACAATTTTAATAGCTTGTAGTCGAATACTTTTAGCTTGAAGGAGATAATCCTTATTTATCAATGATTTATCTTTTGCCAATTTTGATTTTCTATAACTTAATAGATAATTCATTGTTGCAATTCTATGTTGAACTCGAAGTGTCGTAATATCCAAACTGTTCAAAATTTCTTTAAAAATTGGATTTTTAATATCCTCAGTTATTAATGTAAGCTTGAGTGAATTATATCTATCAACAAATTGTTGGAGAGCTGACAAAGCATGAGTATGAATACTATCAATCTCATCTTTAGATGCCTTATTTCTCATATAGGAATAGGACTTTTCAGGAATCGGTTGAAAAGGGAGATTCAACCCCAATGGCATTTCATCAGTCACAGTGGTTGCGGTCAAATATTTTATCAGATTATCCACTTTCAATGATTGATTTTGCAATTGATTGACTTGTTTAAAGAATGTTCTTACACTATTGGATTTTTGGATTTTATCAAAATATTGTTCTGGATAAGGGATTACTTTCTGACCATTTATAGTTGACTCCCAAGACCAATTGGCAATACTCCAATCTATCAACCAATATGACCATTCCCATCCCGAACTAAAAGTCAAATGTCCTTCAATATTCAAACTATCACAATACAAGATATCTTCTAAACGAGCATTTAAATAAGGTGTAAGAAAGAGAGGAATACTATTATCAAAAGTGACCCAATAAGCAGACTCAGGATAGTACCAAGTTTCACGGTGTTGACGAGAGGATAATAATTGCTCTCTCATGTGCAAAAGATTTTTATTGCCATAAACTGGTGCTAGAGTATCATTCAAAGTATAGAACATGACAGTATGAATCATAGTTCCCCTATCTTTATCGCTATCATTTTCCAATTCTATTTCACGATTTTGAGCGCCTACCATATTGTCCTTTTTGACTACATGTTCACGACCAAATAGGTAAATATCTTTCTCAGCAAGGAGTTTTTGAATATCTGCACGGAGCAAAGATTTTTTATGAACATCTCCTGAAGAAAATTCCGTTTCAGAAAATTCCATATTGAAAACTTTCCAATCTGCTTGAGTCAATGCGCTTATTCTCTCTTTGATTTGTTTATCTTTTGATTGGAATGAGCGAGGCAGATTTCGATACAATTTGAATGCATATTGTTGTTTCATGTGCAAAGACAAATCCAAACCAGGAACAACTCCTCTGTCTTTCATATAAGTGACCCATTTTTGAGCATAAGCTGGCCAAGTCTTCCTATTGATACTTTCTAATAAACAAAACTCCATGTAATTCTGTCGATTTCTTGCCAACCAATCTATATACTCTCTAATACGTTGTTCCCCATCAGGATAATTTTCATCTAATAAAGCTTCTGTCAATTCTATAGGATGTTGAGTATGCAAATGGAAGCCCATTTTATTGAACCGAGGTCGCGAACTATATGAAAAATGGTTCTGTAATGGCCAAATCGTCAAATCAGGAATAACACTTGCTCTAGGATGATAAAAATTAAAATCTAGCACTTCCTGTAACAATCCATACAAGGCAGCACTTATTCCTTCATAACTATGAGCTTGCAAATTGAGCACATAGCTACTTCCTTCAATGCGCCCTTCCCAATGATATGACCTATCAGCAACAGTAATAACTGCATAATTATCACTTGCTAAAACAGATTTTTCAACATTAAAATGAGGCAAAACAATAGTCACATCTGAAGATTTTTCAGCATTAAAGATGACCTCTCCAACTCCTGATTGTAACAATAGATTTTTGACATCATCCAAGGCATAATTTACTATCGGTTGTGATTGAACATTGGGAGCAACTTGTATATCAATTGTATAAGCATGTATAGAGAAATTATACATCAATAGAATAAAAAAGAATAAAAATTTTCGCATTAACTAAAGATAGTTTTTTGTCAATTAAATTTTAACTGATTAAAACTCAAATGAAAATATTGTCTTTGAATGAATATCAAAATACTTGAATCATCTAAATTGAATTTCAAATGAAGAAATTAATTTCGCATTATTGAGCTATCTAGCCTTATTTTATTATAATTGGTAGATTTGGCTACTTTATTGTTTAATTGTAAGTTTCTTTTAGGATAAACTATTTGAGGATAAAAAATGAATTGGATAATTTTAATCATCGCAGGATTGTTTGAAGTAGCTTTTGCTTCTTGTTTAGGAAAAGCTAAAGAAACAACAGGAAGTGAGATGTATTTATGGTATGCTGGCTTCATTTTTACGCTCAGTATCAGTATGATTTTATTGGTAAAAGTTTCACAAGTGTTACCAATAGGTACTGCTTATGCCGTATGGACAGGAGTGGGCGCAGTAGGAACAGTTTTAGTAGGTATTCTAGTATTTAAGGAGCCTGCAACCTTTTTGCGATTATTTTTTATTACAACGTTAATAATATCAATCATTGGATTGAAAGTAGTATCAAAATAGGTAGCAAAAGAAATAAGCCATGAACAATTCAAAACGAGGAATTATCTTTTGTTGTGAAACAGGTTTCTAAAATTTCAATTTTTCAATTACTCATTGAAGTAAAGATTAAAAGAGAGTCCTCTTAATTAAAAATATACTTCAATGAATCAATGTATCAATAAATTCAGCCAACAAAATTGACATTATCCAAAAAATATTTTTTAACATAGGAAAAATGACAGTTTTAATTTACTTCTGTATATTTTAGCACACTTGCGTCAGGGATAGAAGCGGTATCCTCTGTGAGGAACGAACAGAGATACAAGCGGATAGCCCGCCCGGACGCCCAAATCATATTGAAGCTATGACCATTCTAGATAAAATAGTAGAACGTAAAAAAGTAGAAGTCGCTGAGGCTAAAGCTAAAGTGAGTATCCAAGATCTGAAAAAAATACCATTTTTTGAACGTGAAACTATTTCAATGTCTCAGCGAATCAAAGCCGAGGGAAGTTCTGGTATCATTGCTGAATTTAAACGTCACTCTCCTTCTAAAAAGTGGATTAATCAATCGGCAGACCCAGTGGAAGTAGTCAAATCGTATGAAGAAGCAGGTGCTGCAGCTAGTTCGGTATTGACTGATATTGACTTTTTTAAAGGTTCTTTGGAAGATTTAAAGCGAGTACGTGAAAATGTTCATTTGCCTTTACTGAGAAAAGATTTCATGGTAGATGCATATCAATTTTATGAAGCTAAAGCTTATGGAGCAGATGCCGTCTTATTGATTGCAGCCATTTTAACACCCGAAGAAGTAAAAAATTTTACAGACTTAGCTCATGAATTGGGTCTAGAAGTTTTATTAGAATTGCATGGAGAAGATGAATTGGGACACGTCTATGAAAATGTAGATATGGTGGGAATCAATAATCGAGATTTGAAAACATTTGAAGTCGATGTTGAACGTTCTGCACGTATGGCTCAGCAATTAAGTGTTAAAATAGTCAAAATCGCAGAAAGCGGTATTGCATCACCAGAAATAATTAATTATTTTAGGGGGGCAGGATTTAATGGTTTTCTTATTGGAGAAAATTTTATGAAAACTGACAACCCTGGACAAGCTTGTAAAAACTTTATAACATCAATATGAAAACACTCAAAGCGCTTCTTTTCCTTTTTGTAGGAACATTTATTTTTTCAACCTCAGTTCAAGCCAAAGAAACTTATTTGGTGAGTCATGAATTGATAAAATCTATGAGTAAAGAAGACGTTGAAGCTTATTGGAAAGAGCATGGTATTCCAAAATTTATCTTACCCGTAGATTATGGTGTAGATATTTATGAACTGGTATATATGGCTCCTTGGGTGGATGGTACGATGATAAAAGCAAGTGGAATCTATTATGTACCAAAGACAAAAAATGGCAAAGTATTATCAACTGCTGTTTATCACCACGGCACAACACTAGCTATTGACAGAGGAGATATCTTTAAGAATGCTCAATATGGAATCGCATTAGGATTAGCAACTGATGGATTTTTATCATTGGTACCAGATTATTATGGTTTAGGCAAAGGAGAAAAAACACATTTGTATCAGCATGTTTGGTCTGAGGCAATGAGTACTATTTACATGCTTTATGCGGTCAATGAATTGAATCAACAGTTAAATGTAAAAGCCAATTCTGATGTATATTTAACAGGATATTCACAAGGAGGACATGCAACAATGTCAGCGCACAAATATCTTCAGGAACTCAATGATCCGAGATTTCAGGTCGTAGCTTCGGCACCAATGTCTGGTGCTTATGATATGAGTGGCGCACAAGCCAAAGTCATGTTTGAAGTGTATCCACAGCCATTCTACCTTCCTTATTTATTAGTGAGTTACCAGACTGCTTATAAATATTGGGATGGAGATATCTATGAAGTATTCAAATCACCTTATGATTCTATCAGCAAAGTGTATCTAGATGGTACTCATTATTATGAAGATTTCAATAAAGCAATTCCTAATATTCCTGCCGATATTCTAAAACCTGAACATGTTGAAGAATTCAAAAGAGATCCCAACTATCCTATTAAGAAAAGAATAGAGGAAAACAATATTTATGAATGGATTCCTAAATCCCCTACAATGTTTTGCTACTGCTCATCAGATGACCAAGTGTCTGGTGAAAACTCTGTTGTAGCTTATAACTATATGAAGAAAAATGGTGCAAAAAGTGTGAGAAAAAAGAACCTTAGTGATACTTTTGACCACAATGAATGTGCTATGTTTGCAGTTATAGAAACAAAATTTTTCTTTGATAATATCAGAAAAGGAAAAAGAAATCCTGAAAAAGGTAATCGCTTTAAAAGATTCCTGATAGCTAAATACAAAAACAGAGAAGAAAAAAAGGTAATTGCTAAACGTAATGAGAAAGCACTCCAAACTGAAGGTCTGCGGACTGAAGCACAAAAATAACATCTATGATGTTGTAGCTGCTGGAGTTGATTATATAGGCTTAATATTTTACGAAAAATCAGCTCGCTATATGGTAGATTCCTTATATCCAGAGGATATTTGGTTTTTGCCAGATGAGGTCGAAAAAATCGGTGTCTTTGTTGATGCTGATTTAGAATTTATTAGCAAATATGCACGCCTTTACCAATTAGATATCATACAACTACATGGGAATGAATCAGCAGAATTCTGTCAGCAAGTCCAATCTTTAGGTTATCAAGTCATAAAGGCTTTTGGAGTCAATGAGGAGTTTGATTTTAGTATTATGAAATCTTATATAGATGTAGTAGATTATTTTTTATTTGATACGAAATCTCCTTTACATGGTGGCACTGGGACATCTTTTGATTGGAATATTTTAGAACAATATCCTTATAAAACGCCTGTCTTCATTGGTGGAGGTGTAAGCATAGACAACATGCAACAATTGCTCAATAAAGAATTTGATTTTTTATTTGCTTTAGATATGAATAGTCGCCTTGAAGAAGAACCTGGACTAAAAGATATCACACTAGTCAAAAAAGCGATAGAGATAATGAAGCAATGAAACAATGTGGAAATATGAAGATTTGGAGATTTGAAGATTTGGAGATGTAAAAAATGTCGTTGGTTGTACCAAAATTTAACCACAAAGGACACTAAGTTTTACGCAAAGTTCACGGAGTTTAATGAAGCAATAAAGCAAAGAAATAATGTGGAGACAAATTAAGAACTTCGAGTTACGAAATACGAATGAAAAACGCTAACGATTGAGGTTCTCGAAACTAACCACAAAGTACACAAAGGTTTTACACAAAGTTCACGGAGTTTAATGAGGTATTGAAACAAAGAAATAATGTGAAAATGAGAAAATGAGAAAATGAGAAAATTCAATAATTAACTAATATCTTTTGCATAATAATAAACAACCATTGTCATTCCCTGATATAGGTTGACCACTTTTTAAAACAGAATTTTATGTTAAAGAGTGAAAAACGAATTAAAAGACAACGCAGGTTTTCAGAAGATTTCAAATTAAAGATTGTTCAAGAATACGAATCTGGTCAATCCTCGGTTTGTGAAATGGAAAGAATTTATGATATTGGTAATGCAACAATTTACAGTTGGATTTACAAATATTCCAATTATAACAAAAAATCCATTCAAGTCGTTGAGATGAAAAATAGTCAATCAGAAAAAATCAAACTTCTAGAAGCTCGTGTTAAAGATTGAACGTGCTGTTGGTCAGAAACAGATGAATATTGAGATTACTTGGAAAAAATGATAGACCTAGCCAAGGAACAGTTCGATATTGATATTAAAAAAACTCAAACACCCAACACTCTGGTGGTTCCAAGACCATAGAGAAGCCTCTAGATTACAGTTTAAATAGTATGTATCAGATGTTAGACATAAGCAAGCAAGCGGTTCATAAAAAGTCGCAAAACGGCAAGAATTGTTTGATATGGAATTAAATGATTTAATACATCAAGTAGATGTAATCAGAACAGATCATCCGGATGTGGGTGGAGAAGTTATACAAAGCACTTGCCTAAAACAATGGGCAGAGACAAGTTTTGTGAAGTTTTATGGAATTGGGCTACCGTGTCAAAGCGACAGAAAAACTATACTAGAACAACAATTCCAGTGGGTTTGATTATCCCAATCTCATAGAAGGAATGCAGGTAACCAGACCTTATCAGGTACTGCAAAGCGATATTACTTATTTTGACATAAATCTGGTGAAGTTTTATTATCTGGTCTTTATCATTGACGAGTTTATACACGAGAGATTTGGGATATAACGTCGGAGATACTTGAGGACACAATGCAACATTAATGCTGAAAATGGCTTTAAGTAAAATACCGACACAATGCTAGGAAACATGATTCACCACCCGACAGAGGCTCTCAGTATGGCAGTAAGGAATATGTTCGGCTATTAAAAGTAATGGCATATGGGTCAGTATGGGTGAAATAGCACAGGATAATGCTTTTGCTGAAAGGATTAATGGAACAATTAAGAACGAATACCTTAAGCATTGGCAATATCCCGATTTTAAACCCTGAAAAAGAAAAAACAAAAAAAGCGGTCAACCATTATAACAAATCACGGTTGCACCTTGGCTCGGTCAATAATGAGTACTCTCCTTGGAGTTTAAAGAAACTTGTTTTAGATTTGGACAACCAAGAAAGACCGAAGGTGATTATTTATGCCGAAGGTAATTATAAAGTTAAGGTGGCATCGAGCCACCTTAACTTTAAACCAAGAAAAGAACCAAAGGCTCATAATTGTCCGATGGTTATTATAGATAAATAAATGAATTATTAACCAAAACGGTCAACCCTATTTAGGGAAGCTCACATATCTTGACTCTTGGTTCTTGCATCTTGGTTCTTTGTTAAGAAATAGCTTTCAAGTATTTAGTGGGTCAGCGAAAAATTCGGTGTTGGTCACTAAGTTTGTCGAAGTGCTTTTGCATACTTTTTCCTATTTTCCTCGTAATAAATTGTTAATTTACACAACTATTTGGCAGTCAATATTTTAAGAGTGGCACCTGATGTAGGTCTGCTATCAAAAGACAATGTGACTCAATTACTACAGAAAGGGTATGAATACATACTAGGTGCTAAAATCAAAACAGAATCAGTACAGATAAAAGAAAAAATTTTCCAGTTAGACTTAAAAAATGGAACAACTACTGTGATAGATAAAGATGAGCACATACGACTAATTATCAGCTATTCAGATGCAAGAGCACGCAAGGATACTTATAATAGACAACAAGGTGTCAATCAAAAAACACAATAGCAGACTGAATCACAGATGTAGAAGATACTGAAGACATCACAAAAATCAAAAATATCAAAAAACTATCTGGATACACTATTTATTACCGGATTAGAATAGGTAGCTATAGAATAGGTTTGGCAATAATAGATGACCTTGTGTATTTCGTTACTGTAGGTATCCGGGGAGATTTCTACAAGACTTTTCCATCATCATAAATTTACATTTACTCAGGCTCTCCCAGTGCTTGATAGAAAGCTTCTAGTTCTTTAGGAGCAACAATTGAGATTTGTTGAGGAATATCTAATTCTAATAGCAACAAAATAAAAATTTAACTATACCTCTATATTGAGTGTTGTATCTTTGTACAAATAAATCAAAAAGAAAATGGTAAAGACTCCTCCTTGGTACGAAACCTGGTTTGACTCTCCTTATTATCCTATCTTATATAAACATAGAAATCCCGAAGAAGCACGTTTTTTCATAAATAATTTGATAAAATATTTAGAAATTGCTCCTTCTTCACGAATTTTAGACTTAGCTTGTGGACGCGGTCGTCATGCCAATTACTTAGCTGAACATGGTTTCCAGGTAACGGGAATAGATATTTCAACACAAAGTATTGAAGATGCGATTAGAGATTACCCCAATGAGGCTCTGGAATTCTATGTTCATGACATGAGACTTCCTTTTAGAATCAATTATTTCGACTATATCTTTAATTTCTTTACAAGTTTTGGCTACCTCAATAATATAAAAGAAAACCAATCTGTTATCGCCGCTATCCGCAAAGGTTTAAAAACTGGAGGAAGAGCCATGATAGATTTTATGAATGTAGAAAAAGTCATCAATAATTTGGTAGAAAGAGAAACCAAAGAAATTGACGGCATTCAATTTTATATTCGTAAGCAAATCACAGATGGATTTATTCAAAAAGATATCAAAGTTGATGATGGTAAAAAAATCTCTCTCTTTAAAGAAGAAGTCCAAATATTAAAACCTTTCCATTTTTATCAGATGATTCAAGATGAAGGCTTTAAATTGGTGAAAGAATTTGGCAACTATAAACTTGAGGATTTTGACCCTAAAACTTCAGATAGATATATCATTATTATAGAAAAACTATAATCTACAATGGTCAATCCAGATGAGTTTTTCATGAAAGAAGCACTGCGACAGGCACAGTTTGCTCTTCAAGACAACGAAGTTCCTATCGGTGCTGTCATAGTATATCAAGACAAAATCATTGCTCGTGCTTACAATCAAGTAGAAAGATTAAAAGATGTGACAGCTCATGCAGAAATGATTGCTATCACATCAGCATCTGAATATATCGGCGGAAAATTTTTGCAAGACTGTGTTCTATATGTTACACTAGAACCGTGTGTCATGTGCATAGGTGCTATACGCCATGCGAGATTTAAGAAAGTTGTCTTTGGTGCACACGACCACAGACATATTTTGCCTGAAAGATGGGCTTCTATCCTACCCAAAACTGAAAGTTACGGTGGAATATGTGAAGCAGAATGCCAAAGATTACTAGATACTTTTTTTGAAGGAAAAAGAAATCTTAGAGGATAAAAAACAATATTTTCATTAAATAAAAAAAGAGCATTAAAATGCTCTTTTTTTATTTACCCTAACGACTCTAAACTCATCTGCATTTCTTCCCACTCTGCCATTGCCTTCTCCAATTCTTCTTTCTTCATCTTCAATTTATTAGCATCTGCATTATTGTAAAAATTAGCTAAATCTACCTCCACTTTTGCTACTTCCTTTTCTAAATCTTGAATCCGAGATTCAATTTTTGAAATTTGATTTTTGATTTTTTTAAACTCTTTATCTTGGCCTCTGTCATTTGTAGAACTACTAACTGTTACAGATACAGCACCTCCTTTAGTATCATTATCAGATTCGTATTCACGGAAACTATCCATTTTCTTATATTCGAAAAACTCAGAAATATCACCCAAATATTCTTTCACTTTTCCTTCATCAAATTCAAAAACTTTATCTGTGAGTCCAGCCAAAAAATCTCTATCATGTGAAACAATAATCACAGTTCCAGTATATTCTGAAATAGCTTGCTTTAATCTATCTTTAGAAACCATATCCAAGTGATTGGTAGGCTCATCTAAAATCAGAAAATTGGTTTGTTGCAATAATAATTGAGCCAAACACACCCTTGCACGTTCTCCACCAGAAAGCACAGAAATCTTCTTATCAACATCTTCACCTGAAAATAGAAATGCTCCTAAAATATTTCTACACGATTTGACCATTTCATAAGGAGCTTCTGCTTCCATGTGCTCCAATATTGTTCTTTGCTTTGGAAGATTTTCAGCATGATGCTGAGCAAAATAGCCCATTGCTACATTATATCCCTGCTTGGCCTCTCCACTACTCGCTTCAATTTCTCCAGCTATAATACGAGCCAAAGTAGTTTTACCCATGCCATTCTTACCAACGAAAGCTACTTTTTCACCTTTTTCAATCAAGAGATTGACTCCATCAAAAACATGCTTTTTACCATACGATTTAGCAGCATTTTTCACTTCTACAACCACCTTTCCAGAAGAAGGGCCAATAGGAAAATTAAAACGCATAGCACGATTGTCATGAACATCTACTTCAACAATATCCATCCTATCAAGTTTCTTAGCCAAACTCTGAGCAAAAGATGCTTTGCTTGCTTTGGCTTTAAAACGGTCTATATTTCGTTGTATTTGTTTGATTTCATCTTGCTGATTTTTAAAAGCAGCCAATTGTTGTCCTTGGCGTTCTTCTTTCAATTCAACATACTTAGAATAAGATGCTTTATACTCATTCAATTTGCCCAACTCTACTTCAAAAGTACGATTGGTAACATTGTCTAAAAAAGTCCTATCGTGGCTGACCAACAATACTGCTCCTTCATAATTGGATAAAAATCTTTCTAACCACAAAATAGAATCAATATCCAAATGGTTGGTAGGCTCATCCAACAATAACAAATCAGGTTTTTGTAATAATATTTTGGCTAGTTCGATACGCATTGCCCATCCTCCAGAAAATGCTGAAGGGGCTTTCTGAAAATCTTCTCTAGAAAAACCAAGACCTCTTAATATCCTCTCAATATTCTCATTGATATCGTAGTAGCCTAAATAATCAAGGCGAGCATGGAAATCCACTAAATCTTGTGTCAATTTCATATAACTATCACTAGTATAGTCATCTCTAGTTTCCATCGCTTTTTCGATATCATGCAATTTCTTTTCTAGAGCAATCGCTTCATCAAATGCAGAACGAGCTTCTTCCCACAATGTGGCATGAGTATGCCCTCTAATCTCTTGCTTTAAAAAGCCTATCGTATAATCTGAAGGATACGCAATATTTCCACCTTCAATAGAAATATCACCATCGATAGCTTTGAGCAGAGTAGATTTTCCTGCACCATTTTTACCGACAAGACCTACCCTATTGCCTGGTAATAAGGCAAAATTAGCCTTCTCCATGATTACTCTACTGCCAAATGCAATTGTAAGATTTGTTACTTGTAGCATTATCTTCTACCTCTTTCTTCCCAAACTTGAGTTTTCTCTCCTAACTCCTCACAAAACTTACGAATCTCATTAATCACAAATGGATTGCCTGTCGCTCTATAATAGCTATCTGTCAAGCTCAATAATCTTTGAAAATAATGAGTATGCATTTCATCAATCTGCATATCTTTTGTCCACAAATCTATAGTCATTGTGTTTTTTTCTTGACCATCCCACAATCCCAACATCAATGTCTTACTCGCTTGAAGTCCAGCTTCAGCATTATCACTTGCAGTCCACTCAATTGATTCAGGCATATTGTGTTCATCCAATGTTACATGGAAAGTCAAATCTGTCTTACGACCCATTTTGAAAAATTTTGCACAAAGATACGCTTTAGCTTTGCCTCTCAAAAGGGATTTATCTGATTTCTCCTAATCATAATATTGAAATTCATATACAATCAACTTAACTCTTGTCATTCTTAAACTTTCAATCATAGTTATTTTGATAAAATAGAACAATTAAAAACTAACTTTACTGTTCTAAAAAGATAACAAAATGACATTTGAAATTATAGTTATTGCCTTACTTGTCATCGTAGCAACACCCATTTTATATGTATATTTTCGACCTAGTGAAATCAAGTCAAGAGAATTTGTAAAAAGTAAAGTTCTTACGCCTCACTCCCATTTCATACAGTGGGAAACCAATGAAATTCATTATACCGACGAAGGAAAGGGAGAAACCATATTGATGATACATGGATTAGGTGGTAGTTTTTATAACTTTCAAGGGCTAACTAATGAGCTCAAAGATTCATTTAGAATCATCAGAGTTGATTTACCAGGAATGGGATTGTCAGAATTCAAACAATGCACAAGAAATACAGATTTTTTTGAAGAATATCTCAATTTTTTCCAATCGTTTTTCGAGCAACTTCAATTGAACAATGTTCATGTCATGGGAAATTCATTAGGAGGAATGATGTCTTGGATATTAGCGGCAAAATTTCCTGAGCAAATCAAGAGCCTAACGCTCATCAATAGTGCTGGATATGAAATCGACAAAGTATTAGTAGATGCAGCAGGTCCAGCAAGATGGCCATGGTTTGGCAAAGTATTAAAAAAAGGATTTCCGAAATTTATAACAAATTTTGCATTGTCAAGACCTTTTGCAGATAAATCAAAAATAGACCCTTATGAATTGGGCATAACTTATTATATGCTCAACACAACTTCTACCATCAATACATTATTAAGCCTTGCTACATCTGGACAAGCACCTGATACATCTATTATCAAAACGATAAAAGCACCTACTTTGATTATCTGGGGACAAAACGACATCATTATTCCTGTCAATCATGCTAAAAAATTCAAAGAAGACATTCCAAATAGTTACATGAAAATATACCAAAATTGTGGGCACATGGCAATGATGGAATATCCCAAAGAACTCGCTTTAGAATTTAAAAGACTAATTCATATTTGATGAAGAAATTTTAAAAAGTACAAGATACAAAGTACGAGTTACGAATGGAAAATATTGGTGGTTGTCGAAGCCCTATCTCCCATTTTTGTCATTCCCATGAAAATGGGAATCGCCAACCTAATTTTACCTTTCATAAGATTCCTGCTTTCGCAGGAATGACATTACTCTTTTTGGACAATTTGCTCTAAATACAACAAGAAATACAATTATCCGAAAATAATACTAAGTATTACGCAAAGTTCACAAAGTTGAATGAAACAATGAGAAGATTGGAAGATGCGGGAATCTGAAAATGATGTAAAATTAATTATTAGAGTGAATTACAATTTGCACATTACTTGCTCATCCAATTCACTCATTAAAATTGAACAGAATTCAACGAAAAAGAAATCTTGACATATTGAGTATATAAAACAAAAATGGCTCCTATTGGAGCCACTCACTAAAAAATAATCAAAGTATTATTTCATCTTAATGTGAGTGACAGTTGCTTCATACAAATCTTTCATCTTTTCTGTAGTCGGCATACAAGCTTTCTTCTTTGAAGAATCACGATGTTGCATGAATAGATTTTTTGCAGCAACAGCTTTTCTTCTTCTGATTAAATTAAAGTTTTCTAATTGATCGATTATTGCCATATTAAAATTGTTTAAAAATTCAAGGTTTACAATATAGTAACATTTTATTATTCTTGCAAATATTTAGGAGCAAAAAATATTCCAAAAAATATTTTTAGGCATTTTATTCCTAATTTATACAACAATCACTTATTAGAAAGTTGAAGATTAATATTTTATTTCTAGTAAAAACTAATTTCTATCAAAAAGTTGATAATTCAATCCTGGAAATTGTAATTGAGTTTTATCATACAATTCCTTCAATTGCCTGAAATATTGAGCTTCATTATTTACAGATGGTTTGTGTCTAGAAAACAAAAATAACTTATTGAATCCAGTTGCTTTATTAACAGTATTGAGGTCAAAAAATGCTCCTTTCCATTTTTCCCAAATATAATTGATAGCTAAAGTGCTAGGATGAGCCATATCTTCTTTGAAAAATCTATAATCTCTTAATTCATCAATGACAATTTCATAAGAAGGAAAATAAAAACAGCTCTCAGGATACAATTCTACCAAACGATGAACGGCTAAAAGCAAAGTAGATTTGCTTCTATTATTTTCTATCAATCCATCACGATAATGTCTGACAGGACTGACTGTAAAAATGATTTTCTTATTACTCATTCTTTGGATGAAATCTGACCAACAATCAACAATCTCATTTACAGACAAAATTCTTTTATTAAACTTCGACAAAGGTAGTTTCTGGCAATTTCCTACTATTGTATGATTAGCCTCTATATACTCATATACAAAAGCAGTACCTAAAGTAATAATCAAAATGTCAGATTGCTCATAAAAACTCCTTGATTCATTCGCCACACGAAAAACTTCATTCTTTAAGCCTTCTTTACTTTCTGAACTAATATCACTATGTTGATGTAGCGAAAACCATCTTTTATCTCTCAGTATGGGAAGCAATGGCAGCTCCAAGCCAGGATTCTCCAATGTATTTACTAAATGAGCTATTGAAATTGGATTATATAAAATCCCCCAGGGATTGGCTTGGACGTGAAAACCATTTTGCAGCATAACTTGGCTCATATTCTCACTAAAACAAGACCCAATCATCATGATGCGATTTTGGTGCGTCAATTGAAAAGGAAATTGAGGAATATGGACTTGAAGTTGAAGTTGGATTGACATAAACAAAATAGGCTAAGTCAAAAATAAAAAACGGTCAGGTAAAAACCCAACCGTCATATATATCTTTCGTCGGGGTGGCAGGATTCGAACCTGCGACCCTCTGGTCCCAAACCAGATGCGCTAACCGAGCTGCGCTACACCCCGAAAAGTACTGAAAAATTAAATTAGAAAATTGATGTCGGGGTGGCAGGATTCGAACCTGCGACCCTCTGGTCCCAAACCAGATGCGCTAACCGAGCTGCGCTACACCCCGAAATTTATTCTGCGGTGGGAGAGGGATTCGAACCCTCGGAACCGTTACCAGTTCGACAGTTTAGCAAACTGTTGGTTTTAGCCACTCACCCATCCCACCGTTAATTTTTTAAGAACTACGCTCTTTTAACTTGCTAGAGTTATTGAGCGCACAAAAATAGAAACTTAATCTTTAAAAACAATACCTAATTGAAAAATATTACAGACTTAGTTCAATTCTTTTTTTCAACTCTTCTACTGAGTCTTTAAATTCTTCATCAGTATCAATCTGATCTTTCACAGCCTGACAAGAATGTATCACTGTACTATGGTCTCTTCCTCCAAAATGAGCACCGATTGCCTTTAGAGAGTTATTGGTATATTGTTTTGCAAAGAACATAGACAACTGCCTGGCTTGAACAATTGGACGTTTTCTTGTAGTACCTTTCAATTTTTCTATAGACACATCAAAAAAATCACAAACAGTCTTTTGAATTGTTTCCATTGATATTTCTTTAGAAACGTTTTTGATGTATAACATTACCACTTTCTTGGCAACTTCAATTGTAATTTCCTTTTTATTCAAAGTAGATTCTGCCAATATAGTAGTTGTAGCTCCTTCCAAATCTCTCACAGTTTTAAGGTTGTATGCTACAAATTCAATTACTTCATAAGGCATTTCTATACCATCTCTATGCAATCTACTTTGCAGGATAGAAATCCTTGTATTAAAATCTGGTTCTTGTATATCTGCACTCAAGCCCCATTTGAATCTTGACAATAGTCTTTCTTCAATACCTTCTAAATCTTTAGGCGGTTTATCAGTAGTCAAAATCAGTTGCTTGCCAGACTGATGTAAATGATTAAAGACATGGAAGAAAATATCTTGAGTTTTGGATTTATTTGCAAAGAACTGAATATCATCAATTATCAACACGTCAATCATTTGGTAAAAATGGACGAAGTCGTTGATATTATTATTTTTCAAAGCATCGATAAATTGATTGGCAAATTTCTCTGAACCTACATATAATACAGTCTTATTAGAATTCAGCACTTTGGTATAATTACCGATAGCTTGAGCCAAGTGTGTTTTACCAATTCCCACGCTACCCCAAATCACAAGAGGATTAAATGCGGTAGAACCAGGAGATTTTGCAACAGCCATACCTGCGGCTCTTGCTAATCTATTACAATCTCCTTCTACATAAGAATCAAATGTATAAGAAGGATTTAATTGGGAATCAACATGTACTTTCTTTAAACCAGGAATAACAAAAGGATTTTTCACCATTGGTCCAGGATACATATTAGGGAAAGACATTTCATTTACTCCATAAGCACCCTCTCTACTATTAGGCATCTGAATAGTTGCTGGCCCAGATTTATGATTGTTCCCATTATCTACTATTATACGATATTCCAATCTGGCATCATCACCCAATTCTCGCTTAATCGTTTTTCTTAATAAAGTTACATAGTGCTCTTCCAGCCACTCATAAAAAAATTGGCTTGGCACTTGTATGGTCAATACATTATTCTCCAGCTTCACTGGTTTGATGGGCTCAAACCATGTTTTGAAGCTATTTAAGCTGATATTATCCTTTATAATTGTCAGACAATTACCCCATACAAGCTCACACTTGTTTACCATAATAATATTATACTTTTTAGTTATAAATGCGTTACTTAGTAAAGGTGATTAATTTTTTTCTAAAATAAAAATTAAATTTCACTTTGAATTTTATCCACAATTACAGTATGTGTTGATGAAGAGATTTTTTTAAATTTTCCCAAAAATTTAACATTTATCCTTCCTAATTGAACACCTGCCCAACCCACTTGATGTATCATCACATCCTCTCCTATTTTATTCTTTCTAACATCCGCCTTTTCCATAAAAGTATGGGTGTGTCCACCAATAATAATATCTATATAATTAGTATTTTCAGCGATATGTATATCGCTTATTTTGTCAGAGTTATATTTATATCCTAAGTGTGACAATAAAATAACTAAATCACACTTTTTAGTTCTTTTTAAATATGTAGAAACATCATTTGCAATGCTTAAAGGATCATTATAAACAACACCTTTATACAAGTCTTTTGGCACCAATCCATCAAGTTCTACTCCCAATCCAAAGACTCCAATACGTATTCCATTTTTAACAAATACCTCACACGATTTGATGCTGTCTTTTAATACCGTATTAGAAAAATCATAATTTGAATTCAATATAGGAAAGTTGGCATTAAATAATTGTCTGTATATATTTTCTACTCCTCCATCAAAGTCATGATTACCCAAAGTCGCCGCATCATAACCCATCATACTCATCGCTTTCAATTCTGGCTCACCAAGAAAAAAATTAAAATAAGGTGTCCCTTGAAAAATATCTCCAGCATCTAATAATAATACAGGATAACCTTCATTTCTAATCTCATCAATCAAAGCTTTTCTTGCAGCTACACCACCTATTCCAGGAAATTGTTTGTGATTGGCAGGAAATGGCTCTAGATGACTATGTGTATCATTGGTATGCAGAATAGTCAAATTCACTTCTTTTTTTTCTTTAGCTATTACTGGAAGATGACCAGAATAAGCCATCAATGAACCTAAGCCAACTGTTTTAACAAAATTTCTACGACTATTCATAACGAACCCTTTTTGAATTATCTACAGGAATAGCTTCTTTAAACTTTGACCAATAAGTAATAATTTGCTTTCTAAACAATCTACCTGACTTCTCTACTTTCATGTCTATCAAAAATGAACATTGATCTCCACCATCAGCAATATAATTGATAGTGCCTACTTTATACAATTTGTTCTTTTGAATGGTTTGACCATTCACTAATACATCTATTATATGATTGGAAGAATCCATCACAATCTGAGCATGCGAAACTGGCCAGCCTCCGAGTGTACATGTATGCTGTAAAAATTGCTCCAAAACACTACCTGGTATATCCATCAAAACCAGCTCATTATCAAATGGCATCAATTCATACGCATCTTTCACCATGAGAATTCCCTTGGAAATGGCAGGAACTCTAATTCCTCCATAATTAGTAATAGCCATATCAATTGGGGAATTTTGTTCAGCATAATAATCATACACAATATCTGCCATCATATTGTTCAAATTAGCACAAGGCAATTTTTTAAATAAATCTTCTTTTAAAATGGCTAATGTATCATTCATCTTATCATCTAACTTCACCTTATAAGATAAGACAAATGCATTCAAGGTAGAATCAACACCACTTTCCTGATGAATAACAATATGCTGTGCATCAGATTGAGTAATCTTTACAGAGGAACAAGCATAAAATAACTCAACACATAATAATAGACTAATAAATCTGAGCCACCTCATTTTTCAAATATTTTAAACCTACATTAATAGGGAGTTTGTCTGCAGGCATTTCTTCCAAAAACTGATATACTGCGGTAACAAAATCTTCATCTGTTGCATTATCAGGCAACTTATCACCTATTTCATTCAACAACATCTTTGTTTGTTCCTTAACTTGAAGAATCAACTGCCAAATATCATCTGAAATATAAACTTGTTGAGTCAAATTAAATTGAAACTCGGTATTAATATCAATAATCAATTTGCTTTTATAATCGACTGCAGATATACTTGTAATTATATTTCTTGCCACTAATTGTTGAGGATGTATTCTTTCTAAAAACAAAGCCAATCTCTCATAAGCTTGAAATCTTAATGGCAATGAAATCTTTTGATTTTCTTTAGCTATAAAATGTCTAGTCATAATATTTAGTTTATTACTCTCTTCCATCAAAAATCTATTGATGACAAAATAAACTCCAAACAAAACCACTAAACTAGGAATGGTAAATTGTAAAATTTCAGAAAAAGGAATACTCATAATTTGCAAAGGTAATCACTGAATTTTAGTATAGCCAAGAACTTTTTATTTTCTTTGTAGTTAAGTAATAAAAATCTTCACCCAAAATTATGGAAGACATATCAATTCAACTCACGCCTTCTGCAATAAAAGAAATAAAACGCTTAATAAAAGACTCAAATATTCCAAAAGAGCAATATTTAAGATTAGGTGTAAAGGGTGGCGGATGTTCAGGATTTAGCTATATTTTAGACTTTGATTTTCCACAAGTAAATGATATTATTTTTAACATAGAAGATATCAATATCGCACTAGATAGGACACAAGAAATGTATATAAATGGGTCTGTAATAGATTTTAAAATAGGATTAGACAATAGAGGTTTTGTCTTCAATAATCCTAATGCAAGCAGTACATGTGGCTGTGGAACGTCATTTTCAGCATAAAACTTGCATTTTTACGTATTTTTTTAATATTTATTTTAATTTTTCCTTGGTTTTTTCAAATTTGAAATTAAATTTGTTAACAGTTATTAATATTATTTTAACCTATAAATAATCCAACATGAACAAAGGAGATTTAATTAAGTCTGTTTCTGATAAGGCAGGCATTTCAAAGACACAAGCTACTGACGCTTTAAACGCTGTAATTAGCAGTATTTCTGACTCATTAGCTTCAGGTGACAAAGTAACATTAATTGGCTTTGGAACTTTTTCAGTATCAGAACGTGCAGCTCGTACAGGAAGAAACCCAGCAACTGGTAAAGCCATCAAAATTGCTGCTAAAAAACAAGTGAAATTCAAAGCAGGTAAAGAGTTGGATGATGCTGCTAATGCATAAGACAACACTAAACAAAGTACATTGAAATAAAATTATCTAAGCAACTTAATACTGCTTGGGTTGATTATTCAAATAAAAGCGAAGTCAAGAAATTGGCTCCGCTTTTGTTTTTTATTTAAAGAGCTTCCTATCTAATTCAACAACTTATTCCATAAAGGGTATAATAGAGCTACAATTAATAATATCTCATTTTTTTATTACAATTAGAAAAATCATAAACTTTCTTTCATAAAGTTCGTTATAACATTCATAAGAGTGAGATTCTTTTACAATAGTAATTCTTACAAGAGTGGCTATATAATTTAATCACACTTTATATCACTTTAACATGAAAGGATTTATTACTCGATATATTTCTCGCATCCCAAATCAACACAACAAGAAGTGGTATTGGTTGCTGAATAACCATTCTCCTTCATAAGTAAGTACGTAAACTCTCACTTTTTCAATAAGACAACTTTAATAATATTAAAGAGTGTGATTTATTTACTTATAAATATTTTCAAAATGAAAACGCTTAAAACAACCTTATTAACATTTGCAATTATATTATTCTCAATATTCAATTCAAATTCTGCAAATGCACAAGAAAAACCACAATTAACAGATCCTGAAATCGCTTCTGTAGCAGTAACCGCTAATCAAATAGATGTAGATTATGCAGCCATAGCAATAAAAAAATCTAGCAATAAAGACATTATCAATTTTGCCAAAACAATGCAAACAGACCACTTAGCTGTGATAGGCATGGCAACTAAACTAGCAGAAAAGCTTCATGTCACTCCCAAAAGTAATGCTGTTACTCAATCTTTGTTAGATGGTGCTAAAAAAATGAAAAGTGACCTCAATAGCAAATCAGGTAAAGCATTTAATAAAGCATACATTGATAATGAAGTGGCATATCACAAATCAGTCATTCAGGCAGTTGAAACTATTTTGATACCTCAAACAAAAAATAGTGAACTAAAAGATCTTTTGATAAAAGTATTACCCTCATTAAAAGTACACTTAGAACATGCTCTGATGGTTCAAAAAAACTTTAAATAAGCTATCATGAAAAAACATTATTTCTGGGTAGGATTATTATCCATTTCAATACTTGTATTTTTCAGTTGTAAAAACACAAATGATGTATCTAGCAATGAAAGCAATACTACTAACGAAAATACTAAAGTTACTCCAAACATATTTCAAGTGAGCATATCAGGTATGACTTATATGCCTGATACAGTAACAGCGACAATCGGCGATACTGTCATCTTCACTAATAATGATATTGTACCTCATAATGTTACTGAAATTAATAATCACTGGGCTTCTCCTACTTTAAACCCTGGTGATACATGGAAAACTGTGGTAGATTCAAGTTCAGACTATTATTGTAGTTTACATTTAGTGATGAAAGGAAGAATATCAGCAAAGTGAATAGATATTGAGTAATTTATATTTAAAAGCTTATTAGACAACATATTATAAAACCATTAAAATCATCTTAAAACAAGTAGTATGGCACAATCCGTAAAAATCAAAGAGATAAAACATCTCACACATGATGTACTAAAAATTGTATTAGAAAAACCAAAAGGTTTAAACTTCACACCTGGTCAAGCAGTAGATTTTGCAATTAATGACCCTAAATGGGAAAAAGAATGGAGATCATTCACATTCACTTCATTGCCAGAAGATAATGATATTGAATTTAATATCAAGACTTACCCTACTCGCAATGGTGTCACTAATGAGTTACTTTCAAAAAAAGTCGGTGATGAAATATTAATTGGTGATGTGTATGGCGATATTGCTTATAAAGGAGAAGGCATCTACATTGCTGGAGGAGCAGGATATACTCCTTTTGCCGCTATTTTGAAAGACCTTCAAAAGAAAGGGAAACTTGGAAATAACAAATTTATTTTTGCTAATAAAACAGTCTCCGACATAGCGTTGAAAGAAGAGTTTGAAAATCTTTTAGGCAAGAACTTTATCAATGTTCTTTCTGATGAAAAAGTGGAGGGATATGAATACGGATTTGTTACTGCTGAAATTATTAAGAAACAAATAGAAAATCATAAATATTTTTATTTGTGTGGACCTCCTCCTATGATGGATGCAGTAGGAAAACACCTAACTTCATTGGGAATAAAAGATGAATTTATTGTAAAAGAAGGCTTTTAAATAATAATAAGTCTATCCATTAAAAAGAGCATAAGATATTATTTTCTTATGCTCTTATATTTTATATCAGTGTATCAGATGGATTAAAATTTTAATTATGATATTCCATTCAAACTATTCACAATTTCCATCAATATCGCAAGATGCAGCTTCTGAATTATTATTAATAATTAAATCCTGTTGAGGCTTCCAATCTTTATAAGCAATATTAAAAGTATCTAAAAATACTTTTGGCGGCTGTGCTCCTGAAACACCATACTTTCTATTGAAAACAAAAAACGGAACTCCAGAAATTCCCAAATTTGCCGCTTCTTGAATATCCTGTTTTACTTTATAAGCATACAATTCCTCTGTTAAGGCTTGATTGTATTCTTCTTCTGTAAGACCTGCATGAAGAGCAATTGTTTTTAAAATATTGGCATCTCCCAGATTTTTCCCTTGTTCAAAATGTGCAGCGTGTAATGCATCTGATAATTGAGTATCTAAACCTTTTTCTAAAGCCTTTTGTAATAATCGATGGGCATTAAAAGTATTAAATTCAATAATACTATCCATCTGGAAATCAAGCCCTACACTTTTAGCTGACTCTGCCACTTGGGCTATCATCAATTCTACTTCAGCTATAGATTTGCCATATTTCTTTGCCAATCTATCTTTTATCCCAGGTTTTGCGTCTTCTTTCTGTTCAAAATAAGGATCCAACTGAAAGCTACGCATCTCAAGAACTACATCAGATGAATTTTGAAACTGAGCCAATGCTTGTTCATAATTTCGTTTTCCAATATAGCAGAAAGGACAAGCTATATCAC
Organism: Chitinophagales bacterium; assembly: GCA_023957245.1. Taxonomy (GTDB): domain Bacteria; phylum Bacteroidota; class Bacteroidia; order Chitinophagales; family JADIYW01; genus JAMLHH01. The sequence goes on from JAMLHJ010000012.1 coordinate 79,938, forward strand.
TCCATACTTCAACTAAAAATTTTTTACTAGTATCCACAACTATTGTTTTTCATGCAAACAATAATTTCTTTAAAAGGTTCTAAACTGAATATAGATTTACTTTCTTTTACTTATTAATAGATAAGCCAAAACAGTAAAAACTAAAGTAACACTTGTTCTGAAAGCCATTGCATAAACCGTCTTTTGTTCATAAACACCTCCACCTTCAATATAAATGAGCAAAGCGACAAAAGCAACTATCAGTACAATTGCAGCACCCAATAAAGGTTGAATTGCCCATTTTCTAATCTTCAAAAAACCATAAGCAGCAATTAAGTATAAAAATCCACAAAGCCAATTAGCCCAAACAATAAAAGGTACAAAATTTCCCTCTTTTTCTCTTATTCCGAACAAATCAAACAACACAGAGCTGCTCATGAATAAGGTTAGCACTCCAAAAACGCTAAGGATAAATGCAGATAGATATAATAATTTGACTTTCATATTAAAAACTTAATCGCCTCCTATCATCTTGGAGGTAATTCCCTTTTTATCAGACAATTCAGCCAATACGACTCCGACAATATGAAGTCCTACAAATATTGGAAACCAATAAATCCCCCATTTGTGCACAGCTTCAATTGTATCTTCCCATTGTATAAAAAAACCTTTCTCAATGCAAATTCCAGTTACAGCGGAAATCAACACAAAGGTGTAAAAATAAATATAGGTGAAGCCTTGAAGGTAATATTTAATAGGCATACCCTTCTTAAAAGGATTTGGGAATCGAATCCCTTTGCTAAGCATATAAATCATCCGAGCCAAAAAAGCTAAAATCATCACATTGGCAAATACTTCATGCCATTGCCACATCGGCTCTCTAAGTGCCTTATACACATCTTTTGCCTGATCACTTGTAAGTCCTAGATTTTGTGAAGATAACACATCTAACACTGCTTGCTTCCCCATCCAATACATTCTCAAAAATCCAGTAATAAATAATACAGACATTGAGACGACCATTATCCAATGTAATAATCGATGTAGTAGCGTAAATTTATTTTCAGTATTCATATTTTTGAAATGAAATTTTATTCAAAATATTGATGATATTGTTGATAGGAGTTTTGAAGTTGTAGAACAATTTCACTCGCTTTGATTGAATCTTTCTCTTCCTCCAAATTTTTCACCAATTCTAAATGTGGTTCAAGCCATTTATGCAACTCATCATGGCTTTGTCCATCCATTGTACAACTTTTAATCAATTGATTATTTAACTCACCCACTTCTATTGCCAATGAATTAAAATTTTTCCCATTCTCTTGAACATACAAATTCACAGCTTTCTCTCCTTTTAAGACAAAAGGCTTCATTTCATTATTTACCTGCCATTTTGCACCATTCTGAAGGACAATTCCGTTAGTGCTTTCTTGATGATGATGGTGCTCTGTATGCTCTTCTGAATGTTGATGTGTTGAAGAATGGTCACATTGTTGCTGGCAACCCCAAAGAAAGAAACTCATCCACCCAAATAGTAATATTTTTTTCATATCTCAATTTTTAAATTTTGTATTTATCAATAAATTTTATTCACTTAATAAAAATAACCAATCAAGAAGTAAAGATACCTCAAAACATAAATCCATCAAAATTTTATGAGTGAAAGACTCCTAATTAATAAATGTTTTCAATAACAGAAAAAATTGACATCACACTTCATGAACAACCATTTAACAGAGAGTTACACATTTACATATTTATTCAATTTTAATATCGGACATATACATCCTATTTAAAAAAGTATTAAATTTAAAATAGGAAAAGCATCAGTAGTTCAAACATACATTCAGGTCAAATTTTCACCATTTATAGAGTAGAAATCTTTCAAAGAAAATAATTTTTCACTTATAAATACTCAATATGGACAGTTTAAAACCAGCAAAAATCGTTTCAGATTTTGCATCAATAGGCGCATACAAATCTCATTTACCTTTAAAGGATATACTCATCAGAGGTTTTTTATCTGGGGGATATTTGGGATTTGCAACAGTATTAGCATTTTCAGCTTCTCTTCAAACAGGAATGAATATCATTGGAGCTTTAGTTTTTCCAGTAGGTTTTGTCATGATAATTTTGATGGGACTTGAATTAGTTACAGGAAACTTTGCTGCAGTACCCATGGCGGTAATGAGTCATCAAACTTCGATAAAAAATTTAGTTTATAATTGGATAGCGGCTTTCAGTGGAAACCTTATTGGCAGTATCTTTTTTGGTGGACTATACTATATTGCAATTACCAAAATGGGGCATATTCATGAAAGTGATATAATCAATAAAATTATTTCAGTAGCTTCAGATAAGACATTGGTTTACAAAGAAATAGGAACAGATGGTTGGATAACCTGTTTCACAAAAGCGATATTATGCAATTGGATGGTCACCATGGGCGTTGTGATGGGACTAGTTTCAACTTCAACCATAGGAAAAATTGTGGCTATTTGGCTTCCTATATTTACATTCTTTGGATTGGGATTAGAACACTGTGTAGTCAATATGTTTGTTATTCCTACTTCAATTATGTTACAAGCGCCTATTAGCATAAGCGATTGGTGGATATGGAATCAAATACCTGCAACATTAGGAAATATAATTGGTGGATTTGTTTTCACTGGCCTATTACTGTATTTAACACACTATAAGAAAGAAACAGAAATTCAAAACTAGTATGTAAAAATTAAAAAAACTTCAATAACATAGCATACATATAGTCTATTAAAGGACAAGAAAATCTATTGTAATCACTAAAACAATACGGCTATTCATCTGTTGAAACTTTATAACAATAAAGAGTTTTGACTTATGTATAATACAAAAGCTTATGCAGCCTTTTCAGCTACTGATTCACTTCAACCTTTTCAGTTAGATAGAAGAGGTTTAAGAGAAAATGATATTTTGATTGATATACTTTTTTGCGGGGTATGTCATTCAGATATTCACACAGTAAAAAATGATTGGCATGCCACCAAATATCCTGTTGTTCCTGGTCATGAAATCATTGGTAAAGTCATCAAAAAAGGAGAAAAGGTAATTCATTTTAATATTGGTGATATTGTAGGCGTAGGCTGCATGGTAGATTCTTGTCAAAATTGTTCTTCATGCAATGATGGATTGGAACAGTATTGCTTAAATGGCTTTACAGGAACTTATAATGGAAAAGATAAAATTTCAGGTGGATATACTTACGGTGGATATTCAGACAAAATAGTCGTTCAGGAAAATTTTGTTTTAAAAATTCCAAAAAACTTAGATTTAGCAGGAGCAGCACCTTTGCTTTGTGCAGGTATCACAACTTGGTCACCATTAAAAAATTGGGATATAAAAGCTGGAGACCATGTAGGAATTATCGGATTAGGTGGATTGGGACACATGGCGATAAAATTAGCTCATGCGATGGGTGCAAAAGTCACCATGATAACAACTTCACCTCAAAAAGGAGAAGATGCCAAAAGATTGGGAGCTGATAACGTTTTACTTTCAACTGACAAAGACGCCATGAAATCTGCCTCAATGAGTTTTGATTTTTTACTGAATACTATACCCGTTAAACATGATGCTAACCCTTATATCCTTTTATTAAAAACAGATGGTACTATGGTATTTGTAGGAGCGATTGAACCAATAGAACCTATACACATGGGATTATTGATTGGAAAAAGGCGACATATCGGAGCATCTTTGATAGGAGGAATAAAAGAAACTCAAGAAATGTTAGATTTCTGTGGAACTCATAATATCACTTCGGACATAGAACTTATTCCAATACAAGAGATTAATGAAGCTTATGAAAGAGTTTTAAAAAATGATGTCAAATATCGTTTTGTGATAGATATGAATTCACTCAAAAAAGAAAGTAAAGAATAAATGACATCACCAATCAATATTCCTATTTCTCTTTTAGAACTTGCTCTTATTAATCAAGGAAGTGATACTCAACGTACACTAGAAAAAACAGTAGAGATAGCACAGAAAGCAGATGAACTAAATTTTAAAAGAATATGGTTTGCTGAACATCACAATATGCCACATGTTGCTAGCTCTGCCACAGTAGTTTTGATAGCACATATTGCTGGAAAAACTCAAAAAATAAGAGTGGGTTCTGGTGGTATTATGCTACCCAATCATTCTCCTCTGGTCGTTGCTGAACAGTTTGGGACATTAGAAGCTTTATTTCCAGACAGAATAGATTTAGGTTTGGGTAGAGCACCTGGCACTGACCATTTGACTGCACAAGCATTGAATAAAGATTTTTTTCAAGCTGCAAGAGATTTTCCTAATCATGTTGCACAATTACAGACTTATCTTTCTTCTGATAATCAGAAATCTCCAGTAAGAGCCTTTCCTGGAGATAGTACAGAAGTGCCAATTTGGATATTAGGTTCAAGTATGGATAGTGCAATTTTAGCAGCAAAATTAGGACTACCTTATGCCTTTGCAAGTCATTTTGCACCTCAATTTTTAATGCAAGCAACACAGTATTATACTACTAATTATCAAGCATCTAAACAATATTGTTCACCTAAAACTTTAGCATGTATCAATGTAATAGTTGCAGATACAAATGAAGAAGCTGAACATCATGCTTCCTGTATGTATAAGATGTTTTTAAATATTGTCAGAGGAACGAGAGAAGCCATAAGTCCACCCAAAAGCATGGATGGAGATTGGCTTCCACAGGAAGAAGCTTATGTCAGAAATATGCTGAGTTATTCTTTTGTAGGCAGTCAAGAAAAAGTATATCATGAATTGCTTAAATTCAACAAATTGGTACAATCAAATGAATTGATGATAACAATACCCACCTACGAACATGAAGTAAGGTTAAAAACATTGGAATTAATTAGACCATTATTTGAATAAATTGATTCAAGTGTCTATTCCCTCGATTTTAACAATACTGTGGCAAAATAAATTTTTATTCTCCCTATCTTAAACTTATCAAAAAACACAATCAATCATGGAACTAAAAGATGCGATTCTAGCAGATACAGGCAAAAACTTGAATATTTCAGGAGGCTTAGGCAATACTTTAGACAGTGCAATTATTATACACAAAAATTCAGATTTCAATAAACACACAGAAGCTGAAGATTTTATTTTAAACTATTATGAAAAAGGCAGAAAGTTAAATTGGAGAGTTGTCGATCGCTCATTAGTATCTCACAAAGACAAAAAAATCAACAAAATCAAAGTAAGGATACAAAGTGAAAGCAGCAAGGAAGCCCCTATCTATGTGGAAGCCTACTACTTCGATGTAACAGAGTGGGAAAGCTAAAAATTTTAATTTTTCAAAGTGGCAAGCCGTTTGCTAATACAATTGAAATTCTATACAGTTATGAATAAATTGGTAAAAATTTCAGCATTTATTGCATTCGTTTTTTACATGTTTCCTACACAAGCAACAGAAGTCACCTCTCAAGTTTCTAATGTAACTATCTATCCATCTAAAGCTAGAGAAATACGAGCTGGCAAATTAACCATTCAAGAACTCGGTGAGCAAGAAATAATTTTTAAAGATATTTCTAGGTACATGGATCCACAATCCATACAGATAGCCATCCCAGGAGTCAGTATCATGTCAGTCAGTTCGAGAGTCAACTATTTAGGTAAGAAATCCGAACAAAACCAAATAAAATCATGGAGAGATTCTCTTCAGAAAGTTCAGGATCAAAGAACATGGCTTCAAGAAAAGATTGCTGTTTCTCAAGGAGAATTAAATCTTTATGACAAGAACTCAGTCATTGGAGGAGAACAGACTGCATTATATCCCAAAGCTATTGAAGACTTAGCCAATCAATATAAAATCAAGACACTTAAAATTCGTGAGACAATATTTCAACTCAGACAAGAAGATAAATCGCTTGACGAAACAATCAAGAAACTACAAGAACAAATCAATAGTATTGCACCAACTAACCAGCCAGTTCAAGAAGTTGTCGTAAAAGCTATTGTTTCTAAAATTGGTCAATTTGATTACCAACTTAATTATATGGTATCCAATGTTTCATGGAATCCTATTTATGACATTCACTCCAAAAGTCTTTCACAAGCATTATCTTTAAAAATGAAAGCACAGGTCATTCAACAAACTGGTTATGACTGGAAAAATGTACAAGTGTTTTTATCAACTGCCCAACCACAGACTAATCAAAAAATGCCGGCTTGGAGAACTGAGTTTATTGACTATAAAGCTGATTATGAAGTAGCAGTAAGATATAGTGGTGCCAATATGATACAAGCCAAAGCTATGAGTGCACCTATGATGAGTGCTGAAAGTCAAGATGATGCTTATAGAGTAGATATCATAGAAAGTGCAACTGCTCAATTATACCAGATTTCTAGACCACAAAATCTCCCTTCTACGAAAGATGCACAATTTATTGAAATACAGTCAATTGAAGTACCAGCTATCTATCAATATGAAACAATGCCCAAAAGAGATTTGGGTGTATATTTAGTGGCAAAAGTACCACAATGGGAAACTTATAATCTATTGAATGGCAATGCCAATCTATTCTTTGAAGATACTTATGTAGGACAAATTCAATTGAATGCAAAAGTTGCAAAAGACACATTAGATATTTCTTTAGGAAAAGATGAATTAGTATTTATCGATAGAAAAGAAATTAAAAATGTGAGCTCTAAAAAAATCATTGGTTCAAGCAAGAGAGAAGATAAGACCTTTGAAATCACTATTAAAAACAACAAGAAAAGTAATTTAGACATTGTTGTTTATGACCAAATTCCAGTCAGTCGTCAAAAAGATATTGAAGTGATTCTTAATGATAATGACAAAGCGGTTTATAATGCTGAGAACGGAAAGTTAGAATGGAATATTTCACTTAAAGCAGGTGAAAGTAAAAAAGTAAGATTTAGCTATTCTATCAAATATCCAGCAGATAAAACGGTTGTTTCGAATTAGTACAAATACCACTCATAAAGTCAGTAAATGCTAATGATTGAAATATTATCATTAGCATTTGTTGATTTACTTTTGTAACGATTCAAATATTCCCTCTAAGGAGAAATAGATAACTCTTCTCTATTATCCATACATTCAAATAATGAAAACAAAAGCATTTTTTACTCCTATCAAATCATAAATGATAATGATTTCAAATGAATAAAATAAGCTACTTTTGCAATATGCAGGTAGATAAGAAAGTCTTTTTTATAGTAGGCAATTCACGTAGTGGGACGACTATGATGTTGCGTATCCTCAATAATCATCCAGATATTTTCGTACTTAATGAACTACACTTTTTTGAACAATTATGGTCTAGCTCAGACAAAGACAAAACGCTTACAAAAAACGGAGCTGAAACTCTAATCGCCAAGCTATTTTATATCCAACAAGAAGGATATACTGGTGAAATGGATGAGAACAAATATAAAGCCGAAGCTAATACTTTTATTTCCAATTTGACAGACACGCCATTAATTCCTCACATTCTATATTATGAATTTATGAACCTTACCACACGTAGGGAAAGTAAAATCATTCCTTGTGAAAAGACACCTCAAAACGTATTTTATATCCAAGAGATTTTGGAGCTTTTTCCTCAAGCCAAAATCATCAATATGGTGAGAGATCCTAGAGCTATACTCCTATCGCAAAAAAGAAAATGGCTTCGAAGACAAATGGGAGCTTCGTTTATCACAAGAAAAGAAACGATAAGACTTAGAATCAATTACCATCCTTATACTTTAAGCAAATTGTGGAATGCCGCAATATTGGCAGCTCAGAAATTTAACTCTCATTCACAAGTGATGACTGTGAGATTTGAAGATATTCTAGAAGAGCCCAAACAGACTATGCAAAAAATCTGTACACATCTGGAAGTAAAATTTGAAGAAGAAATGCTCAATATTCCACAGGCAAGCTCTTCAAATGAAGCTGATAGTAAAGAGAAGGGTATCAAGAAAGAACGTGCTGGAAATTGGGTAAAAGGAGGATTATCCTCAGAAGAAATTGCTATCTGTGAGAAGACATCTGGATATCTTTTTTCGCAATATCAATATCCACTAATTCACCCTCATACTTCAAAGATAAAAACGTGGGCATGGTATGCTATATTTCCGATTAAATTAGGCTTAGCACTATTGTTCAATCTCAATAGAATGAAAAGTATTCCAGAAACTATCAAACGTAGATTGAAGTCATGATAGATATACGGCAGGAAATAGCTCAAGTAGCTTTTATAGATTCCGACTCTCCTCAGATAGTAGCCAAGCAAATTATTGCTGATTGGAAAGCTAAAAAATCATCTTCCATAGTCCATTATATGTATTATGCTAGCTATGTCTTATTGCACCAAAATAGAGCTATTTTAAAAGATTATCTATTGGCAGATTATATTCTAGTAGATGGAATTGGAATGCAGATTTGTTTCAAAATTATTACTGGCAATAAAATTGCAAATCTTAATGGAACGGATATGTCGCCACTTTTTATCAGAGGACTGTTTGAACAACAAATACCCATAGTCTTTTATGGCACTACAGCTGAAAACATTCAGGCATGTAATGACCAATTGACTGCAGAATATAAACAAGAAGTACTAGAATATTTCCAAGATGGATATTCTCCATTAGACTTCAATAAAGTACCAGAAAACAGCGCATTATTTATTGGCATGGGCTCGCCAAGGCAAGAACAATGGGTTACAGAGCATTTGGATTGGATAAAAGAGAAAAAATTATTGGTATTTACAGTTGGAGGATATTTTGATTTTTTAAGTGGCTTCTATATCCGTGCTCCCAAATGGGTAAGGACAATCAAAATGGAATGGGCATGGCGCACCATCTTGCATCCGAGCAGACATTATCAAAAAAGGCTACGAGATATGAGTATTTTCTTTCTCCCTTTAATACATAGATTGAAGAAGTACAAAAATTATATCCAAATCAAAAAACTATAGCGTTTCCCAATATGTTACGCTAAGAAATTGAAAAATAGATACTTACAAAACGCCTTTGGTACTAGGTAGATCTCTTCCACTTCGTTTCACTGCCATCTTGATAGACTTAGCCAAAGCTTTAAAAATCGCTTCGATTTTATGATGTTCATTATCCCCTTCAATCTTGATATTTAGATTGCAAGTTGCGGCATCAGAAAAAGATTTAAAGAAATGAAAAAACATTTCAGTAGGCATATCTCCTACCTTTTCACGCTTAAATTCAGCATCCCACACTATCCAAGGACGACCAGAAAAATCTATTGCCACCTGAGCCAATGCATCATCCATAGGCAATAAAAATCCATATCTATCTATCCCCTTTTTATCTCCTAAAGCTTTTTTAAATGCCTCTCCCAATGCGATTGCAGTATCTTCTATTGTATGATGTTCATCTATATGCAAATCTCCCTTTACAAAAATAGATATATCGCAACCTGAATGTCTAGCCAATTGATCCAACATGTGGTCAAAAAAAGCTAATCCAGTATTCATATCAGCCTTGCCTGTACCATCTAAATTAACTGTTATATCAATATCTGTTTCTTTAGTCGTGCGTTTAACTTGACCGACACGAGGAGGATAATACAAAAACTCATAAATAGATTTCCAATCTGTTGTTTTCAATGCCAAAGTATCTCTCAATGAATTGATATCCAATAAATCATCATCCACTGTATCAGCGCTTCTTCCGATTAATATACCCTTTGCTCCTAGATTTTTAGCCAATTGGATATCTGTATATCTATCACCAATTACAAAACTTTCAGCTAGATTATATTGATCAGAGAAATATGAAGTTAACATTGCTGTTCCTGGTTTACGAGTAGGCAAATTATCTTTAGCAAATGACCTGTCAATATATACAGCCTCAAACTTTATGCCTTCACCTTCTAAAATTTCTAACATCTTATTTTGAGGACTCCAAAAAGTATCTTCAGGAAAAGAAGAAGTACCCAGACCATCTTGATTTGTCACCATGACCAACTCATAATCCAATTCACTTGCAATTTTTGCCAAATTAGAGATAACCCCAGGCAAGAAACTTAATTTCTCATAGCTATCAGTTTGCCAATCTGCTGGCTCAGTAATGATGGTTCCATCTCTATCAATAAATAATACTTTTCGTGACATAAAAATCGCAATTAAAAGCTTTTAAAGAGTTTTATTAATTCTAAGGCAAAGGTACACTATTACTCTATAGATTTTTCATTATACAAGAAAGAATCACAATTGATTTCCTTGCTTATCTCAACCATATTTAAGCAATAAAACACCTAACTTATTGCCAACTATACAACAAAGAATTTATCTTATACTGATTCCATGTTCAGCCAATTCACTTTTCAATTGAGGAATAGGCACTTCTCCAAAATGAAAAATACTTGCAGCCAATGCAGCATCAGCTTGTGCTAGTTTAAAGACGTCAATAAAATGTTCAATATTTCCAGCACCTCCAGAAGCAATCACTGGAATAGATAGATTTCTCGACAATTCACCAGTAATATCCAATGCAAACCCCCCTTTCGTGCCATCATGATCCATAGAAGTCAGCAAAATTTCACCAGCACCACGACTTTGAACTTCTTGTGCCCAAGGAATCGTATAAAGTGGAGTTTCCTCTCTCCCTCCTTTGACATATACTTTCCATCCATCATCATGCTTTTTGGTATCAATAGCCACAACAACAAATTGACTTCCAAAGTTATCCACCAACTCATTAATCAGCTCAGGTCTTCTGACTGCAGCCGAATTGATTGAAACCTTATCTGCACCTGCACTCAATAAAATATCTGCGTCTGCAACACTACTAATACCACCACCCACAGTAAATGGAATATTTATAGCACCTGCAATTCTACTTACTAATTCAGAGAAAGTCTTCCTATTTTCCACAGTAGCAGTAATATCCAAAAACACAAGCTCATCTGCACCTTGTTCTACATAAGAAACAGCCAAAGCAACTGGATCTCCAGCATCACGTAAGTCCACAAAATTGACCCCTTTAACAGTACGGCCATCTTTAATATCCAAACACGGAATAATTCTTTTTGTCAACATTATTATTATTAATTTTTTTGGGAGTATCCTGCCCCAAAAAGGCAGGTCGGGCTATCCGCTCGTATTCCTACATTTCATTTCGGAAATCCGCTTCTATCCCTTACTCTTTTAATCGATTCTATAAATTTACTAATTCAGAAAGAGATATTCTACCTTCATAAATGGCTTTGCCAACAATAGCATAAGTACAGCCTATTTCTTTTAAATCTTTCAAGTCTTGTAAATTACTCACACCTCCACTAGCGACCAATTGGATATCTGGAAATTCTGAAATAATCTCTTTATATAAATCTACAGCAGCACCTCCCAACATACCATCTTTACTCACATCTGTACACATGACATGACGAATTCCACTGAGATGGTAGCCTCTTATAAAGTCAAATATGCTTACATCAGATGTAGATTCCCAACCGTGAATCGCAATATTTTTTCCAATAACATCAGCTCCTAAAATCATATTATCAGCTCCAAAATCCAACATCCATTGTTGAACCGTATTGGGTCTATTAACAGCCATGCTTCCGATTGTAACTTTATATGCCCCTAAATCAAATGCACGTTTAACATAATCGCTATTAGACAATCCGCCACTAAAATCTATTTTCAATTGAGTATGCTTAGCAATCTCTTCGAGTACCGCCCAATTTACAACTTCTCTTTTTTTGGCTCCATCTAAATCCACTAAATGCAAGTGTGTCAAACCAGCAGCTTCAAACTCTTGAGCCACCTCAATTGGGTGAGCATTATACACTTTAGTCGTATTAAAATCTCCTTTTGTCAATCTTACACATTGACCTCCTATTAAATCTATTGCTGGAACGATAATCATATAATTTCAATCTTAAACTGCTAAAAGTGCAAATATGCAGATTTTATATCTATCAATAAATATAATTTCAATCCTATTGACAAAACAACATTATAAATGAAGATTTGACCGATTCTATATCATTTGAACAATAAATTGCAAATTGGCAAGAAAATAGCTATTTTAAACCTATGCATCTAAAACGATTCATTTGTATAGTTATATTATTAATTGGGTTTCATACTACTCAAGCACAGATTTTTGAAAATAAAATTTTCGATAACGATATTAAAACTGTTCTACTTTACCCTTCTAGCAATGAAATTGGTTCACCTGTCCTACAACTTAACTCAAATGAGCAACTTGTTTTTTCATTCGATGACTTATCAGAAGATAGCAAAACTTATTACTACAAAATCATACATTGTGAACAAGATTGGACGCCAACACAACAAGAGAGTTATGAGTACATAGATGGATTTGAAAAAGCTACAATTGACGATTACAATTATAGTTACAATACAAATACCAAATATGTCAATTACAAATTGCAGATTCCCAATATAGACATGAATATCACTCAATCAGGAAATTATGCATTAGTAGTCTATGAAGATACTCCGTCCGAGCCTATTATCACTAAAAGATTTATTGTAAAAGAAGATTTGGTCAGCATCAATCCTAGCATGATATTGCCAAAAACAAAAATCAACTATAAAGAATATCAAGAAATATTGTTCAATATTTATGCAAAAGGGATGAATATTTATAACCCATATCAAGAAATACAAGCAACAGTCATACAAAATCAGAGATGGGATAATGCATATATTGGTGTAGCACCAAGATTTATTAGAAATGGAAGTATAGATTTTGACTATAATGGAAAATTTGTTTTTGAAGCTGGGAGAGAGTTTAGAAGATTCGATATCCGTTCTATCAGATTTTTAGGTCAAGGAACAAGATCTATACAGGATAGTGATGTATATCTATTATTTGACCCTATCAGAAGAAATGAAAGGTATTTTATAGAATCAGATTTGAATGGTCAATATTATATAGATGTATTGGAATACAGAAATAGAAGTGTTGAAGCAGATTATGTCAACGTTCACTTTAACATGCCACTCCAACAAAAATTTTCAAATGGAAAACTATATGTTGCTGGTCAATTCAACAATTATGATATAGCTCCTGAAAATGAAATGCAATGGAACTCACAAACTAGTATGTATGAAAATTCAATTTTCTTAAAACAAGGATTTTATGATTATACCTACTATTTTGTAAGAGATGATAATAATGAAAAGACCTTTAGCATTACAGAAGGCAATGATTATGAAGCTGAGAATCAATATGAAATACTGATATACTACAAGGCATTTGGAGAAAGATACAGTAGAGTAATCGGATATATTAATTTTAACAGTAAAAACTAAAATTATGGATAAAATAGAAATAAAACCCGGTGATTTGTTAATAGCAGAACCTTTTATGGATGACCCTAATTTTAAAAGAGCAGTAATCATCATCACCGAAAACGACCATACAGGAACACTTGGACTTGTACTCAACAAACCTTCAATCTTTAAATTGACAGAAGTCCTTCAAGATTTCCCAAAATTTGATGCTAAAGTCTATCTAGGAGGTCCAGTTGGATTAGATAGAATAAATTTTATTCATTGCTACCCCGAAATCATCCCAAATAGTATCCATATCATAGATAATTTGTATTGGAATGGAAATTATGAAGCTTTGAAAAAAGGCATTCAAAATCAGAAAATCTTACCCCATAATATCAAATTTTTCTTAGGATTTAGCGGCTGGGGCATCAATCAATTAGATGAAGAACTCCAAGAAAAAACTTGGATTATTGCGAAAGAATATCGTAACATCTTTAAAGGGAGTCAATATCTTTGGAAAGATGTACTAGAGAAAATGGGAGGAGAATATAAGTTAATGGCAAAATACCCTGAAGATCCGTCATTAAATTGATTTGTCGATACAGAATCAGAAACAACAAAATGACCAGCGTATATATATCAAAAAAGCTGTCAACCTGTAACAAGTTGCCTGCTATTTATCAAAGATAACATCATCACTAAGTCAGCAATATTCCCGCAGCTCTCATCTTAGTTTTGAGATCTCTCAGTTCATCTAAAATACCCTGAACTTCTGCTTGACTGTATGTTGCTCCAATAGGACTTGCTGTATCTGGCACTGCCACAGCAGGTTGAAAATAATGCAGGGTTTCCCATTCACCTTTGGGGAAATTCACACTTGGACTTGCTACACAACGATATCCTAGTGGATTGCGATATTTGGGACCGATTGTATCTGGTCTTGACCTCAGAAAAATATCTCCTGATACATAATCTATGCTAACATTGGCTTCCTCTGGATGTTTGTCCGTAAAACTAAACAGCCTCTTGTAAGTTCTGTCTATGTATTTCATAAAGAAAATCTGATTGAATACTGGATAGAGGCTACCTTTATAACTTTCTCTATTTCCAAACATCGTTTTATTATAATCTAAGCTCTCTTTGGGCGAAAACATAAAGGCATCTCCTGTTGGAGAGTTTTTCTGTCTAAAAACAAAAGCTCTGAGCGTAGGCTCGTACATAAAATTCATTATTCTTTGCTGTGCTATTTCATCTTTATCTATAATATGAACAGCAATAGTAAATCCACCCTTATTATTCCTAAATGCATCTGATACGTTTGGTGAATGGATTTCGTAGTAAGGACTTCCCGGTTCTTGCAAAGGTCTAGATATAATTCTAAATGCTTGGGTTTCTATAACACCGTTATGATTGCGTATAATTCCTCTTGAAGTATAATCAGAGGTTTTACTGGCAACTCCTCCAATGATTAGATTTGAAGACAAGTGTTCTTTTTTGTGACTATTCTTATGATACTGTCCATTAAATACTGACAGTTCGTCATCCTCGCTATAGCTGCCTGACAGAAATCCACTACTACCCCCATTTGCTCCAAATAAAGCATATCCATAAGACATGACATATTTATTTGCAACTAGCCATTGCTTATAAATAGAAGTAGAAACAGAAGAAGTTCCTCTTTCAATCCAATAATTCTCCCATCCTTCATCCACTCCCGGCTCTACTCCATTATTGTCCTGAATACAGATATATCGGATTCCGTTATGAAACACTCTTGACCTATTATTATTCACGGCACTATTGGTAGCACTGTGACATCCGATATACGTATTACCTAAGAAAGACTGATCCCTGATACCACAGGCTCCGTTTCTTACCACGTTGGCTGATGTAATCATACAGGCATTCGTATCGCCTTTACCCTTATCGGCGGTGTCTATTAAAACACCATTCACAGAATTGTTTGAACATGTCACTAAATTCAATTGAGTATAATTCGCATTAGACGGATGTGCCGCAGTAACATTTGCTGAAACATGGATTCCGTTGCCGTCAAAAGCATCCACAATAACTCTTGACACATAGCAAGTCCCCTTTATGGTGATACCATTACTCTTATTATAGGTAGGTAGAGGAACTGGGTTAGAATTAACGAATAAAGGGCCAAACAGCCTTAGATCTTCAATAGAGCTATTATTCCCAGATGTGATACTTTCTGAAACAATAGCTTGGGAAACCAATATGCCTCCCGTATCTTTCGGAAAAAACAACTGAGTCCTTCTATCTCCATCACCTATTAAACTTACATTGCTTTGTATGACTAATTGATCGGAGAAATAATACATATTTTGATTTCCAATCCCAGCAGGAATTCTAACGATTTGCCTCCATGCAAAATTACCTGAACTATTATTTCTAAAACTATTAATCGCAGATAAAAACGAAACAAGATTATCCGTAGCTACTGCTATACTGGATAGCGTATTTGCACAGTCTGCCACCGCTCCAAACCAGCATACACTCACCTGCGAATTGTACAGATCGGTCACATTGACACGGGTAGCTTCATTGCTGCTCTCAAAGAGAAATGCCTTATCTGATGCCTCCACCTGAAAGTTGCGAATGGATATGGTATCTGAATCTTGTTGTGTTGCAAAACTGGAACCATAATCGAAAGTGAGGCAACGAATGGCTCTGTTGGTATTGGTACCAGGATTGCCGCCGTCCAGTACAGAATGCACCACATGGTTTATATCTTCATAAGGAGCGAGATAGATAATCCCTTTGACATCTACAGCGATATCATGGTCTGCTAATGGATCATTCAAAATTTCATGAATGATTCTTGTGTTTTCTCTAGCTACTATGAGAGTATCCATACCTGCTAGTACACCTGCTTGAAATAGTGAAACCATAATGATTGTATTTAATGGTGAATAATGAATTTTTGCAAGTAATTTCCTTCCTTTGAGGTGAGTTGCAACAGATAAATACCCTGCGGCAATTGTAGGTCAAAGTGTATGCTTCCCTGCCTGAGATCCATATCTCTCTGCCACACTTTTTTGCCTCCAGCATCTGATATTGTCACATTTGCATTACCGATAGAGAGAGGTGTTTGCACTACAAAATTTCCATGCGTGGGGTTCGGATAAATCTTTAATGCAGATGGAGTATTTATGTCTTTTATTCCAGTAGATATTTCAGGATACAGTTTGATGATCCACATATCTATTATGCGCCATTTATTGGAGCTTCCTCCTATCACGTATCCATTGTCTGAAGATATGAATACTCCCCCGGTAAGTCTATCGCTACTTGCATCCCCATAAGAGTTTTGCCATTGGATATCACCATTCATGTCCGTCTTGACTAACCAGTAATCTGCACTTCCATAAGCAGGAGTTGTTTTATCTCCTACAATGCCGGATGTAGCAATAAAGCCCATAAAAAGACCGTCTTGTTTATCTATATCCATAGACCTAATAGATTCAGCACCAGTTCCTCCTATCGTTTTCTGCCAGAGCATATCTCCTGATTTGTTTATTTTTACTAACCAACATCCTTTCTTGTCATGATCTTTGTCGCCAGATGCGAATGATTCAGATTGAATGCCTAATACATAATTCCCATTATTGGTTTGTACCATTGTTTGTATATAATCTGTGCCGCCTCCACCTAAGGTTTTGTCCCAAAGGATATTCCCGTTAGGGTCTGTTTTGATCAGCCAACCATCTATTCCACCACGTGAGGTATCTGTCTTGGTACCGGATATAGGAGATGTACTATATCCGCCCAACAAATAATTTCCTTCACTATCTACAAATCCAGCATAGAAATGCTCCCCTCCTGTGCCACCATAGGACTTATCCCAGATATACTGCCCCTGTGCATTGAGTTTCACCACCCACGCATCACCAGTCCCTCCTAGATACTCTGCTGTCCTGTCGCCAGATATGGGTGAGGAGCTATTGATAGCTACTAATATATCCCCCTGCGGAGTCTCTATCAGATGTCCCAGATTATCATGGTCTGATCCGCCTAAGGTTTTGTCCCATACTTTGTTACCGTTGCGGTCTATCTTGATGAGCCACACATCCAATTTTCCTCGTGCTGTATCTGTCTTATCATAGCCTATTCCTCCTTCTGTATTACCTCCTACCACCAAGCCACCGTCTGTAGTAGCAATCATATTTGAAGGGGTGATAAGGCCCGGACCAAAAGCTTTGTCCCATACGATATGACCATCCGGTGTTGTTTTGACTATCCAAATATCCTGAGTTCCCTTTCTTGCCACCGTCCTATCACCGGAAGCCTGTGAAGCAGAGTATGACATAAAATAATAATAACCGTCTGAGCTTTCGGCAATAGCCATACATCCGTCCACATTGTCACCGCCATAGTTGCGCTGCCACTCTATTTCAGGTGGATTGGCGTATAATAAACTACAAAAGATCCAAGAAGAGATAAACGTTAATATGATTTTCATGAAAATTGGTATTTAAATAATACAATATCTGCAATGTAATCATTATTAAGCTAAAAAGCAAGAGCAAATGAGTGTTTCAAAATGTGGGGGTATAAAATAGAAGAGTTGTTTATCTTTCGATTAGACCGTACAGTCTGCCACCAATCCAAACCAGCATACACTCACCTGCGAATTGTACAGGTCGGTCACATTGACACGGGTAGCTTCGTTGCTGCTCTCAAAAAGAAATGCCTTACCTGATGCCTCCACCTGAAAGTTGCGAATGGACATGATTGTTGACTGTCTAAAAGTTGTTGCAAAACTGGAACCGTACTGAACAGTAAAGCACCATGTAGCTCTGTTGCTGCCAGTTAGCGTGTCATAGGTACGAAAATTTTTACATAATTAAAATCATCTGATTGTCGCGGACCTACTGCTCACTCATTTCCCTATAGTATTTCTTTTCCACAAAGTTCATGCACCTACGGCGTATCTTAACTAGACGATATTGATATATACAACCTCCTTAAAATTGACTGTGGATATAAAACAGAAAATGCGCTTTTCATATTGACACAGTTTTACTCATGCTATAAAACTATAAGTGTCAGCACAAAAAACGCAGTATTATTTGAGTTGTATTTTACCTAATGACTAAAATAATATTCTTGCCTTAATAGTATATTCTACATGTTTTAAGGCTTCCAAGGCTTCTGCCGTAGCATCTCCTGATACATCCAAAACAACATATCCAATATCTTCATTAGTTTTCAAATACTGCCCGACGATATTGATTTGATAGCCTGAGAGTATTTGGTTGATTTGAGAAAGTATTCCTGGGACGTTTTTGTGGATATGCAATATTCTTCTGGTATTAGATTGAATAGGAAGAGATATTTCTGGTATTGTTTTCGATCCAATAGAAGAACCATTATCTAAATAACCAATTAATTTAGAAGCAACTTCAGCGCCAATGGTTTCTTGAGCTTCCAAAGTACTACCGCCAATGTGGGGAGATAAAATTACATTGTCTAAACCTTGTAATGGCGAAACAAACATTTCTCCTTTTTCTTTTGGCTCGACTGGAAATACATCTACTGCTGCTCCACCAACTTTACCAGAAACAATTGCATCACGCAAGGCATCTATATCTACAACTGTACCTCTTGATAAATTCTGAAAAATAACACCTTCCTTCATTAAATCAAATTGACTTTTACCAATCATCATTTTAGTAAGAGGTGTTGCAGGTACGTGCAAAGTAACAATATCAGAATTTTCAAATAACTCTTCCAAACTAACTACTTGTCTAGCATTTCCCAAAGGCATTTTAGGTTCTACATCATAGTATAAAACTCTTAAACCCATAGATTCACCCATCACAGAAACCTGAGTTCCAATATGACCATAGCCTATAATACCGATAGTTTTCCCTCTCATCTCATAAGACTTCACAGCATCTTTCAGCCATACGCCATCATGTGCCTTCTTACTTTTCTCTGGGATACGTCTCAACAACATAATAGAATTGGCAATAATCAACTCTGCTACTGAACGAGTATTGGAATATGGAGAATTAAATACTGAAATACCCAAATCAGTTGCAGTATTCAACTCAATTTGATTAGTACCAATACAAAATGCACCAATAGCCATCAATTTTTTCGCCTTTTCAATCACAGGTGCAGTCAAAGTAGTTTTCGAACGAAGACCGATGATATGATAATTTTCAACACATTCTAGCAGTTCTTCCTGACTCATTGCTCCTTTGTGAGCATCAATATTGGTATAGCCTCTTTTCTCAAATTCATCAATCGCTGATTGATGAATACCCTCAAGCAATAAAATTTTTATTTTATCCTTAGGATATGATAATTCTTTGTCCATAATTTATAGAATCGAAATTTAAGAATAATGTAAAAAGATGCCAATTAAAATCAGTTAGAAAAGTTGAATTTAATTTTTATTTAATCAAAAAAGGCGATACCATCAGATATCGCCTTATAATAATTCAATAAGTTTCTACTTGTTTTTCTTTTTACCTCCTAATACGCTAGCATCATAAGTAATACCTGCAAATATTTGACGACCAATAAAAGGACCACCGATATTTGTTCTATAAACAGGTCCGGCTAAATTAGAGCCACCGATTCTAAATACTGTATTCCATTTTTTCATAGTATAAGAAGCAGAGATGTCTAATGAACCAAATGCATCTACCATACCACTACCAAAGCTACTCACCCAGAAGTATTTGCTTTGCCATCTATAGCTCACATCAAATCCGGCATTAGAATTATTGACATTGCTATTTCCTACACCGATATTCACCATGTGGCTAGGAGAGTTAAAGTCCACACCTTGTTTGTCAGCACCTTTCTCAGTAGCAAAATCCATATAGCTATAATTTGTTCTAAAAGTATAACCTTGTTTTAATTTATAGCTTAGACCTAAAGCTGTACCCCAAGAAGTAACTTTATCTTTTACGTTGTAATATGGCCTGAATACTGCAGGAGTAGATTGACCACCTGATGCAATGAAATCAGAAACACCATAGATAGGCTGACCTTTTTGTGAAGAACTATTTTTAGCTACAACATTTGATTGAGCAATAAAATCTTTATACCAGTTGAAATATGCATTCCAGTCTATGTATAAATTTTTCACTAGAGTCTTATATCCCACTTCAACATTTGATAATTTCTCTGGTTTGATATAATCCATATAGAATGTCTCCAATAATTCTGGGTTAGGTTGTCCAGCCAATGCAGAAGCACGGAATTTTTGGAATGATTCTGCTGTATAAGCACCACCTTCATAGATACCATATCTTTCAGCATTTTTACGAGAACCTCCAATCAAAATAGTCGAAGCCGGGAAGTATATATATTGAGCTTGAGTATCTGGGTTTCTAAATCCAGTTTGGAACGATGCACGAATATTGTGCTGACGTTTATCACCAAGCGTACCTACAGCAGCAACACGAGGAGAGAATACACCTTTAAAGTTTTCATTTTTATCATAACGAATAGAAGCAGAAAGTCTCAATCTTTCATTGATAAGCTTCTTAGTAGCTTGAACAAATCCACCATATTCATTAATTTTTATTCTAGAATTTGTACCTGTACCTTCTGGGTCTTCATTAAAAACAGTTCCATCAGTAAATAAGCTATACAATCTATGATTAGCACCGACAAGGATACTTACTTTATCTTTCAATAAAGAAGTAAAATCATAAGTACCTTCAGTATGGAATAATCTTGAATGATCTATAAATGATGAACCACCAAGAATTCCCTTCTCTGGATTTGAATGTTGAAATAGTGTACCACGAATAGTTTCTATTGCCTCTTGGAACTTAGGAGATTCTCTATCAGGCAATAATGCATCAGCACCATTTCTAGCTTCAATATGAGCTACTCTAAAAATATTTGGATAAACTTGAGCTAATCTTTCTGGATTCACTCCTTTAATTCTTGAACCCACCATCACAGTTCCAACAAAGTTTCCTAAATATTGAGCTGCCCAACCAGATCCAGTACCTAACATATATTCATTAGCATAACTACCCAAAGCTGTAAGGTTATAAGAATCACCTGCATTAGTTTGAGTCATATATGAACGTACCATAAAGTTTTTACCAGTAGCTTCTAATTTATTTGAAAAGCTAAAGAAATTTCTCAATACATATCTTTCTGTTCCTTGATACACTGAATTACCAGAGCCGATTCTAAAAGCATAGCTCAATTCAATATCAGATTTTGGCTTATAGTACAAAGAAAGAGAGCCTTTAGCACTAGAAGCATTTCTATTATCTAACAAGTCTTCCTCAGTCAAACCAGTTCTTCTAATATCAATAGTAGGTAAATATTGGAAATTTTTCTCAACAAATGCTTTTGCTCTTTCAGCATCAGGGAACAACATTTGGAAAGTAGAACTTCCAGAAACAGCTTCTATCAAAGCATTAGCAGTTTCAGGTTTAAGAACTTGCAATTGTCCCAAAGGCACAGTCGAAAGTGCATTTTCATCACCATAAGTATTCACACCATTAAAGTTCAAGGGTCTATCACCTAAGTGTTCTTCACCAGCTTGATCTGTCCAAGTATCACCAGTATATTGTTTACCAGTAACAATATCAGTTTTATAATCATTTGCTAACCAATCAGTTGCTCCAAAATAACTACCAGTCACTTTGAAACCAAATTTTCCAAAAGTCTTAGCATATCTTAAATCTGCTCCGTATAATGGACGCAATTTTTGACTTTTATCTTTTATATAAGCATTTGATTCATTTTGGAACGGATTATTATTTTCAGCACTAGACATTGTGAAACCACCTTTAACAGAAACAGTCAAACCTTCATAGTCAAATGGGCTTTTACTAGACATCAACATGATACCATTAAAAGCATTAGGACCATATAAAGCAGATGCTGCACCAGGAACCAACTCAACACTTTTGATATCATTTTCACTCAAACCAATCAAGTTACCCATAGGGAAGTTCAATAATGGTGCAGAATTATCTATACCATCGACCAATTGAACAAATCTAGTATTAGCAATACCACCAAAACCACGTGTATTGATAGAGTTAAAAGTCATAGAGCCAGCAGCTGTAGTTACTCCTTTTAATTTTGTCATCTGATCAAAAAAGTCTGGAGAAGCAGATGCCTTAATAGTTTGCAGGTCAAGTTTTTCAATTGTTACAGGAGACTCCATTATCTTCTCTTCAACTCTTGAAGCAGAAACAACAACTTCATCTAAAATAGAGCTTTCATCGCTCAAAACAACTTTCAAACCTGATTGACTTTCAGAAATTTGAATTTCATTGGTTTTGTAACCAATGTAAGAAACCACCAAAGTAAACGGCGTCTTTTCATTAATCACGATTGAAAAGTTACCGTCAATATCAGTAATAGTACCAGAAGTTGTGCCTTTCAAAACAACACTCGCACCAATTAAGGGTTCTTGTGCATTGTCAACAACATTTCCAGTTACTGTAGTTTGGGCAAACACAACGTTCAAACCCAAAATTGTAAATAGGACAACTAAATAATTCTTCATAGTATAGATTTGTAACCAAAGTTAACAAATATTTAATTACATAAGCACAATAAAACAACCTCTAAAACAAAATTCCTTAACAATAACTTAATATATTGAATGCAACTACTTATATTTCAATACTTTAGTATAATTAACACTCTTAAAAAAAGTTAAAAATTAAATTAAAATTAATGTTAAAATAAAAATACTTTATACTAAAAACCTAAAAAACAAGTTGTTATAATACCGAATATACAGCTATATCAATATCCAAACAACACGATAATGAAAATTTGTAAATATAAACAAATAATACTTTCATTATGAAAGCACTATTTAGAAACAGACATTTTAGGATTTAAAACAATAAAGAAAGGATTTAAGAGATTCTCTTTATTATAAACCAATGGAGACAATTCAGGATATTTGAGTACTTGAGCACCTGCTTCGGTAGCAACAATTTGCCCTGCTGCTGTATCCCATTCCATTGTAGGAGCTAATCTTGGATAAATATCAGCAATACCTTCAGCAACCAAACAAAACTTTAAAGAACTACCAGCAGCGACAAAATCTATATTATCATACTCCTTTCTTAAAGTATCAATAAAATCATCTACCTCTTGACTATTATGAGAGCGACTTCCAACAACTTTTAGAACACCATCTTCAGCAAGAGGTCTAATTCTCAATAAACGAGGAGTAGAATGACCGTCAATTAAAAAAGCACCCTTTTCCTGAATAGCATAAAAAGTTTTATTCTGAACCGGAACATAGACAATTCCTGCAACAATATCTCCTTGATGAACAAGCGCAATATTGACAGTAAACTCACCATTTTTCTTAATAAATTCCTTGGTACCATCAAGAGGATCAACCATCCAGCACCAATCCCATTGAGATCTAACAGAAAAATCAGTCAATTTATTCTCTTCTGATACAATAGGGATATTAGGATATAATCTTTCTAGACCTTCAACAATAACTTCATTAGAAACTTTATCGGCCTCTGTTAATGGAGAATTATCTGCTTTATTAACAACTTCAAAATCTCTGTCATAGATTTTTAAAATTTCGTTCCCAGCTTCGATAGCGACCTGAATCAATTCATTAATTCGCAATGTATCTAAATTCATATTACAACAAATCGTATTCTAAATCTTTTTGATTAACTATTAACTCTGATGCTTGTAGCTTCCAATCTATTCTTAATTTGGGATCATTGTACACTAAACCGCTTTCAGAAGACACATTATAAAAATTATCACATTTATATAATACATCTGCTGTTTCAGAAAGCACAACAAAACCATGAGCAAAGCCTCTAGGAACAAGTAATTGTAGAAAATTCTCACTTGATAACTCAATAGAAAAATGTTCTAAATAAGTGGGAGAATCAATTCTCAAATCCACAACGACATCTAATATCTTTCCCGAAAGCACCCTAACAAGCTTACTTTGAGCATGTTCGCCCTTTTGAAAATGCAAACCTCTTAAAACACCATACTTAGAATGAGATTGGTTATCTTGAACAAACTCATAATTCAATCCATGAGCCTTTAAAGTATTCAAATTAAATGATTCGAAAAAATAACCACGAGAATCATAAAACACTCTAG
Organism: Chitinophagales bacterium; assembly: GCA_023957245.1. Taxonomy (GTDB): domain Bacteria; phylum Bacteroidota; class Bacteroidia; order Chitinophagales; family JADIYW01; genus JAMLHH01. Next base: position 104,336 of record JAMLHJ010000012.1, read on the forward strand.
GCTTTAATATTAACAAACTATCGAATGGAGTAGTAGTAATAATCATAGCTATACCTCTTCACCTTTATATTGAAACAGATATTTATAATCAGGCCAAACATGTATTTTCAAATAAAATAATATCAGAACCAAAAATAGAACGATAGAAGTAACAAATAATCCTATAATTACTATTAACAAACTAGACATCGTAACTAACGACAAAGGATAATAAGGTCTAGATAATATTTGAAAAATCGGCGTAATATTATTCAATGTAACTTTAGAAGTTTCAAAGAGTTTCAAAACCTCTAAATATAATGTTTCATAAAAAATAGTATTTCTTTGTTGCCTAACTTGCGGAACGCGTGCAGTATATAGCAAGAGATTTCTTGACCTATCTTCAAAATTAGCAACCTGATATTCTGAAGAATACAACATATTTCTAATGGAGTCAAGTCTATTTCTAAGGAAAACGTAGTTACGTTGAGCCTTCTCAGTTGTTTTATCAATATAAAAATTACTTAAATTTTGATATAATAGTTCAGAAGTCACTTTTGATAATTCTTCATTATTTGTAAGAATTTTCATAATAAAAGCTCCAGACTTTGTCTGCTCAACAGAAATATTCTTTCTTATCAAAGAAAATATCTGCAAAAATACTCTATACTTATTTCTATCAAAACTTTTTAAACCACTATAGTTAGTAAAATAAGAATCTGTGACTCCATAATATTGTTTCAAAAAGTGATTAATTAAAAAGTCCTCTTTACCTTCTATTATACACTTATTAAATAAAACATTTGATAATAATTTCTGAGAATTCACTATTTCTGTCAACCTATCTATATTAACAGCTTGACTTGTTGTCCTATTTAATAAGAATGATGATAGTGGATCCGCAAGATTAGCACCTTGTTGCATTGGATTTGATGCATCATCATCCTTTAGCACAAACATTATACCAGCAGAATAAACTTTTTCTTTATTCAGTATAAAATAAATTGTAGTACCAATACCGATAATAAACAAAATCAAAAATGCCCATAAATACTTCTTAATTATTTTTTTAGATCGGGCAATAAACTTCAATATAAATTGAACCAATTTTTGAAAATCTTCATTAACCTTTACTTCTTCAATAGAAGAAGCGTCATTTAACGATTCGGTCTTTTCATTGAATTCATCCATCTCTCCTATTCAAATGATCTTTTCAATAATAAGTAAAGTGTGAGCGAAGCTGTAATAGAACTTAAAGCACTTTGAACAATGGTATTAAATTTACCACCTCCATCACCACCAGACTTCTTCACTGTCTTAATAGGCTTCTTCTTTAACGGTTTTCTAGGTACCACAACTTCAGTTCCTTCTTTCACCTTAGGATATGCTCTAGCAAAAAACACAAACTTAGTTCCTTTAACATGACCATTAGGCAAAATTATATAGGTATCCTTCTTCTTAGCATAAGGACCAAATCCTGAGCCATATTTCTTTATATAATACTTTGCTCGCTTTCCAGATGAATAAGGTACATTCACTTTTTTCTCAGGTGTTAAAGTTAGATATTCTTCCACCGAAACACTATCTGTAATCTTAACCAATCTCTTCATATCACTTTCTTCAAAAGGATAGTCAATCTGACCACGGACAGTTACAATATTTTCAATACCGGGAACAAAAATAATATCTCCCTCCTTTAGTACATAATTGTATTTTGAACCAGGTCTTCTCATAGCCTTTTTAAGATCTACTAATAAAGCGCCTCGGCTGCCCTTTTTCCTATCCAATTTTGCACCTGCAGGATAAGCTTCTTCGGTCAATCCTCCTGCCCTTTCAACTATTGAAGACAGTTTTTCATTTTTTCTAATTACGTAAGTACCAGGATATTTCACCTCTCCATCAATAAAAATTTTCTTTTGAAAGTCGAAATTTGGAATCCTTCTTACGAAAATCTGATCAAATGGTTGAAGTAAATATCCATTGGCTACAGCATCATTCACAAAATCTCTATTAATATCTAATATGTCAATAGATATTTTTGTAGGTTCAGAATTAATTTGAGCATCTTTAAAATTAGATATTCTAGACACTTCAATTCTATTGGAAGCAGCACTCACAATAAAACCATCTGCTAATAAAAGAACATCAGCTAAGGTCATAGCTTCTTTGTAATCATAAAATCCAACTTCTTTAACCATACCACCGATATAGACATTAGATGGTTGATCAAAAATATCATTGCTATAAACTGTTACAACATCTTCTTCCAAAAGCAATATATCTGCCAACTGTTGAAAATTATTGACTGTATCAATGCTTATTGTAATCAATTCTCTTCTATAATCTTTAGTCATTCTACTGATATAGACTTTACCTAAAAAGGCTCTCTCTCTAAAACCTCCAGCCAAGAGCACTAAATCTTTAAGTGATATGCCTTTCCAATATTCTTCAACAATAGGTCTTTTTACAGATCCATTTATAGAGACTGATTTCTTTTCAGAAAAAGTCAAATTTGATAAAATCTTCACCTCATCTCCTTGAAGAATAGGTATTTCATCCATTTTAGCATAATTATCTGCCGTATCTAATTGGATAGTAAGAGCAACAGGAAGATTGGTAGTTCTATCAATTCTGTAGATATATGCTCTTTCTAAATAAGCAGAAGGTAATAAACCTCCAGAATATAATATTCCATCTCTTAAAGTAAGTCCTTTCTGGGCTTGAATAGTAGCAGGATTTCTAACTGCACCATTGATTTTAATCACAAACTTATCAATGAAATAGTCGTTTGTAAATACCTTAATTTCATCACGGTCACTTAATAAAATATTTGATGAAGAATAAGGATTCTCTAATGCATCTTTAATATTAATCCTTAATACAGTCTTTCCTTCAGAGCCTGGATCAAATCTAAATACATAAGCTTCTTCTTTGTAGGCATTTTCTGCCAATCCCATCGCTCTTTCTATCAAATCACTAAATCTATCGCCATTTCTCAACTCATACTTCCCTTCAACCTTAACTGCTCCATTTACATTTACCCAATTTCTAGCTTCTTCAGGAATTGTTCTTACAGTAATAGCATCACCATTCAATAATTTCAAATTACCTTTTGCTGCTCGAAGGCTATCTAAGTTGACATCAATTAGAACAGCTTTATTATCTACATACCTTTGAATTTGAAGATAATTCTTTAATGCATTCGCTTTATAACCTCCAGCATACTTTAATAAATCCTCGAATGTTTCATTCTCTAATAGTTCATATTTAAAAGGTCTTTCAATCGCTCCAGAAATTGTCACTAATTTATTGGACATTGGAACAAAAACATAATCATTGTTCTGTAAAAAATAATCATCTTGGGCACTAGGGTGATTTAGAAAATTATATAGGTCAAATTTTCTAATTACAACACCATTTCTTTTAATCTGAATATTTCTAATCGAACCTAATTTCGTAGGTCCGCCAATAAATGACAATAAATTAAACACAGTATTGATAGCAGGTACAGTATATGAACCAGGCAGTTCCACTTCACCAACAACATTGACATTAATTACTCTTGAATAATTGAGTGTAACGTCAAATTGCGAATTTTCAACCATATAAGCTCTTGAATATCTAGCTTTAATAACTTGAATAGCATTTTCTAAAGTCAGACCTTTCAAATATATTCTTCCGACATATTTGGGTTGAATATATCCATCTTTCTCAATGGTAAATACTTCATTATAATCTGCAAATCCCCAAATAGCAATATTCAATTGGTCTCCCACGCCTAAGACATAGTTATAAGGTGGTTTTACATCTTGAGCACTTGAGTATAACTTTGTTTTTGATTCCCTAAAATATCTGAATCCATATATTGGAACTGCTTCAAGTTCATCTTTATTCTCAGTTGCTATAGCTTCAATTATTTTTTCGGCAGTTTCTTGAGCTTCATTACCTTCATCAATAATAATGTTAGACTCTGTTTGCTTTTCTACAGTATTACCAGTTTCTTCTTCTTTAACTCCACCTGTTAAATCTCCAACACGAATTCCAGAAGAATTATCCCATGATTTAAATTTTTCAATTTCCTCACCAGACATACTCTTATATTTGTCTTGAATATCACCTATATCCAACTTTGATGTATCTACTAGAAGAGGATTACTAGTAACTACACTAACACCTTGAGCTTGTATATGATAAGAAAATAGAAAAAAAAGAATTAAAATATTATATCTTATAACTTTATATCCCATTGTTTATTTTGTTTGATATTGTTGTTGATAATATTGTAAATAATCGCCACTAGTGACATTATCCAACCATTGCTGATTATCAAGATACCAGCTAATCGTTTGTTCAATTCCTTCTTCAAAAGTAATCGAAGGCGTCCAATTTAATTCATTTTTAAGTTTAGATGCATCAATAGCATATCTTCGGTCATGTCCAGGTCTATCTATTACATAAGTAATGAGTTGAGCCGAAGTACCTGAAGGATTTCCTAGTTTTTCATCCAATAATTTGCAAATTAACAATACAATATCAATATTCTTCCATTCATTGAAGCCACCAATATTATAAGTTTCGCCTATTTTCCCTTGATGAAAAATTGTATCAATCGCCATTGCATGATCTTTTACCCAAAGCCAATCTCTTGTATATTTACCATCACCATAAATTGGTAACGATTTGTTATGCAAAATATTATGAATGATTAAAGGAATCAATTTTTCAGGAAATTGATTTGGACCATAGTTATTTGAACAATTAGATACAACTACTGGAATACCATAAGTATTTCCATAGGCTCTTACAAAATGATCTGAACTTGCCTTTGATGCTGAATATGGTGATTGTGGGTCATAAGATGTTGTTTCTAAAAAAAATCCATCTTCAGCTAAACTACCATATACTTCATCTGTTGAAATATGATAAAATTTTTTGCCTTCATACTTACTATTCCAAATATCTTTAGCTGCATTCAATAAATTGACAGTGCCAATAATATTCGTATAAATAAAAGCCAATGGGTCTGTGATAGATCTATCCACATGTGATTCAGCCGCCAAATGGATAACACTATCAAATTGATGTTCTAAAAATAATTCATTAACAAATTGTGCATCATTGATATCACCTTTGATAAACTTATAGTTAGATTTATTCTCGACATCTTTTAAATTTTCGAGATTTCCAGCATAAGTCAACTTATCTAAGTTGAATATTGCATAATTAGGATATTTATTTACAAATAATCGTATAAGGTGAGAACCTATAAATCCAGCGCCTCCAGTGATTAAAACTTTTTTATCCATTATTTATAATGTCCAATGAGTAAAGGTAGTTATTTTGTTTTTGAAAATATTTTTCAAATCCACTATTAAAGCATCAGAAACTAAAATCTCTTTAAAGTAGTCTTCATTTAAAGATTTATATTCTTTGTGTGGCACTGCTACAACTACTGCATCATATTGATTCCCAGGATTATCTGACAACTGCACTCCATATTCGTGTGCAACTTCCTCTTTAGATGCATAAGGGTCAACCATATCAATTTGCACACTGAAATCTTTCAACTCCTGATACAAATCAAAAATCTTAGAATTTCTAATATCACTTACGTCTTCTTTAAATGTAGCTCCCATAATCAACACTTTTGAATCTTTAGGGTTTTTGCCTTGAGCAATCAAATGTTGAGCAACTTTTTTCGCTACATAAGCAGCCATACCATCATTAATGCCTCTACCAGACAAGATAATCTGAGGTCTATACCCCAATTTCATTGCCTTATATGTCAAATAATATGGATCTACACCAATACAATGTCCTCCGACAAGTCCAGGTTGAAAATTTAAAAAGTTCCATTTTGTACCTGCTGCTTCTAAAACATCATAAGTATTAATATCCATGATATTAAAGACTTGAGACAATTCATTCATGAGAGCAATATTCAAATCTCTTTGAGTATTCTCTATCACTTTAGCAGCTTCAGCAACCTTAATTGATGCAGCTTTAAATACTCCTGGCTCAATAATAGCACCATATATTCCCGCTATTACTTCCAATGATTCCTCGTCACAACCTGAAACTACTTTTTTCACTTTAGTTAATGTATGCAAAGTATCTCCAGGATTAATTCTTTCTGGAGAATATCCTACTTTAAAATCAACATAAGCTTTTAAACCAGAACCTTTCTCAATAACTGGAACACAGTCTTCTTCAGTACATCCAGGATAAACCGTAGATTCATAAACTACATAATCACCCTTCTTAATTACTTTACTTAATGTTTCACTTGCTTTCTGAAGTGGTAATAAATCTGGTGTTTTGTGCTCATCTACTGGAGTTGGCACAGCTACTATAAAAAATTGTGCTTGTTTTAAATCCTCAAGTTGATGTGTAAAAAATATATCTGCACCATCAAAAGCAGAAGAGTCAAGCTCTTTACTAGGGTCAATTTTATTACGCATCATCTCCACTCTAGATGCACTAATATCAAACCCAATAACTGAAAACTTTCTAGCAAGTTCCAATGCTATTGGCAAACCAACATAGCCCAGACCAATAACTGCTAATTTTTTATCTTTATTAAAATACTTATTTAATTCTTCTTGATGACTAGACATATTTAATTTTATAAGAAAGCAAAGATAAAAATCACTTCATAAAATCCTTACTTTATGCAGTAATATTTCAATACATTAGCAACTAAATTATGATATAGCCCGTAAACACTTCCAATGCTTTACTCTTTGTTTATACTTCTCTATCAATACGCCTTTTATATCTTACAATTTTTTGTAAAAAAATATAAAAAAAGGCACTTAGGATTATTGTCAACAAAGTTTCCTTTAAAAAACAAAAAAAGACTTTGGATACATTGTGCCTCAGCAGGTGAATATGAACAAAGCATACCGTTACTAACTTTCTTAAATCAAAATCTGGATATCGAAATTTGTATTAGCTTTTTTTCTGCTTCTGGAATGGAATATTATGAAAATCTATCTGAAGAAAACTATGCATTTTATCTTCCTTTTGATAGCAAGAAGAATGCAAAAAGATTAATCAATGAACTTCAACCCGACTATATATTATGGGTCAAATATGATTTTTGGAAAAATATTTTATTCGAAATATTTGAAAGAAAAATTCCCTGCGATATCATTTTTGCCGATTTGAGGCACATAGAACAGAAGAACTATTTAGAACGAAATAGATTATTGAATCTTCTAAAAAAATTCTCTAAAATCTACTCAATATCTTCTCCTATCAATTTACCGATTCAATATCAATTAATTCATGATGGAAAATGGATGCAATCAATAGCTAATGCACAGATTGATTACAAAAATGATAAGATAGATTCATTTACAAAAGGTCAAAAAACTATACTCCTAGGAAGTGCTCATTTGAATGATATAAAAATATTATCTCAATATCTTAAAGTTCAGTCATCAAATGAATATCATTGGATAATTGTTCCTCATGAAATTGATGAAAAAACTATTTCAGAAATAAAAAATCTTCTTCCACAAGCTATTTTGTACGAATTCGATATTAAAAACTCTAACATAATCATTATCAATCAAATAGGTGTTTTAAAATATCTATATCGCTATGCTTGGATAGCATGGATAGGTGGTGGATTTGACAAAAGTATTCACAATGCTGTTGAGGCAATTGCATACAATATCCCCATCATCTCAGGAGGACAAATTGATAGAATAAATGATGCTATCTTATTAAAAAATGAAAAAATCCTTCAAACTTTTGAAAGTGTTGAAAATTTAATTGAAGTATTAAAAAATATAGAACAGCTAGATAGAAAATCTTACCAAGCAACTATCGAAAATTTATTCAAAAAAAATGCTGTAGATAACTACAGCACTATTATTCTAAAGGATATTCAGTCTCAATTATTTATTTAATATAATCGATTTTAATTTTTCAACCGTTCCAGGTTTAGATGCCCAATTGTATCTTGCAGAAAATTCAGCCTCAATATTATCCCAAATATTGATTCCATAATTATCAAATTGTTGAATAACAGCAGCATACTCCACAGGGTTATTACCAAATAATTCTCGAATGTATTCAAACTTATCATTCAATGAAATCTTTTCAGCAGTAGTTTTTTTAATCTTACTATTCAAATCTTCTAAAGGAGTTTTCATTTCCTTCAATTTATCATTTAAAGAAGGTGCTTTATTCGCATCTTGATTATTTTTTACTATATGTGGAGCTTCTGGAACAGTATCAGGACCTTCCAACATTTGCTCCAATAATGATGAAATTGATTGAACTTTAGGAGTTTCAGAAACAAATTCTTTGGAAAGTGTTTCAACAATAGGCTTAGCTCTTTCTTCTACCAATTCCTCTTGAAAAATCACAATAGGCTCTTCTTCAACTGGCAAAATAACTTCTTCTTCTTCAATAATTGGCTCGTTGCTCACTGGCTCAGCTTCTACTTGTACAGCTTCTTTATTGGAATTATTCTCAACAATTGGAGTAGCTTCAATATCAGGAGCTATTACTTTTTCAACAACCTTCTCTTCCTGAATCAAAATTTCTGTTTTCTCACTTTCAAAATTTTGATTAACCGAATCAGTAGAAGTTATATTTTCTATTTCACCATTAACATCCTCAACTATCAACTCTTGATATTTTTGAGAAATAATTTTAAGATATTTTTCAATTAGGGCATATTCCTCTTTAGAAATTGTACCTTCCTGTTCAATATGAAAGTGAAGATTACGGATGATTTGCCAATATTGTTCTATCTTTCCAAGTGCAATTTTAATATCCATTATTTTAATTCTTAGTGTAAATATAAAAAATGTTTATAGAACCAAGAAAATACAATATTCATACCGGTTGGATTGAGGTGATTTGTGGATCTATGTTTTCTGGCAAAACTGAAGAACTACTTAGAAGATTAAAGAGAGCAAAATTTGCTCATCAAAGAGTAGAAATTTTCAAACCTCAGATTGACATCAGATACCATGAGACGCTTATTGTCTCTCATGATGCCAACCATATACAATCCAATCCTGTTGGAGTAGCAGAAAATATTTTATTATATTCCAATGAAGTAGATGTCATTGGCATTGACGAAGCTCAATTTTTCGATGAACAATTACCAGAAGTTTGTAATATTCTTGCATCTAAAGGAATCAGAGTAATAGTAGCAGGATTGGACATGGATTTTCTTGGACAACCATTTGGCCCAATGCCAGCGTTAATGGCCAATGCTGAATATGTCACAAAAGTTCATGCAATATGTGTCAAATGCGGCAATCCTGCTGGCTACTCTTATCGTCTTACTGATAGTGACAAAACCATCTTATTAGGAGAAAAAGAAGAGTATGAGCCAAGATGCAGAACATGCTTTAATAAAGGCATGGAAAATAAAAAATCACATTTTTAGCTTGAAAATACATTAGTATTATTTGAAACCATATTGTTATATAGTATAGACTTTTTTTAATTAATTCAATCGCTTTAGTTAAAAAAACTATCAAAAATATACTTTAAAATTATTTAACAGCAAATAAGTACTTAAATACTTTTATTATAAATATTCTATTTACATTTGTAATATTATTTAGATTCATTTAAAATAACAACATGGCAAGTACTGAAGAGATTATTATCAACGTACCATCAATTGAACCAAGATTCAAACATGCTACAATCTTTCAAACTTATGAAGATTTAGGTTTCAATGAAAGTATGATTATTCGCAATGACCATGACCCGCGCCCTGTATTTTTCCAACTACAAGGTCTTCATGGAAATACATTTACTTGGGAATATTTAGAACAAGGGCCTGAATGGTATATTATTAGAGTCACTAAAAAAGATCCTAATGCTAAGGAAGAAATCATTATCAATGTACCAGCCATTGAACCTAGATATAAACATGCAACAATATTCCAGACTTATGAAAGCTTAGAACCAGGTCAGAGTATGATTATTCGTAATGATCATGACCCGCGTCCAGTATATTTTCAGTTGGCCAATATGCATGGAGAAGATACTTTTGAATGGGATTATTTGGAGCAAGGTCCAGAATGGTGGAATATCAGAGTGACCAAAAAAGAAATATTCAAAAAGGGTGAACCTATAGTCAATGTTCCATCTATCGAACCTAGAATGAAACACTTTACAATATTTCAAACTTATGACAATCTAGAGCCAGGTCAGAGTATGATTATCCGTAATGACCATGACCCTAAGCCTGTTTACTTTCAGTTAGCCAATATGCATGGAGACACATTCACTTGGCAATATTTACAACAAGGACCGCAGTGGTTTATCATTAGAGTTGCTAAAAAAAAAATTGAAACCACTGAAACAATTGCTCAACAGAATCAAGATGATAAAAGACAAGATATTATCTTAAATATTCCTTCTTTAGAACCTAGATTGAAGCATCCTACAATATTCAAAACTTTTGATGAGCTCCGTGAAGGAGAAAGTTTGATTATTCACAATGACCATGACCCTAAGCCTGTTTACTACCAATTGCTCAGTGAGCGTGGAGAAGTTTTTACATGGGAATACTTATTGCAAGGTCCTCAATGGTGGGATATTAAAGTCACGAAAAAGAGTTCTAAAGAGAATGAAACTATAGGACAAATAGCAGCTAAAGACTTGAGAAAAGCAGCAGTATTTAAAAAATATGGAATAGATTTTTGTTGTGGTGGAAAGAAAACAGTTAAAGAAGTATGTGCTGAGAAAGGAATTGATTATGAAAAAGTAGAAAAAGATTTACAACAACCTATTCAGAATGTAACTGGTAGTCAAAACAATTATAACGAATGGAATATTGATTTTCTAGCTGACTTCATTGTTAATACCCACCATCAATATGTGAGAAAATATCTACCAGAAATTAAAGGATATGCAACAAAAGTAGCTCAAGTTCATGGGGCACAACATCAAGAATTGTTGACAATTTTGAAATTAGTAGAATTTATACAACAAGAATTATCTGAGCATTTAATCAAGGAAGAAACTCAATTATTTCCAACAATAAAGCAAATAGTTCAAGATAAAAATAATGGTATCAAGCATCAACCTACAGACAAAATCAGTTTTGCTTCTCTAGTAGAAAAACTAGAAAATGAGCATGATGAAGTAGGAGAAGCGTTTGAGAAAATTCGACAATTAAGCAATAATTATTTCATTCCTGAAGATGCATGTACGAGCTACAAATTGCTCTATAAGATGATTCAAGAATTTGAAGATGACTTACATATTCATATACATTTGGAAAACAATATTTTATTTCCGAAAGCAATAGAAATTCAAAAAGAAATATAATGAGCCTCTTGTTCTGAGCTCGTTGAAATAACACAACCTATGTCAGCGGGCTTAGAACTTTATAATAACATTTTAAAAATAATTTTTCAGATAACTGATTTCAACTTTTATCTATAGAATTGAAAAAAGATTAGAGAAATAGAAAGTGGAACAATAACTTTAAAACTGAAATTGTAAGTATATAAAAGATAAAAAAGGAAAACATGCTCATCAATGAACAGACAAAAATAGCAGCCCTCATCAAACATCACCCAGATGCTTTGGAAACTATTGTCACTTTAAGCCCTGATTTTAAAAAATTGAGAAATCCACTTTTGAGAAAATTGATGGCAGGGCGAACAAGTATTGCAATGGCATCAAAAATTGGAGGATGTACTCCTGAAGATTTTTTCAAGGCACTTGCTCCTTTAGGATTTGAAGCTGATACAAAGAATACTACTGTTCAAGAAGATATTATACCCAATCTTCCAATGCCCAATTATCTGAAATCATTGAACTCAAAGCAAATCATACATTTTGACGTAAGAAATATGCTTGCAGAAGGAAATGATCCTTTAAGAGCTATTCAAGAAAAAATAAAAGCATTAAAACAAGGAGAAGCCTTATTGATTGTCAATAATTTTGAACCAGTTCCTTTAATAAAGTTATTGGAGAAACAAGGGTTTTCTTCGCATGTCAATTATATCAGCAACGATATCATTGAAACTTATTTTTACAAAGAAAATGATTCTGCTCAAGCCGAATTAGTAGCATCAGACACAGATACTTCTGGAGATTGGGATGAGATTTTGAGCCATTTTCAGAATCTATTGATAGAAATAGATGTCAGACATTTGGAAATGCCGATGCCTATGATGACAATTTTAGAAGCTTTAGAAGTTCTTCCTGAAGATAAAGCTTTGTATGTGCACCATAAACGTATCCCAGTTTTCCTACTGACAGAATTGCAAGACAGAGGATTTCAATATAGAATCAAAGAGATTCAAGAAGGGGAAGTCTATTTACTCATTTTTAAACATGAATAAAGAAAATGATTCCTATATCTGGCGTTTCTAATTTACAACAAACAACTTCTTATAAAATAGTACTTCCATTTTATGTATATGCTGCTGTTTTTTATTTGATATCTACTGCACTATTATTATTGAATGCAGATGTAGTACAACAACATTACTTTCATCCACACACATTGGCAATAGTTCATGCGATGGCATTGGGTTGGGGAACAATGATGATATTTGGAGCTTCATATCAACTTTTACCAGTATTAATTGAAGGGAAACTAGATAGCAATTTATTAGGATATTTGAGTTTCGGATTTGCATCAATAGGAATCCCAATCCTCATTGTTGGATTTTATTTATTTCATACTGGATGGGTATTACAAACTGGAGCGATATTAGTCAATATAGGAGTAGTATTATATCTAGTCAATGTACTAAGTAGCATTTATGAAAGTGAAAAACACGACATTCACGCTTGGTTTATAGGGGCTGCAACAATCTGGCTATTCAGCACAACATTTTTTGGATTATTATTAGTATTTAACTTTAGTGAATCACTTTTCCCAGATAATTCAGTTGCATATTTAACATTACACGCACATTTAGGAATAATAGGTTGGTTTTTACTATTAATCATGGGTGTCGGCTCACGTCTGATACCCATGTTTCTAATTTCGAAATATACCAATAATAAGATACTTTGGATCATATTTATTCTCATCAATAGTAGCTTAATTAGTTTTATTGTTCTATTCTTACTGAATACAGATAGTACATTTTACTATATTCCACTATTTTTAGCGATATTAGGAATAGTATTATTTGTCAATTTTATTCGCAATGCACATAAAGTCAGAATAAGAAAAAATGTAGATGAACAAATGAAAATGTCAATTATTTCGGTAATACAAATGCTCTTGCCATTATTGACACTTCTAATCATTCTTTTCATTCTCCCTTCCAATCAACATATAAAGATTGCTTCACTTTATGGATTTTGTATCTTTTTTGGTTGGATTACTGCCATCATCTTTGGAATGACATTTAAAACGTTACCATTTATTGTTTGGAATAAAGTATATCACAAAAAAGCTCACGCAGGTAAAACTCCTGTACCCAAAGAGTTATTCAATGAGCAAGTATTTCATCTGATGTTTATATCTTACTTAATTGGATTTGTAATTTTTATAGTGGGAATATTAATTTTGAATACAATAGCATTAAGAGTAGGAGCCGCAATGTTGCTTATTTCAGCTCTTTTGTATGTTTATAATATAGGAATTGTTTTACTACATCAACCCAAAAAAATATGAATGACGATATACATGTAGTCACTAATGACTTAGAAAAATGCGACATAGCTTTAGAAGGCTTATATGAAGTAGATGACCCAGAAGTAGGATTGAATATAGTCGATTTGGGTTTGATATACAAGATTGAATTTGAAGAAGAAAAGAAAAGAGTTTTTTGCGAAATGACGCTGACCACTCAATTTTGTCCTATGGGAGATAGTATCACGAGTAATGCCATACAAGCATTGACAGATGCATTTCCAGGGTGGGAAGTAGATTTGAATTTGACTTTTGAACCCGCTTGGGATTTTTCAAAAATATCGCAAGGCGGAAGAGAATTTTTAGGTAGATAATTTATGTTGAGCCAAACTTGTAAAATAGCAATTAAAGCAGTTATTTATCTTTCTTCCAAAAGTAATAATGGAATAAAAATAAGTACTAAAGAGATTGCTGAACAAATTAATGCCAGCGAACATACCGTAGGAAAAGCTTTACAAACATTATCGAGAGCAGAAATTATCAATAGCACCAAAGGTCCTGCTGGTGGTTTTTTTATCAATGAACAACAACTCTATCAACCTATTATTCTAATTGTCGAAACGATTGATGGCAAACAGATATTTAAAGAGTGTGGATTGGGTCTTAACAAATGTTCAGAATCACGCCCCTGCCCTATTCATAATGAATACAAAGTTGCGAGAGAACTGATTGAAAATTTATTTAAAACAAAAAAGATAAAAGATTTGTGTGACCCAGTAACCAATGGTCTAGCATATCTTATAGATTAATAAAAGAGGG
>JAMLHJ010000013.1 GCA_023957245.1 Chitinophagales bacterium
CATTAACTATATTTGAAAGAGTTTGGGAAAGATTTTTTTCACAGACTGGCGTTATGTGCAAGTGTAACGACCGACATTGCCAAACATCAAGACGACCTTTTTACTTCAAGATTTTTTTTACGGATTGTGATATTTTGACCCTTTGTGCGAATAATTAAAAAAGTAGCAAGTTGAACACTTAATTATTTAATCGAATGGGAAACACAAAAAACAAATCATTGGCTATTGCATCTATTGCAATACTGCCCTTGATAACAGGATGCGGAATAACAATCACAAGAAATCACTATTATTGTTATCCTGACCAAAGTGTAAAAAAATCAAACAAAAATGAAACACCAATCAACTATCCAATTGATACACTGACAAATTATAGGAATGGACAAAATTGACAAATCCGACATATTTCTCTCTGTTGTTCAAACTAATAAAGGTATCATCTACAAGGTAGTGAATTCGTATTGTCAAAATATTGAAGACCGAAAAGACCTCGTTCAGGAAATTATTATCCAACTATGGAAATCGTTTGACAATTATGACGACAATTTCAAACATTCAACTTGGATGTATCGGATTTCATTAAATGTTGCCATATCATTTTACCGGAAAGAAAATAGTAGAAAGAAAATATCAAACCCTTTAATAGACGGAATTATCAATTTCTCGGATAATGACGATTTTGAAGATAAGGAAACTGATTTGGGTATTTTACAACAGATGATTTCGCAACTAAAAGATTTGGATAAAGCATTGATACTACTTTATTTGGAAGAAAAGAGTTACAAAGAAATTTCCCAAATTATAGGTATTTCAGAAACGAATGTTGCTACTAAAATAAACCGTATCAAAAACAGCTTAAAACAAAAATTCACTCAACTTAAAAATCAATAAAATGGAAAATACAGAATTAATTAGCATTTGGAAACAACAAAATGCAAAAATAGACAAAGCATTAGCAATTAATGAATTGCTACTAAAAGAAGTTATTAATAATAAAGCCAAGACTTCTTTGAAATCATTGATAAAATTAAAAACAGCAGGAATTATTGCTTTTGTTCTTTATCTGCTTCTTTTAAGCTATGCATTGGTTTATGCTTTTTCCAACTATTCCTCGGCTTGGAATTATTTTATTGTTTCAATTTCAGCAATCGTTTTAGTTAATATAAAAGGCTTTTCGGACTACGTTAAACATCTCATTTGGACTAATAACATCAATTATAATGGTAGTGTAATGGAAATTCAGCAGCAATTGTCACGACTGCAATTATCCATAATCAACCACGCTAAAACAATGTGTTTACAGTTCCCATTTTACACTACATTTTATTTAAGCAATAAATGGTTTCCACAGAGTGTCGGATTTGGATACATAATTTTTCAGGTATTCCTGACAGGTTCTTTTATATATTTCAGCTATTGGTTATACAAAAACCACAAACCCGAAAACTTAGACAAAAAATGGTTCAGGAATATGATTACGGGGTCGGGCGGTAAATCAGTAATGAAAGCAATGGAGTTTTATAAGGAAATGGAAGAGTTTAAAAAGGGATGACAAGAGCACCAGCACATAACATTATGACGAATAGAAAAAAGCCATGAATACAGCCATCCAATACTGAGATGGTGAGGCTTTTTGCTATTCGTAGCACTTTTTCAATCTCAGCAATCATTCAATTATTGAGCGATCAATACCAATTTTTATATTATATTTAAAAGAGTTTGAGAAGATTTTTTTCGCAGATTGGCTTTGTGTGTCAGCATTTCAGAACAGAACCACCAATAAAAATTTTGATTTAATACCAAGGATTGGTATATTTATTTCAAATTTATCAGCATGGCTAAGAATACATCAATTTTGTTAGGCGACTATTTTGACAACTTTATAAAGCAACAAATTAAAAGTGGAAAATTCTCTTCTGCTAGTGAAGTCGTGCGAACAGCTTTAAGAATGTTCGAGTTTGAAGAATCAAAAAAAGCAGAACTTATAAACGAACTTAAGAAAGGAGAAAAATCTGGTTTTGTACAAGAATTTAATCGTGATAATTTCAAAAAAGAACTACATCAAAAACACCTTGCCAAGAAATGAATTACAAAATAAGCATCGAGGCAAAAAATGACATTTAAAAAATTTGGTTATACACTTTTGAGAACTAGTCGATAGAACAAGCGGATCATTATTTTGATTTAATCATGAACGAAATCGAATACATTGCGAAAAACCCAAAATATGGGAAGGATTTTAGTGATGTAAGAAAAGATTATTTTAGAACTCAAATCAAATCACATTTCATATTTTACAAAGTGAATTCGAAGCAGAAAGAAGTTGAAATTGTCAGAGTCTTACATCAAAGAATGGATATTGAAAATAGACTCAACGAATAAACTATGACTGACTTTTTAGATTGGCAGAAACTAACGGAAAAGCTGAAAACCGTACCGAGTAAGCAAAACGAAAAAAACACAATAAAATGGGTACAACATGATCTAAGATCTTTTTGGTTTTTTTCTTCCACAAAAGAAAAAACCGTATCTTTGAGATAAATTTTAGGGTATGGAAGAATTTTTTAGTGAAATCAGAAAATATAATTTCTGGGACGAAAACATCCCTAATCTTGGTTATTATCGTACTGATTATGTCGAAAAAATTTATAGTTTTTCGGGCAACAGATTGGTTAAAGTATTAGTCGGGCAACGTCGAACAGGTAAAAGTTATGTCCTACGTCAGCTACTTAATAAGCTAACGCAGAATAATGTAAATAAAATCAACACATTATATATCAACAGAGAATATACTGATTTTGATTTCCTAAAAACCTACAAAGACCTTGACAAATTTGTAAAATTCTACAAAAAAGAACTAAAAGTTAAGGGCAAAATTTATCTTTTTATTGATGAAATTCAGAATATAGAGGCTTGGGAATATTTTATAAATTCGTATTCACAAGATTTTACCCAAGAATACGAAATTTATATTTCAGGCTCTAACTCAAAAATGCTTTCAGGCGAATTATCAACGCTTTTAAGTGGTAGATATATAGAATTCGAGATTTTTCCTTTCAGTTATACGGAGTATTGTGGCATTTTGCAAAAAGACAATTCAAAACAAAGTTTTGTTGATTATATGGAAAGTGGTGGACTACCCGAACTTTTTCACTTGCAAAATGAAGAAACCAAACGCAATTATGTTTCAGCAGTTAAAGACACCGTTTTTCTTCGTGATATTATACAACGATATAGCATAAAAGAGCCGAAACTTTTGGAGGATGTTTTTGTGTATTTGGTAAACAATGCGGCAAATATGGTATCCATAACAAACATTGTAAAATATTTCAAAAGTTTACAGCGCAACACAACATATGATACTATTTCAGCTTATATTGGCTATTTGGAAGATGCGTTTTTAGTGCATAAATCAGAACGCTACAACATTAAAGGAAAAGATACCATTTCGGGAAATGCTAAATATTATATCAATGATATGGCGTATAAAAATTACCTCTATACAGGTTTTGGATATGGTATTGGTTACAAACTTGAAAACATCGTGTATTTAATCTTAAAACGTGCAGGGTACAAAGTTTATACAGGTGTTACAAACTACAAAGAAGTTGATTTTGTAGCGTTAAAAGACGACAACGTTTTATATGTACAAGCCACTTATTTGCTTGTTGACGAAAATACAATAAATCGAGAATACAGCCCACTTGAACAAATTGCTGATAACTATGAAAAGGTGGTAGTTTCACTTGACGATGGTGCTTTCCCGCAAAAAAACGGAATAAAACATATACAAATGTGGAATTTCAGACCTTAAAAGCATCTGCCTACAACATCATAACAAATAGAAAAAAGCCATAAATACTGCCATCCAATACTGAGCCGGTGTGGCATTTTGCTATTTATAGCACTTTTTCAATCTCAGCAATCATTCAATTATTAAGCAATTAACACCAATTTTTATATTATATTTAAAAGAGTTTGAGAAGATTTTTCATAGGCTGGCGTTGACTATCCGGTTGCCTAAACGCATTAGAAATTGAAATTTTGACCTTATAACAACATTTTTTCGTAAATTCGGGGAAAGAGTTAAAACTTGAAAAATGAAAACAGCATTGCAAATAGATATAACCTTTGACCAGATTTTGTCTATGGTAAAACAGTTGTCCAGGAAGCAGAAAATTGAGCTTTCCAAAGAGTTAGAAAAAGAAGCGATAGACTCGAAACTAACTCAACTGTTGAAATCATTTAAGACGAAAGAGCTTGACCTGAAAACGATAAATTCAGAAGTCGAAACTGTAAGACAGGAAATCTATGCCAAACAAAAACATTAAAGTCATTTTTGACACCAACGTTTGGATAAGTTTTCTGATTGGTAAACACCTTACAAAAATTAAGCGATATATTTCAAGTGGGGAAATTATAGTTGTAACGACAGACCAACTGTTAACTGAAATCAAAACAGTAACGGCACGCCCAAAGCTCAAGAAATACTTTCCTAAATAGAATGTTCAAGAGTTGCTGAATCTTTTAGAAACTATTGCAGAGAACATTGAAATTAAGCCTATACATTTTATTAATAGAGACCCGAAAGATAATTTTCTTTTGGACTTGATAGATTTTTCAAAAGCTGACTATTTGGTAACGGGAGACAAAGACTTATTAGAGCATAACCCTTTTAAGACAGCAAAAATATTAACACCTACAGAATTTGAAAAACAGATGAGAAAATAGCCCAAACCACCAACATTATGTCGAATAGAATAAACCCATAAATAGCAATCCCATACTGAAACTATGAAGATTTTGGCTAATCCTTTTTCAACGACTCTTCATGCTAGGGCGTTTAGATAGTTTTGTAGTTGCTATAAACTCCAACTCAAATATTTATCCCTAATTAAAACATATTAGGTCATTATATTCTCAATAAAAAATATTTTTTGCAAATTTTAATATCAAAGCATTTGACATTAATTTGATTTATCCGTAATCTTGAAGCATAAGAGTGTAAATTCCTTTTTATCGAAAAATCTTTTTGTTTATTTAGTATTAGTCATTTCCTATGAAATTCCTAAAATCATATCTTTTTATTTTCTTCTTATTCTATACCAGCAGTTCTCTTTTTGCTCAAGATGCTTTTAATAAGATGTCCTATTTCCTCAAACTTATTCAATCTCAATATGTTGAGGAGGTCAATCTAGATTCGTTGGTAGAAATAGGTATAACAAGTATTTTGGAACATCTGGATCCTCACTCTGTGTATATGAATAAAGAGGATCTCAAAAAAGCCAATGAACCTCTAGAAGGAAATTTTGAAGGGGTGGGAATTCAGTTTAATATCGTTGACGATACCATCAATGTTGTACATGTTATTCAAGGTGGTCCTTCTCAAAAAGTGGGAATACAAGATGGAGACAAGATTGTAAAAGTAAATGGCGACACTGTAGCTGGAAATGGCATTACCAACGACCAAGTATTCAAAAGATTGAGAGGACCCAAAGGAACTGAGGTGGTCATAGGTGTAAGTCGAATTGGAGAACCTGATATTATCGATTTTTTAGTTGTAAGAGATAAAATTCCTTTATTTGCAATAGATGCCGCATATCTCAATCCAGACAAAATAGGCTATATCAAGTTGTCAAGATTTTCTGCAACTGCCACTAAAGAAGTAAAATCTGCAATAGATTCATTAAATGGACTGGGCATGAAAAGTTTGATTTTGGATCTCACAGGCAATGGAGGTGGATATCTCAATCAAGCACAAGGATTGGCAGATTTGTTTTTAGATGATGAAAAATTGATTGTCTATACCGAAGGTCGAGCACAACCACGTCAAGAATTGCATGCTGAAGATAAAGGCCCTTTTGAAAAAGGTCGCCTTGTCATTATGGTAGATGGTGCGAGTGCAAGTGCGAGTGAGATTGTCTCTGGAGCTGTACAAGATTGGGATCGTGGTGTATTGGTTGGACGTAGAACGTATGGGAAAGGGCTGGTTCAAAAAAGTTATACATTGCCAGATTATACGGCTATTAGATTGACAATGGCTCATTATTATATTCCGAGTGGTAGATGTATCCAAAAGCCTTATAAGAATGGCAATAAAAAATATGCTGAAGATTTATATGATAGATATGAAAGTGGAGAATTGTTCGATGAAAATAAAATTGATATCGTAGATTCTACTCTGTATTACACTCATGGCAAGCGTCCAGTATATGGTGGCTGGGGAGTGATTCCTGATGTATATGTTCCTGCTGATACTTCTTGGCGTTCAGATTTTTATAGTAAAATCATTCGTTCGGGATTGTTTTCAAAATTTGCACTCAAATATGTCAATAATCATAGACCTGAATTGAATCAGAAATATCCTGATTTAAATACTTTTATTAAAAATTTCAATACTGAAGGAACACTTTGGATGGACTTCTTAGCGTATGCTGAAGAAAAAGAGGTCAAACCTGAAGGGGATTATTCTGCTAGTATTCGAAATATGCAGATGCAATTAAAAGCATTAGTAGCACAATATTTATTTGATTCAAAAGCATATTTCCAGATTATCAACGATTTAGATCCAATTTATATCAAAGCAATGGATATCATCAATAACAAATCCTATAAAAAGATTTTAGATGGTAGTGAAAAATAATTTTAGGAATAGGCATTTTAATACTCCATTTAATGTCGTTTAGTTAAGAAATGATTTGGCTTAGATTCTTACAGAAATCGGAGATTCGACGGAGCCAATGGCTCGAAATAGTCCATTTTTTATAGTAAAGTGTCATGTTGTTAAGCATCTCTAAATAATATTACTTCGCTATGAGATTCTTTAAGAAAAGGACAGTGGTATTGTCATGCAGAGCTTGCGAAGAAGCATCTATAAAGAGACGACCCTGAAATGAATTCAGGGACGTTATATAGATAGAATTGTACGTTGCGCATGCGTCCTGCACCATAGATTTTGATGCTGGGCACCCACTATACGAAGAAAGCGTGATTTCTTCAACTGTTTGAGACGAAGTCGAGTTTTGAAGAAATAACTTTCAAGTATTTAGTGGGTCAGCGAAAAATCCGGTGCGATTCTTTTGCATACTTTTTCTTCTAAAGAAAAGTATGAAGAAAAAATATTGAAGTAATATATAGATTGCTTAGTTCCTCGCTATGATTTTCTTGGCTCGTGATGATAAGCATCTATAAATTTATTAAAATACATAATAAACGATATTGATACTCCTTTCCTAAAAAACATTTTACCCTCCTGAAGCTACTTTAAAATTGGATTCAGTATGTAGCTGTTCTTTTGCCCATAAAGACAATTTGGGTCTTTCAATTTTGGAATTATGGCGAGGATCTACTGGCAATTTGTCTATAAATAATAAATGCTTGATTAGTAATGTTTGCTGATTTTGACTAGCTAGATTTAATAAATTTTTACGCAATTCCTCTTTACTTGTAGAACTATCCTCTTTCAACTGAATACAAATCACAGGGATTATTTCTCCCTGATAATCCACGCTAGCAAGTCCACTTCTTTGAACTTCTGGATGTGTATTGAAGATAAATTCTGCTTGTAGTGTAAAGACATCTCCTTTTGAAGTCACCACTCTTTGCGTCACTCGTCCACACACCCAAAGCCTTCCTTTCTCATCAATATATCCTGTATCTCCTAGCCTATGCCATTGCCCTGATGAATCTGGCACTTTATTTTTTTTGGTGCTTTCTTCATCCAAATAATAGGCAGGGCTGATATGTTCTCCTCTGACAAGTATTTCTCCCAACTCTCCTAAAGGAAGTTCTTCTGTCTGCTCAATAGAAGAAATAACCCCGTCAATAATTTTAACGACACGGATTTCTATACCATCAAAAGGTCGTCCTACACAGATGCCTTTCCCTTGATTGGTCAATGGGAATGTTTCTGACAATGCTTCTTGAGCACTCATTTCTGTCGATGGCAACGCTTCTGTAGCCCCATAATTTGAAAACACCTGTGCATCTGGACCCATCATTTCCAATAAATCTCTTTTCACACTTTCAAGGATAGGCGCACCTCCACCTATCACCCTCTTAAAATTTGGTGTTTGTATATTATGCTTTACTGCATATCTAGCCATTCTTTGCAAAATAACTGGAGAAGCAAAGCAAGACTCTACTTTACAATCATTGATAACTTCCAATAGTGCTTTAGAATTAGTCCGCTCAGGTGTATCTCTAGGCAATTTGATAGGAGGTACAACCATTGTTCCTCCTGCACTCAATGCAATAAAGAAAAATGCAGGAAATACTGGCATATCTACATGTACTTTCTTGTCAGGTTCAAATCTCCAGCTTTGATGTACTACTTCAAATAGCTTAGAGTAATTTTTATGCAAATAGAGTGTTGGTTTGGCTGGTCCCGTACTTCCTGTTGTATATAAGACGGTTGCTGGATCTTCAAGACTTACATCAGGATCTTGAGGAAATGCAGGAGCCTTGCGCCTTAGTGAGTCCAATGTATATGCTCCAGGGAAAAACCCATCAATTACAACAGATTTTTTCAAAAATCGAGGTCCCCAACCAAATGCTGTTCTTCCTAAAAAAGCCAAGGGGACACCTACAAATGCTTCTGGCTTCAACCGATTCAATCGCTCACTTACATTCAAATATCCCACTGCTGGATCTATCAAAATAGTAAAAGCTCCTACTCGTTGTAACGCTAGTCCCAATACACAAGCTTCATAACTTGGAGGCATCATACTGACGGTTTTCGTGCCTTCATGAATGCCAATCTCTCTCAATCCTGGTGCAACAGACTCTGTATCAGCAGAGAGCTGCGAATAGGTGTATTTTTTATATTTTCTCTTGCCAGTCCAATCATGTCCATCAGGTTCAATTACTGCAATTCTATTGGGGAAATGAATAGCCGTCTGTCTAACCACTTCTGCAAGATTAAAAATTTTACTTTTAGTTGATACTGCCATTTTATTGATGTTCTTCTAAAAATTCTCTAATAATATTTGCAGATGCATCTGGAAGCTCCATCATCACAAGATGACCTCCTCCAATCAAAAATTCTTCACGCTGTGGATGAAGATTTTTATTTAGTTTTCTTCCCGCTTTTGAGGAAAGAATTAGATTGTCTTCTCCCCAGATTGTACAAATAGGTGGAAAATGTTGAGTAGTATTCATACTATCAAATTGATCATAATTGACTAAATCATCCAAAGTCAAAAGCAATGAATTCATCTGCCCTTCACCTGTAAAACAGGCACATAAATCTTCTGTCTTTTCAAGATGTTGAGCTCTACCAATAGGTCCAAATTGCATTTTTAATGATTGTTCACTCATCAAATTATTGAGCTTAAATCTTCCAAGTCCTTTGTATAAAAGCTTAGAAAATTGAGGCGCTGTCTTTCTCAATTTTAAAAAGGAGCCTAAATATCCTTTATCAAATGTATTGTATGTCAAAGGATTAAAGAGTATCAATGCTCGAACATTGTCAGTGTTTTGCCTAGCATAAGCCAAAGAAATTGCACTACCCATACAGTTTCCAACCAATACTACATCGCTTAACTCCTGTTCAGTAATAAATGCAGATAAGATTTCTAAATGCAATTCTATCGGCATTTCAGATTTAGGTTTGGAGGAAGCTCCATAACCCAGTAAATCAATTGAATAACACGAATAGCTATCTGAAAGGATGTCCACAATTCTATCCCAAATCACATGAGATGTTCCTCCATTATGAATAAAAACTATAGGCTGCCCTTTGCCTGTCTGCTCATATTGAATATCGAAATTACCAAAATTGAATGTATGCATTCTTAAATCTAATCAATTAGCATTAAAATGCAAAAGAAAAGCTATATTTTATTTCGTCATTATCTATCACTTTAGAAGAAGAATTTTCTATAACTTTCCCCTCATTCACATCTGTGGAAAACTACCATAAAATCTGCTCAAGATCTACTTCCTTCTTAAGTAATCTAGTTTTTTTTCAGTTCCATTCTTATCTATATATTTCCACCAAACCCATCCATTTAGTTCATGACTATTATTAGTATAATCAAAAGTAGCCTCTACAGCTGCTTTTGATGGACTTAAATTAGACTTTCCCTTATATGTAACTTTCCCTGTTGATTTGTTAAATTTTGCAGTTGCCTTTATATTTTGATGATGGAAATAATGAAAAATTTCAATCTCATCTGGAGAAAAAATAGTCTTATTAGGTTCTCTTTTAATAATTGAATAATCTTCTATCGAAGATTGTCTTGATATTGTTGTAGATAAAGAAGGTTCGTTAAAAATCTTTAAAAAATCATCTTTATCCTCTTCTATAAAAATATCATTTGTATCTATTATTTCATGGCATTGTTTTTTTATCAATTCCAAAACTTGATCAAATCTTTGAGGTTTAAAATTTAACTGTAATTTACCTAGTTCTATTTCTAATTCTTTTTTGGATTTTTCCAAATTTTTTTTAACATCACTAATTACTTCGTTTTCTATAAGTTCATTATACCTATTTATAGCTTTAGTGATTTCATTTATACGTTCATTCATAGTATTGTGATTTTTATCTATCAATTTTTTTTCAATTAAATTATATTCTATTGTTTTGCTATATTCTATATCTTTTAACTCATCCATTTCAACAAGTCTAATTGCATTACTTTCTTTAGGAATAATATTTCTTTCTTTAGAAAAAATATCATTTATTATTCCCACAATAGAATTTTTGTCTATTGCTATTTTTTCCTTACTTCCTTTCAAATCCCATCTTCTCTCCATTTTAGGTAACCCATGTTCTTTCCAAAGTCCTGCATTATCTAATATTATCCCAAAAAGCTTATTGTAATGAGGCCTCATACACCTTCCAACCTGCTGTAAAAATAAAGTCAACGACTTTGTAGGTCTTGCAAGTTGTACAGCATCAACATCTGGGCAATCAAATCCCTCCGTAAAAATATTTACATTACATAAAATATTGAATTTACTCTGTCTAAATTCTTCAATAATTTTTCTTCGTTCCTCAGATGTAGTATAGGTATCAATAGACCTTGCTATGTATCCGCTATTATTGAATTTTTCAACTATTTTGTCACAATGTGTTCTATTGACCGCAAATATTATAACTTTCTTCCCCTCTGCAAAGTCCTTATAGCTCTGAACTAAGTCTGCCATTATATCATTACTTTGCATTACTTCCCCTAGCTCAGTTTCATCATAATCACCTGCTATTATTCTTACATTACTTAAATCAGGCGTATGGCTTGCATAATATCTAATATTTGATAAATATTTATTTTCAATAAACCATTTAATTTGATTTGAAATTATCAATTTTTCAAATAAATCTTGAAACCCCTGCCCATTTGTTCTGATAGGAGTTGCTGTAACTCCTAAAAATTTACTACTTGGATAAAACTCCCAAAGTTGTTTGTAGGTATTTGCAAGAGCATGATGTGCCTCGTCTATAATAACTAATGAAAATATGTCATTTTGATGTTCTTCTCTCCTTACCAAAGTTTGAATAGAAGCCACTTGGATTGGTGCTGATTGTATTCCAATATAATTTGCAGAAATAATACCAGTAGTCAAATGATATCCACTAACAAGTCTTTCAAAAACCTGCTCTACTAATTCCTTTCTATGAGTTACTATTAAGACTTTTTTATCCTTGTTAATTTCAGTAATAAACAACCTCGCTATTTCGCAAAAAAGAGTAGTCTTTCCAGTTCCTGTTGGCATTTGAAATAAAACACTATTACAAGTTCTCCAAGATTCAAATATTTCATCAATTCCTTGTTTTTGATATTCTCTCAATTGTACATTCATTACTATTTAATCTATATCTGAATTAGTTATTGATAAAGATATGAAAAAATACTATACATAAATCTTTCAATCAAATTCGAATTTGTATCCTATTCCTAACATTGAATATAAATATTCCCTATAGCTATCATCCAAAGGCAGAAATCCCCTCATTCACATCTGTGGAAAACTACCATAAAATCTGCTCAAAATATTTTTCTATCTTTCAAAATCCTTTATTTTCAAGGGTTAAAGTTTTGTTAAGCATGGTCAGTCAATTAAATATCTCTTATTTTTAAACGTTCTAGAAAGAATATGCGAGGTCTAATTTTAATATTAATACTATTCTTTACTCTTCCTTTTAGGCAAGATGTTTTTGCTGTAGATAATATATTAATACTTGATAGTGCAAAAATTGACATACAAAATTCTGTTTCAAGTATTGATAAATATTATACTTCACTCAATCAAAGCGGAAAGTTTAATGGCAATATTTTAATTGCTTATAAAGGCGAAACGATTTATAAGAAATCTTTAGGTTATGCCATAAAATCTACTGGTGAGAGATTGACTCAAGAGTCTTCATTTCAATTAGCATCTACAAGCAAACCTTTTACTGCTGCTGCTATTTTAATTTTATTTGAAAGAGGAAAATTAAATCTTGATGATTTAGTGACTGATTTTTATTCTGATTTTCCTTACAAAGGAGTAACGATTAGACATTTGCTCAGTCATCGTTCAGGACTTCCAGATTATTTAAACTATGGTGCATTATTTGGCAAAAAGTCTTATATCTCCAATCAAGATGTAATGGATATGTTTGCCTCAAAAAGACCCAAAAGGTTAGCAGCTCCTAATACCGTTTTTAAATATAACAATAGTAATTATGCTGTATTAGCGGCATTGGTTGAGCATATTTCTGGTGAATCTTTTGCTGAATTTTGTAAAGAAAATATTTTTGATCCTTTAAAAATGAAAAACACTTGGGTATGGCATCCTACTCAAGAAAGAAAAAAAGGGCAGACTTATGGATATAATGCATCTTGGACTCCAAGAAAATCAGATATGTTTGATGGTGTGGCTGGAGATAAAGGGGTCTATTCTACAACAGAGGATTTATTGAAATGGGATCAATCGTGGACGAATAATACTTTATTGAAAGCGACTACAATTCATGCTGCTTATGAAGGGCAAACAAAAGGAAATAGCAAAAAAGATTATGCGTTAGGATGGAGAACCAATACCTTGCAAGATGGTAAGAGAATGATTTATCACAATGGATGGTGGCACGACTATAATATTGTTTTCAAGAGATATATAGATGATAGTCTGACAATTATCATCATGTCCAATAAGTATAATCAATCTGTCTATAATACAGATTATGTAGAAAATTCAATATTGAAAGACAATAATTATAACGATTTCAATATCACCGAACCTCTTTATGCTGTCAATCTAGAGGAAAATATGATTGAATACAATATCCAATATCACCCTTTTAGTTTTCCTCCCAATCCTCTTGAAAAAGAAATAAATGCCAATTCAGTAAAAAAAGCTCCTAATCCTGCTTCTCCAAGTACTACTCCTAACACCGAGTCTAAGTATTATGTAGTGAAAAAAGGAGATACCTTATTTAATATTTCTCAAAGATTTAATATCACAGTAGAAACATTGAAAAAATGGAATAAAATGGCAAGTGCCAATATTCAACTAGGGCAAAAATTATTGATTGATCGACTGAAAGGAAATGATTAAAACAACGTGGGTATTTTAAAAAATTTTTCTTTAAGGCTTTTATCATTTATTATCATTTACTCTTTATCTGTTTCTTCCTGTGGAAACAAGGATAAAAAATTCTTTTCTTTTAGAAAATCTAAATCCATTGAACAAAGTCCTCTTCAAGTGGATGCAAATACACTGAAAGAATGGAAAGAAAAAATTGGAGATTATTATAGTCAATTACATAGAAATGCTCATTTCAATGGCAATGTTCTTGTTGCAAGACAAGGCAATATTATTTATTCTGGGTCATTTGGGGTGAAGGATTTAATCACCAATGATTCTTTAGATATCAATTCTGTCTTTCAAATTGCTTCTGTGAGCAAAACTTTTACCGCTATGGCAATCATGAGCTTGGTAGAAAAAGGAAAAATAAATTTACACCAAAAACTAGGAGATTTCTTTATTGATTTTCCATATAAGGATATTACAGTAGAAGATCTTTTGACTCACCGTTCTGGATTGCCCAATTATCTTTCTGTCACAGAAAAAGATTGGAGTAAAGATGGCCCCAAAACCAATAAAGAGCTTTTAAAATATTTTAAAGAGAAGCAACCCAAACCATTAGGCAAACCCAATAGGTCATTTTCATATAACAATTCTAATTATGCGCTACTGGCACTAATCATTGAGCAAGTTTCTGGAATGCCTTATGAAGATTATATGAAAAAAAATATCTTCAAGCCTCTAGGAATGAATAACACTTATATTTATTCAGCCCAACATCAAATTCTCCCTACTCAAAATCTTACTAAAGGATACCAAAATAGAAACAGAGAAGATGAGATGGTCGCCTCAGACGGAATTGTAGGAGATAAAAATATTTATTCTACTGTTTTAGATTTATTGAAATGGGAGAGAGCCAATTCTCATACTATATTATTTAAACAATCGACATTAGATAGTTCTGTAGTAGGCAGGAGCAATGAAAAGCAAGGAGTGAGAAATTATGGCTATGGATGGCGGATTTCACAAAATCCAAATTTTGGAAAAATCATCTACCACAATGGTTGGTGGCATGGATATACTGCTGCTTTTGCTCGAAATCCAAAAGATGAAACTGTCATCATCGTATTGTCAAATATTTATAACAAGAGCACTTATAAAACACAGCCTGTATGGGATATCTTGTACGGTGAAGGTGCTTTCTCTTCACAAGATTTTAATGAATAAGAAATCCTATTTTCATCAAGCTCGTATCTAATTCATTCTTCAATTTGAAATAATCTGAATAGCTGATATATGGTTCGGGATTTATTGACCAACCATTCTTCTTGGCAGCAACTTTTGCTTTCTGAACAACTTTGGGATATCCTTCTTCTGAACCATAATAACTATACACCATATATTTCCCATCAAAATATTTGATAGGCAGAGAGTCAAAATTTTTCACACCATCAAGAATTGGACTACCAAATACAACAACAATTTTCCCATCGTTTAACGTAGCTAATTTTTGGTAGAAAAAATAAAAATTTTCATCCTGTGTAGTTTTATCATGATAGGTTTTCAATCGTTTGGCAATACTATCGCGATACCGATAAAACGAATCTGGCAATATCGTGTCCATACTATAAAGAGAGGGTTTCCCAATTGTGTTTTCGATATAAAAGCTATCACTTGACCAACCGCTGTGTTGATGAGAGTCAAATAAATAGGGATTGATATTTCTAAGGCTTTTTTTAATATCCCTGACAAACCATCGATATATCAAAAATCCCATCAGTCTGGCACCACTATCTTTGAAATGGAGTGTCATATTCCACTCCACTTGCGTTCCATCTTCTAGCTCTTCAAAATTTAACTGTGCTACAATAGAATCTGCAGAAAGTGTCCTAATCAAAAAATCTATTTTAGTATTGGGTTCAGCACTTTTGATTTCAATGGTATTATAATTATTTGAACTGCTTCTCCATTTCAAAAAGGCTCCATCTCCCATAAATTTTGGGCTATAAGTAGGAGCGTACTTGGAGCTTGAATCCACCCATACATTCCAATGTTTCCAATTTTTAAGATTATTGAATAACTGAAAAGTCGTCTTAGGCGTGCCGTAAATAAATTCCGTTTGTGAAATTTGATACGATGATGGTAAAAATATTGAAATAAAATATAACAATATTATCAAGAAAGAAAAACACACTATGACGAGAGAGGACTTTTTCACTGAGGGTAAAGTTTTGAATTGTTTTTATGTCTTTTGCTATCTCTCTTTGTTTTTTTATCCAAATTCTTTTTTAGAGCCTCTGTCAAGTCTATCCCTGTCTGATTGGCTATACAAATAAGGACAAAAAGGACATCTGCAAGTTCATCTGCCAGTTCTTTGGAATTGTCACTTTCTTTAAATGATTGATCTCCATACATTCTAGCCATTAATCTAGCAACTTCTCCTACTTCTTCAGTAAGAATAGCCATATTAGTAAGTTCACTAAAATATCTTACTCCATTCTCTTTTATCCATTGATCTATAATCGATTGAGCTTCTTCGATTGTCATCTTCATATTCATACTGATAAGATACTAATTTCTATATTATTTGGCATTTACATAGGATAAAATTAAAGAAATGGAGAAAATCATTTTTTGACAATATGCATTGTATATTAATGCTTCTATTGAATTTACAATCAAATCAGTTCAATACATTTAGATAAGGAAAAGTATTAACAAATTATCTATTTTTTTAATTTTGTTGCAAATTATTATAAAAATGAAAAAGATATCTGCTTTATTCATGGCATTCCTCGTAGTTTTTCAAATGGGATATGCAAATGGTATTTTAAAAAGCTCTACTAGCATTCCTATTAGAAATGTAGAAAGTATTTCTAGTGAATCCCAAAATACTGTTTATGAATTTCAAGTTATTAAAGATATTAAAGATTCTCAGGGCAATATAATTATAGCTGAAGGGACTCCAGTATTAGTAGATTTAAAAGTAAAGAAGAGCAAATCCATTGGCAAGGCTGGTGTTGTAGATATAAAACTAAAAAGTGTTGAAACAATTGATGGAAAAACTGTTGACCTCAAAGGTGGAATAGTTATAGAACCTGAAAGTAGTAAAGGTAAAGTTTTAGGCATTGGCTTAGGAGTTGGACTATTACTAACATGGCCTATGCTACTTTATCTAATTAAAAAAGGAGACAAAGCTGTACTTTCAGAAAATACAACTATTATTGGCAATCCAATCATGGATTACGAATTTTAGCATTTGTAAGTTGAATTCTGCAAGAATATCAGGTGATTTGAAAAAATTTAAGTACTTTAGATATTTATGGCAGTTTTTTTCTTGCTACTGGCACTCTTTATATTTGCTCTTTTTGCGGGAGTAGAGACAGTATTTACTTCTGGGCGAATCAATACTTATAAGGCTCAGGATTTCAATCAAAGCACGATAAAAATTGCCCAGAAATTTTCACAGAAACCATTAAATCTTCTTATTTCTTGTTATGGATTGAAATTGGCATCTATCGGAGTCATTGCTTGGATAATCATAGAACAAATACAATTTTTATACGAAAGAGCTTATTCCATTGATAGATTGAACCAGACGCTCATCATTTCAGAGATTGTCTTGCTTATCTTTTTGACTATTTTCTTTGAGTTTTTACCTAAAAATTTCTCTCGTTTATATGCAGAGAGTATTATCCCTGTATTTTCTTCATGGATAATTAAGCTGTTGGACATTTTTTATTTGCCTTCTATGCTTATTGAAAAGATATGCAGAGCTCTTCTATTCTCATTAAAGATTGAAAATATCAATACCAGGATAGAATACACCTCTCTCAATTTAGAAAGGTTAATTATTGAGCACCAAAATGCTAATCCAGAAGCAGATAATACAAGTGTCGATACAGAGTTGTTTGAGAATGTGTTGTTTTTGAAAAATCTCAAAGTAAGGGAATGTATGATTCCAAGAAATGAAATTTCTTCTATAGAAATCAATGATGGTATTGACCAGTTGAAAAAAACAATCATTCAAACCTATCACTCAAGAATATTGGTATATGAAGAAACGATAGATAATATAAAAGGATATGTTCACCACTTTGACTTACACAAACAACCTTCTCAGATTGCAGATATTTTGATTCCAATAAAAGTTGTTCCAGAGACAATGCCCATCCAGACATTAATGAATATGATGATTGCAGAAAATAAAAGCATTATTTGGGTCGTAAATGAATATGGAGGAACTGCAGGAATTGTGACCTTGGAAGATATCTTAGAAGAAATTTTTGGAGAAATAGATGATGAATACGACAATAAAAATCTCATTGAAAACCAATTGTCTAAAAATGAGTTTATTTTATCTGGAAGATTAAAGATTGACAGAGTAAATGAAGAGTATTCTCTCTCAATACCAGAAGGAGATTATGAAACTATCTCAGGACTATTAGTCAATAAAATAGGAAGTATTCCCAAAGAAAATGAAATTATCAAAGTTGACAACTATATCTTTAAAGTGTTAAATGTGTCAGAAACCAAGATAGAAACTATCAAATTAACTTTAGAAGAACCAACAAATAATTTACAATAATATATTTTCTTATTTGGTAATCATGTATAACCTATTATTTTTGCAATTGATTTTTAAATTATTTTTTAATAAACTATGGCTTTAATCGGAAAAATACGCCAAAAAACAGGACTACTTCTTGGTTTTATTGGAGTGTCTATGCTTATCTTTTTAGTTCAAGAAGCTATCAGTTCTCAAAATTTGATGGGAGGTTCTGCAAAAACTCTTGGAAAAATTAACGGAGAAAAGGTAAGTGCTCAAGATTTTTTTAATGATGTAACTACTTATGAAACTCGATTGAAAACGCTCAATCCCAATATCAGTTTCAATGAGCAGAACTCAATGTATATCAGAGAAGAAGTGTGGAATAACTATGCGGTAAAATATATCTTGGGAGAAACAATAGAGAAACTAGGATTGTCTGTGTCTAATGAAGAACTAGCAGAAGCATTCAAAGGAGAAAATATCAACCCTTTGGTCATGAATGTACTAGGTCAATCTTTTGTCAATCCAGAAACTGGAGCTTTTGACAAAGCTAAGATGGAACAAGCTCTTAACAATATGGATGCTGTAGATCCTCGTTTGAGAGAAACAGTTATTCAATTAGAACCTCTTGTAAAGCAAGATAGAGTACGTACTAAATATGCTTCATTGGTAGCTAAATCGGCATATATTCCTACTTTCTTAGCTGAAAGCAAATTGGCTGAAAATAAAATCTTAAATATCGATGCTCTTTTTGTTCCTTATTCAACTATAGCAGACGATAAAGTCAAAGTTACAGATGAAGAGATAGCTGCATATATCAAAAATCATACTTTGAAATATAAAAAAGAGGCTAATGTCGTTGTAGATATTGTCACTTTTGATGTGCTTCCTAATACAGCTGATGTTGAAGAAATAACAGCTCAAGTATTGCAAAATAAAGATGGACTTATTAATACTGATGATGATTCGCTATATATTGCAAGAAGCTCCGTACAAGGAGGTAATATTATCTATCAAACTGCAGAGGAGATTAAAAACTTCGGGAGAGTAAATGCTGATTCTCTTAGCAATGCGCCTGAAGGTAGTTTTGTCGGTCCATATAAAGAAGACAACAAAATTGTCCTTTCTTATATTGCAAGTAGAAAGTTGATTCCTGATAGCGTGAGAGCATCAAGAATAGTTCTTTCTTATAAAAATGCTGAGGATGTTGCAGCTAAAAAGAAATTAGCCGAACAAATTGTTCAAGAAGTTAAAAGTGGACAAGCATCATTTGCACAAAAAGCGAGTGAGTTTTCTGATGACCCTTCTGCGAAAAACAATGGTGGAGATTTCGGATTTGTTGGTCATGGAGTAGCAGATCCTGAATTAAATAAGAGATTGTTTTACGATATGGGAGTAGGTGAAATTGAATCAATTGAAACGCCTAATGGTATCTTTATTCTTCAAAAAACAGCTCAAGTCGGTTTAAAACCTGCAACCAGAGTAATTGATTTCACAGGCGACTTGGTAGCTAGCGATGCTACATCAAAAGATATTTATAACAAGGCTAATGAGTTTTGGAATGACTCAAAAAATCCAAAAAGCTTTGATGAAAAAGCAAAAGCTGAAAAGACTTTAAAAGATATTACTGTTTTTGCTAAAGATATCAATGTGGGTGGTCTTGAAGGAACTCGCCCTGTAGTTGCATGGGCATTTAAAGATGGTAAAGCTGGAGATGTAAATTTCTTTGATCTTTCAGATAAATACGTAGTTGTCAAAATCGATGCTAAAAATGAAAAAGGTTTAGCAAGTGTCAGTGATGTAAAAAATGAAGTGACTCCAATTTTAGCGAATGAGAAAAAAGCTCAATTGATTCAAAAAAATCTTAGTGACTCCAAAACTGCTGATTTAGCTACATTGGCAACAAAAAGCAATGGTCAAGTATTCAATGGTGTCATACTCCAAGCTAATAATAATTTTGTTCCTCAATTGGGAATGGAGCCAAAAGTGGTTGGTACAGCTTTGGGTACAAAAGATGGTAAGCAATCTGCAGCAATTGAAGGTAACAACGGAGTATATGTCGTGAAAACCAATTCTATTGAAGATCTTTCAGGAAATGTCGATGCAAATTTGTTTAAAAATCAATTGTATCGCCAAAATGCATCTATACTTAATTTTGACAATATCTTCAGTACGATATTGAAGAATGCCAAAATAGATGATAATAGATATATGGTGTACTAAAATTTATATCCTTATAAAAACAAAAGCCATTCAAATTGAATGGCTTTTGTTTTTTTATATCCTTTAGAAAAACCTTGAATTCAATTATTGAATTTTTAATCAAAAAAGAATGACAATAAAAATTGTAAATTTTCAAACAATCTCTTAACTTAATAAAATATGTCAATCGTAAATAAAGTAGCTCAAAGCGGAATTGTTACTCTGGATTTAGAAGACCTACATCCTAAGAATGAGATAGTTGAATTTGATTTAAGCGATTATTTATTTAGAGGATTATTGCTTAGAGAAAAAGAGTTCAGAGTTCATTTGAAAGAATTGGATTGGAGTCAATTTAACGACAAGATTGTGGCGGTATATTGTTCTACAAATGCCATTGTTGCACAGTGGGCGTATATGCTGATTGCCAATTATTTGATACAAAATAAAATTCCTTTTTACTTTGGCACAAAAAGTGAAGTGTTTGAATCAGTGCTCAATCAAGCTATTCAGGATATTTCAGTCAGTGATTATGTAGATAAAATAGTTGTCGTCAAAGGGTGTGGAAAATATCCCAGTCCAGATGTGGCTTATTTAGAAATTACAAAAAAACTATTGCCTGTTGTCAAATCTTTGATGTTTGGAGAGCCTTGTTCTACTGTTCCTATTTATAAAAGAAAAGAAAAATGACAAGAAGTAAAAAGAAGATTTTATTATTTGCCTCTTTAGGCTTAATCATAGGTTTTGGAATAGGTTCAGCATTTCAAAATCCAACTCAATATATATCCTTCAATTTAAAAAATGCCAACACCTCTAATGTCAGTTTGGTATCTCATGGTGCAGCCCCAAAATTGCCTGTCAAAATAGATTTTGCTGGTGAAGAGACACCTATGAATGATATAGAAGTCAGAGAACGTCTAGATAGAGAGATTGTGGTCAATTCATTTAGACATAGTAGTACTGTGCTCTTATTGAAACGAGCCAATCAATGGACTCCATTATTGAAACAGATTTTAAAAGGAGAAAATATTCCTGAAGATTTTATTTATCTCAGTATGGCAGAAAGCGATTTGTCTCAGGTAACTTCACCTTCCAACGCATCTGGGTTTTGGCAGTTTCTCAAACCAACAGCTATTCAATACGGATTGATTGTCAATGATGAAGTTGATCAACGTTTTGACATTGAAAAATCTACTTATGCAGCATGTAAATATCTTAAAGATTCATACGACAAATTGGGCTCTTGGACGCTTGCTGCTGCTGGTTATAATATGGGCATGACGGGCGTATCTCGACAAGCAACTGAACAAGGAAGCCAAAATTATTATGACTTATATCTGAATACAGAGACAAGTAGATACGTTTTCAGAATACTAGCATTAAAAGCTATACATCTTCATCCAGAAGACTTTGGTTATATGGTCGCTTCTGAAGATTTATACGAACCATACAAATACAGAGAAATTCAAGTAGATGGAGCTGTAAGCTCTTGGATTTCATTTGCAAAAGAAAATGGGACAAGTTATAAAGAGTTGAGAAGACATAATCCTTGGATTCGTAGTACTTCCATGAAAAATATCAATAAGAATACTTTTACAGTTAAAATACCAATTTAATGAATTCATTGAAAGATGAAATATTAATATCTGCACGTTCAGAAAAATATTGATTATTCTTCATCCATATTGTTTTCATTCCCAATCTTTTTCCTAATTCAATATCTGAATCTTTATCTCCAATGATAAATGATTTACTAAAATCAATGTCTGGAAAATCGTTTTGCGCCTGCAAGGGCATTCCAATATTGGGTTTTCTCAGAATATTATCGGGAGAGGCTAAATCTGGAGCGAAATAAATAGCATCAATTCTTCCACCTTCAGCTACAATTCTATTTATCATTTGAAGATGAATTTCTGCCAAACCCTCATGCGTAAGCAATCCCTTTGCAATACATTGTTGATTGGTAATCACTATTATATATTTAAATCGATCTGAAAGCTCTTTAATACAACTTAAAAAACTGGGTATAAATTCAAATTCATCCCAATTCAAAATATAAGCATCATTGATATTCTTATTGATAACGCCATCTCTATCCAAAAAGAGTGTCCAATTACTATCAAATTCTATTTTCATAATAGTTCTATCTTTGCTTTATAGTAATCCTCAGGTATTCCAATATCTATAAAATAATTATCATAAATAGTTGCTCCAATCCTCAATTTGGAAGTGTTCTTTTCTAAGATTACGCTTTCAAAAGAAAATTTAGTTGGAAGATTTATATTGTCAAAAATAGTTTTTTTAGCATAATAGATTCCTCCATTTATCAAGCCTTCCTTACATGCTTTCTTTTCATTAAAAGCAACAATCAAATTGTCTTCATTAACATTTACAGTACCATATCTATCAAAGTCATACATCTGCTTTAATGCCAATTGAATATCATTTTGCTCATTCTTCAAACTTTGTAAATCAATATCAAAAAAGGTATCTCCATTAAGTATAAAAGTATCTTCATTGATAAATTCCATTGCTTTTTTTATAGCTCCACCTGTGCCTAATGGTTCATTCTCAATACTGTATTCAATATTGATGTCTAAATATTGATGTCCAAAATAATCAACAATCTTTTCATAGAGGTAGCCTACGCTTAGTATGACTTCAGCTACTTCATTTTTCTGCAAATAATTAAAAAGGTAGTGTAAAAATGGTTTATGATGAATTTCTGCCATCGGCTTAGGAACATCACTCACAACTCCATTAAGCCTTGTTCCCATTCCTCCTGCTAAGATTATTGCGGGTGTATTACACATTATTAGAACAATTGTTTTTCTACAAGCTCACAAATAATATGACCAATAGTAATATGACACTCTTGAATCCTAGGTGTATCCATAGAAGGAACATTAATAAGATACTCACAGTATTCTTTCATTTTTCCACCTGTTTCTCCAGTAAAACCAATAGTATGCATCCCTCTTTCTTGTGCTACCTTGAGCGCTTCAATAATATTTTGAGAGTTCCCAGATGTCGATAATCCTATTAAAACATCGCCTTCCCTGCCTTTTGCTTTCACAATTCTTGAATAAACTTCATTGTATGAATAATCATTTGCCACTGCTGTCAAATAAGACGTATTGACATGTAATGCTTCTGCATCTAAAGGCTCTCTATCTTTATAAAATCGACCAGAAAGCTCTGCTGCTAAATGTTGTGCATCTGCTGCTGAACCACCATTTCCACAAAACAATACTTTCTTATCATTTTGAAATGCTCTTACAATAACATTTATAACTTTTTCAATCTCAGATAAGAGAACCTTATTATTCAACACATTTTGCTTTGTATGAATTGCAGCTTGTAATATTTCTTGTATTGATGAATCCATTCCTTCTTTTTAATTTATTGTCCAAGTAGTTAGTCCTTCATTGGTAATATTATAATCAATGACTTTTCCTCCCAATTTGTTTAATGTCTTTATCAAATTATACTTATAAATATATGGCGCATAGAAAACCATAAAGCCACCTCCTCCAGCACCAGAAATTTTTCCACCAGTCGCTCCATTTTCTATTGCAATTTTATAAATACTATCAATATTGTCATTAGATATCTTATCTACCATAAGTTTTTTATGCTGCCAACCTTCGTGTAAAATTTTCCCAACATCATCAATATTCCCTTTTAAAACTGCTTCTTTCATCAAAACGCTTTGTTGTTTCAGTTGTAACATCGCATCTATAGATTTTTCATTTTTATTGATAACATTATTGGATTGTTCTTGAATAATTTCAGAAGAAAGTCTTGATGTCTGGGTATAATATAAAACTAGATTATGCTCCAATTCTCTAAGATATTCAGATTTTACTCTTAAAGGGTTTACTATAACTTTATTATCATTGTAAAACTCCATATAGTTTACACCTCCAAAAGTCGCAGCATATTGGTCTTGCTTCCCCCCAGCCATTTTTAAATCTTCTCTCTCAATCTTATACGCTAAGTGAGCAATATCATACTCTCCTAATGGTAATTTTAACCACTCAACAAAAGCTCCAAGTATAGCAACTACAAGGGTAGATGAAGAACCCAATCCAGAGCCTGGAGGAGCATCAACATAAGTACTCATCTCAAATGAAAGCTTCTCTTTCACAAAGTCTCGCACAATACGATTATAAACTCCCTTTGCTAAATCCAAATTGCCATCAATAGGTAAAATATCTGCACTACCTAAAACTATCTTTTCATTTCGATCAATAGCATTTATTGTAATCTTCCCATCATCTGTTGGATGGATAGTCGCATAAGCATATAAACTGATTGTCACATTTAGTATTGCTCCACCATATATATCTGAGAATGGAGAAACATCTGTACCTCCTCCTGCCAATCCTATTCTTAAAGGAGCTTTACTTCTAACTATCATAATGTAAATTTACAATTTATTTTTATGCAATAAATTCAATATAATTTTGATGTATAGTGAACCTATTTATAATTGTTTAGCCATATTTTTAATCTTTTGGCTTAACGTATTCCAACTATATTTTTCTTTTTCAACTTGGATATTTTGAACAAATTCATGTTCCTTATTGAACATATAAAAATTATTAATTGCATTCGCTACATCCAATGGTTGTTGAGTTACCACATATCCTACTTTCCCATTAGGAACTATCTCTGGCAATCCTCCGACATTGGTGACTACCATTGGTTTGTCAAAATGATAACAAATTTGAGTTACTCCACTTTGAGTGGCTGATTTATAAGGTTGAACAACTAAATCTACTGCACAAAAATATGTTGCCACTTCATCATCAGGAATATATCTTGTATGCAATTCCAATTGATTTCTAATATCTAAAGCATCTATCAATTTTTCATATTCTTTCTGGTTGGAATAATATTCCCCAGCAATAATCAATTTTAACTGAGCTTGTTGCTTTTTTAAAGATACCATTGCATTCAATAAGATATCTAAACCTTTATAATCTCTAATCAGTCCAAAAAATAAGATATAAGGCGTATTCATCTCCAATCCCAATATTTTTTTTGCTTCCAACTTACTAATTGGACTACCATAATTATCAAAAAGAGGATGTGGTGTTAATTCTCTAGGCTTTTTCTTATTGAACACGCTTAAATCATTATAGACGCTTTTACTCATCGTAATAAAACCAGAAATAGCACCTACAAAATATTTTGTCAAAATATGGTCTCCAAAGCGTTTCTCATGAGGAATAACATTATCCAGAATAGAGATGACTTTTGTATGTCTGTTCAATCTAACTATTCTGCTGATTGTGCCTAAACAAGGTCCCATAAACGGTAGCCAAAATCTGACTATCAAAATATCTGGTTTCCAATCTTTAATCTTTAAGCCTACTTTTATCCAATTCCAGGGATTAACAGAATTGATACATACTTCTATATCCAAATCTTTTGGTGCAGGTAGATTTGAATATTGAGATGTTCCAGGAAATAAAAACTCTGGATATTGGAGTGAAAAAGTATAAATCTTTACTTCGTCACCTTGAGAAATATATTCCTTAGCCAATCTTTCATTATATGCTGACAAACCACCCCTTAATGGATGAGCAGGTCCTAATATTGCTATCTTCATCATCTAAATAGTACTAAAAAAATAAAATATAAAAACTTCACCTAGTATATGTACAAATATAATCTATAAAAACTATTTATATAAGTACTTAAAAAGAAAATAGCCCATACCGATAGGGTACAGGCTATAAATTTTATAATAATTAAATGATTATAACTTGATAGATACACCGATTTTCGCAGGTGAAATTTCCATTCCTCCAACTTCCAATGCAATACCAAACTTAGGAGTAAAGTAATATCTCAAACCAATACCAGATCCTACTCTAAATTGACCAGAACTTGATGGTTTTGTCCAACCTGGATAATCTTTATAACCAGACCATCTGTAAAGATTGTATCCTAAATGTAATGGAACATAAAAATCTATTTTATCAGCTTTCAAATCTTTGGATACTTTATCATCAATCAGTTGCCAAAAATGAAATACACCTCTTGCTCCGAATCCTATTCTATAAAAATTAATATTAGAACTACTATTTGTACTAAAACCTGCAAAACCTCCTACACTCACATAATTGTGAACTGCATACTCTGCATTCAATGTAGCTCCAATACCAAAACCACTTGAATAAGCACCATAACCTCCAAGGTTCAAAGAAGGCTGAATAATAAAGTTCCCTTTCTCAATTGCTTGTCCTTTCACAAAAGGCACCATTGACATCAATAATAATGCGCTTAATAATATCTTTTTCATTTGTAAATATTTATAAACAAAGTTCAAACAAGTTTTTTAAAATGTCAATACAATTGATAAAATACTTTTTGATAACAGCTTATTTTAATGGTATTTACAGAAATTATATATCATTCAAGCACTAATTCTTACATTTACATAATATGCAAGCCGTAAAAAATAAGTTGATTTTTGATGATTTTATAAAAATTCTAGCACTATTATGGTGTCTTGCTACAGGTTGGAGTACAGCTCTCATCAATATAATGATGGTAATTACAATGATTTGTATTGTTGTCAATAGCCTTTATACTAAAAATAATTTTTTGAATATTTCTATTCTCAGTCATCCTACTATTATTCTATTCTTATTGCTTGGAGTAAGTATTTTATGGTCAGCAGATACGTATGGAGGTCTGAAAAATTTAAAATCCTATTTGCCCTTTTTATTATTTCCAATTGCTTTCTATTATGTTTCAAAAACAGATAATAATACTATTGAACGTGGGGTAAAATATTTAATCTATTCATTGCTATTAGCTTATTTAGTGACAATAATTTGGAATTTAGTTCCTATTCCAACTGCCAATCATTTATCCAATCATCTTTTAGAGCATATTGTCAAACCTTTTACAAATTCTAATAAATTTCTTTTTGGCTGGTATGTTCCCTTTATGGAAAGAATACATTTTGCCAATCTACTCTCACTAAGTGGTCTTACAGCAATATTTATTTTCTTAAAAAGAAAAAGATGGTATTTCATTGTCATAGCATTAGTGCTTTTGAGTGCTCCATTTCTATTGGGAGCTAGAGCTGCAATGATAGGAATAGCAGGATTTCTACCTTTTATATTTATCTATATTTTCAGTCAATATTCAAAAAAGACAAGTCTATTTATCATTCTTTTTAGTATCCTAGTGATAAATATATCTGCCTATCTTTTTTATCCAAGTATCAAATCAAGATATCAGCAAACAAAATATGAATTAGAGTCCATCCAAAACAATCAACTTCAAGAGAAGGACTTTGTACATTTTGCAACTTTTACAAGGTTTGCCTCATGGAAAACAGCTTGGAATATGTTCAAAGAAAAACCAATTTTAGGATATGGGATAGGTAATTATTTGGAGTTATATGAAAATAAATATCATCAAGAATACGAAGATTTACCTATGACATATCACTCTCAATTTTTATACTTTTTGGGAATTTTTGGTGTGATTGGATTAGTCTTGTTTTTCTTATCGTATTTATATTATGGATTTACGTTAATAGGTATTTTACCCAAAATCTATTTTTTATGTTTCAGTATTTATACTTTTTGTGTATGGTTTTTTGATACAGGACTATTACAAAAGAAGGAAATGATGGCTTTTACACTATTTTTATGTTTCGCAAAATGGCTGGAAAAATCAGAAATATCATCCACTTAAGTTCTGCTGATATTTGGAGAGGAGCCGAACAGCAAATAATATATCTTTATCAAGGCTTGAAAGATAAAGGATACCATCAAACTATTTACTGTTCAGAAAAAGGAGTTTTAGCACAATATTGTATTGAAAATAATATTCCACATATCAGCTACAATAGAGAAAGTGGACTTAATCTTCATTTGGTTTCGCTAATCAGAAAAGCCAGTCAAAATCAAGAAGTTGATATTTTTCATATTCATGATCCTCATGCGCATCATGCATATATACTCGCTTATTTATTGGGAGTGAAAACTTCAGCAATACTCCATCGAAGAGTAGATTTTCCTACGGCTAAAAATATATTTTCAGCTAGTAAATATGCTATCAGTGGTATTAAAAAGATAGTCTGTGTTTCTCAGAGAGTGAAAGAAATTTTTAAAGACAATGAAAAAGTCTATCAAAAATGTGAAGTCATATATGATGCTATTGATATAGAGAAATTTCAAAAAATTGGTGGTAGAAATATACTAGAAAGAGAATTTCCTCAATTAAAAGATAGGTTCATTGTAGCCAATATCGCCGCTTTAGTAGATCACAAAGATTATCCTACTTTCTTGAAGGCAATACATTATCTTATTAAAACTTTAGGGGAGAAAAATATAAAAGTACTAATTATCGGTAAAGGTGCTGAAGAAGAAAATATTAGGAAATTAATCAAAGATTATCATCTGAAAGAAGATGTCATCCTACTTGGACACAGAGAAAATATAGCTCATCTTTTAAACGGAATTGATGTATTTACATTTACTTCCAAAATGGAGGGATTTGGTTCGACAATATTAGAAGTGATGTCAGCCAAAGTGCCTATCATAGCTACAAATGTAGGTGGAGCAGCCGAAATTTTAATTCATCGAAAATCAGCACTCATTTCAAATGTAGGAGATTATATCAGAATAGCTCAAAATATTGCTG
Source organism: Chitinophagales bacterium (assembly GCA_023957245.1). GTDB lineage: Bacteria > Bacteroidota > Bacteroidia > Chitinophagales > JADIYW01 > JAMLHH01. The sequence goes on from JAMLHJ010000013.1 coordinate 28,946, forward strand.
AACTCAAAACTCATCCATCATTAAAACAAAGTCTTATTCATCAAGCATTTGAAGATGTAAAACATTTCAGTATTGAAAACTATGTCAAAAAGATAGAAGATATTTATTATAGTTTGTAAAATCTATCTTCAAAATTATTGGTAATCATCAATTCAGTATAATCTCATTTAAAATTATGTAGTTTTATAATTGTTATGAAAGTAGGTTTGTTTTTCGGTTCTTTTAATCCAATACATAATGGACATCTCATCATTGCCAATAAAATGTATGAAGCAGGAGGCTTTGAAGAAGTATGGTTTGTACCTTCTCCTCTCAATCCATTTAAAGAGCAAAAAGATTTATTGCCTTTTGAAAATAGATTGAAGATGATTAAAAAAGTGATTAAACATCACCCACATTTGAAAGTAAATCCTATAGAAAATGAACTATCTATACCTTCATATACCATTCATACATTAGAATATCTTCAAAAAGAACACGAGAATATTACATTCCATATCATCATGGGAACAGATATTTTAACAGATTTTCATCGATGGAAAGATCATGAAAAAATTTTACAACTTACTGAATTACATATTTATAACAGAAATATTGATACAGATAAAAAACTTTTTGAAAGTGGAAAAATTCATCATCACCAACTGCCATTATTAGATATTTCTTCTACTTCAATAAGAGCGAGCATAAAAGCTGGAAAAAGTGTGATTGGTGAAATTGATTCAAAAGTATATAAACAAATACTTCGCCATCAATGGTATTTGTAAGTTGGTATGAAAAATATTGTGTGAAAAATTCTAAAAAAAATATTTGAAGCAATGCATTATTGAGTGAGATAAATTAATTTTAAATTTTAACCCACACTAAAATTTTTAATATGAAAAAAATTATCTTATTACTTATCTCCTTCATTTTTACATATAATTCTTGGTCACAACAATGTATTGTTCAGGGCTTATACGGAAATGCAAGTAAAGTATATAATAGCGATGGCACAATCAATCCCAATTATTTTATTATAGGTGGTGACAGAGGTGATAATTATGGATTGTCTGATGTTAAAGGCAATTTGATAGTACCTCAAGAATATGATCCGTATTTTATCATTAGCAATGGGAAGACAATTTCAAAGAATTTTAATAAAAAGACGATTGATTTATGGGATTTGAATACTCAAAAAAAAGTGCAGCTTCCAGGAATAAGTGGAAATGAAACAGTAGGAGATAATGGATTAATTGCAATAGAATTTAGTAATGAAAAGTGGGGTTATTGTGATATAACTGGAAAAATTGTATTACCAGCTAAATACAGTTTTGCTGAAGAATTTACCAATGGGCGTGCTTTGGTAACTATGAATTATAATGAATATGGCATTATAGATGATAAAGGCAATTGGGTAGTCGAACCAAAAAAAATCTCTTATATCCGCTATGCTCCCAATGTGATACTTTTTCAAGAAGAAACAGGAGAAAATACAAAATCTGGATTAATGGATATTAATGGAAAAATAGTTATTCCAGAAGGTATCTATGAAAATTTTGAATTCAGAAGTGGTATAATTGAAGCAATTAAAGGAGATAAAAAAGGAGATTTATATAACTATTCATTAAAAAAATTGACAAATGAAGATTGTTGGATTCCTGATGGCAATGAAATGACTGAAGCAACAGATGGATATATTGTTGCTATGGATAGTAAAGGTTATGAATTTGTTATTGATACAAATGGTAATAAGTATTTACAAAATAAATATGAGTTTATTCAAATACAATTGAATTACTTCACTGGAAAAGCAACAGGATTATTTACTGTGGAAACAAATCCAGCAGATGGAGATAAGCCTGAAACCTATGCAGTAGTTAAATTAGATGGTACGGTACTTATAGATGGAAATATAAATGATGTGGTTAATTTAGACGATAAAGTCATTTTTACTGGTGAAAAAATTGATGGTAGAATATTATTTTCTTTAAGAAAAATCAATGGCGATATTATTAAAAAAGACGTGTGTGATAACATTTTGGAATTTTATAAACAGTATGCATTTGTTACAAATGGAAACAAACGAGGTGTATTGAATGTATTAACAGGTGAATGGGTAATCCCCTTGGAATATGCAAAACTCTTAGATGTAAGTGATTGTAGTATCAAGTTCGCTGATTTTAATGGTAAAGAGGTTGATTTTGACCAAGATTTAAATAAAATTTCTAAATAAATCAGATTTAAAAACCTATTATAATATTTCTAATAGCTGTGTCTTAATTGATACAGCTATTTTTATTTAGAATATAAATCAACCCCTTCAATTAACAGTTATTAACATTGTAACTATAACTATACATAAGTTATTCAAAACGAGTAAACTAATTTTAACATTTGATACTTAGTAAAGTCACTAAAAGTTGGAGTGGAACAAAGTGTGAAACAATAAAAAATGTGGATAAGGTCAGTAACTTGTTTCACACACATTAAAATTGCGTTCCACACACATTAAATCAGGCTAATTTTAAACAAAGTCAACATACTATTCACAATAAAATTAATGTTGACAGTAGGTAAATTTTATGTTAAGATATACAAGCAACAGAGTGTGGACAAGTATAAAAGATACTTGATTTTGTTACATTTGTAATCATCGAAGGATGTGGAAATAGTAATTGAGAGTTTTAGTAAGTTAAAATCCAAGAAAGTGTATAAAATTTTCTTTCTACAAATCCACAGCTTTAATGATGAGAAATAATAAAATAAAATTTAATTACTCTATTATAACTATATTATTATGGAGAAGAAGAATCTCGAAGAATTAGGATATTTGGATATTGCTGTAGATCCTACATTAGATTTGTTTGAAGAAATTCAAAAATTGAAAAAAGAGAAAAATGCTATTTTGTTGGCGCATTATTATCAAGATGCAGACATTCAAGATATAGCAGATTATATTGGAGATAGTTTGGGATTGGCTCAAAAAGCTGAATCTACAGAAGCAGATATGATTGTTTTTGCTGGTGTTCATTTTATGGCTGAAGTAGCTAAAATTTTGAATCCAAGTAAAAAAGTAGTGATTCCTGATTTGAAAGCCGGATGTTCATTAGCTGATGCTTGTACAGCTGAAGATTTTATTGCTTTCAAAGCTAAATATCCTGATCATGTTGTTGTTTCTTATATCAATTGCAGTGCAGAAATTAAAGCTTTGAGTGATTATATCTGTACTTCTAGTAGTGCAGAACATATTGTCAATAGTATTCCAGCTGACAAAGGGATTATTTTTGCCCCTGACAGGAATTTAGGAGGCTATTTAATCAAGAAACTCGGTCGAGATATGGTTCTATGGGACGGATCATGTATCGTGCATGAAATCTTCTCTCTAGATAAAATACTAAAATTAAAAGAGCAAAATCCAGAAGCAAAATTTATTGCTCACCCTGAATGTGAAGCTCAAGTATTAGAACATGCTGATTATATTGGTTCTACAACTGCATTATTGAAATATACAATAGAAAATGAAGCTCAATCTTTCATTGTAGCTACTGAAACAGGTATTTTACATAAAATGCAAGAAAATAGTCCTTTTAAGACTTTTATTCCTGCTCCTCCAAATAATGCTTGTGCTTGTAATGATTGTCCATACATGAAACTCAATACTTTAGAAAAAATTTATAATGCTATGAAATATGAGCAACCTGAAATTTTAATGGATGAAGAATTGAGATTGAAAGCTAAATTACCTATTGATAGGATGTTGGAAATCTCTGCTAAAGCTGGGATTAAATAGAGTTCTTACTTAATAAGATATTATTGTAGCCATCTCTTATTTGGATGCTAATCTGTTGTTGTTGAATCAATTCTAGCATAGATAGAAAAATAAATACAGCATGAATTTTTGTTTTGCATTCAACAAATAATTCATCAAAAGTGCAATGATTTTTCAAATCTAATAAAGTGAGCAATTTTGTTTTTTCCTCTTCAACTGTATATAAGTAGGGAACAACTTTATGTTCTACTTTAAGTTTTCTATCTGAATATTTTTCAATTACCTTGTAAAAACTTTTATAGAGTTTAAATAAACTGATTTGTTCTAAATCATTTTCAAGACTATAATTTTCTATGATTTCTTTTAATTCATTTTTGATGGTTCCACGTGAAAAATGTTGCATTCTCTTATCTTCCATCGTTTTAAGAATTTCAAGGACATCTTTAAACTGTTTGTATTCCAATATTTTTTGAACGAGTTCTTTTCTAGGGTCGATTTCATCACCTTTCTCATTGAGTTCTTTTCTAGGAATCAACATTTTTGTTTTGATGCGCATCAGTGTAGCAGCTACTAAAATAAATTCACTAGCTACTTCAATATTCATTTGTTCTAGAGAATGTATATAGTCTAAGAAATCTTGTGTAATTTGGTGGATGGGAATATCTTGAATATTCAATTCATCCCTTTCAATAAAAAATAAAAGAAGATCAAAAGGTCCTTCAAATTGAGGTAAAGAGATATTATATGAATTTGAATCAGACATTTAACAATTGTAAATATAAATCTTATGACTGAAAAGCAACGTATTGTTATTTATTCTTTGATAGATAGTGAACGTTTAAAGTATGTTCTAGATACGATTTTCAATGAACGCTTACAAATTTCTTATCTACTTACAAATAATCTTCAAGCGATAGGAGAGTCAGATGAAGTGATAGAATACAATTATCAAAAGAGCACTGATTATAATTTTATTCAGGCTAATCAGTTGATTGAAAATAGTTTTATGGATAAGTCTTTCCGTCCTACTATTTCAGGTGAAGGGGAAGATTTATTACTTTTTCCCAATTCTGATAGTTTATTAGAAATGGATATTTTTTCAGCTACTTTTTATTGTTTATCTCATTTTGATGCCTATACACAAACGCAATTTGATATTCATCAGCGAATAATTTTTAGTAAATGGTTTCCAAGAATTTCTGGATTGGATAGATTGCCATATATAGAAATATGGATTGAAAAACTAAGATTACATTTGATGAATCAAGGTTTTAATTGTGGAATAAGTACTTTTCGACAAGATATTTCTTTTGATATTGACCACTTTTATTTATTTGATCAAAGACCTATTTTACAACATTTGAAAGCTTCTATTGGAGATATTATCAGAGGTAAATTTTTTCAATTATTTCAACGTTGGTTAATCATTTTAGGACTTACAGAAGATCCAGCTGAGAAGTTTTTTAATTTTTTAGATTATCAGAATAGTGAGAAATTTTCTTTTTTTATTTTAATGAAACAAGGAAAAAATAATAGTTTGAATCCTTTGAATGAATTAAAAAAACTTTTGATAAAAAAGTTAAAAAGATATGGTCAATTGGGTATTCACCCTTCTTATGAATCTTCATTTAAAAAAGGTTTAATTAAAAAAGAATTGATGGAATTGCAGAAAATATCTGAACAGTATATTTCAGTTTCTAGATTTCATTTTTTGAGGTTAAGTTTTCCTTCTTCATTTCATCAATTGATAGAATCGGGAATTAAAATTGATAAATCTATTGGCTATTATGATTGTCCAGGATTTTTATCATCTACATCACTACCTTATTTTTTCTTTGATCCTATTTTAAATCAAAGGTTGGAGTTAATGATACAGCCATTTTTATGGATGGATTCTATGAATAAATATTATAGAAATATTGATGAAGATGATGAAAAGCGTGAATTACATGAAATTAAACGAGTTGTAAAGAAATACAATGGCAATTTTAGCGTTGTTTTTCATAACGATAGCATGATTGATAGAAGATATCGTGTCTTGTTTAAATCGTTATTGTATAATTAAGTTAAGCGTTATCTTAAAGTTTTTTAATAATTATTCATAATTTTGTTGTTTTTTCTTATTGATATTCATGAAAAAAATAGGAGTAGTATTATTTATAATTTTTAGCTGTCATTTTTTAATGAATACAGTATGGGGACAAGATTATAAATTTAATCAGTTTTATAATTCACCATTGAATCTCAATCCTGCATTGACAGGAAAGGTAAAGGGACTTTTTAGATTAGGTGCTAATTATAGAATTCAGTCAGTACCTGTTTCCACTCCTGCACCTTATAGTACATTGAGTGCAGCTGCAGATTTTGGATTGATGCAATCACAATTGAATGGAGATATTTTGGGAGTAGGATTGATTGCTTCGGCTGATAATCAAGCTGGTGGAGCTTTGAAAACTACTGATATTATGGCTTCTATAGCTTATCATAAAAGTTTTGGTAGAGATAATAATCATTATTTAAGTGCAGGTTTTCAATTTGGTATTAAGAATAGAAGATTAGATATTTCACAATTATATTTTGAATCACAGTTTAATCCATCTATCAATGGTTTTGATATGACACTTCCTAATTTGGAATCATTTAGTTCAGAATCATTTACGAGATTGAATATGCATACTGGTATTTTTTGGTCATCCAATTTTTCTAGTTTATTAAGTGCTTATGCAGGAGTATCTGCTTTTAATTTGATGCGTCCAAAGGATAGTTTTTTTTCAGCTGATTCTGAGAGAAAATTAAAATTTCATGGTCATGGTGGATTGACTATCAATATCAATGATAAGATAATGATAAATCCCAATGGAATATTTATGTCTCAGTATAATCTAACTAATTGGGTAGCTGGAAGTCAATTTTCTTATAATTTATCAGGTAATCGTCCTTATGAAACATCTGTTTTTGTTGGAGGATGGTATGATGGTAGTGGAGCTATTATTGGTTCTGCTGGAGTGCAATTAAAAGGACTGCAATTAACATTGAGTTACGATAGAACTATTTCAGATTTAAGTAATGCTAATAATGGATTCGGTGCTTTTGAAACTTCAATTATTTATCAATCAACTCCCATTTCAAACAATAAGAAATATACTATAATGGCTTGTCCAGTTTTTTAATATTATAACATGAATTTTTATAAAGTATTTTGTTTACTATTTTTTATATCACCGTTTCAAAAATATTATGCTTGCGAAGGAACAGATTTTCAAATTGATATAAATGATGTTTCTTGTTTTAACCAATCTGATGGTAGTATAGAGATTGTTCCAACATTAATTTCCGATAAATTACCTTATCAGTATTCTTTGAATGGTGGTAGTTTTACATCTCAATCTATTTTTACTAATTTATCTGCTGGAGATTATCAATTGACAGTTAGAAATAGTGATGGGTGTGATTCTATTCTACCTAATTTGATAAAGGTAATACAACCAGAAGAATTGAAATTAAATATCATAGCTGAACCAATCTTATGTGGTAATGATGCAAAATTATATACCCAAATTAGTGGTGGGGTAGGTCCTTATTTATATACTTGGAATAATAATTCTGCAATCAATGGAGATACACTTAGAAATCTTAAAGCAGGATTTTACCAACTACAGATTAAGGATCAAAATGCTTGTACTGTTTCAGATACAATCACCATAGAAGATAAATCAGCTTTTTCAGTTTCTGCAAGTTCTTCAAAAGATGAAATTATTATTGGAGAAGATATTTTATTGAGTTCTCAAGTATTAGGAGGTAGTTCAAATATTTCTTATCAATGGTTTCCGATAGATGGAATAGAATGTTCTAATTGTCAAGAATCATCTGCTTTATTATTTAAAAGTACTGAAATCTACATTGTAGCTAATGATTTGGATTATGGTTGTACTGCTTCAGATACAATTTTTATTACTGTTAAGGGTGAATTTTCTTTATATATTCCAAATGCTTTTTCGCCAAATGGTGATGGAAAGAATGAACTTTTTCAAGTTTATGGGATAGGTATTCAAGAGGCAACTTCAAAGATTTATGATAAGAATGGCTTTTTAGTCTATGAAGGAGATGTTTTAAGTTTAGGTTGGAATGGTAAAGTTAATGGTCAAAATTCTCTTCCTGGATTATATTTTTACCACTGTTCTGTTCAATATTCTGATGGTACTATTCGTGAACAAAAAGGGCAATTAACATTAGTAAGATGAGGAAGATTTTAGTTGTATTTGCAATAGTAATTGTTGGTTTGAGTTTTCAGCATCTCAAAGCTCAAGATTTACATTATTCTCATCATGTCTATAATCCTCTTTATTATAGTCCAGCGTTTACTGGTTTTATTGAAAGTAAATTGAGATTGAATGCATCTTATGCTGATAGATATAGACAATCTTTTGGAAAAGATGGTATGCGAACTGTATTTGCAAGTGGAGATATCAATATACCATTTGAGAATGGTGTTTCTACAAGTAATTTAGGAATAGGATTATCTTTTTACAATCATAGAGCTGGTGAGAATATGATTATGGATAATCAGACAGCTTTATCTGTTGCTTATAGATTGCCACTAGGAAAGGATGGTCATCATACTTTAAGTGCAGGTTTTAATTTTTCATTTTTGAATAGGAAATTTAATTATAGTAATCTTCAGTTTGGAAATCAATTTGATGGAATTTATTACAATCCTAATATCAATAGTGGAGAAACTGATGAATATCCATCTATTAATAAAATTGATTTAGGAGTTGGTTTATTATATTCTTTTTCTGGAAATGAACATTTTAGAGGATATGTTGGAGCTTCTGCTTTTCATTTGATACCTGAACAAGATGATTATATTACTTTTGGTCAAGTTTTGCGTTATAATGTACATATGGGTTTAGAAGCAGATATTAATAATTTGACCTTAGAACCATCTTTAATGATTGATAATCAAGGCAAAGCGATGGAACTTTATACAGGAGTTTTATTGAAATATTATTTAATTAAAGATAAAACTGATCAATTTTCAATATTTGCTGGTCCATATTTAAGAATGTATAAATCTCCGATAGGTAAATTTTCTTTATACACTCTAAATGCCTTTATTGGTGCACAATTTAATGATTTACAATTATTTATGACTGCTGACAATACTTTAAACACCTCAAAAAATACTTTTAGTGGGTTTAATGGATTTGAGATAGGTTTAAACTATTTTATAGGAAATAGTAATAAGAATGGAAAGAGAATTTATTGTCCTTCCTTTAAATAATGTTTCACGTGGAACTTATATTTTGTTCAATATAGATAGTTTCACGTGGAACAATTTATTCTAACATAATTTAAATAAAATGAATTATCCTGAATATGATGTTATAGTAGTAGGTGCTGGTCACGCTGGATGCGAGGCTGCTGCTGCTGCTGCAAATATGGGTTCAAAGGTTTTGCTAATCACCATGAATATGGAAGTAATGGCAAAAATGAGCTGTAATCCTGCAATGGGTGGAGTAGCTAAAGGTCAGATATTACGTGAGATTGATGCATTAGGTGGTTATTCTGGTATTGTTACAGATAAGACGATGATTCAATTTAGAATGTTGAATAAGTCTAAAGGTCCAGCCATGTGGAGTCCAAGAGCTCAAAGTGATAGAATGTTATTTTCACAAGAATGGAGAAAACTTTTAGAACAGACACCCAATGTCGATATGTGGCAGGAAATGGTCAAAGAATTAATTGTTGAAGATGGAGTATGTGTAGGTGTTGTTACAAACTTAGGCATTCCATATCGTTCTAAGTCTGTAGTATTAACTAATGGAACATTTTTAAATGGTCTTATTCATATTGGAGAGAAGCAATTTGGTGGTGGTAGGGCAGGTGAGGGCGCTGCGAGAGGTATTACCGAACAACTAGTATCATTGGGATTTGTAAGCGGAAGAATGAAAACGGGTACTCCTCCTCGTGTGGATGGTAGAAGTTTGGATTATTCAAAAATGGAAGTGCAATATGGTGATGAAGATGTTGTTGGGTTTTCTTATAAAAATATTGATAAACCTCTACATCAAAGACCTTGTCATATTACTTATACCAATCAGGAAGTTCATGATGTTTTGAAAACTGGTTTTGATAAATCCCCAATGTTTGCAGGTCGTATTCAAGGCTTAGGACCTAGATATTGTCCTTCGATAGAAGATAAAATCAATAGATTTGCAGAAAGAGATCGCCATCAAGTATTTGTTGAACCAGAAGGATGGGATACTGTTGAAGTTTATGTTAATGGATTTTCTACTTCTCTTCCAGAGCAAGTTCAGTATGAAGCATTAAGAAAAATTCCTGGTTTTGAAAATGCAAAAATGTTTAGACCTGGATATGCTATAGAATATGACTATTTTCCACCAACACAATTAAATGCTTCTTTAGAAACTAAATTGGTTAAAAATTTATTTTTTGCTGGACAGATTAATGGTACAACTGGTTATGAAGAGGCTGCATCTCAAGGCATAATGGCTGGAATCAATGCACATCTTACTATCAATGGGAAAGATCCTTTAGTTTTAAGTAGAGATGAAGCTTATATCGGAGTATTGATTGATGATTTAATTAATAAGGGAACTGATGAGCCTTATCGTATGTTTACATCTAGAGCAGAATATAGAATCTTATTAAGACAGGATAATGCAGACATTAGGTTAACTGAAAAATCCTATTTGCTTGGGTTAGCTGATGAAAGTAGATATCAAAGAGTAAAAGAAAAAATAGCAAAAAGTGAAGAAATAGTTGATCTTTTAAAGAAATCTAGTGTATTACCTGATATGGTAAATCCTTATTTGCTGAGTATGGAATCTGCTGAAATTACTCAAAGAACCAAATTGGATAAGATTCTTTCTCGCCCTCATATTACTATTTTAGGTTTGATGGATGCTATTCCTTCTATTCATATTCTCCTTCAAGAATTTGAAAAGGAATTTTTAGAACAAGCAGAAATCCATATTAAGTACGAAGGATATATTTTAAGAGAGAAGGAAATGGCAAATAAACTTCATAAATTAGAGGAAGTAAAATTACCGACTAATTTGGATTATAGCTCAATTAAATCTTTGTCTATGGAAGCTAGAATAAAATTAAATCAAATAAAACCTCAAACAATTGGGCAAGCGAGTAGAATAAGTGGAGTTTCTCCTGCTGATATATCGGTATTGATGGTCTTTATGGGAAGATAATGTTGTATAAAAGGTTTTTTTATTTATTGTGTTGTTTAGTCATTTCTTGTGCTACTCCTGGACTTCCTGAAGGTGGTCCTAAAGATACTTATGAACCTTTTCCTAAAAAATTTAATCCTCTTAATTATTCTACAAACTTTAATAACGATAAGATTACGGTTCAGTTTGATGAATGGGTTCAAGTAGCTAATTTGAATCAAAATCTAATTATCTCTCCTCCAATATTGCCTCAACCTGATGTAAAAGTCAAAAAAAATTTATTAACTATTGATTTTAAAAACCCTTTAGATTCTAATACAACTTATAGTATTGATTTTGGTAATTCTATAAAAGATATTAATGAAGGAAATATTTTGAGCAATTTTAAGTATATTTTTTCTACTGGTTCTTTTTTGGATAGCTTGTCAATTCAAGGTAAGGTATCTACTTATAGTGCCCAAAATATTCCTGAGAATACTTTTGTCTTATTATATAAATCAGGTGATGATTCTATAATCACTCGACAAAAACCAGAATATATTTATAAAATTCAAAAGGATAATACTTTTAAAATTGATTATTTGCCAAGAGATTCTTTTCGAATTTTTGTTCTTAATGATTTGAATAATAATTTTATTTATGACTTACCTACAGAGTGGGTAGGAAAATTAGATCAACCTATATTATTAGACTCAACACAATCTGATATAGAATTGTTTGTTGATTTACCTGAAGTTAAAGATTTAAAGGTGCTTAACTCCAATTTTTCAAATATCAACAAAATTTTGACAATTGAACTGAATAAAGAAGTTAATCCTCAAAAAGATAGTATTTTTCTTCAAAATTTCACTTTCAACTCGTACAAGTTTTTGAATACAGATTTCACTTCAAAATTTTTAAGCTTTTTTATTTATACTAATTCATTATCAGATACTTGTGAATTATTTATTAATGATATAATAGTGGATAGTTTGCGCTTTTCTAAGCCTTCACAATCGCTTGAGAATGAAGTATTCTTACCAATGGCCAAGATGATGGGCAAAGATTCAATTCTCAGCGCGTATAAAAATTGTAATTTTCAGTTTTTTTCTAATGTTCCCATTTCTGTTATAGATAAAAATAAAATTTTCTTTGTTTCTGAACATGACACAATAGATATTAAGAATTTTTCTATTCAAGAAAATCAGTGGGGATTTAGAATTGAAGATACTTTATCTGAGAATTTTGAGGGTAGAATTCTTTTTTTAGATTCTGCAATAGGTTTTCAAAATTCTTCATTTTCTCATTTAGTTTCTTGGCCTATCCATTTCGTCCCTGTTTCCAATTTTGGTCAAGTCAATTTTGATGTTCATTTACCTTCAAATGAAAAATCATACATTTTGAAGTTTTTTAAAGAGAATGGTTATTTACTTAATGAATATTTAGTCCAAGGTGATACTTCTTTTCATTTAGATACTTATGGTAAGGATGATGAAAAATTTTTTATTGAAGTGATTGAAGATTTGAATCATAGTGCCACGTGGAACGGATATTCATTTTGGAACAATATAGCACCCGAACGTGTTTTTAAATCTGAGTTGTATTCATCTAAATCAAATTGGGAAAATAATTATAATATAAATGTTGATTTTTCTAAAAAGCAATTACCTACAACTATAATCAATTGGTTAAATTATTTTATTAAAAAAAACAGTAAACCAACTTCTAAACCACAATCTTTTGAAGAAAAGAATATGAATAGTTCATCTACACCCAAATCTTTTCAAAGAGACAAATAATTAATACAGAACTTAAATGAAATTCTTATCTGTTTCGATACATTTCCTAAATTTGTAAGATATATATAATCATGAAGTTTGAAACTCTAGCTATACGTACTCAACATGAACGTGCTTTCCGTGAACATTCTGTTCCTTTATATTTGACTTCTAGTTTTTTATTTGATGATGCAGAACAAGCGAGAGCTTTATTTACAGGCGAAATTGAGGGGAATATCTATTCTCGCTACTCCAATCCCAATGTAAACGAGTTTGTTGAGAAAATGGCGGTTTTAGAAGGATATGAAGATGGTTTTGGTACAGCTTCAGGTATGGCTGCTGTTTATTCTAGCATGATGCCGTTTTTAAAGCAAGGAGATCATATTTTGGCTTCAAGTGCGCTTTTTGCTTCGACCATGAAGATTATTTCTGAGTATTTTCCTAAGTGGGGAATTGAATATTCATTTTTTGATATCAATCGTCCAGAATCTTGGGAATCTGAAATCCGTCCTAATACTAAAATGATTTTTGCAGAAACACCTTCAAATCCTGCTTTGGTATTGATTGATTTACAATTTTTAGCTAGTTTGGGTAAGAAGCATAATATTTTGGTCAACGTGGACAATTGTTTTGCTACTCCATATTTGCAAAGACCTTCTGATTATGGAATTGATATTGTGACTCATAGTGCAACCAAATTCATTGATGGTCAAGGGAGGGTGACAGGTGGAATTGTTTTGGCTAGTAAAGAGATTATTGCTGATGTAAGGGCATTTTGTCGTCAGACAGGACCGTCTATGTCACCTTTTAACGCGTGGATATTATCCAAAAGCCTTGAAACACTTCACGTGCGTATGGATAGACATTGTCAGAATGCATTGAATATTGCTGAATGGCTAGAAACTCAAGAAGAAATTAAAAAGGTGATTTATCCTTTTTTGCCTTCTCATCCTCAGTATGAACTAGCTAAGAAACAAATGCGTCAAGGAGGTGGTATTGTTACTTTTGAAGTAAAAGGAGGATTAGATAGAGGCAGAAATTTTCTGAATAGTTTGGAGATGTTTTCTCATACGGCCAATCTTGGAGATGTAAGAACGATTGCCACTCATCCAGCTTCAACTACTCACTCCAAAATCTCAGCAGAACAGAGAGAGGCTGCTGGAATTTTTGATGGTACAATAAGGCTTTCTGTAGGTCTAGAACATATTGATGATATCAAAGCAGATATTGCTCAAGCACTTATAAAATCGAAGGTGTAAGTGGGATTCCTTATTTTTTAAACTTATCTATAATATTCAATTCGGCAATTTTAGTAACAAGCATCCTCAGGGAGCTACTAAAGAAATTGAGTTAGGATAAGTGAAAAGAGAAGTACACCTCTCCATTTTATATCTTACCTCTCACCAACAAATAAACCTCAAGGGCTGCATTGGCAAGAAAATTTTCTAGGGATATAGCATGCTCCCAATTCTTCATTTGATGAATTGATATTGAAATTGTCTAAATTCCACACAGCTCCAGAAGAAATTTGTCCAAAATAAATATCATAGCCTGAACTTGCTGCTCTTGTACTTGAAAAAAATAAATAATCAGAACCAACTGGATATGCATCTGAATTGTTAGAAGATAAATCATTGATACTGAGACTTGTGCTATTTCCTAAAAAGTCAGCTAGATGAATTTGATCGTGGTGAATAGAAGGAGAAAGCCACCTAGAATATAGAAAAGAAGAATTATTTCGAACGATTGGATAATATTCAGAAACATTTGAAATAGATAATAATGCGGTATTATTACTTCCATCTTTATTGATAATATAAATATCTGAACTTGCTCCTGCTCCTCTTGCATATACGATTTTCTGTCCATCAGAACTAAAGTATGGCATTGATTCTTCGGGGACTCCACCATTGTTTGTAATGCTAGTGATATTTGAACCGTCTAGAGCCATTGTTTTTATATCTCCGTTTTGCTTGAAAATAATTTGACTTCCATCAGGAGATATTTTGGGGTCTTCATCTCTTATTCCATTGCCTTGAGTGAGATTAATAGGTAAGTGATTGGCATTCAAATCCCAAATATAGATATCCCAATCTCGTGGCAGACCTGCATCATCTCCCATAAATACAATGTGTGAGGCATTGGGAGAAAAATGTGCATTCATTGCATGGTCAATATTCCAATTGGCACTTAAATCTTTTTTTGTGTTAGTTGAAAAATCGTACAAATACAGTTTGGAATCCCATGCACCGTATGAACTATAACTATGGTAAATCAATAACCCCATTGTTAAGGGAAAGGGGTTGGACAATATCGAAAATGCATTAGAAACATCTCCTTCTGTATAGAAATCTGCCCCTATACTATCTTTGAATACTTTTGTATAAAAATAGCAATTCCCAATCGGAACGTTTGCCCCAGGAGACCATTGTAATTGAACAGTGTCAGTGCTTCCAGAACTTAAAAACAAATTTTTTCTGATGGGAGAAAAGTCATGCCAAGCATTGTTGCCATCTTGTGCAGAAGCAGTGATATAAAAAAATCCATTTGTACTTCCAATGTTTTTTATAGTAATAGTAGCAATGACAGATTCAGCCCCTCTTTTGATTTGGGGCTTATCAAAAGTAATATTCATAATGCTAGCATTGGGAGTAGCATAGACTAGCATCTGCAACAAGTTAAATATTATGATGAATACTGCTTTTTTCATGACTATTTCAAGGTTAAAAATTCCCTTTGTTAAAAAAGATAGAGCGATATTTTTGCCTATAATATTCATGTACAATATAAATGAATAAGGTAAAACTTTGTAGATATTGACAAAGAAAAATATTTATTTGTATGATAAAATTTTTACCTTTTTTCTGTCACACCAATCATGACTCCAAAATTTCCGTCTGTTTGTGTCCATTTTTTCTCAGGCAGATAAGTCCTTGATACAAAGCCATCTAGAAATAATGCATTTTGACATCCAAGATTTTGAAAATATTTAGCAAAATCGTAAAAGTTGATATTCTTTTTTGACATTGCAAATACCACTTTATTATTGGGTAAAATACCTACTCCATTTCTAATATTTAGATTAGAGGAGCTTTCTTTAAATGCAGGATGAATTTGACCATCAATCACAAGCATTGGTCCTGATTGGGTGGCGTATTTAATATTCCCGTTGTTTTTGAAATCTTCTGTTTTGACTACAAAAGGAATATTGTCTGTCGTGATATAAAAAATTCCATTGGGTTTCAAATAAAAGTTCCCATTAGCTGATGCTCTATTTATTTGTTTCAGAATTTTACCATTTTCAATATAAAGACCCAAAGGAGTATTGTCTTGCATATACATTCCTGCATTCATTGCAAAGGTCAAAGTCTTATTTTTGCTTTCGATAAATGCTTTCAAATTGGTAATATTTTTTAAAATATTGCCATTGTCATCTTTCCAATAGAGTTGTAAATCTTGAGTTTTAGGCTCAACAGTATATGATAAAATACTTTCATAACCTGCATTTTTTGAAGCTGTGAAAACAACAACTCCTGCTATCAACAGAAGGGAAAGACACAATGCTATTATTGTTTTATTTTGTTTTAATATTGCCATTAATCGGGAGATAGAGATTGGTAAATTTATTGCGTTTCCTTGGAAAAGTAATCCAATAAAAGTTTTGCTTTTGATTTGCCTATCAATTTTTCAAGGTCAGAGGATTCTGTTTCTCTAATTTTTTTAATTGAGCCTAATTTTTTTAAAAGCAATTCTGCTGTTTTAGGACCTATACCTGGAATGTCTGTCAAACTGGTTTTGATGGTTCCACGTGAACGTTGGTCTCTATGAAAAGTGATTGCAAAGCGATGCACTTCGTCTCTGATATGCTGAATAACTTTTAACGTTTCAGATTTTTTACTCAGATGTAGTGGATAGCTATCTCCAGGAAAATATAGTTCTTCTAATTTTTCTGCAATAGCAATTACATTAACTTTTGATGCTATGCCCAACTCTTCTAAGCTCTCAATAGCTTTACTCAACTGACCTTTGCCTCCATCAATAACTATCAACTGAGGTAAATCTCTATTTTCTTCTAAAACTCGTTTATATCTTCTATAAATAATTTCTTTCATAGAGTCGAAGTCATTGGGACCTTCAACCGTTTTGATATTGAAATGTCTATATTCAGAGCGGCTAGGCTTAGTGTTTTTAAAAACTGTCATAGCTGCAACAGGGAATGCTCCTTGTATATTGGAATTGTCAAAGCATTCTATGTGATATGGAAGAACCTTCATGCGGAGATCTTCTTTCATAATCAACAATATCCTTTCTTCATTGGGGATGGAGACATTTTTTTTGATCTCATTTTTTTTGATGAACAAAGCATTTTTATGAGCTAAATCCAACAATTTTTTCTTATCTCCTATCTTAGGGATAGCATATAAATAATCTTCCAGACCATTGTCTTCATTCAATTCAAATGGAAGGATTAATGGGTCTTTGTTTTCTAGTTGTGGAATTGTGTCAATGATAGCATGTTCCAAAAGATATTCTTTTGACTCATCTAATTTTCTTGTTAAGATGACATTTTTGGCTTTAACGACTGTACCGTCATAAACATATAAATAATTGATGTATGCCTTTTTCTCATCGTCATGATACCCAAATACATGAAAATTTCCCAATCCGGGATGTACTATATGATTTCTATCCATATAGTCTTTCAGAAAGAGCATTTTATTTTTCCATTTTTCTGCTTCTTCAAATTGAAGATTTTGAGCAGCTTCTTCCATCCTTTCCTTCAACACTTGTCTGATAGTGGACAATTTTCCTTTCAGAATAGCACGTATTTCTTCAATATTTTTTAAATATTCTTCTTCTGTCTGTCGCCCTTCGCAAGGACCCAAACAGTTGCCGATATGAAACTCTAGGCAAACTCTAAATTTCTTTGCCTGTATGTTTTTAGGAGAGAGATTGAGATCACAGCTTCTGATAGGATAAATCTGTTTGATGAGATCCATCAGTGCTCGGACATAATGCAAAGAGGTATATGGCCCATAATATTCGGAGCCATCTTTGATATATTGACGAGTGAAAAATACTTTTGGAAAATGTTCATTAGTGATTTTGATAAAAGGATAGCTCTTATCATCTTTCAATGCAATATTATATTTAGGTTGATACTGTTTAATAAGGGCATTTTCTAATAAAAGCGCATCTCTTTCAGTATTGACAACATTGTGTTGGATATCAGCAATTTTTTTGACTAATAACCTAGTTTTTGCAGATTGTTGTTGGTCTCTGTTAAAATAACTAGCAACTCTTTTTTTTAGATTTTTTGCTTTCCCGATATACAATAGTTTCCCTTCTTTATCATAGTATCGATAAACACCAGGCATTTCGGGGAGCGCATTGACTACGTCCGCTATTTTAGGGAGTAGTTTTTCTTCCATTTTCTTTAAAATTGACTTTCCAAACTCATTTCTTCAAGGGGAGCAAATCCCTCATAAAAGTTTTCTGAATCATCCTGACACACGTTTTGAATCAATGTAGTATCTGAAGGGGTAAAAAATTTAGCTTGTTCTATATCTTTAAATTTGGGGTCTTTCACAACTTTTTGGAAAAAATTGCCCCAGATAGGTAATGCCGCAGATGCACCCTGCCCTAGATAAGTGGTCCTAAATCGTAAGAATTGTTCATCATTTCCGACCCACACTCCTGCTACTAATTTAGGAGTATAGCCCATGAACCATGCATCAACGTTTTTATTGGTTGTTCCTGTTTTACCAGCCATTTGCAATTCACCCATATTATAATTTCTCTTCAATCTGTTGCCTGTTCCTCCTGGTTCAATAACACCTTGCATCAAATTAATCATTTTATAGGCAGTATTACTTCCAAATGCCTCTATTCGTTTAGAAATAAATAATTTGATGACGTTCCCGTTTTTATCTTCAATACGAGTCAGCATGATAGGTTCAGAACGAACACCTCCAGATGGGAAGCAACTATAAGCTGTCACCATTTCATATAGAGAAATATCTCCAGCCCCTAAGGCAATAGCTGGATAAGCAGGAAGTTTGGTCTGGATACCCATTCTCTCTCCCATTTCCACCATCGCTGCAGCACCTAATTGCTGTACCAAATATGCAGCGCAACCATTATCTGAGGTGGCTAAACATTTTTTCAAAGATTTATATCCTCCTGAACCAGACACTGTCCAATCACCAATTGTCACTGTTCCTGCTGGTACAGAAATACACGGAGACCATCCATTATCCACTGCAAGCGTATAAAGAACTGGTTTATAGGTAGAACCTACTTGTCTTTTAGTATTGATATTAACGTGGTCAAATTTGAAATATTTAAAGTTGATTCCTCCTACCCATGCTTTGATATTTCCATTTTCTGGATCCATTGCCATAAATCCTGTTTGTAAGAAAAGCATGTGGTATTTTATTGAATCCAAAGGTGTCATCACAGTATCTATCTCGCCTTTCCAAGAAAACACTTTCATCTTGGTTTTGGTATTGAAGATTTTTTCTATTTCGCTTTTTTCAACATCTGCATCTACCAATTTTCGATATCTTTCAGAATTGACTTTAGCATGTTGAAGTCTATCTTTCCCTAATCCTTCTTCAAAAACTTTTGTTCCTCTATACTGATCTCTAAATAGTTTTTGATAAGAAGAGAGATGTTCTTTGACAGACTCCTCGGCATATTGTTGTAGCCTTGAATCTATAGTGGTGTAAATTTTCAGACCATCTTTATACAGATTATATGTTGAACCATCTTGTTTGGGATTGTTTTTAAAGAAGGCTTTAAGTTCTTGTGCTAATACATCTCTGAAATAAGGAGCCAATCCTTCCAAATGGTTGATAGGTTTAAAATCTAGAACTATATCTTTTGCGCTGAGTTCTTTGTATTGATTGGGTGTCAAATATTTGTTTTTGACCATCTGGTTGAGCACCACATTCCTACGAGCTTTAGAATCATTGGGGTTTCCTTTAGGATTATATGCACTAGGAGCTTTGAGCATACCTACCAATACGGCTGACTCTTCAATTTTTAAATCTTTAGGGTTTTTATTAAAATATACATGAGCAGCACTATGAATACCTACCGCATGATTGACAAAGTCAACGGTATTGAAATACATGGCGATAATCTCTTCTTTAGTATATCTTTTTTCCAATTGAATAGCGATGACATATTCTTGTGCTTTTTCAATAATACGCTTGAAAATATTTTTTCTCCCTGTATTATTAAACATGTTTTTTGCCAATTGCTGGGTAATTGTACTTCCTCCTCCTTCTTTCCCTAATAAGAGAACAGCTCTTAGTGTTGCTTTAATATCTATTCCAGAATGGTTGAAAAATCTTTCATCTTCAGTAGAGATTAATGCTTGTACAAGATTTTCTGGGAGGTCTTTAAACTCAATATTTGTTCTGTTGTCGATAAAATATTTTCCTAATAGCACTCCATCGGCAGTATAGATTTCTGATGCTAAATTAGATTTTGGATTTTCCAATTCTTGAATATCAGGCAGACTTCCAAAAAAGCCACAACCAGTGAGAAGAAAGAAGGTAAAGACAAATAATACGCCCATACCATAAGCCTTCAAGAGAAGGAAAGTTTTATTTTTAAATAGATTGTTCATCAATAATTTTCTTGATAAAATAGTTTATACTCGTCCAATTTTTTCTCGGTAAATAATTCCTTGAAATTATCTTGCGAAATTAGTAGTATTTCTGCGTTAATGAGGGCTTCTCTGATAGTTAAATTTTTTGAATTCTTGAGAATGCCCACTCCTTTACGAGCATCTTCAATATTGCTAAATCTTTTTACTAATAAAAGAGCAGTTTTGGCATCTAAATATGAGTTGCTTCCACGTATGCGTTGATTAGGAAAATCTTTTTCCAATTCTTCATTTATAGCTTCGACTAATTGGGTATTGTTTTGTTTCCTATCGTCTAATATGATGAGAACAAAGTGAAACCCATCTGCAAATTTGAATAATCCTTTTTGAGTTGGCTCAGTTGTCGTATTTTCTTTACCTGCCAATTCTTTATGATGTTCCAGCAATGTTTTGAGATATAAAGTAGCTTGTTCCGCTTCTGTTGTTTTGGGATAGGTAGTAATAATATTTTGTAAGGCAGATTTATACTCTTCCCACTGCCCTAATTTACCTAATGAAATGGCTGCTAAAAATTCAACCTTTCTAATGAGATTTTTTTCAGTAGCATATTTTTCAAAGAAGAATAGTTTTTTCTCCAAGAGGGCAGCATATTGACCTTCTAAATACAATTGATATAAATCATTATAATAATCTTCTGCTTGTGAAATATTTTTTTCTTCTTTTCTGACATATTTTATCTCTCTGTTCTTCAATACTTTCTGGCTGAGTTCATGCTCTGGGTAATTTTGAAGTAAGCTATCTGTCGTTTTTTGAGCCATCTCCATCAAATTCATTTCTGAATAAATTAAGATTTTAGTGTAATAGGCTTCTGGAACGAGAGTGTTTTTGGGATATCTACTAATAAGACTATCGAGGTATAAGATAGCCGCAGGATAGTTTTTGAGTTCGTGAAAGAATAATTTTCCTCTGACAAGATAAGATTTGGCAATAATCTCATTGGACTGTTCCAATTCTTCTTTTGTAGAAGGGATTTTTAAAGGAGCATTGGGTGTCGTTTGAGTAATAGTATCTAAGGCTTTTTGTTTCATTTCGTCAGTGAATCCAACGTAACTAAGCATGATAGCTTCTCCTCTACGCCAATTATTGACATAAGGTCGTTCTCCCCAAACTTGTTTGAACTCATTGAAACCTTTGGAGCGCATATCAACATTGTAAAAATACCATTGGCCTTTGGTGGTAAATTGATCTTGAGATAAATTAAAATTAGAAGAGCTTCCTATCCCTTCTGATGAGAAGGCTGCATTGTCTGCATTTTTTGCTGCTTCTTTTCTTTTTAGTTTTTTCTCGGTTTTGTTCTGTGCTTTTACAAATATGGCAAGGTCTTCTTTAGACAATGTAGATAGATAAATCAATGAATCTTGTTGATAAGCCAAACCTTGCTGTTCCACGATATCTTTAAGTGTTTTAACAGTTGAGCTAAGCTCCTTTTTCAAAACAGAGTCTTTCTGAATTTTGATTTGGGCACTATCATAAAACACATAAGCATCTTTGAACAGATATCGTTCGTAGGCAATATCTCCCAATTTTGCCAATGCTTTCCCTTTTTGGTCAGGTGAGCTAAAATTGTATGTCAATGCCTTTTTCAGTTGTTCGTTTGCTTTAGCCGTATCTGTTTGTAATAAAGATATTCCTGCAAGCGTATATAAAGCTTTGTCTCCAACGATTTTGCTTTTTGAATATTTATTTAGCCCTTTGATGATTTCCAAGGAATCTTGATTTCCTACTAATTGTTGACGAGTAAAATCATTCATTTTTTCTAAAGCATTGTAGCTAATGACTTCATCTTTCCCTTTTTCGTAGATAGATTTATAGATATCATAAGCTCGTTGTGGATTTTCTTGGGCAGATAATTGAGCTAAAAGATAATTGTAGTAATTTTTCTCTTTTTTCTTCTTGATATAAGGGATAGCTTCTTCGAGAGCATCGGCTGCAAATTTGATTTGTCCTTTATTATAGAAATAGTACGATTTGACAATTAGGACATCTTTTCTTTGCTTTTTTCTGAGTTTGGTCAATGTTTTTGAATACTCAACGATACTTTCAGCATCAGAAAAATTTTGTTGTTTAATGAGTGTCTTGGTCATCCAAACTAATGCATCTGGGCGGCTTTGCAAGTGCTTGATTTTTTCCCAGAGTGTGAGTTTGTCAATATTTTCCTTTTGTTTTTGTGTCAAAGTATCTTCAACATTTCCAGCTTCTAGTTTTTCTTTGGTATATAATAAAGATTTGACTTTTTTGTCTGCTTGATTAGCAGCAGATTGACTTCCTGAGTTTTTACCTCCAACTTCAATAGATACACCTTCGGAAATTTTATCGAGAATATCAGAAGCAGATTTCTTCTTCTTAGTAGAAGAAGGCTTGGAAGAAGTTGTTTTTGATGGAGTTGATTTTGTTGCAGAAGGAGCAGGAGCTTTATAAGTTCCCTTTGCCTTTTGCTTCAACATTTTCTCCTTTGCCTTTATTTTTCTTTTGAGTTCTTTTTCTTTCGCCTTAGCTACAGCCTCCATTTTCTTTTTCTTGTCCTCAGCAGATTTGGCTATCTCGTTGCTTTTCTCTTTTTTTTGCTTTTCTAATTCTTTTTTCTTGCTATTAGCGATTTTAGTCAGCTCTTTTTGCCTTGCGACTTTGGCTTTCAAAATTGATTTTTGGGAAATAGCCGCTTTCTTATTGTTAAATTTTCCTCGTAATGCAGTAGAAACATATTGAAAATCAACAAGAGCACTGTCCATATTGCCTTTCAGAAAATAGGCTTTCCCCAATAAGGTATAACAATCATCTTTCCATCGAGTATAATCATGTCGCTGAAGGGTTACTCCTGTTTTGACAATGATTTTTTGCAAAAGGGCATCATTCCCTGAAAGAGATGGAGGGACATCATGAAAGTAAAAAGGTAATGTATCTTGATAATTGATGATAGCGTTGCGCTCATGCTCTTTCAGCATTTCGTCATATATCCGTTTAGCATTGAAATAATAATTATTTCTAGTATTAACATCTCCCCACGCTTTTTTAAGAATGCTGACATCTTTTTTCTTGCTTGGTTTTTTAGATGACTGTGCTAGTGTATGATTCCAATTGAAAAAGGAAAAATACATAGCAATAATTATATACCCTATTTTATACCACTTTTGGTGGAACATCATTCTAAAATTCTCTTAATGAAACGCAATTTCTCAATTTTATTTCATTTTTTCATTTATCCATCTAATTAACTCTTCAAAACTTAGAGATAATAAAAAGAAATTATATTGAATAGGTGAGGAATAGTTAATCTGACTTGATAATCTTTAGTATTTTTGTGCTGATGTCAATTCAAAATAAAAAAAATCAATTTCAAACATGGGTGAGGTATTCTGCTATTGGTACTGAAATGGCAGCGGCTGTGTTTTTTGGTGGTTTTGGTGGGTACAAAATTGACCAATGGATGCAGAACGAAACACCATGGGCAACAATAGTCTTATTATTTGTAGGGTTGTCAGCAGCATTTTATTTAGTTTATAAACAATTGAAGTGAAAAATATTCATCAAAAATATCTCTACACCTCTCTAAGTGCATGGTTATTAGTTACATCTACAGGGTGGATTGCTTCTTATTTTTTAGATACAGCCATTCGATTTTTTGTAATATGGCTAGGCATCATCTCTCTTGTAGCGATAGTAGCATTATGGCGTAATTCAACAAGTAAAAATTCGCAGTCTATCCAGTCAGCAATGTTTACTTTGGTGATTATCTCTCTAAAAATGTTTGCCAGTGGAGGTGTATTTATTTATTACTTCTATTTCAATAAAGAAAAAATATTTATTCCTTTAGTGTCAGGGTTTTTGTTGATTGTAGGATATACCATTATTGAGACGATATTGGGATTCAAATTATCCAAATTATCCAAATTATCAAAGGAGGCATAAAAGCCATAAAATTGCAATTTTTGAATTCTTTATGCTATAAAAGTAATTAGAATAAAGGTTTTACATTTTGTTTCATAATTTTGTAGCTATGGAAGTTTTCGAAAAAGCAAGTCAATTATTGGAGGAAGTTAAAAGTACTGAAATTTCTTCTCCAGAAAGCTTAGAAAAGTTTAGAATAAAGTTTTTGGGAAGTAAGAATATTCTTAAAGATCTTTTTGGCGAAATCAAATCTGTGCCTAATGAATTGAAGAAAGAATTTGGTCAGAGGGTCAATGCTGTCAAACAAGAAGCTGAGGAAAAATATCAATCACAGAAAGAACAGTTTGAATCTCAAACTCAACAATTAGAGCTTGCAGAATTGGATTTGACTCGTCCAGGATATAGTCATACGGTAGGTTCTCGCCACCCAGTAAGATTGGTGATGGAAGAAATGGTGGAGATATTCAAGCGGATAGGATTTGTTGTAGAAGAAGACAGAGAGATTGAAGATGACTGGCATAATTTTTCTGCTTTAAATCTTCCAGAAGACCATCCTGCAAGAGATATGCAGGATACATTCTATATCTCATTGGATCCAGCAACAGTCCTTCGTACACATACTTCAAGTGTTCAGGTGCGTGTAATGGATAGACAGAAACCACCGATTCGTATTTTATCACCGGGAAAAGTTTTTAGAAACGAAACTATTTCTGCTCGTTCGCATTGTTTTTTTCATCAAGTAGAAGGTTTGTATGTAGATGAAAATGTATCTTTTGCAGATTTATTACAGACTTTACAGTTTTTTGCAGCAGAGTTTTTTGGTGCAGATACCAAAATCAAGGTTCGTCCTTCCTATTTTCCATTTACCGAACCATCTGCTGAGGTAGATGTAAGTTGTTTCTTGTGTCATGGAGAAGGATGTAATGTCTGTAAGCATACCGGTTGGGTAGAGATTTTAGGTTGTGGAATGGTAGATCCTAAAGTCCTTGAAAACTGTAAGATAGATTCTAAGAAATATTCTGGTTTTGCTTTTGGAGTAGGCGTTGAGCGTATTGCATTGATGAAGTATGGAATAAAAGATATCCGAGTACTTTCTGAAAACGATGTCCGTTTCTTAAATCATTTTAAGTCTGTGGTCGTATAACAGAATAATGAAAAAAGCTCAGATTCAAAACGAAATTAATTTTCTCCGCACTCTTACTGTATATAGATTGTGGAATATGCTGAAGGTATATCTCTCTTTTTATATTTCACAGAAGTTTAAAAAACCTATACAATGGGGCTTGCCCTTTTCTATTTCGATAGAACCGACAACTTCTTGCAATTTAAGATGCCCAGAATGTCCAAGTGGTTTGCGAGAATTTACTCGTCCTACGGGAATGTTAGATTCGGCATTGTTTCGTAAAGTTATCGATGATGTACATCGACATGTCAATTATCTGACCTTTTACTTTCAAGGAGAACCTTATTTGCATAAAGAATTTTTGGATATGGTAGAATATGCTAGAAAGAAAAAAATTTATACTGCTACATCTACTAATGGTCATTTTCTTACAGATGACAGAGCCAAAAGGACAGTTGAATCAGGATTGGATAGGTTGATTATTTCGATTGATGGCACAACACAGGAAACATATAAACAGTATCGTATCGGTGGAAATCTTGAGAGGGTTATAAAGGGAGCTAAAAATGTCATAAAATGGAAAAAGGAGTTGAATAGCTCTACTCCTTATGTGATTTTTCAGTTTTTGGTGGTGAGACATAATGAGCATCAAATAGATGATGTAAAAAATCTAGCTAGAGAAATAGGTGTTGATGAAGTTATTTTGAAGACAGCGCAAATCTATGATTACGAACATGGTAGTCCTCTCATTCCTGAGCAAGAAGAATATTCAAGATATAAAAAACAAGCCAATGGTACTTATACAATTAAAAATCTATTGGCCAATGGTTGCTGGAAATTGTGGCATTCTTGTGTAGTAACATGGGACGGTCGAGTACTTCCTTGCTGTTTTGATAAAGATGGGAAATATGTGATGGGCAATGTCAGTATCAATTCTTTCAAAAAGATATGGTGGAATAATCGCTATCATAACTTCAGGAAAAAAATCGTTCGCTCTCGTAAAGAGATTGATATGTGCAAAAATTGTAGCGAAGGATGTAAGGTAAATATCCGTTACGATTTCTAGCTTACAAATCCTCCGCCAAATTGTTCCTTCTTAATTATTTATTTTCCAAGAATTTATTGATCTGATAGATAATAAACTCTTTGTGTGCTTTAGAAGAAGCATCGCCCGCGACATTAGCTGCCATTCTTTTTATCTTTTGCACCTCTGCTAATGTTGCAGATTTAGCCACTTGTGAAACGTCTGTAGATTTTAATATCTGAATTAGCATTTCTACATATTTGACTTGTAATTGCTGTCTTAAAGTATTGACATTGCCAGAAATATCTTGCTTCACTATCGCTTGAGTCAAATCTGATAGCATGGTATTGATATCATATTGATTGCCATATAGTTTGGAATCAATGATTTTTTCCAAAGTATTTTTATGTAATATTTGCTTGAGTATCAATGTTTGAATATTCAATATGCGTTCGTGAATACTTGGCAGCTCACTACTTCCATAAAATTCATAACCTCTTCTTTGAGATTGTAAATAGTTGTATAAATCAAATTCGCTATCAAATGCATTGGGTGCAAAAGCATATTTTGAAAGCATTTCCATTGCTCTTTTTTGTTCACTCAATTGTACTGGAACAAAAGGAGCTACTGTATCTTGACCAGCAAAATTTCTATTGATATACACACCTCCTATCCATCTACTGAGTACAGTAAAATTGCTTGAATTTCGACTTGAAAGAATGAAATAAGCATTTTTTAGTTCTTGGTATGACTGATTTTCTTTGATGTATTTAGATTTTAGTAAGGCAAATGTTTTATTATTAATTTGAATCTGCCCTTCTGCATAAGTGATAGGGTCGCTAGTCATATCATAAAGCATGGCTCTAGGATCTGTTCCTTTGCCTGGGCTTCTCATGTCATCTGCATCATTGAAAAATAAATTTTCTCTTTTGTTGGATTGAGCAAGGATTTTTTGAAGACCTTCATTTTCTTGCTCAGGAGAAAATTGTGAATAGCCATATTGTATTGCCCAACGGTCATATTGTCCTGGAACAATAGTAAAATAAGCTCCTTGCTGGTTTTTGTCTGGAGATACATTGGCGATATTGTAATCCATGACAGAGCTAGAAATTCCTTCTGTTGCTCCGTAATGTTTGTTTTGCCACTGTTCATTTGAAGCATTATAGCTACCTGCAAAGTTGTGGTTCAAACCAAGCGTATGACCTACTTCATGAAGCACCAATTCGATAAGGCATTGTATCATGAAAGTATCTTTTTGGATATTGTCAAAATTATATGCCGTCATAATTGTTTGCCCATAAGAAAGATTTTCTCCAAGATTAGCACCTGCATTACAAAAATGTCCATCTCCAGAATGGGATAAATCTTCGTTTTCACTACTAATATTCAAACCAGAAAGTCCAAATATTTTAGCTTGTTTTATTCTGTTAGACAAATAAATCCATTCTAGCATGATATCTGCTCCGATAAGCTGACCTGTTCTTGGATTGGAAAAACTTGGACCATATCCACCAAAAGGAGGATTGGGAGAAGATGTCCATCTGATCACATTATAGCGAATATCTCCTGCATCCCAAGTGGCTGTGTCTGGTTGTATCTTACAGACTACAGCATTTTTGAATCCAGCTGCTTCAAAAGCAATATTCCATCTTTCTACTGCATCTTTAATGATAGGACGCAATGCATCTGGAGTAGTATTTTCTATCCAATAAACAATAGGTTCAACGGGTTCTGAAAGTGTCGCATTGCTATCCTTTTTTACAAGCGACCATCTTTTGATTTTGTCCTTATAAGGAGTAACGCTAGTTGAAGTCAATTCTGTTGTTTGGTTTAAAAAATACCCTACTCTTGGATCATCATATCTTGGTTTATAATCATTTTGAGGCATCTCGATAACAGAATGTCTGACTTTGACAGATACATTTCTAGCATCTGTGACTTCTCGATCTCCTTCATTGATAGGAGAAGGATTAGAATATACATATTCTACTTCGATATCTGTATTTTGAGGATAGTTTTGAAGTCTGATATATTTCGTTTTTTGAGCAGACAAACTTCCTAATGAAAAGCTATTGGGAACTGGGGTTGGGCTTGGAGAAGGTTTGATTTGGCTTAAAGTTTCTGAGAGAAAAATTCCGTCTGCATCAATCAAATATCTTGTAATTGTATTTCCAAGAGAATCTAGTGTATCCACTGTTACTGCTTGTATTTTTTCAGAAGCTAGGATGGGTTGATTGATATTAGCATCTTTGGCTTTACTCAATTCTGAATTTGGGTCAAAATAAAAAGACGTATTCTGTACTTTTATTTCTATTTTATCATAGACTTGAGAAAAGGTCAGAATAATATTATCACGATATGCTCCTCTGAAATATCCTGCATCAACAACGCCATCTAAGACATACATAAAATAGATATATTCTTTGTTGAATTGAGAGCTATTGATTTCCCAATATGTTTTCCCAGTAATAGAATCTTGATATAAAGGGAAAAGTCCATCTTTCTTTTTCAACTTTTCAGTAACCTCTTTAATTGATTTGAAATCACTCTTTTTAATTTCTGTTTTAGTCGTGTCTTGTGCTACCGCATCTTTCTTTTTCGATTTTGCAAAGCTTGTTTGAAGTGAAAGGAAAGCTAATAATATCAGGATATAATTTTTCATTCTTATAGTTTAATGAATTTAGGAGTACAAAATTGTATCAATAATTTGAATTTAGTAGAATTATCTATTTAAAAATTTGAGAAATTACTCGTTGTCTTCTTCATTTGTCTTAAATTTTTCAATATCTCTACGGTCTTTTTTGGTAGGACGTCCTATTCCTCTATCTCTGATTTCAAAATGCTGAACAAAAGCCGATGCCAATCTTTCTTTATCTTCTGGAGGTGTCAAATCTATATAACAGGCTTGTGCCTCAGGAGCGCCTACTCTCTTTTCAATGATTTTTTCAGCCTTGACAGTATATTTTATTCCCGTCTTTTGAAAAACAACAGTATGCCCTATTTGTATCTGAAAAGAAGCTTTGACATTTTGCCCATCGACCTTGACTTTGCCTGAACTACAAGCATCAGTCGCCAATGTTCGAGTCTTGAACCATCGAGTTGCCCAGAGCCATTTATCAATTCTTGTTTTTGTTAACTCTGCCATGATATAAATTTACTAACTTGCATAAAAGTGCCCAAATGAAACGAAGATATTCAGGATTCCTGATTTTATTCTCTTTTTTGCTGATTCAGTGCAAATCTTTGAAA
Source organism: Chitinophagales bacterium (assembly GCA_023957245.1). Taxonomy (GTDB): domain Bacteria; phylum Bacteroidota; class Bacteroidia; order Chitinophagales; family JADIYW01; genus JAMLHH01. Next base: position 58,621 of record JAMLHJ010000013.1, read on the forward strand.
GATGTAACAGAAGTTGCCCAGTTGCAAACCCTTATCAAAGGGAAATGGAATATTGAGCATGAAGAATGTTGCGGAAGGACAAATACCGTAACTTATGGAGGCAATCAATCTATTGTCTTTAATACCAAAAAGCAAACTTATAGCATTTTAAAAGGTACAGAAAAGCAAAACTCTGGAAAGTATGCTTTAAGCTCTGATGAAAAAGGCACGATGATACAATTGGATGATCGTTATCCTGCAATTATAAGAATAACAGATGGCTTGCTTTATATTGATTGGAGTTATATGGACTTGAAAAGAGAAGTGTATAAACGATAAGATTTTTATAAAACTAAAGACGGGGTTAAGGAAACAGATGATTTTAGACTGTTTTCCCCTCCCCAAAAAATAATAGAAATGAGTAATAGTAGGATACTCATGCTGAATAAAGCATAAGCAATACTAAAATAGAATCCGATATAGCTTATTGCAGTCAATGGCATTATTACTAAGAAGAAAATAAGATTGGAGTATTTAGATTGGAAATTTTTTACTTTCCATTCCATTAAGCCTAATAATATCAAAAAGCCAAATACGAATATCCCTAATTTGATATTGACAGAAAATATGATGGCAGAAATGATGCATTTTGAAATGAAAGAAAGGAGTCCTTGCTTTTTTATTAAAAGAGAATTTAAAGATAATTCATAGACTATTGCACTTAACATCAGTAAAACGATTCCCCATCCACTTCCTTTATTGGAAGCATAGTATGCAGTGATGGTGAGACAGCCCATTACCATACCTTTGATGAGCGAATAATAAATAGAATTGTCTAAGTTTCTGATGAAATAAAGCAAGACTAGCAAAATATTTTTATAGAATAGTAGTATTGTGAAATAGCTGCTAAAAGGATGAAATAAGGTCAAGAAAATATCCAAAAGTAGAACGAAGATCATCTGAACTTTTGAATTATCTTTTTTAATGATGAAGCTAAAATTGAAAATTAAAATGGAGATAAAAACCATTTTAGCGATATAAATCGACAACAATTCTTTACTCACCAAACCAAGCATATAAATCGACAAAATGGGAATTGAAAAAGTTGCTATATCTTTTACATTTCTCAATCTCAAATAAAGGAATAATGCTAATGGTAGCAGAAAGAATGCGCTCATTAATCCGCAAGTAATACCAATTGCTATGCTATCAAAAGATTTATGTTGTTCAATACCAGCTTTGATGACTTTCATCGCTGCAAACCCAATACTTATCAATAAAAACAATATAGTTGCATGCGAAATATTTGCTCTCAAAAAAGCGGTATATTCAAAAATATCTTTTCGATAGCTCCAAATAAAGAAGAAAACGAGGAGAAGTCCGATAACCGAAAGTGCTATTTGGGGCAGGTAGGATAAAAGGGTGAAAATGGGTTGCATTTCATTGTTCTCATAACCCAAATCTGTTCCGATTCTCAGCCCTAATCCTTCAGCATCATTCAAATGAGAAAACTTATCTAGATATAAATGAAGAATAATTGCCAGCCCTACGCTAAGAACAATTTGAGGGAGTTTTTTGAGGGAAGCAATATAATCTTGGCGATATCTTGAAACTGTCCCGTATTGTGCTAGAGGAATCCAAATCCATGAAAGAAAATAGGTCATCAATACCCCAATCGGGATAAGAACAAATAGAATATTAACCTTTGAATAGGAGAAAAGATGATACCTTGTTTCAGAAAATCTATATATAATATCTAAATCAGGAACCCAGCTCCCAACAATCAGTGCAGGAACATGGAAATAACGAGGAAGCCATCTTGCTAATGGTAAAACAAATCCTTGGTGAACTAAAGTATAAGGCATAACAGGAACTCCTCATCGAAATGCTATCAGCTATTGATTCCAAAGCACATTTTCTTCTTGTTGATACCAGTCAAGATATTTATGTTCATGCTTCTTCTCTAGGACATTTCTTTTCACTTTCAAAGTCGGAGTCAATAAATTATTGTCAATCGTCCACTCCTCTTTCATGATTATAACTTTTTTTATTCGTTCGTGCTTGTCCAATGAGGGATTGAGCTGCATGACTGTATTGACGATACTCTCTTCGACCGTCTTTTTATCCAATAATTTAGCCTCTTCAGAAAGTACTATCATTGCCATTGTCTGAGGAAGATTGGAGCCGACAAGACAGACCTGTTCAATAAAAGTATTTTTGGATAGGTTCATTTCTATTGGTGCAGGTGCGACATATTTTCCTTTGTCTGTCTTAAAAATATCTTTGATACGTCCAGTGATTTTGAGGAAACCATCGAGATCTATTTCACCTTGGTCGCCAGTACAGATATAGCCATCTTTAGAGATAGTTTCTTGAGTTTTTTCAAGGTCTTTGTAATAACCAATCATATTGGCTTCACTTTTGGCTTGAATTTCTCCTTCTTCTGAAATTCTTACATCTACATGAGGGAAAGGTTGTCCTACTTTTCCAGGCTTTCTGAATTCGGATCTAGTAAAATGAGAATAAGCACAATTTTCAGTCATTGCATAGGCTTCACAGATTTTAATATCCAGCTTTTCAAACCAGTTCATCAATGAAGGAGGTAAAGGAGCTGCTCCTGAAAGCACATAATTGGCTCTGCCTAAGCCCAAACCTTCTTTGATTTTTTTCTTAAATATTGTAGATACAATCGGAATAGATAAGATAAGAGATAATTTTTCTTGAGGAACTTTTCCCAAAATCCCCATCTGAAATTTTGTCCAAATACGAGGAACTGCTAAAAAAACAGTAGGTTGTACTTTTTTGAGATTATTGGGGAAGCTGTCCAAAGATTCTGCAAAAGAAATCGTTCCTCCTGAATAAATGGCACCCATTTCCACAAGCATACGTTCTGCAATATGTGACATAGGTAGATAGGAAAAGAAATGTTCCTTGTCTTTATTGATATTTAAAAATGCCAAAGCATTGGCAGCAGCAAAAGAGATAGAATGGAAGGAATGCATCACACCTTTAGGTAGTCCAGTAGTTCCAGAGGTGTAGATAATCGTAATGAGTTCATCTCCATTTCTTATTTCCGAAATTCGCAATGGAGGAGTATCTGCAATAATTTTATCCCAATTAGCATCACATTTTTCAGTCCAAAAAGGGAATGAAATCGTATGAACATCTGAAGGCATTCCTGCTTTTTGCCTTGCCCAATCATCTAATTTTCCAACGAAAGCAACTTTGGCTTCGCTATGTTTCATTACATATTCAATAGTGTCAGCTGTAATTGTTGGATACAAGGGAACAGAGACATATCCTGCCATCATGATGGCCAAGTCGCTCATGATCCAATGCGCACAATTTTTAGAAAGGATAGCAATTTTACTGCCTCGCTCAAGACCTAGTCCTTGCAAATATGCAGCAACACTTCTTATCTGTCTGTCTGCTTCACTCCATGTATAAGCATGCCATTCGCCTAGATAAGGTTGGTTTAAAAAGAGTTGTTTGGGCTTTGAATTAACAAATTGCGCAAACTTTTCATGAGGATAAATAATATGAGCCATAATTATCTAGGTTAGTCTTGTTGAATTGAATTTAATCAAATGTTTGTTTTTCTAATAATATAATGCAAAAAATCATTATTTTATCTGAAAAGAGATAGAAAAAGGTCAGAAAATAGGAGTAAATGAAAAACTTAACCTTTCCCTCTAAGGCCTAAAAACAAAACACCTAATAATACTAAAATTGTTCCGACACCTTGTGTCAGAGAAAAAGGCTCATGCAAAATGAAATAGGACATCAGAATGGTAGCCACTGGTCCAAATGTTGATAAGATTGCCGCATTTGAGGAGCCGATTAAAGAAATCCCTTTGGTCAATGCAAGAGTGGGAACAACTGTCGCTATTACACCCATTAATGCACCATAAACATATACTTGCCAGTCATAGTGAAAAATATCTATACCATATATCCAACCAAAATGAATCAAAACAGCTATGACGGCAATCAGCATTGAAAGACTATTGAAGGTGACAATTCCCATCTGTTTGATGAGATTGTCGCTATAAACAAGGTAGAAAGCATAAGTCAAAGCACTGAGAAAAATATAGAAAATTCCTAGTCCTATATTGGAACTTTTAAAATCAAAATCTTGACTTATACATGCAATCAAAATCCCTGAATAAGTGATACCTACAGCTATAGCTTGTTGCCTAGAAATTTTTCTTTTGAAGATCCAAGCTCCTAATAAAAGTACTAATGTAGGATAGACGAAAACAATCAAGCGTTCAAGATTGGCTTGTACGTATTGCAATCCCAAAAAGTCAAAAAGGCTAGCTAAATAATACCCCAACAAACCAATAACTAATAGTTTACCCCAAGGAGCTGACTGTATCTTCTCTTTTGTGATAGATGGAGAAAAAATAATCACTCCCAAATAGTAAGGTAATGCAAATAACATCCTTAGCATCAATGCTGTTATAGCATCTACTCCGTGAGCTAGTGTCAGTTTGACAAAAATGGCTTTAGTACTGAAACATGCTGCTCCTATTAAAATCAGGATAACCCCTTTTTTAAAATCATTTTGTGAAGAATAAAATTTTGGAGAGCTGTTAAAATTCATTTTGCAAAGCTAAGAGTATTTGATTCTATGAAAGAGATATTGATAAAACAAGCATTCAATCGTTGTATTCTATTCAAAATTATTTAGAATTCTAAGGATTTTTCTTAAAAATCAGGTTATGAATTTATTTTTATCAGATTAAGATTGTGGTTCAAGTCATCTTTTTCAAATATTTTTATTCTATTTTCATTTTCCAATTAAACCTACGATAAGCGCCAACTATGCCTGCATTTGATAAAATATTGCATTCAGATATCATTGGAGAAGTATGGGAGAAAGTTCTTTTACGTCTCAAAGAGAGTAGAATGCAGCATTTAATAACACTGAAACCTATTCAGGTGTATAATGAAACAATGCCTTATGACTTAGATGGAACACATCTCGATGTAGATATTAATGCTAGTATTGAGAATATAATTCAGAAACCTATTCAAAGGGCATTTGATTTTTTAGCACTTGATTTTAAATCAGCTGAGAAAGATTTATTCAGCTTGAATGTGTCAGTCGATGTTGATGTCAGATTGGATTATGAAAATATTGGGTATTATTTAGATAAGCAATATGCCCATCAAGAATATTGGATTTTAGAGGATAGGGTAGGGCTTATTTTTGAAAGTTTTACACTGAATAAGAAGAATGACCAACTAGAAGTTGAAATACCGCTTCATATCAATGCTAAGTATAAAAACTTCAAATATTCGGGAGATGCAAAGATATTTGCTAGAGGAAATATTGTTTATAATGCCTTTTTGAAAAAGGTTAAAGTGACAAATATCAGCTATGTTGCCACTTCTGATAAGTGGGTTTTAAGATTTGTCAATATGATTTATTACAAAGACATAGTCGAAGCGCTTGAAGATTTTTTGCAGTTCAATATAAAAGGAGAATTAGATGAAGGTTTGGCTCTTCTTCAAAAAAAAGTGGAAGAGTATAATGAAGAATATACTTTCTTGTCAGGAGAAGCTGTGGATTTACAACTCAATAAAATCAATCTCTTACAAAGTGGAGGTATTGCCAACCTTCATATTGATGGTAGAGTAAAATTAAACAGATAAAACCTCCTCTACTATCCATTCTGTACAAATATGAATAGCTTCTTGCACGACTACTTCAAACCCTTTATTAATCAATTCATCTGTAGCATTTTCTTGCAATATTTCCCAATAAATAGTTTTGATTTTTGTATAGAGTTCTATGTCTAAATCTAGCGTTTCCGCCTTCTTCTGGTGACTATCGACAATTAATTTGAATAAGCGGGTGGAAATAGAAAGGAAAGGTTCCATTCCTTTACTCGCTTTATATAGGGCATCCAAAAATATTACGGTTTTGATTTTAGGAACTTCCTGATATTGAGACGAAGTAGTTGGAAACTTATCTGTTGAGTTGTTGAGAATTGAAGTAAAAACACCTTGTTGATATATGCCTAAATCCAAAGAGGGAATTTCTACATGAAGAAGAATATCTGGTTTGTAAATTTGGTAATAAAATAGAGTACTCCCAAAATCATCAGGGATATTAAGCTTGTTCATAAACGCAAAGAGAACTTAAAGATAAATTTATTGCAAATGACTATCTAACCAATTTATAATATCCTTAAATACTATTTCTTTTTCTGGTTCATTGTGTATTTCATGGTAAAGACCATTATATAGTTTGATTTGGATAAGAGGCGCACCGTTTTTTGCAAACTCTTCAGATGCTTTATGATCAGTCAGTTGATCTCCAGTACCGTGTAATACTAGCGTTGGCACTTTAATATCTTTCACATGAGCGATAGCATATTCGCCATTTTCAACTAAAGAAATTCCCATTTTGGCAGATACTTTATCATGCACCAATGGATCATTTATATATTTTTTGACAACATCGGCATCTCTAGAAATATGCTGAGGGTTTAGTCCTGTTGGAAGAGATAGCTTTGGAACAAGATTTTGAGTCAATCTACCCAATGCCAATTTAATGGCAGGTTGAGGAGTTGCTAATCTAAAATAAGGAGCAGATAAGATAGCCGCTTTTACCTGAGGATGTCTTCTTTCCAAATAATTGGCAATTAATCCTCCACCCATACTATGTCCGTAAATGAAATGAGGAATATTGGGAAATAGCTCGGAAGATTTATTAAATGCCAAAGTAACATCATCCATAAATTGCTCATAACTAGGAATATGACCTCTATTGCCTTCTGAACGCCCGTGACCACGATGATCATAACCTACAATTGCATATCCTGCATCTGTCATCACTTTTGCGACATGTTCATAGCGTTCGATATGTTCTCCCATGCCGTGTGCCCATGTGATAACTCCTTTTGGTGCTGTATCTGGAGACCAATATTTGCCGTATAGTTTCAAGCCATCACTTGTTGTCAATTGATAGGTATTAGATTTCATTTGTCTATATTATTTTCTAAAATTACTAAAGTATATTTACTTTAGAAAATTCAAAATAAAAGATTCATCCAACTATTTTATAGATGAAAAAGCCCATAATAATGATATTCATAAAAATTGTTGCTGTCCTTTTGATTTTTATCGTCTTATATTTCATAGGAGTTATACTATTGGGACTTGTTACACAATATCGACCTGAGAAGGAAATTGATTTAAAAATTGAACAACAATCAGGTTCAAAATTTCTTACAAAAGATACAATTACTATTTATTCATGGAATATTGGTTATGCAGGACTAGATAAAAAATCAGACTTTTTTTATGATGGAGGAAAAATGGTTCGTCCTTCCCAAAGTAAGGTGAAAGAAAATTTTGATGGTATCGTGAAAGAAATTTCTTCATGGACAGATGCGGATATGGTGCTTCTTCAAGAAGTAGATGTGAAATCCAAAAGGAGCTATAATCTTCCAGAAAAGAGTGAATTAATTGCTAGGTTAAATGGTTTCTCTTCATCAGTTTTTGCTCTCAACTATAAAGTAAGATATGTTCCTAAACCATTTTTGGAACCTATGGGTCATGTGCAATCTGGGATTTTGACATTGTCTAAATATGCAATTTCTGAGTCCGTCAGAGTTTCTTATCCTGGTCAATTTCCTTTCCCTGTAGGACTTTTCTTTTTGAATAGATGTTTTATGATATCTAGAATTCCATACCATGATAAAGAAATTGTACTCATCAATACTCATAATTCTGCATTTGATGGAGGAGTATTGAAATCTCAGGAAATGGAATATTTAAAAACGTATCTTATACAAGAATATCGCAAAGGTAATTATGTCATTGCTGGAGGGGATTGGAATCAAGTCTATCCAGGTTTTGTTACTAGCGAAATAGCTCAATATGAAGAAACTCCTATCCCCGATTTTTATCCAGAAGAAGGCTGGAAATGGTCTATGGATACACTGAATAGGACGAATAGAAAAGTAGATACGCCATTTATCAAAGGGGTAACTTATACGACTAGCTTTGATTTTTTTCTTTTATCTCCAAATATTCAGGAAATAGCTGTAGCTACTCAGGTGAAAAATTTTGAGTTTTCGGATCATGAACCAGTAAGAATAACAATCAAGTTAATGGAGAATTAGATGAAGTAAAAAGGATGCTTTTGATAATGAATAAAAATTATTTATAGCATATCATTAATCCAAATCCTGGAGCATGTAACTTTTTTAATTCAGTTTTTTCAAAACCTACTTTTTGAGCAATATTATTAATCTCAGATTGAGAATAGGTTTTTCCTCCTGCTTCATGAAGAAGGTTTAAGGCCATATAAGAAGTTGTAGCTTTAGAAAGTTGTGAATTTCCTCCAATCCCTTTTATTTGGTCAAGGATAACAAATATTCCTCCTGCATTTAATGAGGCATAAGCTTTTTGGGCTAACATCTCATTTTCAGAAGGATTAAATCCATGAATAATATTGAAAGCAAGAATAACATCTACATGATTAGGGATATTATCTTTCATAAAATCTCCAGAAAGAAATGAAACACGATGGGCATTATATTTAGAAATACATTCGTCAGCATATTTCTTTACTGGAAGCAAATCCATAATTGTAGCATTTAAGTGAGCGTGTAACCTGCAAAGTTCAATGCTATATAATCCATGAGAGCCACCCAAATCGAGAATTTTGGTATATGATTTAGAAATAGGAATTTTTTTTCCAACTTCCTTAAAATTGGTTTTAGCAAGATCAATCATTGCTCTTGAGAATAATTCCCATTCGTAATCTGATAATTTAGATAAAGAATTTCCACCAGGTCTTTTCCCAAATTTGATAGTTTCATCTAATTCCAGATATCCTTTATATAAGTTATCGCAGAATAAAATAAAATATCTAAAATTATCAGGAGATTGAGGTGCTAAGTTTTTGAATCCTTGCTTTGTAAATGCATATTGAGATTCATTTTTTTTCACATATCCAAGCGCATCTAGACAATCCAAAATCAATTCTGTACCTATTTCGCTTATGTTTGCATCTTTTGCTATTTGTTTTACATCTTTAAAATTAAAAGAGAGTTGATCCACAATTTTTAATTTAACTGCAGTTCCCAAAGCAAAACCCAACCCTACAGAAGATGATGCATCTGACAAAGGGTGAGGAATGATATCCATAGATAATAATATCTTCTCAATCAATGAAAATTTGTAAATCATGGCGAGTCTATTTGATAATATATACTTATCAAAATTCTCATTATAATATGATTTTTAATTGTACAATTCGGACATTGTTGTTATGAATTCAAGAAGATATGTCCTAGATATTCTTTATTGGCTTCCCGATACTCTCTTGGTGTCATCCTAGTATATGATTTGAATTCATGAATAAAATGAGATTGGTCGTAGTAGCCCACTTGCAATCCTATCTCACTAAGATTAGTATTTGAATAATGAAGTAATTGCAAACTATTGAGGTATTTGCTGTAATGAATAAATTCTTCTGTATTCATTCCCAGCCAATCGTTTGAAAAGCGCCGAAGTTGTCTATCAGATAAGCATATTTCATCGCATAACTTTTTTACAGAAAGATTTTCATAGCTTCTACAATTCATTAATTGCCTAGCCCGAGCTAATGGATATTGAGAAGAGTTATGAGATATTTTATTTCTTATCCAAGACAATATGGTTATAACTTGCTGTTCAAACTTTTGATTTTGAAATAATTCGTTTGCTAGGTTGTTTAGCTGTTTACAAATTTCTGCTCCATCACAAACCAAATCATTAATTTCTTTTGGTGAAATATTAAAAAGAATTCGAAGTCCTATGCTGTTTATTTGGATTCCTAAAAACTGTTGGCGACCTGTTTTTAATAGTTCAAAAGGCTTGAAGTTAATCCCGTTAATAAATACAGAAGGGAGCTTTTGCGAAGACAAGGAAAATGAATTAGAATATTCTATTGCATCAGAAAAGTTGAAGATGATTTCAACAGTTCCTTTTGGAAGAATTACTTCTTTACGTTGATGTATATCATTATCAGATAGACTCCAGATGCTATTGATGAAAGTTTTTTCAAGTTCATTGCTTGGGAAGTATATATTGCTTGATTTTGACATTTGTGTTTGAGCAGTACCTGTTTTTTCTTCTGACGAATATCAATTACTTACAAATTAGCTCAAATTGAGATGAAATCAAAATAATTTTTATTGAGTATCTTTTTACAAAGAGTTAAATGTTTCAACATTTATTGACAGCAATTGAAAAGGTACTACCCATTCCTATTTCACTTTTAAGAGAGATTTCACCACCTTGAGCTTCGATAAACTCTTTGCTGATAGCAAGCCCTAGTCCTGTTCCAGATTTATTGCTCCCCGGGATTTGAAAATAACGTTCAAAAATTTTGCTTTGATATTTGGGGTCTATCCCTTTTCCAAAATCTTGAACAGAGATGATAATTATATTTTCTAATTCTTTAATTTCAAGAACGACTTTAGCATTTTCAAATGAATAGTTGATAGCATTGGATAGAAGGTTGGTGAGCACCCACATCGTTTTTTCTTGGTCTGCATTGATAGATATAGGCTTATCAGGAGCGGAGATATCTATAGAGACATTTTTTTGTTCAGCTTTAGTTTTGACAGCTTCGGTTGCAAATTGAACGATTTCAGATAGCGAAGTGGGTTGCATATTTAATTGGATTTTTCCAGCTTCCACTTGAGTCATATTGAGCAATTCTCCTGTTATTTTTAATAGTCTTTCACTATCTTCTTTTACACTTTGAATGAGTTGTAATTGTTCTGAGTTTACAATGCCAATTTTTTCATTTTTTAATAGGTCAATACTCATCAAAATTGAAGATATCGGCGTTTTAAGTTCGTGGGAAACTGTAGCAATAAAATTTGTTTTTGCAAAGTCAAGCTCTTTAAAGGGGGTAATGTTTTGAAGAATAATAACATCACCGATGTGTTTGGAATGTGTTTCTGCAGTTGGAACAATGGAAATGGGAATAATTTCTTTTTCAAAAAAGCTCTCTTTGTTATCGGCAAAAATATTTATAGGTTGTATTGGTTTGCTGTTAGATGGAAGTATGAGGTCTTTGATGAGCGAACGTATTAAATCATTATATACTGCGACCTCTTGTGCTTGTTTGCCTTTGACTTCATCTAGTTTTAGCCCTGATACTTTTAAAGCTTCGTCATTAATAAATATAATATTTTTATTTTCATCCAACATGATTATAGGGTGATGCATATTGTTAATGAGGGTCTCGATTCTTTCTTTTTCCATCATTAATTTAGCTAGATTGCTCACCTTATATTCCTCTAATTTTTCTGCCATGACATTGAAGGAATGTGCTAATTCTCCAAATTCATTATGACTTTCAAAATGCACTCTTTCCGAATAGTTCTCATCTGCAATTTCTTTTACACTGCGAGTAAGCTCTTTTATAGGATTGGCAATATTGGAAGGGAGATTTACCAGTAAGGTAAATGCAAGAAGAAAACATAAAGCTGCTGCAAATGAAATGATTATTGTTGCATTTCTTGCAGTATCTTTTGCAATCTCACTTTTGTGCTCGATTGCTTGCATATTCACCAACATAATGTCAGCAATATCTCTCCTAAGACTTATATATAATGAGGTGTCAGCAAGATTCGCTTTTAATTTAGCAAAGTCAATAGTTAGGTTATTAGATACTTGAGATTCTCCTATTTCGGTATTGTTGTTTTGTTGAAGATTGAGATATTTTTCAAATTCCGTCAAGGCATTCTCTGTTGTTTTAATTTTATCTAAGGAAATAAGCATGGCACGGCTATATTCAATGCTTTTATAGTTGTCAGCAAGAATATTTTGAGTGTCCTCAGATATTTGATTAGTGTAATACACTCCAGCTCCTCCTAATGCTATTATCATTAGAAATAAGAATCCTACTGCTAGTGTAATTTTTGCTTTAATTTTCATTGTTTCATTTTTTGTAAGATGTAAGATGTAAGATTTGAGATGTAAAATGTAAGAAGCATTACACTATTCACCTTTCACTTTTCACTTTTCACTTTTCACTTTTCACCTTTCACTATTCACCTTTCACTATTCACTATTCACCTTTTACTTTTCACTTTTTACCTTTCACTTTTCGCTTTTCACTTTTCACTAAAAATTCAACTCAATACAACAATATCAATATTCGACTGAGTCAATTGCTTTAGTAGTTCTCTAAGAATGCTTGTTGCTAAAATGACCCTTAGTAAACTTAGTTTAGGTTTACCTACACATATTGTAGTGATATCAATTTTATTGGCTTGTTCAATTATTGCAGAAGAAATATTTTTTGCTTGTACTTGAATAACTTGACCTCCTAATTCAGTGGCTAGTTTGAAATTATTGATTAGATGACGCTGTTTATCCAAAGGAATATTTTCAACAGTTTCATTAGGGGTTTGCACATAGAGAACAAACCATTTTGCATTGTAATAGCTTGCTAATCGGGCTGTTTTTCGAATAACATTTTTTGCTGTAGTTTCGTTGCTACCAATGCATGCCATAAATCTTTCATGACGCAAAGCAATATTTTTGGGCACCTCAACATCTACAATTCTTTCTACTTGTGAGGCTACTTCTTTTAAAGCCAACTGGCGTAATTGTAAAATATGTTCAGGCTTAAAAAAATTTTTTAATGCTATTTGTATTTTATCTGGTTGATATATTTTACCCTCTTTTAATCTCTCAATCAATTCATCAGAAGTAAGGTCAATATTTACCACTTCATCAGCCAAGTCTAAAACCTTATCTGGTATGCGTTCGGTTACTTCCACACCAGTAATGGTTTTTACATCATTATTCAAGCTTTCAATATGTTGAATATTTACTGCACTAATCACATTTATTCCAGCCTCTAAAATCTCCAACACATCTTGCCAGCGTTTCTCATTTTTGCTGCCTTGTATATTGGAATGAGCTAGTTCATCAATTATCACCACTTCTGGCCGCAAACTTATTACTGCTTGAATATCTAGTTCTTCTAATTCCTTGCCTTTGTAAAATATTTTTTTTCTAGGAATAATAGGAAGCCCATCTAACAAAGCATGCGTTTCGGCTCGATTATGAGTTTCTATATAACCAATCTTTACATCAATTCCATTTTTTAGTAAGGTGTGTGCTTCTTGCAGCATTCGAAAAGTCTTTCCTACACCGGCACTCATTCCGATATAGATTTTGAATTTTCCACGCCTTGATTTTTTAATGAGATTTAAAAACTCTTCAGCAGATTTTCTAGTTTCTTCCATGAATAAATTTCTTCCCTTGATTGAATAATTGCTACTTACTGTTTCTAATCAACTTTAAACCATTGCTCCATTTTTCCAATTCAGATAGCGTGTGGTCTGTAGATTTCAATATGATATCATTGGGGTGAAACTCGCCGTTTTCATCAATCAGTTTGCCAAAGAAAGGAATATTTACCTGTGCACTTAATGGCATCATATTGAGAGTGGTAACTACTTGCTTCAACATTTGTGTAGATCTCAATCCTCCTGAAACTCCACCATAGCTTACAAAAGCCACAGGTTTATACATCCATTCTTTAAAAAGATAGTCGATAGCATTTTTGATGGGTGCTGGGAACCCAAAGTTGTATTCTGCCAATACGATGATATATGCATCACCTTCGTTGATTTTAGCACTCCATCTTTTAGTGTGTTCATGTTGGTAGTCTTGTAAACTAGGATGTTTGGGCTCGTCCATAAAAGGCAGTTTGATAATAGATAAATCTAGAAGTTCCACTTCGAAATTTGAGTTGTCTTTTGCATATTGGGTGATCCATTTTTCTAAAGCGACACCTGCCCTTCCTTCTCTTGTTGTAGATGAGATGATTTTTAATTTAGACATGTTTAAGGGATTGAGTTTTATGATAAAATATTTGCTTCTGGAGGTTCAGGCATGCGAAGTTTTTCACTTGGAAGAGGTACGTATTCTTTATTGTCATTTGGAGGGAGAATAATGCGACCTGCGACCCAGTCTGCTTTTGCTTGTTCAATCCTTTCTTTTCTTGAGGAAACAAAATTCCACCAAATATATCTTTGTCCTAATGGTTCTCCTCCCAATAAAATTAATGTAGTCTTTGCTAGTGCAATGAATTTTGGGGTTTCTTCTTTTCCAAATATAAGCATTTGACCTTCAGCATAGATTATTCCATTCAAATTGATGCATCCTTTAGTAATATATATTGCCCTTTCTTCATAACCCTTAGGCAAATCAAAAACAGCTAGTGCCTCTAAATTGACATGCAAATAGAATAAAGGAGAAAAAGTGTTCACATTACTCTTTAAACCATAGGCTTCTCCTGCAATCAGTCTCATCCATATTCCTTTGTCTGTATAAATGGGCAATTCCTCAGCTGAAAAATTATTAAAAGAGGGCTCAATTTCTTCATATTCCTCTGGCAGAGCAATCCATGTTTGGAGCATCTCCAACTGATGTTGTTTTAAGAAATTAGGATCTTCAAATCGTTCTGAATGTGAAATTCCTTTACCTGCAGTCATCCAATTGACTTCACCTGGTTTGATGATTTGTTCCACTCCCAAACTATCTCTATGCGTTACTTGACCACTTAAAAGATATGTGAGTGTAGAAAGCCCAATATGGGGATGAGGTAAAACATCTAATGAAGAAAAATCTTTTATTGATTCGCCTATTGGACCTGCATGATCGAGAAAGATAAATGGCCCTACCATTCTTTGTCTGCGAAAAGGCAATATTCTTCGCACTTCTAAATCTGCACTGATTGCTGCTTGTCGGGCTTCTATAATTAATTTGGGCATAGCGATTGTATTTTCTTATAGTATAGGTTATTTTGGACTAGATAATGCACTATGTTTTGGAAAGGTTACTTCTTGAAAATATTTTTAGCCTTCGAGATTACCTTTTTAAATGTTGATGGATTTTCAACCAAAAAAGATTTAAAGACAGCCTTATAGTCAACTTTCAAATCAATAATTTTTCCAGTACGCATATCATAAACCCAGCCATAAACTGCAGGAATTTTCTTTGTAGCATATTGAGTTTTGACACTGTCCATTTCCAATACATTTTCGCATTGTTCTAGCACATTTAATTCTACTAGGCGATCATAACGCTTAATTTCATCTTCTATCGCTTCAAGTTCTGTCTTGTGAATGCGATAAATATCTTTAATAATTTGCAACCAAGGACTGTTTTTCCCAATGCCTTCCTGCTTCATAGCTGCGGCAATACCTCCACATCCATAATGCCCACAAACAATGATATGCTTTACATTGAGATTTTCAATAGCATACTCAATCACTGATTTTACATTTAAATCTATTGGATTGACAATGTTGGAAATGTTTCTATGAACAAATATTTGTCCCATATTTAGCCCTGTAATTTCTTCTGGATCTGCACGGCTATCGGAGCACCCAATAAATAGGCAGTCTGGCTTGTGATCTTCAGACATTTTAGTAAAAAAATCAGGATCTATAGAAAGCTTTTCGGCAATCCACTTTTCATTTCTTTCAAAAATTTCTTGATAGTTTAATGGCATATACTTAGCGGGGAGTTTTTAACCAAGTTAATATAATTGTATATCAAAATCAACTTAGCATCTATGAAACAAAGATGCTAAGTTGATTTTTCAAACTACTTTGTCTAAAAGGATATACCAATTGCCATTGAAATAAAGACATTGTTTTTATTAGGCTTATCATTTAGTGTAAATATTTCATCTTTACTTCTAAACCCTCTAGCTTCTATACGATACATGATATTTTCTCTTATTAAATAATCATAATTGATGGAGTATCCCCAGGTTTTAAAGCCATTTGGAGTGGCGCTAGCCACCATTACTCCATTTTTATCTTGGAAATACTCTCCCCTTAATCCCAAACGATGCTTCACACTTGGAGAATATTTCAAAATAAGAACTGGGTTATACCAAATATTGTATTCAGATATTCCTTTGCTTTTTTCCTCTGCCCCGATATCAAAGCCTGCTGTTACTTCAAGTTTATCATTGATCTGAAATATGCCGTAGAGGTCATGGAAGTATCTCATTTGTCTCACACTATCAGGCTTGTCATTTCCAATAAAGGAGCTACTGTTTAATGTGACCTTAGAATTGGGTTTATACACCAACTGATGTCCGAATGCTGGAGTTTGATTTCCATCTACTCTTTGTATCCTTTGCCATCCATTTAGAACGAGCCCACTAATCTGTAATTTTCCATCATCTGTTGTATAGCTTAGTTTAACTCCAGATTCAAAGAATGGGGTGTTTTCTGCACTTAGGCTTCGAGTAAGCGTTGCATTGTCTTTGCCGATAGCACTTTCAAAACCTATATGAGAGGGAAGGATGCCTGCGTCAATCCATAAATTTTTAGTTTTTGAAATTTTTACTCCGACATTGGCTTCATAGATATTTTTTAAAACACCAGGCTCTGCTGAAAGGTTGGTATTGGGATAGGTTCCTACCATAATACCTAGATTAGCTCTTATGTTGTCTGTTTGATAAGCTACTTTTCCAAGCCCCAAATTGAGGGTTACCTCATTATGTCTATTATAAGAATAAACAAAACTTGGACGATTGTGGTTGTCAGGATTGCCAAAATCATAAATGTAGTATGGTTCGATGTATCCACTAAATGTTAGAGGAGACTTTGTGCTATCTGTCTGTGCAAATCCTTTTGAAAAAGAACTCGCAAATAGCAAAACGGCAATAATTTTAATGATTGTTTGCATAATAAATAATTAATTACCCATAAAATTACAAAAAGAACAAAAATATACTTATAAAATTTAATTTTTTACAATTTATTAAAATTGTCAAGAGCGAGATTTATTTTCAAAACATTAATGCGTTCTGGCCCAAATAATCCAAGTACTGGTTTTTCTGTATTATCAAGAATGAGCTGTTTAATTTGACTTTCTTCAATTCCTCTGATTTTTGCTATCCGTTTTACTTGCACATTCGCAGCTTGCACAGAAATGTGAGGATCCAATCCACTTCCACTTGCCGTAACAATATCCACTGGTATTTCAGATTTTTTCACTTCAGGATTATGAACTAAAAAGGAATCGATTCTTGCCTGAACTGTTGCCAAATATTCTTCGTTAGAAGCTCCTTTGTTGCTACCACCTGAACCTGCTGCATTGTAATCGACAGCTGATGGTCGAGACCAAAAATATTTGTCATCATTGAATATTTGACCCACATTGGAATAATATTTCTTTCCATTGTTTTCAATTACTTTTCCCTTTCCGTTATTGGGTGCGAACTGAGCCATTCCCCAAACTATCATTGGATAAACAACCATTAAAAGTACTACGAGTACTGCTGTCAGCTTTATTGCTGGTAATATTTCTTTTTTCATTTTTTTTATTTTTTTGTGTGAGATGTGAGATGTACTTTTCACTTTTTACTAAAAACACTTTTTACATAAACAGGCTTACTGCCATATCAATTAATTTTATTCCTACAAAAGGTACTATCACGCCACCCAAACCATAGATGAAAAGGTTTCTTCTCAATAAGGCACTTGCACCAATTGGTTTATAAGCAACACCTTTCAAAGCCAATGGAATAAGTAGTGGAATGATGATAGCGTTGAAAATCACGGCTGAAAGAATTGCGCTCTCTGGTGAATGAAGGTTCATAATATTTAAACCTTTCAATGCTGGAATAGAAGCTATAAACAATGCCGGAATAATTGCAAAATATTTCGCCACATCGTTGGCAATACTGAAAGTTGTGAGCGTTCCTCTGGTCATCAATAATTGCTTTCCGATTTCAACTACTTCAATCAATTTGGTAGGGTCGTTGTCTAAGTCCACCATATTGCCAGCTTCTTTTGCGGCTTGAGTTCCGCTATTCATAGCTACCCCTACATCTGCCTGAGCTAATGCTGGTGCATCGTTCGTGCCATCGCCCATCATCGCAACTAATCTACCTTCACTTTGCTCTTTTCGGATATAATTCATTTTATCTTCCGGTTTTGCTTCGGCAATAAAATCATCTACACCTGCTTTCTCAGCAATAAATTTTGCTGTCAAAGGATTATCTCCTGTTACCATTACCGTTTTTATACCCATTTTTCGTAAACGCTCAAAACGCTCTTGGATACCGGGTTTGATAATGTCTTGCAATTCAACCACACCCAGCACTTTTTCATTTTCAGAAACTACAAGTGGTGTACCTCCATTACTTGAAATCGTTTTTACTCTTTCTGCAATTTCTGATGGAAAAATATTGTCTGCTTTCTCAACCAAATTTTTGATAGCATCGCTTGCACCTTTGCGGATACGGGTTGAGCCATATTCAATACCTGAGCTTCTGGTTTCAGCTGTAAACTTGATGTAGCGGGGATTTTCAATTTTAATGGTTGATGGATTAATTCCTGCCAACTCAATAATTGATTTTCCTTCGGGAGTTTCATCAGCCAAAGAACTTAGTACAGCGGCTTTCACCAATTGTTCTTGATCCACTCCGTTTGCTGCATAAAAATTGGTTGCTTTTCTGTTTCCGATTGTAATCGTTCCGGTTTTATCTAAAAGCAATACATCAATATCTCCTGCGGTTTCTACCGCTTTACCACTTTTGGTAATAACATTGGCACGCAATGCTCTGTCCATTCCGGCAATACCGATGGCTGATAACAAACCACCAATGGTTGTAGGAATTAAACAAACAAAAAGAGAAATGAATGCCGCAATAGTTATCGGGGTGTTTGCATAATCGGCAAATGGTTTTAGTGTAACCGTAACAATGATGAACACTAAAGTGAAACCTGCTAATAAAATAGTTAATGCAATCTCGTTGGGTGTTTTTTGACGGCTGGCACCTTCAACCAAAGCTATCATTTTATCTAAAAAACTTTCACCTGGCTGAGTTGTAACCACAACTTTTATTTTATCACTCAACACTTTTGTTCCACCAGTAACCGAAGATTTATCGCCACCTGCTTCACGAATAACAGGTGCACTTTCGCCTGTGATAGCACTTTCGTCAATGGTTGCCAAACCTTCGATGATTTCTCCATCGGTAGGAATGACATCACCTGCAACGCAGATAAACACATCGCCTTTTTTAAGTTGAGCAGAAGAAATGGTTTTCCCATTTTCTAATTTGGCAGGTGTTTCTTCGCGAGTTTTACGCAAACTATCTGCTTGTGCTTTCCCTCTTGCTTCAGCAATGGCTTCAGCAAAGTTGGCAAAAAGTAAAGTAAGAAATAGTATCACAAAAACGATGAAATTGTAAGCAAAACTGCCTTGTCCTGTGGCTCCAAATAAAGTCCAAAGCGAAACAAAGAGCATAACCAATGTTCCTATCCACACGGTAAACATTACCGGATTGCGGAACATAATTTTAGGATTGAGTTTTACGAAAGATTGTTTGAAAGCTTCGTTCAATAACTCAGGTTGAAAGAGGCTTGTATTTTTATTATTTGACATTTTCTGAGTATTATTTTAGTGAAAAATATTCTGCAATAGGGCCAAGAGCCAAAGCAGGGAAGAATGATAAGGCTGCAATAATGGCTATCACTGCAAAAATCATTATACCAAATGTTGAAGTGTCTGTTTTTAAAGTTCCTGCACTTTCTGGTATGAATTTTTTCTCAGCCAACAAACCTGCAATAGCCACTGGTCCGATGATTGGAAGGAAACGACCGAGCAATAAAACAATACCTGTTGATATATTCCAAAACAGTGTGTTGTCGCCCAAACCTTCAAAACCACTTCCATTGTTGGCTGCCGATGAAGTATATTCATACAACATCTGACTAAATCCGTGATGACCAGGATTGCTGATAGCTACAGAACCTACACTTGGGAAAGCCGCAGCTATGGCTGTTCCTCCTAAAATCAAGAATGGATGAGCCAAAGCGATAATCATTGCAATTTTCATTTCACGTGCTTCGATTTTTTTACCCATAAATTCAGGAGTACGACCCACCATTAAGCCACTGATAAACACAGCCAAAATGATGAAGATGAAAATGTTCAAAATACCAGCTCCAACACCACCATAAAAAGCATTGACCATCATAGCTATCAATTCGTTCATTCCAGAGAGTGGCATTGAGCTATCGTGCATAGAGTTGATACTTCCTGTTGAAATCACAGTGGTAACAATGCTCCAAAAGCCAGATGCAGCCGCACCTATCCGCACTTCTTTCCCTTCAGTAGCTCCTTGAGAAATATCTATTCCCATATTCGCGATAGCAGGATTTCCGTTCATTTCCATCACAATATTAGGAGCTGCCAATAGCCAAAAACCAATGGTCATTACTCCGAAAATCATCCAACCGAATTTTCTTTTTCTAATAAAAAATCCGAATGCAAAAACCATTGCCATAGGAATGATAAATTGAGCAATCATCTCCACCATATTGGTTAAATAAGTTGGATTTTCTAAGGGATGAGCACCATTCGCTCCAAAGAAACCACCACCGTTGGTTCCAACGTGTTTGATAGGCACAAAAGCAGCTACTGGACCAGTAGAAACCTGAACAGTATCGCCTTGTAAATTGGTAATGGTGTCTTTTCCGTTAAAAGTCATTGGAGTACCTTCAAAAACCAATACAGCAGCTACGATTAAAGAAATGGGCAATAAAATTCTAGTACAAGATTTTACAAAATAATTGTAGAAGTTACCCAATTGAGTAGTAGTTTTTTCACGGAATGCTTTGAATACAACAGCTGCTGCTGCCATACCAATACCGGCAGTAACAAACTGCAAAAACATCAGCCACATTTGACCCAAATAACTGATACCTGTTTCGCCAGAATAGTGTTGCAAATTGCAATTCACTAAAAACGAAATGGTGGTGTTAAACGCCAAATCAGCCGACTGGCTTGGGTTTCCATCAGGGTTGAGGGGTAGCCAACTCATATTCATCAGTATGGCCATACTCATCAAAAACCAAAGAAGGTTAATGCTCAGTAAGGCAACTAAATGTTGCTTCCAGGTCATTTCCTTGCTCGGGTTAATGCCTGAAATTTTATAAAATAATTTTTCTAAAGGAATAAAAATGGGGTCGAGAAATGTTTTTTCTCCACCATAAACTTTTGCAATGTATTTTCCGAGTGGAATTGCCAGTAAAAAGGTAATTCCAAACATTGCGATGATACCAAGTATTTCTGTGTTCATTGTTTTTTTTATTTGTGAAATGTAAGAGGTAAGATGTGAGATGTAAGAGGTAAGATGTGAGATGGTATTTTCACTTTTCACTTTTCACTTCTCTCTTCTCACTAGTTTAAAATTTTTCTGGTTTCAACAATACATATACGATGTAGGCGAAAACCATAATTGCGATAATGAATAATGCTGCCATTTTGATTTATATTTTTTCAAACCAATTAATCATTTTAAAGAATGCTGCAAAAAGCAAAACGCCTGTTGAAACTAATAGTGTTGTTGTCATAATTTTGGATTGTTTAATTGTTTTTAAAATTGATATGCCAGACTTTAGGCAAACCTCAATCCAAAACCAATAAACTATACGCCTTTAATTGATAATGAGTAAGTTATAAATACTTGCATCATTTTTCAATTAAAAAACCCTATCGTTTTGATAGGGTGTAGCTTATCGTTTTGATAGGGTTCTATTTTTTACCATCAAGAAGTTAAGATTCATTAAGGTATTTTCTTAATGGTTTTATTTTTTAGTCTATTCCGTACTCATTCAGTTTTCGATATAAAGTTGTTAAAGCAATATTGAGTAATTCCGCCGTTCTGGTTTTGTTCCCATTTGTATAATTGAGAACTTTTTGGATATGGAGCTTTTCGGCGCTTGCTAAATCAAAGGCTGAGAGTTGTTTGCCATTTTTGGGAAGAGTTGAATAATTTTGTAACTCAATAGGCAAATCTTCTATAGAAAGTACGTCAGAAGAAGAAAGAATAATACTTCTTTCTATTATATTTTTTAGCTCTCGAATATTTCCTTTCCACTCATGGTTTATTAAGGCATCTATAAATTCGGGAGATAGCTTCTTAGATTGATTATTTGATTTAGAAGAAAATAGATTCACAAAATAATTAGCTAAAATTTCAATATCAGAAAGTCTTTCTCTTAAAGAAGGAAGGTTAATTTGAAATACAGAAAGGCGATAAAATAAATCTTCTCTAAAATTCCCCACTTCAATTTCTTTTTTCAAATCCCGATGAGTTGCGGCAATGATGCGTACATTTGTCTTACTGACTTTGCTTTCTCCAACTTTAAGGAACTCACCAGTTTCTAATACTCGCAGAAGTTTTGCTTGTAGCTCTATGTTCATCTCTCCGATTTCGTCTAAAAAAAGAGTTCCTGTATTCGCTTCTTCGAACAAGCCTTTTTTGTCCTTAGTAGCTCCTGTAAATGCTCCTGCTTTGTGTCCGAACATTTCACTCTCTAATAGATCTTTACTAAATGCAGAGCAGTTGATAGCAACGAATGGCTTATTGCTTCTGTTACTAGAAGAATGAATGGCTTGAGCGAAGACTTCTTTACCCGTTCCTGTTTCACCTAATAATAAGACAGTTGCATCTGTTTTGGCTACTTTTTGAGCTAATTCAAGTGCTGAAATAATAGTTTTTGACTTTCCAATTACATTATCAAAAGAATACTTATCGTCTATACGTTTTTGTAACTGTTGAACTTTTTTAGAGAGATTTACTTTTTCCAAAGCTCTATATAAAAGAGGAACGATTTTATTGTTGTCATCTCCTTTAGTGATATAGTCAAAAGCACCATTCTTAATAGCTTGTACACTATCAGGAATATTGCCATAAGCAGTCAATAAAATCACTTCTATGTTAGGATATTTTTCTTTAATTTTTTGGGAAAAATCTACACCATTACCATCTGGCAGTTTTACATCACAAAGTGCAATATCAATATCGAATTGTTCCAGTTTTTTAAGTGCAGTTTTACAATCTCCAGCCTGAATTACTTCAAATCCTTCCAAGCTGATAATGCGAGAAAGTAGCGTTCGAAGTTTTTCTTCATCATCTATCAACAATATATTTCTCAAAACATCTAATTTTATTCAATATTATAAAAAAATATAGTTTTTTGTTTACAGAATCTTTCTGAATTGATTTTTCTCCTTGTTAAGTTGCTTTATAGAATTACTTATGCTCAACTAATTTTTCTTTTGTAAAACTTTCTTAAGCTTAATATTCACTAATATTCCAAAAAGAGTTGCAGTAATAAATTCTATCAAGCTATAGATAGCTGCAGGTACAGCCATGGTTTCACTTTTGAAAATATTTAAAGCAATAAATATTGCTAAAGCACCATTGTGTATTCCTATTTCCATACCGATAGAAATAGCTTGTCTGGCAGAAACCTTAAAAATACGAGGGACAAAATATCCCAATGCCATACTGACGACATTGAATGTTAATGCAGCTATTCCAATCTGTTCAAAATAGGATTTCATATTCTGTTTTTCTTCAACTACCAATGCAATAATTACAGCTATTAAGAAAAGTGCTGAAAGCAATTTTACATACTTTTCTAACTTTACAGTGACAGCTGGTAACCAATAATGAATAGCCATTCCTATTGCTACTGGAATTAATACCACCGCAAAAACTTCCAATGCTTTATGAAATTGAATAGGGATAAACACACTATCATTCATAAAATATTCCAATGAAAAATTGACAATCAGAGGAAGCGTAAATAATGTGAGCACAGAATTTATGGCAGTAAGTGTTACATTCAGTGCAACATCTCCATTAGAAATATGACTGTAAAGATTTGCCATTGGCCCGCCAGGAGTTGCAGATAGCAGCATCATGCCCACTGCAAGGATAGGTGGGAGTTCAAAAAATAGTACCAGAAAAAAGCAAAGAATAGGAATCAGTACTAGTTGAAAGAGGAAGCCTATCAATGCGGCACGGGGATATTGTACAACTCTTACAAAATCTTTGATAGTCAAGGATAAACCCAAGCCGAGCATGATAATGCCAATAGCCATAGGCATAGCGAAGTCTAGTAAAAAATCTCTATCCATTTACTTGCTTTTTATTTTTAAGATAATAGTATTCTTTTGCTTTTTTACTCTTTGGTGATAGGTTTTAGAAATTCTACATCTATTCAAGGTTGATTTTAGGAAAATTAACCCATTTTATTCGTGTTTAAGTAGAGTTTGTTCGTATTTTTGTGATTGTGAATATTAGAAGGCAAATATTTTCATGGATTTCAATCCTTGTGTTTTTGACAAGCACAACAGGAATAGCTGTGTATGAACATATATGCCATTCTACCTCTCAAAAAAAGATAGCATTAAACCAATCTTCTTGTGAGCAAGATACTAAAGAAGTAAAAGATTGTTGTTCCAAGCCCAAATCTCATTCAGATTGTTGTGAAGAGGAGTCTTCTTTTCAGAAGTATTACCCCAATGGAAGCATAGAGTCAGTGTTATATGTGAGTCTTATTCACTTTGAACCACTTGCTATTATTCCCGTTGCCGTTCCGTTTTCATGGAATATAAATTGTTTTTTTGAAGAAGATATCCCTGTGGCTAATGCGCCACCTAGTGATATTATCGCTCCCAAACCTCTTCTTGAAAGGCTTGCTTTGAACCAAGCCTATTTGTGTTAGTAGATATTGATGAATACCATTAAACATCAATTATTTATTAATACAAATTCTTATGAAAAAAATCATTTTATTATTTTCTATAATGAGCATTTTCTATCAATTGAATGCTCAAACTCAAATCATGGTTCATGTTGAAGATGCTACTTCTAAAGAACCACTTATCGGTGCAGGTGTAGTATGGCTGGAAACTCAGAAAGGAGCAGCTACAGATGCAAGCGGAATGACGTTTATCCCTTCTGCTGATAAATATCCTGCATATTTAGTTGTTTCCTATGTCGGATATCATACAGATACGATTAAATTGTCTTCTTTTCAGGCACATCTTCATATTGGACTTAGAGAATCTATGACATTAGATGCTGTTGAAGTCAGAGCAATGCAAAAGGACAACTTTTTTAAATCCTTAGACCCTTTGAAGACAGAAGTTATTTCTCAGAATGAATTGCGAAAAGCGGCTTGTTGTAATCTCTCTGAAAGTTTTCAGACCAATGCTTCTGCTCAAGTCAATTTTGAAGATGCAGTTACAGGTGCTAAACAAATACAATTACTCGGCCTGAAAGGTATTTATGTTCAGAATACAATTGAAAACACTCCTTCCCTTAGAGGGTTGTCCTCGTCTTTTGCTTTGGATAACATACCGGCCCCTTGGATTAAAGGAATTGAAGTTTCTAAGGGAACGCCATCTGTTCGTTCGGGTTTTGAAGGAATAACAGGTTCTATCAATATTAATTATAAAGAGCCAAAAGATTTAACTCCATTATATGTTGATGTTTTTGCCAATCATACAGGAAGAGTTGAGGGAAATATAATGTCAAGCGTAGATAAAGGGAAATGGGGAACAGCATTTTTTGCCAATGGTGCCATGACTAAAGATAAAAAAGATAGGAATGGAGATACATTCTATGACCAGCCTCAAGTCGGTCAAGTGAATCTGATGAACAGATGGGTATTTGATGGAGAGAAAATGGAGTCTCGATTTATGATAAAAGGCTTACATGAGGATAGAACTTCTGGTCAATTGAGCCTCAATGAAGGACAGATCAATCCATATAAAATCAATATTAAAACCAATAGAATAGAAGGCTTTGGTAAAATGGGATTTTTCTTGCCTGGTTTGGCGGAAAGAAGTATTGGTGTGACAGCATCTGGATTTTGGCATGACCAAAAAGGGAAATATGGCCTGAATAATTATGATGGAACTCAAGGAAGCTTTTTTGGAAATGTTCAATACCAAGGAATAATCAAAAACACCAATCATTCCTTGTTTGTTGGGGCATCTATTATGTATGACAATTATAATGAAAAAATCAATTCAACAAAGCTGGAGCGAGTAGATATTGTTCCAGGACTTTCTGCTGAATATACCTACAAGTATTTGGAAAAGATTACATTAGTAGCTGGGCTTAGAACAGATTTCCCTAATCATTTCAAAGCACAAATCAACCCTAGATTACATTTCAGATATGAACCTGTCACTGGAACTCAATTGAGAATAGCAGGAGGCAGAGGATTCAGAATTCCAAATGTGTATGCAGAAAATATTTATATGTTTGCCAGCTCAAGAAAAATAAATGTGATAGAGCAACCAGAATATGAAGCAGCATGGAATACTGGCCTGAGTGTGATGCAAGATATTCCTTTGGGCGAAGTCAAAACTAAGCTTTCATTAGATTTTTTCCATACAAGATTTACTCATCAGGCAATAGTGGATATTGAAAATGGGCATAATGAAGTGCAAATTTATAATCTCAATGGGAAATCATATTCTAATAGCTTTATGGCAGAATGGACATTAACTCCTGTCGAAGGTTTAGATGTTAAAGCTGCATATCGATTGGAAGATGTGCATCAGGCAATGCATGGTGAATTATTAAGAAAAAATATGCTACCACTTCATAGAGGTTTGTTTGCACTGACATATAAGACCAAAGACGAACATTGGATGTTGAGTGGGAATGTCAATATTAATGGTAAAGCAAGATTCCCATTGAGTTTCGAAAATTCAGAAAACAACTTTTCACCAATCAATACGATGTTAAATCTCCAAGTAACTAGATATCAAGGAGCTTTTGAGTTTTTTGTAGGAGGAGAAAATCTATTAAATGTCAGACAAAATAATCCTATCTTAGGGGCAAGCGATCCTTTTGGCAGCAACTTTGATACATATCAAGTATGGGGTTCTACAATAGGGCCTGTCGCTTATGGAGGAGTGAGATATAATTTTAAAAACAAAAAATCAAATCAACATGAAAACCACAATTAAGAAATTTTTTATCCTGCCGATTATGGCAAGCCTTTTTGTATTCATTGCTAATCTTTCAAATGCTAATGCTGCCGATTACAAAACAGATACTATTGAAGTGAAAGGAAATTGCGGAATGTGCGAAAAGAGAATAATCTCTGCTGTATCTGTCAAAGGAGTTAAGTCAGCTCAATGGAATGCAGAGACTCAGCAATTAGTCATTCAATACAATGCTGAAAAGGTATCTTTAGATGAATTGGAGCAAAAAATTGCAAAAGTTGGGCACGACACTCCCAATCATAAAGCACCAGATGAAGTATATAATGCTCTTCATGGTTGTTGCCAGTATTCTAGAGATTAGACAATTGTATAATCAAGTAAATGAAAGTGCTTGGAGAGTATATCTTCAAGCACTTTTCTTTTTGGGTTAAGGTATAAGCAAATTGCAATTTACCCTTCTGATCGTCCATTCATTTGTTATTGATTTTAAAAAGAAATTCATAAAAGTCGATGACTATTCTCTCTTATAATATCCATGCTATTCTCTGCAACTTGTGTCTAAATATTTTTTTATGATTGGAGTAGTTTATTTATCTTTAGAACTATGACACAACCCAATTTGGTCTTATGTAAAGCATCTGCAGGTTCAGGTAAGACATATACTCTGGCAAAGATGTATTTGCAAATTGTCTTAGATTTTGAGAAAGCCGAGTCTTGTAATTATGACAGAATTCTTGCTGTTACATTTACCAATAAGGCAACAGAAGAGATGAAGACGAGAATCTTGGATTATTTGACTGAAATAAGCCAATTGTCCAATGAAGAAGAAACACAAAATAGCTCAATTGCTCAATCGCTTTTATTAGACAACCCCAATTGGGATTTTCAGACGCTAGTATGGAAAGCTAAAATAGCATTGGGAAAAATATTGCATGACTATTCTCAATTTTCAATCATGACGATTGATAAGTTTTTTACTAGAATCGTTAGGGCATTTCTTTTTGAACTAAAATTGCAGAATAGATCTACAGTCAGTATGGATACAGAAACTGCCCTCAATGAGGCACTTGTAGGTCTATTAGATGATTATTCTCATGATAAAGATAATTTATTGAGCAAATGGCTGAAAGATTTCGCAACAGATAATCTGGAAGAAGGCAAATCGTGGCACCCTGAAAAGATTATCCAAAACCTGTCTAAAGAATTGTTTAAAGAGGACATAGGGAAATTAGACTTAAATTTTCCATTGGAACTTTTAGATCAGTTACATGAAAAGCTGAAAAAAGAGGAAAGAGATTTTACCAATCAAATAAAAGATTACGCCAATCAAATTTTAGAAATTATCAAAGTCAATCAAATAGAATCAGGATATTTCTCTAGTAATTATTTTCCTAAGCAGACTAAAAGATTTCTGACGATTGCGACAATAATGCATTATTCTGAAACTATCTTGAAGAATATAGAATACGCTGCGAATCCTTTTAATAAAACAGCTGAAAAACAAAAAGATTATTCTTCTAAACTATTAATATGGGAGAATGAAATAGTGCCTTTAGCTCAAGATTTACTTCAATTTTTTAGAGAAAATATTATCTTATACAATACAGCAGTAGGATTTAGGAAATATATAAAGGCATTGGGCTTGCTAAGTAATATCTCCGAAAAGATGAAAGATTATCGAGAGAAGAATAGTCTGATGTTTCTCTCTGATAATAATCAGTTGATTCAAAAAATTGTTGGAAATACGACAGCACCATTTCTTTATGAGCGTATTGGAAATAAATTTCGCTATATCTTATTAGATGAGTTTCAAGATACGAGCAACATGCAATGGGAAAACCTTCTTCCTTTAATTATAGAAGTACTATCACATAGCGAAAGTTGTAAAGTACTGATAGTAGGAGATGCTAAACAAGCAATTTATAGATGGAGAGGAGGAAATCTTCAGTTGATTCAAAATAAAGTTCAAGATGATTTAAAGACATTTTGGGATGAGGATGCAAGTGAATTGATATTGAATAAAAACTTTAGAAGCCTTTCTAATATCATTACTTTTAACAATCAATGGATCACTCATTTTCCTATAGAGGTACAAGAATTTATCGAAGCTAAATATTTGATTGCGAAAGAAATTGCACCAATAGATTCCCTTCTTGTAAAAAAATTGTACACACCCACTTCTTCTATTCAAGAGTTAAACTCAAAAGAGGGAGGATTTGTTGAATGGAAATTTATCAATAAGAAATACTTGGGAGAGAAGGGAGAAGAAGGAGATGAAGATTTTAAATACGATAATTTTGTTGCAGGATACTTAAATGATACCATTTCCAAATTAATAGGAGAATTAGGTTATGCATATAAGGATATTGCTATTTTGGTAAAAACCAATAAAGAGGCAGTCAAAACCTCAGATTTTTTAAAGCTATTTGAGATTCCAGTGATGACATCAGAAGCTTTACTTTTTAGCTCACAAGAAGTCATCAAATTGATTATTGGGTCTTTAAAATTATTGCTTCAACCTGAAGAGGGAACAAATATTGCTTCTGTTCTCTATAGTTATAAAATTGTTCATCAAAATCAAGTTGAGTTTTCAGATATCTTTGAGAAGCGTGAAGAATATCTTCTAAGATGGATACCTCAACTAGCCTCTGATGAGAGCATACAGATGATGGGAGCATTATCTATTTATGATATTGTAAGACAACTTATCTCTATTTTAAACCTTGAAGAATACCGAGATATTTATGTTGAACAGTTTTTGGATATGGTATTTATTTATCAATCAGATAACTACCAAGTTTCTATCTCCTCATTTTTGGAATGGTGGGAGAAGAAAGAGAAATCTATCTCTATCTCTGGGGAAACTGATGCTGTACAAATAGCCACTATTCATAAATCAAAAGGATTGGAGTTTAATGTTGTTATTCTTCCTTATTTTATGTGGAATATTGTAGATAAATCACCTACAAAACAACAGATTTTGTGGCCAGAAATATTGAATCCTGAAGAAATGTATGGGTTTCATTCTTTGCCCATAGATTTTTATAAAACTAAGGATACACTTTATGTGAGAGATTTCCAGAAAGAAGTGATTTTGCAAGCAAGTGACAATCTAAATGTAGCCTATGTAGCATTAACACGAGCTAAGGAAAAGCTGTATGTCGCTTCTAATGTATCAGCAAATATAACAGAGACGACCCACATTGGCACATTGATGTACAATTCTTTATTAGCCAATCAAGCAGGTAATTTTGTTGATGAATATACTTATCAGTTTGGTGTAGAAGAGATGAAATATATTGAAGATAAAAAGAACAATAGGCTGATTGAGAAGGAAATTCACCTTAAGACTACTCAACAAGAAGAATATATGCCTCTAGCACAAATTTCTTATCAGAATGAAGAAGCTATTGTAGGAGAAATGATACATGAAGTTCTTTCTTTATACAGACCAGGAGGAGACTTAGAAAAAATTTTTACAAATATTTCTTATCGTTATCCTCTGGACAAAGAGATAGAAGATAATATTCACAATAGAATCCGCTCTTTTTTCGCAGCAGAAGAGATTCAAAATTTGTATAAGAATGAAGGAGAGTTTTATTCTGAAAGAGAATTTGTGTTTGAAGATAATCTATATAGATTCGATTTGCTGATATTGAACAACGGAATAGGAAAATTGTATGATTTTAAAACAGGTCAGGAATCCACTAATAAGAAAAGATATATTGAGAATATCAAACGTTACCGTCAGGCTCTTCAAGATATGAAATATAATATAATAGAAACAGCCCTGATTTATATCAATCAAGATGGATTGCCTACCTTTGAATATATTGATTAGCTATGGGACAATATGGAAGTAGAAAGACATCTATTGATAATTATACGATAATAGAATTATTCAATGAACATCATTCGGTATCAATAGCTGTTGATTTAGGGAATAACCTTTATCATTGGTCATGGAAAAATAAAGAGATTATCTGGTTCCCAAATTATTTGGAACAGTATCAAAATTCAAAAAATCTTGCGGGCATACCATTCATGTACCCTTGGGCAAATAGACTCGGAAGTGATGCTTTTTCCTTTGAAGGGAAAGAATATCCTTTGGAAAATAGTCCATTGATAAAAAAGGATTCAAATGAATTGCCTATTCATGGCTTACTACTTAAGTCTGACAAATGGCAGATAAAAGATCATGGTGCAGATGATATCTCAGCTTGGTATATCTCAGAATATATCGTTGATGAGAATAGCGAGATTTTCTCTCTGTATCCATTCCTTCATACTTTAGAATTGACATATCGATTGAAAGAAGATGGAGTCGCAATGAGTTTAAAAGTCACAAATCAAGATACAAAAAACCTACCTATCTCTTTTGGATTTCATCCCTATTTTTCTTTAGAGCAATATAATAGAGAACAATTAATTGTTCATATTCCTTGTGCCAATCGAGTTGTTACAGATACTCGCTTATTGCCGACAGGTCAATTGGAGTCAGCAGATATATTGATTTCTAATACTCCTTTTCAATTGAAGAAATTTTATCTTGATGATGGATTTGTAAATCGAATGGCAAATGAAAATCCATATATCGAAACTGAAGATTTTAGATTGGAAATAGCAATAGATAAAAAGTTTGAGTGTTTGGTGGTCTATTCTCCGTATGATGCAGCAAAACAATTCATCTGTATTGAGCCGATGATAGTTCCCACCAATAGTTTGCAGAAAGAACTATCCTCTTTCCCTGTTCCGTCAATTATTCCTCAGTCTTCAGAAATATTTTCTTTTGAAATGAACCTATCAGAAAGAAGATAAGATTTGCGAGAATGTATAATGCTGTAAATCAGCTATTTAATATTTGCTTAATAATCTCTAAAGAAGTAAAATTTTTGAAATTTGGGAGATGAATTTTAAGATAAACCAATAATATTTCAATTATTTTCAATCTATCATTTTTATTAAATTGGGAGATGTCATTGTTTAAAAATTGGTAGAAAAGTAAGGTTTCTTTACGGTCTAAAACAATTTGCTGAAAGGCAATATCTTTTTCAAAAGTTCCAGCTTCAAAATTAAAATAAGGTTTTTCTTCATACTCAGCATCTGAAAATGGTTGGAAGCCTAAAATACTACAAAGTTGAATAAGGAAATATTGTGGTGCTGTTTTCAAAGCTATCTTTTGACTTTCTATGTCCAATAAAAATTGCTTAAAGAAATCATATAGCGGTTCATTTTGTTCATGTTCTACAATACATTTTGAGACAGCCTCCAACGCAAATACAGCGATACTTTGGCGAACCATATCTGTGTGTAAATGCATGTAAATATGAGCAGGACGATATTCCTTTATTCTATAAATAGATTTTGTGGGATGATCATAATAATCGAGTTCCAATATTTGCAAAGCTTGAAAGATGTTTCCTTTCGCTTTGTTTTTGGTGCTTCTGACTCCTGAAACAATAAAACTTTTCAATCCACTTTGGCGAGTGAATATTGAGGCAATAACTGATGACTCAGAGTATTTTGTTGTTTTGAGGACGATGCCTTCTGCTTTTGTAAGCATTACTGAATAAATGCAATTTTTGTAACCGCTTTTTCTTTTTTGTCTTTTGAGGTAGAAAGGATATAATAGATGCCTGTTTTAACTCTATTGCCATGAATATCATTGCCGTCCCAGACAAATTGTGCACCTAAAGATTTTCCTTCAGCAACCAATCTTCCTGCAATATCTGTCACTTTAACATCACCATTTTCTGGAAGGTTTTTAATAGCTATAGTGCCGTGATATTCAGGTCTTACAGGGTTGGGATATGCGTACGGTTTTCCTTTGGTTGCCGTATTACTTGTAGCATCTGCTCTATAAGATATAATGCCACTTTCTGTACACATGAATACATCTCCAGAATTGGGATCTACTCCTATACTTCTGATTTTATTGGAAAGCAAAGGTGAATTTTCTTGACTGAAATAGTGGATATTTTTATAGCCATCTTCTGATTGTAAAAATATACCATTTGATGTCCCAAACCATTTTCTATTGGCAGCATCTACAGCGATACTACTGACATTCTCGGTTTCTAAAAGTAAGTCACAAAAGTTGGTGCCATCATTTCGTGGTACACAAATCTGTATCGCATCACAACTCCCATCAAATACCGCTCCTGGACATGGTACAGTAAAAACTCCTTGATTGGAGCCTATCCATACTTGACCATTCAAATCTACGCTGACACAATTGATTGAATTACTTGGCAATCCACCACTTCCTGGAGTGGAGGTATAAGCAATAAATCTGTCATCTGTTTTGTCATCAAGTGTTCCTCCATAGTTGAAAACCACCAATCCAGATTCTATTGTAGAAATCCATACTTGCTGAAAATCATCTATGGCAATACTATTAATGAGTCGATTATTAATAAGAGAAGATGAGAAAAAGATATATTCTCCGCCTGCTTTTCTACAGACTAAAGATTGAGTAGAATATGCGCTTGCAAACCAAACATTGCCATAAATATCCTTAGTGGCAGCAGTAAGTCTCATATTGGAGGTTGCATTGGGGAAGCTTTTTATGAAATTGACTTGTTTAGTTTCAGGATAAAACTCTATTAATCCAGCATTATGAGCTCCCAATAAAATCAAATTTTCTTCTGGAACAGCTTGCACAACAGCTATATCATAAGCTCCCTTGATTTCAGGGAGATTGCTAGGAGAATAGGTTTGCCAAAAGAAATCTTGAGCAGTGTAAAATCCTGTTTCATTAAATGTAGGATGAAATAATGCATTCATAGGAGAAGAGCCTATATAAGCAACCTTATTCAAGAAATCAATGCCTTTACTAGAAGCACGAGCTGGTCCATTCGGTAGAATTGGGTCTTGATTGTTGGGGCCGATATATTCCATTACTGAGCGATATAAGTCAGCATAAAACACTCTTCCTTCTTGGTTTTCAATGACCTGCAAAGGCATCGCTATCCCATATTTTCCACTGATATTCTCTGGTGTTCCATTGTCTGGAATAAAGCTCAACCTGTTGGACTGTGCAGCAATCAATCTTTTTTCGCCTTTATAAATACTTGTGATATTTGATGATGAAGACATGGTGTAGTAGGGTGTCCATAAATCATCTTCTAATTGGTAGATAATGGATAAGCTAGCAGCGAAGATTTTTCCATCTCTTCCACTTATTGAAGAAAATTCTTGAGAAGACAATCCATGGCTCTCATCATATTTCTGCCAATTTTGAAAATTAACTAGATTAGTTGTAGCGTTTCGCTCTCCTCGATAAACCCCTTTTTGAGTAGCGGCAAAGATATTATTGTCATCTGCCCATATATCATTGACTTTAAAATTAGTTGAGCTATCTGAAAAGTAGTAAGTATCCCCGATTTCTTGTTTCTCCATCCTTAATTCTACTATTCCAAAATCTGTTGCTAACCAAGCGATTCCTTTATGTGTAAAGATTTTTCTGATTCCTTTTCCTCCCAAAACATTGGCTTTCAAAATAAAAGGAAGATTTTTTACTTTTCCATTTTGAAGAATATCCAAATTGGAATTGGAGTACGCAATAATGAGAGAATTTGTCAGGGTATCATAACCTATGGCAGAAATACCAACATCTGATAATCCTTCAGATTTAGTATATTTTTTTATGCTCCCATCAGAAAGCCGATATGAAAACACCGCAAACTCTGATGCGCCATACAGATTGTTTTGACTGAGGGCAACAGAAGTCGCATTGGAATACGGAAGATGGGTTTGCCATTGCCCTATTGCGACATTTTGTGCAGATACCTGCCCTGCTATCCATATCCAACTGAATATTGCAAAAAATAATTTAGTCATCTATCCAAATATAAACATATCAGATTGTATCTGAATGAAAATTGAATATTTTTTCACAGAAGTTAGAAGTGTCTGCTTGAATTTGCAATCAAATACTTATGATGCAGATGAGCTATTGTAGGTATATACATTATATGGGACAATCGCTTTTGAGAAATATTTGGCTATAAAACTGACAATTGCAAGAGGTATAAATAAAGTATAACCTCCAGGTATCAAATTACATACAAGAACTAACGCAGTAAAAGGAGCATAAATAGCAGCTGATAATGTTGCAACAGCTCCTGCAAGAGCAAAGTTTATTGGAACTAAATCACTATGAAAATAAGTGTTGCACACCCAAGCAAATATATACCCCAAAAAAGCTCCAGATACAATACTTGGAGCAAAAACTCCTCCATCGCCACCAGCTCCTAATGTAAGTGAAGCTGCCATAGGTTTTAGAAAAATCATGAGAAATATAATGCTCCATGAAATCTGACCATGAGAAATGTTAGAGCTTAATACATCATTCATGCCTTGATAGCTATCTCCATACAAATAAGGGAAAACTAATAGTAACACACCTACGCTGATAGCTCCGAGATTAACTCTGAAAAATGGTTGTTCAATTTTGGCAAATACTTTTTTAATCCGAATAACAATCTGAGTAAAATAAATAGCTAATAGACCACCCAAAAAGCTCAATAATATAAAATGAGGAATTGCTGTCCATTTCCATTGTTTAGCTTGAGTATGAAGGATGTGCTCATATCCAAATGTATGTATAAACGCCCAAGCAACTAATGCGGATACTGTACAACTGAGAATAAGAGATTTGCGTAATTTTCTGGCAATCACTTCAATAGCAAAAAACCATCCTGCTAATGGGCTTCCAAATAATATAGCAATACCCGCAACTACTCCCGCACAGACTATCTCTCTTTTGTATTTTCTTGCGATATATTCCTTTCGGTAAATATTATTCCCGACAGATGCTGTAGCGATGACTGTAGAAACCTCAATGCCTGTAGAGCCTCCAAAAATAACGGTCAAAAATCCATTGATATAATGTGAAGCGATTTTGAATAGTGGCAAATGGTTTTTGCGTTCATCCAAAGTCTGATAAATCTCTGTAAATCCTTTATTGGAACGATTGCTAAAAAGATATTTTCTGAGATAATAGATGATTGTTATCCCTACTGATGGAGTGATAATATAAAATAAGACGTGTTTTGAAAGGATAAGAGTATGTACCTTTTCCTCAAAAAACTCGGTAATATTTTGTAGTGAATAAGCAAGAAAAGAACAGATAAGCGCAGTTATGAATGATATTAAAACTAATCTCAAATAGTGGTAGAATATAATATTCTTTCTTTTCATTTATCGTGCGACTATCTTCCTTGTCAAATTAGTGCAGGACCAAAATGAAACGAGATGAGCCCTGCGGCTTTATTGTAATAAAATTTTCTATGCTAATTTTTGCAATGCATCTTTTACTCTCGTAAAAGCTTCTTTCAATACACTTTCTGAAGCAGCATAAGAGAAACGAATACAATTAGGTGCGCCAAATCCACTTCCTGCAACTGCTGCAACGTGTCCAACATTCAATAAGAATAGGCACAAGTCATCTGAGTCGTTTATTATCTCTCCATTGTATGATTTTCCAAAATATGCGCTTAGATCAGGGAAAATATAAAAAGCTCCATCAGGAATATTACATTTTACATTAGGGATTTCATTCAACATACTCAAAACCAAATCTCTTCTTTTTTCAAATGCAACTCGCATTTCTTTAGTAGGAGTTTGGTCGCCTAATAATGCCTCAATAGTTGCAATTTGTGCGACACTATTCGTTCCTGAAGTTGTTTGTCCTTGTAATTTATCACATGCTTTAGCGATATATAAAGGAGCAGCGATATATCCTATTCTCCATCCTGGCATAGCATATCCTTTCGCTTGACCATTGACAACTACTGTACGATCTTTTACAGAAGGGAACTGAGCAATACTATAATGCTCTCCGATATAATTGATATGCTCATAGATTTCATCTGAGACAATGATGATTTCAGGATATTTTTCCAATACTTTCACCAATCCAGCCAATTCATCTTTACTGTAAATCGTTCCTGAAGGATTACAAGGAGAAGAATATACTATAAATTTTGTTCTGGGTGTGATTGCAGCTTCCAATTGTTCTGGTGTGATTTTAAAATCACTTTCAACACTAGTTTCAATATAAATAGGAGTTGCATTACACATTTTCACTTGTTCAGGATAACTCACCCAATACGGAGCTGGGATAATCACTTCGTCACCCTCATTTAAGAAACATAAAAAGATATTTGCTAATGATTGTTTAGCACCAGTAGAAACAACGATTTGATTGGGAGTATAATCAAGTTGATTATCTCTTTTCAATTTTGTACAGATTGCTTCTCTCAAATTTTGATAACCAGCTACAGGAGAATACCCATCATACCCCGCATCCAATGCCTTCTTCGCCGCTTCTACTATGTGTTGAGGCGCATGAAAATCGGGCTGCCCAATACTTAGACTAATGACATCAACACCCTTAGCAGCTAATTCGCGGCTTAATTGTGTCATTTTTAATGTAGCGGATTCGCTAAGTCTGTTGAGTAAATCAGATGTAGGTAACATATTTTTGTAAAATTGAGATTGCAAAATAGTGAATCAGAAGAAATTTTGAAAAAATGTCAATCAATTTCACAAAATTTTTTACTATTGATAATATTTAGGTAAAAACAAGGCAAAGCTTTAAGTTATCCTACCAATAATCTTGATTGAATTTAATATATTTACCCTTATGACGAATAAGATAGCTGTTTTCAGAAGAGCAAGATTTAATGCCGCACATCGTTTATATTGTAAAGATTGGAGCTTTGAGAAAAATGATGAAGTATTTGGAAAATGTAACAATCCTAGTTTCCATGGTCATAACTACTCTTTAGAAGTCAAATTAATTGGGAATGTAGATCCTGAAACTGGTTTTCTTATCAATCTTAATGAATTAAAGGATATTTTAAAGGAAGAAGTTGAAGATAGATTTGATCATAAAAATCTCAATTTGGACTGTGAAGAATTTGCCCAGCTCAATCCAACAGTTGAAAATATTACCATTGTCATTTATAATCTGCTACGTAAAAGACTGGACGAAAATAAATATGAGATTGTCGTCAGACTTTATGAAACTGAAAACAATTACGCAGAATATCCTATTTTATAAACTCGAATATCTTTTCAGGCGGTCTTGCAATAATAGCACTATCATCCATCTCTACAATAGGTCTTTGAAGTAACTTAGGATACGTTAATAATGCATCTATCAGCTGATTTTCATTAGGCTGTTTATCAAGAAACAAAGATTTGTATTCCGCTTCATTGGTTCTTATCATGTCGATGAGAGAAAGATTTAATTTCTTTTGTAAAGCAATAATTTCTTCCTTATTTAGTGGATTGTCTATATAATATCTAACGGTAAAATTGGTAGACTTGTCTTCTAAAATACATAGAGCTTCTCTACTCTTACTGCATTTATTGTAGTGATATATTTTTAACATGGAACCTATTTTGTTTTACAATGTAATAAATATTTGAGAGAAGAGCTTGGAATACAACTATGTTCATCTTTAAATATCTCTATCATACTTTGTTTTAAAAAAGATACAAAGACGACTTTGTGAAATTGATTGTATTGATTTCAATAATTATCACTTCAACAAACAGCGTATCGACTAAAAGTTAGGCAAGGTCGAAAAACGGTGGGTAAGGGTGGGTTTTAAGCATGGAGCGATTTTTTCGACTTGATTCTTTGTTTCTTTCTCATCTAGGAGAAAGAAAGGAATAAAATCTTTAAAGTGACTCTAGTTCTTGAATTATGTATTGGTAGTTTCGTAAAATAAAAATTCTTCAAAAACACTCTTCCTCTTTGAAGATTGCATGACTTTATATATTTTTCTATCTGTAAGATGAAATATTTAAAATGAAAAGATTTATTCACCTTTTTGGAGCTTTTGCACTAGTTGTTTTCCTCTCCTGTCAAAAAGACAAAGGCTTACATTCTGGTTTTGTGGACTTAAAACAAATGATACCCAATTTAGAATTGGACTTACGTTATAAAGGCAATCATAATTTTGTTGGGCGACCAATCAGAGGTTATGAAGCCAATAAATTATTTATTTCCCGTGAAGCAGCTGAGGCATTGGTGAAGGTTCAACAAGAATTGAGTAAAGGAGGATTGGGAATAAAGGCTTTTGATGCATATCGACCACAGAGAGCTGTTCAAAATTTCATGGAATGGGCATTGGATATTCAAGATACAGTAGCTAAGCAGGAATTTTATCCAGATGTGGACAAAAGAGATTTATTCAAATTAGGATATATTGCTGAAAAATCAGGACATACTAGAGGAAGTACTATTGATTTGACGATAATTGATTTGGTGACAAAAGAAGAAATAGACATGGGTTCGGCTTTTGATTTTTTTGGGATACAATCACATCACGATTATACTCAATTGAGCGCAGAACAAATTGCCAATAGACAAAAGCTGAGAAATATAATGGAAAAATATGGTTTCAAAACAATTGAAGAAGAGTGGTGGCACTACACTTTAAAGAACGAACCATTTCCAGATACCTATTTTGATTTTCTGATAAGATGATAAGGATTATCTGACTGAAATGCAACGAATTGAAAAAGCCTCCAACGTTCTGTACGGGAGGCTTTTTTCTTTAGTTATAATTTTTGTCGACCAGTCTAAATTTGGTTAATACTTTTTCCATTCAAAACTTTTAAATCCACTTTCTGTCGCCCATTTGCGCCAAACTGCTTCAAGAATTTCATTGTCTCTTTGACCTAGTGGATGCTTGTATATTTGCAACTTATCATTCTTATCTCTTTCGTGTGTTTCTAAAACGTGAAGATTGACAAGTTGATTGTTATCGTTTTTAATTGGCGTCAAGCACAATGTTTTATTTGAGTCAAGTGCCGTTTTTATGTCCACATTATTTGATTTGCAATACTGTCTTACTTTGTCAATTTCAGAACTGCCAAAATAAAATTGATTGTTTGCTCTTTTGTTTATATACTCTAAATAACCATCTGTGAAAATGTAAATATGGTTATCGAAGTTTACGAATGTTGTATCTACACCATCAGTTAGATAAGTGTCTTTTTTGATGATTGGTTCATTCTCAATTTTTTCAATTAATATGCTTATTAAGTCTAACCCCTTGTTTCTAATGTTGGTATATGTACTTTTTACTTTCTTTTCAAAATCGTCTATTTGATATGTTAAGCCACTGCCTTGAAACTTACCTGTTGAATTGATAAATTGTTGTTTGTCTCCCAAATTTTTGATTTTATCAATATCAATGGTAGCAATAACCTTGTCGGAAAAAGAAGAAAAGCAAATGGAAGATTTATCGCCAATCTTTTCTCCGGGCTTAACGCATTCATTTTTAAAATACTGAACAATCTTGTGAATCTCTTCTATGTCCTTTGGGGGCTTGTTGTCAATACGACTTGATAAATCAGAAAGGATTACAATGTTTTGATACTTCAAATGTTTGTTTTGTGATTCTGAACCACAAGAAAAAAGAAATACGATTGCCGAACAAACGATTAAAATGTTTTTCATTACCGACCTTTACTTATTAGATTGTTGGTTCACTTACTCGGTCAATTTCATTCACTCTATTTGCTACTTCTTCTGTTGCATAATATTCAGGAAGAAACCTAATAAAACCTGATTTATATGCAGAAATAACGCTATTAAAAATCACGTCAGTAAATATTTTTCCGCTCGTTATTCTTGCTCTGAAATCGTCATAAATCGCTTTTATCCGATTTTGTAACTCAGAATATCTATTATCAATTTGAGTTTGAAGTTTATTGATTTCTGTTTCCAAATTGAGAACCTCTATTTTCTGTAGGTTTATTGCTTCTTCTTTTTCTTTTATCTTGTTTGTTAATTGTTCCTTTTCTGAATTAAGGTCAATCATGTCTTCGTCTAATAATTGGATTTTTCTGTTCTTTTCTCCATCAACCAAATCTCTTTGCGAATTTTTGTAGGCGTTTGTAATGTTATCAATTAAAAAGTGCATGAGAATTAAAGGAAACATACCAAACACAAAAATCAACCAAAACTCTCCATGTTTTACTACTTCCCAAAGTTGAAGGTCAGATTCTTTTCCCACTAACAAGCATTTTATTTCGTCTGTGTTGATAGCAACCATAACAGCAACCATAATGTCAAATATTAGTATCCCTACCCAAAACAAAAGAGAGTTTACTATTTTATTTTTACTTTCAATGATTTTTAAGTTGGAAAGAAGTGTTGGAATAAGAAAGAAAAGGGCGGCAACAAATCCGAA
>JAMLHJ010000014.1 GCA_023957245.1 Chitinophagales bacterium
ACCACTGAATTTTCCATTCGTACTTCGTACTTTTAACTTTTAATTTTTCACCCTTCTTCATGGTTTCGACAGCATTTCGACAGCATTTCGACAGCATTTCGACAAGCTCAATGACCGTCTCAACCACCAGCATTTGATGTCTCATAACCTGGGTTGACCTTAAGTTGTGTTAATAAGTTTCTTAAAACCATTTAATTTTATGAAAAAAGAACTTAGGGTCATGCGTAGATTTAGCGAAGCCTTTAAACGAGAGAAGGTGTCTTTGATACTTTCCAAGAAACTATCCATTTCAGATGTTAGCTTGGTCTATGAGGTTAGCCAGACCTCTGTTTACCGCTGGCTTCATCAGTATGGCGACATTCCAAAAACAGAACGAATTGTTTTTGAAAAGACAAGTGAAGAGAATAAGACCAAAGAGCTTTTAAAACAGGTTAAAGAGCTTGAAGCAGAGCTAGGCAGACTACATCTCGAAAATGTATTACAAAAGAACATCATTGAATGTGGCAGTGAACTAATAGGCGAAGACTTGAAAAAAAAGTATTCTTCCAGGCAGTAAAACGAAGCATAGAAACATCGAAAGGTATGTATAAACAAAAGGATATATTACAGGTGGCACAAATCAGCAGGCAGGCTTTTCACAAGCACTTCAAAAAAGTGCAGAAAAGAGACTTAACAGACTCTCAACTTGTAAATAAAGTAGCCCTAGCAAGAACAACAATGGAATATCGAAAGATGGGAGCTAGAACCTTGTATTATGCTTTAGAGATTGACAAAATCGGCATTAACAGATTTGAACAACTTCTTTCTTCCAAAGGTTTTAATGTAGTAACAAAAAGAAATTACAGAAAAACCACCAATGGCAGCAGGTGGCAGGATGATGTCAATAGAGTCAAAAATACTAGCATTGACGATATTAATAAAGTGATTTTAGGAGATATCACCTACTTATCAGTCCATGGCATATTTTATTATATCTATACACTCAAGGATGCTTATTCTAAGCGAATTGTAGGGCTTTATGGCTCTAGAGACCTAGAAGCTACAAGTGCCGTCAGTTGCTTAAAGCAGGCTATTAGATTAAGGGGCTCTAAAGCCTTAAAAGAATGTATCCATCATAGTGATGCTGGAGTTCAATATAAGAGCAATCTGTACCGAAATAGTGCAAAATATCTTCGTTGGAGTATAGCTGCCAACTGCTTGGAAAATGGCATGGCGGAACAATTAAATTTTATTTTAAAAGACCATTTTTTAGAAGGTGAAAAGATTAAAAATGTCAAACAACTGAACAGCCTATTATGTAAAGTAAAAAAGATAATCAATGAAAAAAGACCTGTAAAACAGTTGGGATACAAAACTCCAGTAGCATATGAAAAATCTCTTAAAAATATTCCAATAGAGCAACGAACTGTCTTTACTTTCAAAGACCCCGACAAGAGAGGAATGGGAAAAGGGGACTTTAGAGAAGGCATAAGCATGGAAGAAAGTTTAAACCATTAAACCCAAAAACAGCAGCCTTAACCCGAAAGAAAAGACTACTGTTTAAAGAAAAAGAATTATCTTTCTCCCACGGTCAAAAGTATCCCTGGATGCACAGAGTCCCCACAACAGTGCATCTTCCGTTTCCTTTTGATATGAAAAATTAGAAAAGCAATTATTTATTAACCATGAAAGTTATTAACACATAAACTCAAAAGTGAAAATTAACGTGAAAAAATGTCAACCTATATCATGGGACTTCAATTTTTCACTTCTCACTTCTCGCTTTTCACTTCTCACTTCTCACTTCTCACAACATTATCTCTTATGTAAAATCTTATAGCATTGATGAATTTCCTTATTTCTAAAATCCTCTGGAATTGAAGACTTTGAGACATCTTTGATATGATACTTTTGCAAACTCACTTCATCTAAAACAAATCCTCGATAATTATTGCTAAAATACAATACTCCATCAGGTTTCAATCCATCCATTACTCTACGAATCATCCAAACATGGTCAATCTGTATATCTAGGATGTCTTTCATTTTCTTACTATTCGAAAATGTGGGAGGATCTAAAATAATTATATCGTAAAAATTCTTAGGAATATTGGGCAGCCACTGAAGAATATCTTCTCTAAAATATCTATACTTTGAATTGTCTATAAATCCATTTTCTTGCATATTCTTTTCAGCCCATGACAAGTAGGTTTGGGACATATCTATTGTATCTACTAATTGAGCTCCACCTAATGCTGCTTGCACTGAAAATGCACCTGTGTATGAAAATAGATTTAAAACTTTTTTATTCTTAGCTATATCTCTCACCCATGAACGAGCAATCCTATGATCTAAGAACAATCCAGTGTCCACATAGTCCGTAAAATTCACCCACAATTTTGCACCAAATTCCTCCATCCACATACCAAAGCTATCATGAGAAAATTTCTCATACTGCTTAATACCCTTTTTCTTTTCACGAAGTTTTAAAAAGATATTTTCTAAGGGTACATTTAAAACTCTAGAAATAATATCTAAACTATCTTCTAGCCAATTGGCATATTCATCATCAGTCAGTTTGTGTTTAGCTTTATATTCAGCCACATGAACAAAATCTCCATAAATATCTACACACAGTGGAAATGAAGGAATATCCAAATCATACACTCTATAACATGAGACGCCCTGCCTCTTAGCCCATTTATGAATATGTTTTAAATTTTTAGAGAGTCTATTTTCAAAATCCTGCATAAATAAATATAATTGAAACTTTCATGAAGAAAATCTTTCCACTACAAAATAAATCAATCAGCAATATTTAAGAAAAAAGAATGGAATAATTCCGAGAAGAAAATAAAATTGGT
This sequence comes from Chitinophagales bacterium, assembly GCA_023957245.1. Taxonomy (GTDB): domain Bacteria; phylum Bacteroidota; class Bacteroidia; order Chitinophagales; family JADIYW01; genus JAMLHH01. The sequence goes on from JAMLHJ010000014.1 coordinate 2,844, forward strand.
TTTGGTAGCCCGTAGGGGAATCGAACCCCTCTTGCAAGAATGAAAATCTTGAGTCCTAACCGATAGACGAACGGGCCATTATGACCATAACAATAACAATAAAGCTACTGTAGAATAAGTAGCCCGTAGGGGAATCGAACCCCTCTTGCAAGAATGAAAATCTTGAGTCCTAACCGATAGACGAACGGGCCATTTTTTAAGAACGTGCTATAGATTTCTCTAAGCGAGTGCAAATATACATAGACATTTTTGTTTTCCAAGCTTAACACAAAATAAATTTTACATTGATTTCATTTTTTTAATTTTACAATAAGAATGAATTAGAATGAAAAGAATTGCAATAAATGGTTTGGGCAGAATAGGTCGAATTGTTTTTAGATTATTATACAATCACCCCGAAATTGAGATTGTTGCCATAAACGATTTAGCAGAGAATGAAATGTTGGCATATCTTTTACAGTATGACAGTGCTCATGGAAAATGGAGTGAAAAAGTAACTCATGATGATACAAATATTTTTGTCAATGGCAAATCTATCTCTTGTACTGAAATATCAAACTTCAAAGACCTACCTTGGCAAGAACTAGGAATAGATATTGTTATTGAATGTACTGGTAAAGCAAGAAACAAAGCCAAAGCTCAGGAACATATTGATGCAGGAGCCAAAAAGGTAATTATTTCTGCCCCTGCAGATGCTGAAACCAAAACTTTTGTCATCGGTATCAATGACGACCAAATCAATAGTGAAGATACTATCATATCTAATGCTTCATGCACAACCAATTGTTTGGCTCCTATGATTAAAATAATGAATGAAAATTTTGGACTAGAAAGCGTAATCATGTCCACTGTTCATGCATACACAGGCGATCAAAATCTTCATGACAGCAATCACAAATCAGACTTTAGACGAGGTAGAGCTGCAGCAGAGAATATAGTACCTACTAGTTCAAATGCATCTCAAGCGCTTGAACGAGTAATGCCAGAAATGAAAGGCAAAATCATTGGAGGTGCAATGCGAGTTCCTGTTTTAGTCGGTTCATTGACTGAGTTGTATTGCAATTTATCAAAACCAAGTAATAAAGAAGAAGTCAATGCTTTATTCAAAAAGGCAGCAGAAGAAGGTATTTTTAAAAATATTTTGGAATATACAGACGCTCCTTTGGTTTCATCAGACATTATCAGCAATCCACATTCATGTATAATAGATGGCGAGTTAACAACATTTGCTACCGATAAATTCTGCAAAATTGTAGGTTGGTACGATAATGAGTACGGATATTCTAATAGATTAGCAGAATTAGTGATAAAAGTTGCTAAATTGTAACCCGTTAAAAAATAAGACAATTCAACTATTATGAATCAGATTGATTTTATCAATTTTAAGGGAAAAAGAGCACTTGTCAGAGTAGATTTCAATGTGCCATTAGACAAAGAAACTTATGAAATTACTGACGACACTCGCATTAGAGCAGCATTACCCACTATAAAAAAAATACTACAAGATGGTGGCGCAGTCGTATTGATGTCACATTTAGGAAGACCTTTAAAAAAGCTAAATGATGATGGCAGTATTAATCATGAGAAATTTACCTTAAAGCATATTGTAAAAAGATTATCTGAACTATTAAACACAGATGTTCAATTTGCCAATGATTGTATTGGATCTGAAGTTTTGGCTCAGGCTCAATCTTTAACTTCTGGACAAGTTTTATTGGTTGAAAATACACGATTTCACAAAGGGGAAGAAAAAGGAGAAGAAGCATTTGCTCAAGCCCTATCTCAACTGGGAGATATTTACATCAATGATGCTTTTGGCACTGCCCACAGAGCACATGCAAGTACAACAATTGTTGCTAAATATTTTGATGCAGACCACAAAGCTTTTGGATATTTAATGAATGCCGAAGTTGCTAATGCAGAAAAAGTCATACATCAACCTGAAAAACCATTTACAGCTATCATCGGTGGAGCAAAGGTCTCTGACAAAATTCTTATCATTGAAAATCTATTAGAAATTGCCAACAACATCATCATTGGTGGTGGGATGTCATACACTTTCCTAAAAGCACAAGGTATCGCAATAGGTAATAGTTTATGCGAAGATGACAAACTAGATATCGCACTGAAAGTTCTTCAAAAAGCTAAGGACAAAAATGTCAATCTATACATTCCTGTAGATCATATTATCGCTGATAAATTTGACGCTGCGGCTCAAACTCAAATTACATCCGTTAATAATACACCTGAGGGCTGGATGGGATTGGATATCGGTCCAGAAACTATTAAATTATACACTTCGGTTATTAATGCTTCTAAAACAATACTTTGGAATGGCCCTATGGGAGTTTTTGAGATGGAGGCATTTCAAAAAGGAACAAAATCTGTTGCACTTGCAGTAGCTGAGGCTACCCAGAATGGTGCTTTTTCACTTGTTGGAGGCGGAGATTCTGTGGCTGCAGTCAATTTATTTCAATTAGGAGATAAAGTGAGTTTTGTTTCTACTGGAGGTGGTGCTATGCTTGAATTTTTCGAAGGCAAAATTCTTCCAGGAGTAGCAGCGATTCAGCAATAAAATTTGTTTATAATTTTTATGCTTTAAACAAGCAAATTAAGAATTTGAAATAAAAACACTATAAGCACTTAAATTATAATAATATACAGTATATTTGCACTTAATAATACCAGCCACGCTTCCCATCTGAACAGCGCACCCGGGCTGGTTTTCGATTTTTATAGACTTGGCTGATTCTATCAAAACTATGGAATACAATAAACCACCCATTACAATAGTCGAGCAAATAGAAAAACTCAAAGAGCGAGGCTTGCATTTTATAAGTGAAGAAAAAGCCCAAAACTATCTTTCCAATATTAGTTATTATAGATTAAGAGCTTATACATATCCATTTCAAGATAATACGATAGACCATCAACCGTTTAACGTCAGGCTGTGAAAAAAGTCATTTTTGCCTAAAAAATGCCGTTTTTTTAACACTTCAAACGCATTCTAGCATCTTTTAAGGCTAGCTGATTTAAGCTGCAATATATTGAAGAAGATAGCTTATTAAATGCCATTATGTGCCCGTGGCGAAGATAAATCAACATATCGCTGATGCTTTAGGTAAATGTTGGAACAGCAATCACCACATGCTGTCCCATTGCCGCATATTCTTGGAATAGGAAGGACATGAGCAAATGCTCATCTCTTCTTCCACGCCTTCCGGCATAAATGCATCGGTGTTACGGTTATAGTTCTGTATTTCTTGAACTGATAAGAAATGTCTTCACTGCGTTTCTTATTGTGGAGCCTGCCTGTAGTGCGTAGTGTTTCGCCTTGTGGGCAGGTGTAAGTATCGTTTTCCTTGTTGTACTCAAAATGCTGAATCATGTATTCAGGCTGAGTGCCTTTGGTGTTACTGTTGACAATCTCTGGTCTTGCTACTATTGTATCTATGCTTGCTGCTTGGCATGCTTGTAGCTCTTTGCCTGTATGATAACCTTTATCGGCTATTGTTGTCAGGATTTCTACTCCTATATTCTCTTTAGCTTCACTGCTGATGTCATACAATGCATTCTTATCATTCTGATTAATGGTGTGGGTCGCCACTGGTAAGCTATGTAGGGCATCTACTGCTGTTTGCACATTATAACCCACCTCTACCACTACTCCTCTTACTAGCAAAGCTCACGATCGGCCAGTACCATCGCGTTTTCGCTTTCCTACTGTTCAGCTGCCGTTCGTATCGAATAATTAGTGAAAGCAGAATTTGACCATCATTGCCATATGCTTTCAGCCTTTGGCCCTCTTCATTGAAGGCGTTTCAATCCATTAATGATGGCTTTCGTTATGGGGTGTTGGTGTTCTTCATTTTTGTATATGTAACAATGGTGAAGCATCTTTACTGTTGTTTCCTCTAATTTTGGTGCCATCCACTGCTATCACATTGCCACCAATTAATCCTGCTTCTTTGAGAAAAAGAACAAACAGTTTGAATAAGTTTTGAAGTGCTGATGCATTGATTTTACGGAAGTCAGCTATAGAGTGGTAGTTGGGACCGGGGTCCTTCGATATCAATTTTGAGCAAATCATTGAACTTTATGTTTTTGACCGAAAACTTCGCTTATTGATTCTAGATGCTATTGAAAAAATAGAAATAGCATTAAGAACTCAAATAATTTATCACTTCTCATTAAAACACGGAAGTCATTGGCAACTCAAACCTGAGCTATATAGAGATAAAATCAGATACAATAATCACCTTGACAGCTTACAAAAAGAAATAGACAGAAGTAATGAAGCATTTATTGAGCATTACAAAAACAAATACACGTTGCCTATAGAACCCCCAAGCTGGATGAGTTTGGAAGTGAGCAGTTTGGGATTGCTCTCAAAAATTTTTCAAAATCTAAAGAAAAGTCCAGAGAAACTTGCCGTAACATCTCATTTTGGACTAAATGACGTTTCTATAATCGAAAATTGGATGCTATGTTTTAGTACATTAAGAAATATATGTGCACACCATGGAAGAATATGGAACAGACGACTAATACCGATAAAAATCCCCTCTAATCCAACTTATCCTTTTTTAAATAGTACTTCAATTTTCGTTAATAAATTATACGCAACATTATCATGCATAGAATATATATTACTGATAATTAGCCCAGGCTCAACTTTTAAAGAAAGACTTTTAGAGCTAATAAAAACAAGCCCAGTAGCTCAAATGAAAGAAATGGGTTTCCCAGCCAACTGGCAAGAGGAAGAATTATGGAAATCATAACTAACTTCCTTCCAAACGAACTATACAATTTTTATCTTTATTAAAGAATTTTCAAATCGACAATGAAAGAAACTATTTTAGTAGGATTGGGAGGTGCAGCAGGTAGCATTTTGAGATATTTGATTTCATTGTTATTCAGCAATTACAATCATCATTCATTTCCCAAAGGCACTTTTATTGTCAATGCATTAGGTTGCTTTTTAATAGGAATTTTAATGGGCGTTTTTGAAAGAAATCTCCCTTTACATACTCCATACAAACTATTACTAATAACAGGATTTTGTGGAGGATTTACTACTTTCTCGACATTTTCATTCGAAAGCATTTCTCTATTCAACAATGGTCATTATTGGACAGCCATTAGTTATGTCATCTTTAGCATCTTTTCGGGAGTGCTTTTAATCTTCTTAGGATTATATCTTGCTAAAATTCAATTGTAAAAGCTAAAAAGTTATCGCAATTTTTAAAGCCCAATCTTTCTTTTTATCAAGTAAGTATTTCTATCCGAAGAACTTCTGGATATCAATTCTGCCAAAAATCCAGTTAGAAATAATTGTGCTCCAATGATGATGGCAATTATACCGAGATAAAATAAAGGTCTTGATGTGATACCTATTTGAGAGAAAAATATTTTTGAAATCGAAAGATATAATAATATTAAAAAACCTAAGGCAAAAGATACTACTCCCAAAGTCCCAAATAAATGCATCGGGCGCTTAGCAAATTTGGATACAAAAGTAATACTCATCAAGTCCAAGAAACCATTAACAAACCGCTCTAAGCCAAATTTTGTAACTCCATATTTTCTCTCTTGATGAGCTACGACCTTCTCTCCTATCTTGGAAAACCCAGTCCATTTAGCTATCACTGGAATATATCTATGCATTTCCCCATAGACTTCTATACTTTTGACAACTTCGTTTTTATAGGCTTTTAATCCACAGTTAAAATCATTTAATTCGATTCCACTGATTTTTTTAGTCACATAATTGAAAAATTTAGATGGAATATTTTTGGTAAATACTGGATCTAATCTTTTTTTCTTCCAACCTGAAACTAAATCATAACCATCCTCAACAATCATTTTGTACAAACCTGGAATCTCATCAGGGCTATCCTGCAAATCTGCATCCATAGTAATGATTACATCTCCTTGAGCAGCATTAAAACCTTCATTCAAAGCCGCTGATTTGCCATAATTTCTCTGAAAAGAAATTCCTTTTACATGTGAGTTGGTTTGACTTTGCTCTTCAATGACTTTCCATGAATTATCTGTGCTACCATCATTAACAGCAATAATCTCATAATTGAAATTATTTTCATTCATCACTCTATCAATCCATTCAAACAACTCAGGAAGAGATTCTTCTTCGTTATATAAAGGAATAATTACAGATATATCAATATGTTGACTCATTGCCTTTTAAAGATAAGTGCAAATATTGATGAAAATATCATTCCGAGTGCATTATATTTCAATATTACTACGGAAACTATTTGACCGATAGAAGCTCCCTCAGGAATAGGCAACCAATTCATGCCAAATGCAAGCGAATAAAAAATCGAAATCAGAACAGACATCACCAAAACTGTTGCCCAGCCAGAAAGAAAAATCTTAGCAAAACTCAAGTCTCTATTCATCTTTCTTAGAACAAATGTGGTAAAACCTACTGCAAATAGGATACTTACAATACCTACAAATATTTCGAACATATCATTTTTGTGAGGCAACTTCAATAATATTGGAAGTACACTTGAAACCACAAATGCAAAAGCTGCTAAAAAAGCTGAGAATAATATTACAAATATAGTCGATGGTGGATTTTGCTGAACTGAACTATCCATTTTTTGCCATTTTCCCATTATTAAATACTGCGACTACTTTTCCTTTTAGCTCCTGGCCAAAATAAGGAGAATTGGCTGATTTGCTTTTCCTAGAAGAAAGAGATACTTGATATGATGTATTCAAATCTACCAATACCATATTAGCTTGTTTGCCTTCAGAAATAATAGGGATATCCTTATTAAATAATTTTCTTGGAGCAATAGCCATCGTCTGAATGACAGTTTCTATACTATTTGTCGCCTTCAAAGCCAAAGAAAATGCAAATTCAATATTTGCCATTCCAGGACTTGCATATTCAAACTCTAATCTTTTTGCCTCTGTATCCAATGGAGTATGCTGAGTGCTAATAATATCTATCACACCTTCTTGAACTGCATTTTTCAAAGCATTCACATCTTCAGAAGTACGTAATGGAGGAATCACCTTATAATTCGTATCAAAATTTTCAACTTGAGTATCATCCAGCAATAAGTGATGAACATAAGTCGCTGCTGTTACTTTTAGCCCTTTTGCTTTTGCTTCTTTTATTTGTTGGACACCTGATGCTGTGCTAATACCACTGAAATGAATTTTTCCTCCAGTATATTCCAAAAGTTGCAAATCTCTATAAACTCTTAAAGATTCGACAAGATGAGGAATACCTTTCATGCCCATATTGACAGAAACCACTCCTTCATTCACTTGACCATCACCAGCAAGTCCTTCATCATAAGCAGATGAAATAACTACTCCATCAAAAGGAATTGCATATTGCAAAGCTCTCATCATCACTCCTGAATTTTCTACAGAATGAGGTGCATCACTAAAAGCAACTGCTCCAGCGTATGCCATATCCATCATTTCAGTAGGATTATATCCCTTCAAATCTTCAGTGACTGCTCCTATTGGCCATACTTCTACAAGATTACCTTTGGTATTATTGACCAAATACTCGACATGCGTCTTGTGTTGGGTTACAGGATGATTATTAGCAATCGCACATACAGCAGTAACACCTCCCGAAAGTGCTGCCTGAGCAATACTTTCAAGGTCTTCCCTATATTCATATCCAGGATCGCCTATCGACGCATAAGTTTCACATAAACCAGGTATCAAAGACAAACCATCTGCTTGAATGACTTCATCGACCTCTATAGAATCCTTAGCTTCACTAATGATTCCATTAATAATACAAATGTCCTTTCTTGTTCTATTCCACTCAGAATTGGGGTCTATAATTTCTACATTATTGAGTCTGTATCTCATGAAGAAGATTTATTAGTAGTATAGCGAACCAATACGATTTCAGCTATCAAAAATATTATTGCCAAAATTAAACAAATCTTCCAAAGCTGAGTATTACTTTTTAGTAAACCTGATGAGTTTTTTTGTAAAAAATACTTTGATTCTTCTATTTCTAGAAAAGATGATTGATATTTTGATTTTAACTCAGCACTACTCAAAAATTTCATCACTGATTCACTCCTATCAAAATTGCAACTCAACTCAGAAATTGTCTCTCCTTTTCTCTGTATCAAATAATTGCCATCCTCTTTAATATTTGATGAAATCTCTATGCCAATATGTTGCCCCAAAGGATATAAAGCTGGAATGATTTCATATTGACCTTTTACCAATTTAATAGCTTCATCATTGTCATTGGACACTTTTAAATCTTTCACCAACTGCTTCTTACCCAATGTATAATACAATGGCCGCGATATTGAAGTCACCACAGCAAAATTATATATCAATGGAGGAAAAATCGATTTAGTAGAAAAATCATTCCATTCCAAATCTAAAGGAGCAGATTGCAAATAAACCAATCCATCAGCTACCTGATACTTCTGTATAAACGATCTTCCATTTTCCAAAGTCAAAATAGGAGTCTCAGGCATCAAGTAAGAACTACTTACTGTCCAATAAGATTGCACCTTGGGCAAATCTATGCTTTGAGGCAATTTTTCAAATGCCATATTGACTACTGGTTCTTCTGTATTGATTTTAGAAACACTCATCTTCTGACTTTGCCAATCCACATATTGCCCCACAGACAATTGTTTTAAAAGTTCATTATAAGCTGATTTTGTATTTTTAGAATTGGGTATAAAATAAAGATTACCACCATTTTGGACATAATTATTCAATTGATTATTTAAGTTATTAGACAATGAATTTAACTCGTTCAAAACTATCAAACTATAATCTTGCTCCACCTGTGCAGAATTGACACTTTGCCTTTGGACTACAAAATAAGGGTCACTTTTAAAGACTTGAAACACAGACTTCGGAGATAAAACATCTTCAATCAACAGTACTTTATTTTGTGAAGCGATAAAAGATGAAAAGTATAAATTATTGTCGTATTGCAAATCCCCATCTACAATAGACACTTTGCCTTTGAGCCATCCCGTGTTTTTTGCATAAAACAATAATGTATCCACTTTTGTAGTATTCTCAGGTATTGTCAATTCTTTTGTAGCAACAATTTCTCCTTGTAAGGACAGATTTATTTGAGTTGATTTTTCAGTGCCATGGTTTGTTATTTTCACCAAAACATGATTCATCACATCTTTTTGGACAAATGGTTCAACAATTTCCAATGTATCTATAGATAAATTATTGATATTCTTTTGTTGAAGAGGAATCAAAGTTGTACTTGTAAATATACTATCCCATTTTTCGGGCATAGCATACGTTTGAAAATCACTGATATAAATAGCATGAACTTGTTTTTCATGAAGATCTGCCATCAATTGTTGAACATTGCTATTCCAATTTTCAATTTTTGAACTAGCAGGAGAAACTCCGATATCTCCTACTCGTTTTTTAGCTTCTTCTGGAGAATAAAAAATCTTGTATTCACTATCAGCATCATTGGTGAGTACCATCACTTTTCGATCGGCATCCAATTGATTGAGAAAATCAATAGCAACTAATTTAGCTTCATTTAATAGTTGAGTATTATTATTTAATTGACTCATGCTAAATGAGTTATCAATATAAATCAATATACTTTCACTGGCTTTATCATGATGATTATCATTTCCAAAATAAGGTAAAGCAAAAGCCAATACTAAAAATAGAATAGTAAGAATTTTGGTTAATAAGATGAGTAAGTTTCTAAGTCTGCCAGATTTTTTTTGCTCGACAATAGCTTCTTTCAACAATCTTATATCAGAGAAATATACTTTCTTGTATCTTCTGAAATAGAAAAGGTGAATGACAATAGGTATAGCTATCGCAAATAATGACCAAAGAATCCAAGGTGAAGCAAAGCTCATAAATCAAAAATAAAAGAATTGTAGAATAAACTATAATCTAGCAACTGCGAATTCTATTCTTCTTCTTTATAAATCAGCAAAGCTTTAATAAAGCCATCCAAATCACCATCTAACACTTGATTGGGATTGGAACTTTCAAAGCCTGTACGATTATCTTTCACCAACTTATAAGGATGGAGCACATAGTTTCTGATTTGCGAACCCCACTCAATTTTCATCTTATTCCCTTCTATCTTAGCTCTTTCCTCATTTTTCTTTCTCACTTCCAGCTCATAAAGTTTGGAGCGCAACATTTGCAATGCTTTCTCTCTATTTTGAATCTGAGAGCGTTCTTGCTGACATTCAACAACTACACCAGAAGGAATATGCCTACATCTTACAGCAGACTCCGTTCTATTGACGTGCTGACCACCAGCGCCACTAGCACGAAAAACATCCCATTCTAAGTCAGAAGGATTGATATCAATCTGGATACTTTCATCAATTATTGGATATACAAAAATAGATGCAAATGAAGTATGCCGTCTGCCACCTGAATCAAAAGGTGAAATTCTTACCAAACGATGTACACCATTCTCCCCTTTTAAAAGTCCATAAGCAAACTCTCCTTCTATTTCCAATGATGCCGATTTAATACCCGCAACATCACCATCTTGTTGATCTAAGAGTCTGACTTTAAATCCTTTCTTATTGCCCCACATCTCATACATCCTCTGCAACATACTTGCCCAGTCACAGCTCTCCGTACCTCCAGCACCAGCGTTGATTTCCACAATTGCACCTAGACTGTCTTCTTCTCCGTTTAAAGTGGATTTGAACTCCAATTCATCTACTAATGCCAAAGTTTTTTCATACTCTTCATCTACATCATCTTCAGTCATTTCTCCCAATTCACAGAACTCTCTCATAATAGTAAGTTCGCCCAATTGATTTTCAACTGTTTTAAATAAATCTACCCAATATTTATTGAGTTTGATATTTTTCAATAATGCTTGTGCTGCTAATTGGTCGTTCCAAAATGTGGACTCCAAGGTTCTTGCTTCTTCGTCTTTGATTAATTCTACTCTATTATCGTAGTCAAAGATACCTCCTCAGGGTATTCACCCTTTCGACTAAAAGTCGATTTTGTTCATTTGTCATATCGCTACAAAGATAAAGAATACACTCAAAAAATAAAATTTTTATCCAGAGCCTCTGCTCAAAGGTAACGTCATGCAATGTGTACCTCCACGAGCTCTCGATAATTCAGCTGAAGCGATAGTAATAATACATGGAGAAGACAATAACTGTTCTCTTTCATTTTCAGCATATTGTAATAAATGTCTAGCATCAATGACAGCAAATCCATGTTCACGAAATGCATTGAGCGTATAAATATTTCGTTCATAAGAAATGACAATATTCCTTCTCAATGCCACCAGATTAGCACCATCAGTCCATTGTTCTCTAGCATCAAAAGGAGCAACTCCTTGCCCACATTTAATGAATTTCATTTGGGGATAAATTTCCAAAATCAATTGTTTTAAAGATGCATATTGAAAAAAAGTAGTGGACAAGTCGGTAAATTTGATAATATCCAAATGTTCATTCATCTCAAAAACTAAAGGATGATATCCTACGCAATATGATTCACTTAACAGAGTAAAAACTGTATCCAAATGCATACAATATCGTTCTGCTGGGAGAGTAACAGCTACAATATTTTTTACAATACTATTCTGAATGATATAATTTTTCAATTTTAAGAAAGCCGCCCAATTTGTCCTTTCACTGATTCCTACCAATAAATAATCTGGATGAATCAACATGACATCTCCACCTTCAATTGACAATCCATTATTATCATTATCTGAAAGCAGAGAAAATACTTTTCCCTGAAAAGATTGAAAAATCGGATGATATTTAACAATCGCTGCAAAAAGATAAGACTCTCTTGTTCTTGCGGACTTATTCATTTTGCTTATTAATAAATGGTCACGAATAATCACACCCAAATCTCTAGTAAACACCAAATTGGGAATAGGATCGAGAACAAATGATTGATTATTGTCCATTCCTGTTATCAATAAATGTTTCAAATCTTGAGCATTCATTAAAGCAAGCATATCTATCACCTCTGAATTAATATTCTCATCTTTTGATAAATATTGAAAAATCATCTGTCTAGCAGCATCATTTTCTAACACTTTCACAAGTAGATTATCAAATTCAATGACACTCTCTTTCCCTAGAATAGCTCTAAGAACTTCAGTAAATGTATAATGTTCTTCAATCATTCGGGGAAGAAATACGATATCATCATACAACAAACGTTCGGCTACAGAAGGAGAAATATATCCCACTCCTCTATCTGGTTCATGTACAATGACCTTCCTCAAAAAATCAAATTCATTTTCAATCATCTTCTCTTTTTTATGCGTACAGAAATCCTTTCATACAATAAATACTTCCACCAGATTTAATAAACTCTTGAGTATCAACAATATTAACCTCAACATCTAAAGAGATTAATAAATGTTGCATTTCATCTGCACCTTGAGGTACAAGAGCATATTTCTTTCCATTTTGATGACTCATTACTAAAGCGTTCAAAGAAAATTTTTCTCGTGCTTCTTTTTCTGAAATTTCATACACAAAAGGAAATATCTGTTTTATTTTCAAATAACTACTTTCATCAAATGCAGAGCGACATATTGCAACATGTTCATCATCTATTATACAAAAACAAGTATCCAAATGATAAAAATGTTCACTCACTAAACGAAGCGGAATAATATACGCTTGCAAAGCATCTTGTAATATATCTGCGGCTGCAATATCAGTTCTATAACCATACCCCATCCATATCAATCTATGTTTAGGGTGAGGAATCAAATCTCCATTGCCTTCAATCTTGATACTGTCAGGAATCTCAATACATCTCACACCATGCTGCTCAAAGTATGAGCGATATTCACTTACCTCTGCTTGACGACGAGAATGACGCATATTACTTAACAAGACAACAGGCATATTATTTGAATCTAAAAATGCAAAAAATGGATTGGCACAGAAAACCATATCTTCAAGATGAGGTCGTGCTTTCATCACTTCCAAGGTTTCTATTACACCTTTGGCCTTCCATTGTTGAAAAACCTTATAAATATTTGTCCATTGCGTCAACGCATGAGCAGAATTAATCTTACCAATATTGTGCTTCATGTATGGATTTTTCACATCTACTACATCAAACTCCTCAGGGCTGACCATCAACAATCCTTTAGGCAAATCCATCAATGGCACTTTATTAATATTAAAACCTAACATATCGTAATTTCTTCTAAATAATTATCAAAACTTATGTTTTGCTGACTACATTTTATAAAGTAGTACAAAACGAAGCATTTGTCAAGTATTTCGTAATAAATACTTACAAACTGACACATGCAGAATAAAAAGACAAAGATGTTTTATGGAATTTCAAAACATTAAACTCTTAACTAATACACATCAAAAAGATTAGATTTAATGTAAATTAGAAGTTTATTATTTCAAGATGGCCGAACACAACTATTATAGCGAGATACAAGAAATTCATCATTCAGACTTGTCCTTATCTGAGCGATATTTTGCATTGCGAAAACTGTTAGAAAATATATTAAAAACACTTACTCAAGACCAAGAGTTACAATTCCCTGATTTATATTCCAAACTGACATTTGCGTGTGAACATTTTGGCTTAAATAGTCATCAGCAGCTGAGAATTCAAATGTTTAGAAAAAATGCCCATCTCATCTTGCTCAAAGAAAAGTCAGCAACACATGAAATGTATATTTATGATTTTTCAACATTTGTAAGAACAATTCATCTGTTTACAGGATTGCCCATCCCCCACCAACTCCAGCAAGAATTATTGCCTATAACTACTTTAGAAGAGCCTTTCAATCATCTTAATAAAGAGAAACATAGACATATTTCACTCATAAGATTTTATGTCAAAGAAGTTCATTCCAATTATTTTATAGGTCATTCAGATGAAATAGAAGGTGATCTGTGCCAATTAGAATTTGACTTAGAAACTTCACTTTTTAAAGAAACCTTATCTCATATTGATGCAGGGCAAATCTTACATTTAGTTGATTGTCAAGTCAATGATAAAAAAATAAATGCTCAAATAATTATTACAGAACCCGATTACTTAATTGACATCAGTACTATCGCAGAATGTATAAAAGAGCATGGGCAACATCCTTATTTTTATTATATCAATAGACTAAGAAGTAAGACCACTTCCACACCGATATTGATAGGAAATATTGCTAATCAATTTTTAGATATTTTTGTTCATGCTCCTAAAGACAAAGAAATTCCTTTCCTTGATACAATCAAACAAATATTTAAACTCTTCCCTTTTGACATTAGCACCAATTCAGATTTGGATGATAGGGAAAAAATGAAATCATTTATCAGTCAAGCCGAGCAACAATTCAATCATATAAAATATATTGTCAGAGAAGTTTTTCCCAAATTAAATATTGATGTCAATCAATCTATATTAGAACCTAGTTTTATCTGTACAGCCCTGGGTATTCAAGGGCGTTTGGATTTTTTAGCGATAGACCAGCCTTATACCACCGTAATAGAATTGAAATCAGGCAAAGCTCCTTTTCCAGAAAATAGAACAGATTTGATAGCAACAAGCCATAAAGCTCAGTTATTTCTATATCAAATCGTCATTCAATTAGTCTTAGGCATAAAATTTAAAGACATTCACTCCTACCTTCTTTACTCCAAATATCCAGAGCCTAATTCTAATATGCGTATGGTCAAACCATATATGGATGGGATAAAAGAAATCTTAAACGTCAGAAACCAAATAGCAAATATTGAAAGAAAAATTGCTCATGATGGAAGTATTTTACCTCAATTGATAAATAATATTACACCTCAAAATATTATCAACCCACATAATTATAATGAACGATTTGTTCAACAATACATTATTCCTCAAATAGAGCAATTTAGGCTTCCTTTTCAAAATGCTAGTTCATTGGAACTCGCATATTTTTATCAATTTTATGAGTTTGTCAGCAAAGAATTATATATATCAAAAGCTGGAGTTACTCACCATGAACAGACACTTGGGCACTCATCATTATGGTTAAATGATGCAGAAGAAAAATTAGATGCTGGAGATATTTTATTGGATTTACAAATTGTAGAAAATTTTTCAGACCAAATTCCACCAAAAATTCGATTAGCAATTCCGGAATACGGCGACTGTTTTCTCCCTAATTTTCGACAAGGAGATATTGTCTTGCTCTATGAACGCAATACACCTCAGGACAATGTAAGCAATAAGGAAATTATTAGAGGAAGCATTACACATATCCAACACAATGAAATAGTTGTCCAGCTCAGAAACACACAAAATAAAGCGATATGCTTCCCTGATGAAAGCAAATATGCAATAGAACATGATTTTATGGACTCTTCGTATGGAGGTATGTTCAGAGGACTTTATAGTTTTTTGCAAGCCAATGAGAATAGAAAAAAACTTATTCTTCATCAGCGTCCATTAGAAATTGATAGCTCACAACAACTTGAACATACATGTATCAATCAGGAAATTGAAGAAATTATTTTAAAAGCCAAACAAGCCAAAGATTATTTCCTACTTATCGGCCCTCCTGGAACTGGGAAGACTTCTATTGCTTTAAAATCCATGGTGAAAGAATTTTATTCAGACAATCAAAACAATATTTTGCTACTCTCCTATACCAATAGAGCTGTTGATGAAATCTGTGCTTCGATCGAAGAAATTGACCCCAAAATAGAATATATTAGAATAGGTTCTGAACAATCTACTGACAGCCAATTTCATCCTCGATTATTACAAAATTTGCTAAAAGATTTATCAAAAAGAGATGAGGTCAAAAATGTACTTCACCAATGCCGAGTATTTGTTGGAACAGTCGCATCGATATCTGGAAAACTAGAGCTTTTCAGTCTCAAACAATTTCAGGTAGCTATTATTGATGAAGCCTCTCAAATACTTGAACCTCAATTAATAGGCATATTATCTGCAAAACATTCATCTAATCGAAATGCTATCGAAAAATTTATTCTTATTGGAGATCACAAACAAATTCCTGCGATTGTAGTACAAAGCCCTCAATCTTCTATCATTAAAAATAAAGAACTACTTCAAATTGGATTGACAGACAGAAGAATTTCACTCTTTGAACGTTTGTATAGATACCACGAGCAAGATAATCCTTCACCACATTGGGCGATGCTCAAAAGACAAGGACGTATGCATGAAGAAATAGCTTCATTCTCAAATCAATATTTTTATGAAAATCAATTAAATACTGTTCCTACTAAACATCAAGCTGAAAAACTGGTTTGGGGAAAATGGAATATTGACAACCCAATTCAAAATATTATAGCAACAAAAAGAGTGGCATTTTTCCCTTCAGAAAAAAATGAAAAAGATATTTCCTTTAAAACCAATTCCAATGAAGCAGAAATAGTCGTAAATCTTGTCAAAAATATTTTTCAATTGTATGAAAGTCACCATTTAGAATTTGAACCTAAATTATCTGTTGGAGTCATTACGCCATACAGAAGTCAGATAGCATTAATTAAGAAAGGGATACACCTTTTGAACATTCCTCAACTCAATGAAATGACTGTCGATACGGTAGAAAGATATCAAGGTTCACAAAGAGACATCATCATCTATTCATTTTGTGTCAATCATCCCTCACAATTAAAGACTTTATCGAATACATTTATCGAAAACAATCAAATCATTGACCGAAAACTTAATGTTGCTTTGACCCGTGCCAAAAAGCAGATGTTTATCATTGGGAATCCATTCTTTTTATTAGAAAATAAAACCTTTAATGATTTAATCAACCATATTGAAAACCAACAAAAAGTATAAAATACAATCAAACGACATATTTAAAAGTCAATAATTTTTTTAAATTATTATTAAACTATTGAGTTTCACTTGATTTATCAAAAATCAATAATGAACTTTACTATATTAGTATTTTAGAAGTTTGAAAATAAAATGAAAGATTATTCAAGGGAATCATTAGCACTACACGAAAAACTACGTGGAAAAATCAGTGTAGAGTTAAAAACCGAATTAGAAACGAAGGAAGATATGACGCTTTGCTATTCTCCAGGAGTAGCAGAACCATGTATGCAAATAGCCAATGACCCTGACAAGGCTTGGACACTCACATCAAAAGGAAATATGGTCGCTGTATTGACAGATGGTACAGCAGTATTAGGTTTGGGGAATATTGGGCCAGCAGCTGCAATGCCCGTAATGGAAGGGAAAGCGATGCTTTTCAAAAGATTTGGAGGCGTAGATGCTTTTCCTATTTGCTTAGATACTCAAGACACAGAAGAGATTATCCGTACTGTTAGATTATTGGCACCGGGATTTGGAGGATTTAATCTAGAAGATATTTCATCTCCACGTTGTTTTGAAATCGAAGAGAGATTGCAAGATTTAGGTATTCCAGTTTTCCATGATGACCAACACGGAACAGCCATTGTTACTGTTGCAGGATTGATCAATGCTTGTAAATTATTAAACAAAGAAATAAAAGATTTAAAAGTCGTCATCAATGGTGCGGGTGCAGCTGGTATTGCTATCGCTAATTTGTTGAATGGCAAAGATTTGGATCCTGATGTTTTCACTCCTGTGAAAGAAATCATCATTTGTGACACCAAAGGAATTATTCATAAAGACCGAAAAGATCTGAATGCATTTAAAACTTCCCTTCTAACCTATTCCAATCCTAGAAATATCAAAGGAACAGTTCGTGATGCTATCAAAGATGCTGATGTTTTTGTAGGTGTAAGCTCTGAAAATATTTTGATTCCTGCTGACATCAGAACAATGGCTAAAGATCCTATCATCTTTGCACTCGCCAATCCCAATCCCGAAATCACTCCAGAACTAGCTTATGAAGGTGGAGCAGGTGTCGTAGGAACAGGTCGTAGCGATTTACCTAATCAAGTCAATAACGTATTGGCATTCCCCGGAATTTTTAAAGGAGCTTTGGAAATCAGAGCTTCAAGAATCACCCCAAGAATGAAACTTGCTGCTGCTCATGCAATTGCTGAGGCAGTAGGAGAAATAAGCAGAGACCATATTATCCCATCTTCTCTCAATCTAGGTATTGCAGATAAAGTGGCAGAAGCTGTTAAAGAAGCATGGCTACAGGAATTGGAAATTGCTCAGCTAATGGAAGTTGTCAATCACCCTTTATAATTTAATATTATACAATATCAAAATCTCTTCAATTAGCTTTGAAGAGATTTTTTTATATCCAATCTGCAAAAACATAAATCAAATAATACCATATCAGCGAACCATCATACCACAGCATAATCTCCCATTTCTGAGCTCTTTTGCTACGCAAGATTGTTTTATATAAAAGTGCAAGGAGAAGAATAGAAATCCCTAATTGGAACATCAGATTTCTAACAAAAAATTTATCTATCCAAAGAAAAAGCACAAATAGATATACAAAAGTCAATATAGTTAGTAAAATTTTAGATTTTTTGATTCCAATTAAAATCGGAATAGTATTGACACCTACTTCTTTATCTACTTCTACATCATTGATATCAAAAGGTAAAGTGATGATAAAAATAAATAGAAATTGAATAAAAAATAATTGAATCATTTTCATATCCCAACTCCACCCATATTTTTCCACCCAAGGCAAAACTACTGCCATTGATGCCCATACAATAGCTATTAAAAAAATCTTAGCAAATGGGATTCGGCGTATTGTCAAGATTTTATTGCCAATAGGAATATTGACATTATACAGAAAAGAAATAATACCCAAACAAAACAAAACAACCACACCTTCAATATTTGCCTTAAACGTTGCAATACCTCCGACAACAACACTTAACACCAAACATAACTTCACTACATATTTATGTTCGTCCATCCAATAATACAACTTATCCTTACTCAATTCCTCTTGAACTTTCTTAAAAAAAGTCCATCTACTAAATTGATAAATAAACATTGTTGCTGAACCTATTAAAAAATAGATTATCCAAACATCTTTCCAATCTATACCTAAAAAATAAGTGTTGCTTAAAGCAAATGCAATAGCACCAAGGGTAATATAAATATCGCTAAAGATTATCCATTGTGCTAAATTTTCAAATTTTTGAATAATTAGTCTAAAAAAGTGATTTGTATGCTGAACGTCCAAACTCATTTTAATGTATTTCAAATATATCATTCCAATCCAAAAAAGAAATATCTTTATTTATAAAACTGACATTTTTTAACTTCATATTATCACTTTACAATAAAAAACTCTGCTAATTATTAAAATAATGAAAATCCTAACACTTATTTCACAAAATGCCCATATACCAATATGATGAATTTCATTACTTTTGTTGCGTCAATGAAAAGATTTGCCTTCCAATATTTTTGGTATAACAAATTAATAACATTGACTTCAAAATACATTTTTGACAAACATATATCTTAGATACATGAATATTCCCAGTTTAAGAGGTGTAGGGGTCGCATTAGTTACACCCTTTAATTCACAGAAAGAAGTCGATTTCGACAAATTCGAACAAGTCATTAATTATGTCATTGAAAATGGCGTAGATAATATTGTTGCATTAGGAACAACAGGAGAATCAGCTACTCTTAATAAAGAAGAGAAACAAAGTGTAATTAATAAAGCTGTTGAAGTTGCAGACAAACGTGTATCAGTAATTGCTGGTTTCGGTGGCAATAACACTATGGAAATCGTCAAAGATTTGCAAACATTTGATTTGACTGGTGTCGATGGCATATTATCTGTATCTCCTGCTTACAATAAACCTACACAAGAAGGAATATATGAGCATTTCAAAACGATAGCATTAAGTACAGATTTGCCAATTATTCTTTATAATGTACCTGGAAGGACATCTAGTAATATCAGAACTACAACTACCTTACAATTGGCTCATGAGTTTAAAAACATCATAGGAATCAAGGAAGCGTCAACAGATTGGGGGCAAATATTGGATTTGGCAAGAAATAAACCTGAGAACTTTTTATTATTATCAGGAAACGATGATTTGATTGTTCCTCAGATAGCATTGGGTTATGATGGAGTTATCTCTGTAATCGGCAATGTTACTCCAAAATTGTTTTCTACAATGGTTCACAGTGCTTTAGATGGTGATTTTGATACTGCTAGAAGAATACTATTTGAGTTGGATGAATTGATAGCTATGATGTTCGAGCAAGGCAATCCTGCTGGAGCCAAATGTGCATTGGAGCACATAGGAATCTGTTCAGATGAATTACGTCTGCCGCTTGTTCCTGTCAATTATGATTTAAGAAAAAGAATTGGTCAAAAATTAGTTGGCCTTAGCAAAGAGTTTAGAGATATTATTAATCATCACTCTAAATCTTAAAGATTTTCAGAAAAATAGCAACGGGGTGTACTTCAATGTGCATCCCGTTTTTTTATTTGTAAAAAGAAATTCAAGAGCTAAAAAGATAGCAAAAAGTATAAAATCTAGAGAAAATATTCTTCAGCCCAAAATCTATTCCTCCAATACCATCTCAACATAAGGAATACAGACATCATAACCCATTTTTTTGAAATAAGATTGAGTATTTGCTAGTGTATCATGCATCGTTAGTAGCACAAAATCACCTCCCCACGCACCTAATGACTTTATAACTCCTTGATAATCTGAAAACAGCTGCGATTGAACAGTAGGAATTTGAAGTATTTGAGAAATAATAGCTTCATGACGCAATATCAATATTTCAAATTCCTGTAAACTTGTACATTCCAAAATTTGTGTGGTAATTTTATCAATATCTTTTATCCAAGATTTTTTATCCGATTGGATAGCACGATAATGTTGAATACCTTCCCTACTATTCTGTTTTTTACCTAAATATAAAAAAGCCAATTTGTCTCTAAAAACAGGGTCAAATTTTGCATTTTTTACCACTCTACTACCTTGATAAATTTGATACAATATCGGTGAAGATGAATTGGCACAAGCAATATCATAACCAGAACCACCAAAGCTAATTTTCAATAACTCATAAGGGTCTGCCTTCCACCATTGTGCTAATAACGCAATTAAAGTTGAGCTAGAACCCAAACCCCAATCATTGGGAAACTCTAGATTTGTTTCTACCTGACAACCTGAAAGATTGAATTTTAAATTATCTGATGCATAAACCAATAATTTTTCAAGATAAGAACTATTCTCAGGATGACTGATTGAAGTCCACTTTTGTTGCTGAATATCCCAATATCCTTCCAACCAAATATTACCTTGATTATCCTTACTTTTCCAATGTAGCAATTTATTATCTGGCTGAAACTTCACTTCCATTCGCTGACCTAAACGAGTAGGCAAGGCAAGTGACATAGCACCATCTAAAACCAGATATTCACCAGTCAGCAATAATTTACCATGTGCATAATATTGCTCAGCCACAATCTAAGATTTCTTTACCTCGTCACTTCTCACTTGATCCAACATTACTCTCACATTGGTGAAAGAAACAATTTTATCTCTAAAATATTCCAAAGCATAATGCTTTTCATCATCAGAAGCTTCTAAATGATTCAAAATATTCAACAAATGCATTTTCATGTGACCTTTTTGTATTCCGACAGTTGTCATCGCTTTGATAGCAGCAAAATTTTGAGCCAATCCAGAAACTGCAACTATCATCATCAGTTCACGAGCATCTGGATAACCTAGCATCTGCATACATCTTTTAACCAATGGGTGAAGTTGAGTAAGACCACCGACCGTCCCGACAGCCAAAGGCAAATCTATCCAAAACTTAAAAATACCATTTTCAATACTACAATGCGTCAAACTTCTATATTGACCATCTTTTGAAGCATAAGTATGCCCACAAGCTTCCACAGCCCTAAAATCATTGCCTGTCGCAATAATAACAGCATCTACACCATTGAAAATCCCTTTGTTATGAGTGGTAGCACGATGAGGATCGACTTCTGCAATTCGGATAGCTTTTTTGAATTTTTGAGCAAATTCTTGAGCTGGTACGCCACTGATTGTCCCCAAATCTTCTATTGGACATTCTACCCATGCACGGGCAATGCACTCTGGAGTATAATTGGAGACAATAGACATGATGATATATGGACTGTCATTGTATTTTTCAACGGAAACAACCTGCTTGATGAGTTGAGCCATCTCTTCCAATACCGTATTGATATAATTGGCTCCCATGGAGTCACAAGTCTGAAAACTTACCTTCAACTGAAATAAATCTGGTTCTTGTGTTGTAAAATCTACTAATTCAACATCGACAACACCTCCACCTCTCGCTTCCATATTTACACTCAGATAGGCACTATTCTCCAATAAAAACTGTTTGATACTAGCAAAATCAGCTTTCAATTTTGCGACATCACCTTGAAAAGAAAAGTGAACTTGCCCAATCTTTTTCGTATCAAATATTTCAGCTTTAAAGCCACCTTTATCCATCCAAAACTTGCCCGTCTTTGCCATTGCAGCTACGACTGAGCTTTCTTCAATAGCCATCGGCAAAGCATAAGGTTTGCCATTGATGATAAAGTTGGGTGCTATACCCAAAGGCATATAAAAATTGGTAATCGTATTTTCAGTAAACTCATCAAATGACTTTTGAATCTGTTCATCTTTATGTAGAAAACCTTCAAATTCTTCTTTGACTTTTTTATCGCCATCGAAAAAATTTTCTACCAACCAATCCATTTTCTGAGTTTTGGACAACTTAGAATATCCTTCAATTGTTTTCATACTTATTCTTTTACTTTTAAATATGCTTGAGCTAATTTCAAGCCATCTCTCTGACTATTAATATATTCTTGCAATGCTTCATAAGATACTGATGCATATTTCAATAATGTAGAAGCCTGCCCATAAATAGCATTAGCTTTGATTTTGTTCATGCAATAATATCCATCAAGGAAATTTTTGATACCTCCAGAAATAATAAATTGCTGACATTGAATTTCCAATGAATGAGTTGCTAAAATTTCATTGACAAACCCTACCATTTCTTCTGCTGAATGACCAATTTTAGCAATATCTTGATACAATTCTAAAAATACAGGTTGACTTCTGAGTAATTCCAATTTAGAAAAATTTGTTCCACCATGTGCTGCAAATTCTATCGCT
The DNA here is from genome assembly GCA_023957245.1 of Chitinophagales bacterium. GTDB lineage: Bacteria > Bacteroidota > Bacteroidia > Chitinophagales > JADIYW01 > JAMLHH01. The sequence continues at coordinate 25,952 of JAMLHJ010000014.1, forward strand.
TGAATCGGCAATTTCATCAAAGCCAGCAAACTATCTTTTCCCATTCCCTGCCCTACTTCTTTGACAATAACAGGAATATTTGAACGCTCAATAAAATCTTGAATCGTTTCTATTGCAGGTCTGAAAAACTGATCTCCTTCTGGTTGCAACCACTCCTGTAGAGGATTGACATGAATAAACAACCCATCTACTCTCAATCTTTCTACAAGTCTTTCTATTTTATCTTCTTGCTTCAGACGCAATAATTCGTCCACCTGAGCTACTCCGAGATTGGCATAAAACGGCCTATCCTCTCCTATTAAATTGCGCCAATCAAAATCTTTTAAACGGACATCACTTTCCAACAATTGACGGCAAGAGCCTAAGCCCATTCCCATTTTAAACTCATTACAAGCACGAGCAAGATTTTCATTGATTTGAAATGCCTTTTCTGTTCCACCTGTCATACTTCCCACCCATATAGGCGTATGTATTTCCTTACCTAAAAAAATTTTTATAGGAATATCGGTGTCAGATTGTCCCATGAGTGGCTCATAACTAAACCTTTTATCGATATGATAGCTATCAGTCTGAGAAGCAAATGCCAAATCTATATGGTCATTTTTCCTTTCTTGGGACGTCGGGTCGGTTTTCATTTCACTCATTTCAATGCTGCTATATCTTTGAATTTATTTCGTTCCTTCTAAAATATGGATAGATTGATTCATCGCTTCAATATCTTTTACCCACAAATCTCTTTTACTCCAAAAGCACCATCCTGAAGTCTGGAATAATGTATTACCCTGTTGAATCAGTTGCATGTTAAAAATTAACTTTTTCTCATTCAAAACTCCTGTCAATAACAAATCTTGTACAAAATATCCTTTATCGTTATTATAGCTGGTATCTCTCAAAACCAATACTTCATGAAGTCCTTGCTCGGCTTTCTTGACATTCTTTAAGTCATTACTAAGTGAATCAAATAAATAATAAACGTAAGCAGAGTCATTTCTCCATTTTTGAGGCACTACAATATAATAGACATCTCTATACTTATTTTGAAGACCAATAATAGCATTGGGATGTAAATCTTCTGTTTTGTTCAGATAAGGCGCATAATCCAATTCTAAATGTTTGCGAACTTCTATGTGTTTAGGAATATCAGAATATTTGCATGATGTCATCAATAAAATAACAAATGTCCCTAAAATCAAAAATTGTCTCATAAATTTAAAATTGCCACTAAGTTACGTTTAATACAGATTTAAGAGTAAGAAAATCATGTTGAATTTTGAAAAGAAGAAAATACTAAAACTAATTCACTAAAAAACAACTAGCCATTTTACATTAGAAAACAATACGCAAAGATTTTTTACAAAAAAAATCAAAACCTATCAATTCCTAATTATTAATCCTACATTTGCCTCGGCTTTAGGGGTATTCTGAAATAGAATTGAGAGAGTCCCTTTGAACCTGACACAGTTCATACTGTCGTAGGGAAAAGTACAGCATGATGACCTATTGTGCGTAATGGTATTTTTGAATTTCATTCAAAATATTCCTTTAGCCCAAATTATATTTAAAAATTCAGGCTAATGAACTACTTAAAGACTTTCAGCAATTACGCTTTTTTGAGTTTCAATTCAACTCAATTCATTGCAAAATTTCAATTCAGATTTTATCGAGCAACATTTGCACTAATCTTGCTCATTTCGACTCAGTTACACGCACAAGAAAGCGAAACATCTGACACCATCAATAAATTAGAAGAAGTTGTCATCAATTATCAAGTCAAACAAAATGCTCCAATTGCATTTCAAAATATCTATTCAGAAGAAATCAAAGCAAAATTGACAGGGCAAGAACCATCCTTCTTTTTATCACAGACTCCATCAATTACCAATTACTCTGACGCAGGTGGACCCAATGGTTACTCCTATTTCAGAATTAGAGGGATAGACCAACCACGTATCAATTTGACTCTTGATGGAGTCCCTATAAATGAACCTGAAGACCAAGGAGGATATTTTTCCAACTATCCTGATATCTTTAATTCTGTCAGTAAAATACAGATACAAAGAGGAGTAGGTTCTACAAAAAATGGAGTTGCCAGCTATGGCGGAAGTATTCAATTATTCTCTCCTTTATTGACAGACTCAACACAAGTAAATATTGGGTTAAATTATGGCTCGTATAATAGTTTGAGAGCATTTGTAGAATACAATAGCGGTATAAAAAATCGTAAAGGAATATATGCTAGAGTAAGTGAAGTGTATTCAGATGGATACAAAGAACATTCCAATAATCATTCACAATCTGTATATCTTTCAGGAGGACTATACTACGATAAAACCACATGGAAATTTAATAGTTTGACAGGTCATCAGCAAAATGGAATGGCTTGGATAGGTGTTTCAGATTCTCTTATTCAAATCAATAGAAGAACCAATGGCAATGCAAAAGATGAAAAAGACAATACTACACAATCACTTTTTCAGGTACTCAATCAATGGCAAATATCATCTTCATCTTCATTGCAATCTAGCGTATATTACACCTATTTAAAAAGTGGATATTACTTTGATTACAACAATTTTATTGGAGCACCTTCTACTGATGAATTGTACAAATACGATATGAATTCACATTTTGTTGGTTTATTTTCAAATTATACCTTATCGAAAAAAAATCTCCAATGGACAAGTGGAGTACACGCTAATTACTACAAGAAAAACCATCATGGAAGCGAAAAAACTTTGGGTCCATTATATAGTAATATTGGATATAAAAACGAAGCCAGTATATTTTCAAAAATCAATTACACTTATAAATGGTTGAATGTCTTAGCAGATTTACAATATAGATATGTCATGTTTAACTATAATGGCTCTGTCAAACTATCCAAAATGGATTGGAATTTTATCAGTCCAAAACTGGGGATAAATGCTAATATCCATCCAAAACTATCTCTTTATTACAGCGTAGGAAGCACTGGAAGAGAGCCTACAAGAAATGATATATTTGGAGGAAATGACGATTTGCTTGCTGACAGTCTAGGTAATGCTATCTTATTTAACACTACTCCAGAATATGTTCTAGATCATGAACTAGGGCTTAGATGGACACGAAGTAATCTTCATCTCAATGTCAATTTATACTATATGAATTTCAAAAATGAAATTGTATTAAATGGAAACTTTGGACCCAATGGACTAGCATTAACTAATCATGTCGAGAAAAGTTTTAGAATAGGAATTGAATTTAGTCTGGATTACAAAATCAACAAACATTTTAGTATCAGCAATCAATCTTCATACAATTACAGTCGTATCAAAGAGCAATCAGAAAAATTTAGCCCTATTTTGACACCTGCTTTCATTATCAATCAGGAAATTGCATACACTGTAAAAGGATTTAACATAGCAGTAAATGGTAGATTTCAATCTTCTTCATATATCAATTTTGCCAACACTTCAAAAATAAATTCTTATTTCCTACTTAATGCAAATGCTTCTTACCAATATAAGAAATTCAACTTCTCAATTCATGCCAATAACCTTACTAATAGCAAATATTACAACCATGGATATGAGGAATTTGATGGAACAAAAAAATATTTTACACAAGCACCTATCAATTATTCATTAGGAATACAATATCGTTTCTAATTGATTGACAAATAATTATCTTCAAATACCTGTTTGTTATTTAATGCTTTTCAATGCATAGTAACAAGCAGGTTTTGAAGTTTTTATGATGCATTTATCAATGAGTATTTTTATATTGGCAGATAATGAAAAGCAAAAAACATAGTTCAATCAAAGCAGTCAAAAAAGCACGTAGAGAAATGGCTATTCAACAAGGAGCTTATGATGGGAGATTTGCACCTAAAGTTCTAAAAAACAAAAAGAAAGAATCTTCAAAAAAATCTTGTAGAACTTTCAAATGGGAAGATTAATCCTATTTAAGCATTAGACGAATGGACTCTAAAGGAAATCCATCTTTTAATACAATCAACTGATATACACCACTACTTAAAAGAAATTGTTTTGTACTTATCTCTTGTTTTTCAATTACATCCATCTTTTTAATAGCTACTACTCTACCCAATTCATCAAAAATCATCATACTATAATTGCCTTGAATAGCTCCATTCAAAACAATAGTAAAATCACCATCAGTAGGATTGGGATATACATGAATTGCTTTTGCTAAATACTGATTCTTAACAGAAGTAGGTTTTGTTCTGTCAATAATATATTCTATTGAATCTAGCCCACAAGCATTTTCCCCTTTCAACTTTACAACATAATATCTACCATCTTTCACATCAAAAATAAAAGAAGCTCCTCTCATCATAAAAGTATCATTGACATACCATTTCATGAAATTTCCTGATAATTGATTTGTGTCACTATGAAATATATACTGATTGGTCAATGATAGACTATCTACATCCATCTGTAAATTCAATGGAGGATTATAATGAGTAATCTGAGTAACCATACTGTCACATCCATTGATTGCAGTATAAATATTCACGACAGTATCACTTTTTGAATTTCCACATGCATATTGAATATCCTGTGTATGTATGGAGTCGCAAATTATCTGACAAGCCTTAGAGTTCATTAAATTCTTCCTTACTGTACTATAAAACTGAGAATAAGCTCTATCCTTTTGACCTTGAGTAAACAATATTCTCTGCCAGCAATAACTCATGATGTTTAAAAAAGAATTATATACATCTGGTGATGAACTACACTGAGTCAGTTCGCAATCATATTTCACATGAGGTGGAGTATCGCATACTTTATCTCCTTGATTAGAACAATTGTCATTCAAAGGACAACTATTCTCACTTCCTTCAAAAGTATGATATAAACCCAATGCATGACCAAGCTCATGAGCTAATGTTGGCGAATTTGCACTCATATATTCATACATGACAGTTGCACCATCATAATTAAAATGAACACCTAAAGGATAATAGGCAAATGCTGCAATATTCTCTTTTGAAATTTTACTTACAATCCAAATATTATAAACATAATCATGATTCCAGTTGCTCAAATTTTTTAATACAATTTCGTTGGCACCAGGGACACCACCATAGCTCATCCCCAATTCTTTATAATTGGCTATATGACTTGCATCTACTCTGACTATTCCATTGCTAGGCAGACCTTGAGGAGTCTTATTAGCTAGACAAAATTGAAAATTCATATCCAAACTATTGCCATTTGCATTTCGCCATAAATCATTTGCATATTGAATTGCATCAATAATCTGCTTATCTGAAAGATTTGCACCTTGACCGATTGCTTCACCTGTATGAAGAACGTGGACAGCTACTGGAATTGTAATCAAATCAGCAGATTGAGCTCTCTGATTATGAATGGGAGCTTGTTGAGAAAATGATTTATACTCACTAAAATAATTAGGATATAATTTTACATGTTGTTCAAAATATTCATTTCCACATACACCTTGAGCAAAAGTCAAATGATTATATACACTTAACAAACTGTAAATAAATATTAGACATGCAAGTTTTAAACATTTCATAGCAATTTAAATGTAAAGGAAATACTCCATATATGCAATAAAATGACTAGTATATTTCATCTAAAAAAATATATAATACTTAGTGAATAGTTACTATATAAAAATATCTCATTAAAAAGATTTCCATACACTTTCGCTCACAACAATTCAAAACACGGATATTACCTTTCAATATTTTAATATCAATTTTTCATCGATACTTTGTTATATCCTATTTTCTGTAAGATATTATCCTTTGGAATAACTTTTAGGTATTATGCTCCTAATATTATAGTCAGCTGACAATATAGAATAATCTGAAAAATCAGCTATTTTTACTGATATGAATAAGCCTACGCTGACTTTAATAAAAATTGGAGGGAATATTGTAGATCATCCTGATGCTTTAAGTCGATTTTTAAATGATTTTCATCAAATCGAAGGAGAAAAAATATTAGTTCATGGAGGTGGCAAAATTGCTAGTGAACTATCTAAAACAATGGGTATTGAGCCTGTAATGATTGATGGAAGAAGAGTGACAGACAGCGAGACCTTGAAAATCGTCACTATGGTTTATGGTGGTTTGATTAATAAACAAATCACAGCTCAACTTCAGACATTAAATACAAATGCAATTGGCATTTCTGGAGTTGATGGAAAAATAATTTTAGCACACAAAAGAAATCATCCTTCTATTGATTTTGGATATGTTGGAGATATTGAAAAAGTAGATGCTCAAAAAATAAAATCATTAATTCAAGCAGGATTTGTTCCCATTTTTGCACCATTGACTATTGACAACAAAGGTCAAATACTCAATACCAATGCCGACACAATAGCATCTTCTTTGGCTATAGCACTTAGTGAAGCATTTCAAGTTCATTTCTATTATTGCTTTGAAAAAAAAGGATTATTGAAAGATATCAATGATGACAATTCATCCGTTCCACATATTCAGATAGGAAATATCCAGAGCCTCATTGACGACAAAACAATAGTAGCAGGAATGATTCCCAAAGTACATAATATTGAAATGGCTATTCTTAAAGGTGTACACCAAGTCAGATTGTGTCATGCTTCGGATATTTTTCATATCATTCAGGAAAACAAAGCATTAGGAACCTTATTTACAGCATAATGGAACAAACGATTATTTTTCAAAAAACATTTCAATTGCTGAAAGATTTGATTGCTACGCCTTCATTGAGTAGAGAAGAAGAAAATGCAGCCCAAGTCATTAGAGATTTTTTTACAACTGAAAATATAATATTTCATACCCGTCAAAATAATACATGGGCATTCAATAAATATTTTGATAAAAATCTTCCTACCCTATTACTCAATTCACACATTGATACAGTCAAACCATCATCTTTATACACCAAAAACCCATATAGCCCGATTGAAGAAGATGGGAAACTCTATGGTTTGGGAAGCAATGATGCAGGTGGAGCATTAGTAAGCCTTATTGGTGCATTTCTATACTTTTATGATCAAAAAAATCTTCCTTTTAATATTTGTATTGCAGCGACTGCAGAAGAAGAAATTTCAGGTTCTAATGGCATAGCTTCAATTTCTGACATTACATCTTCTTGTACACTAGCTATTGTAGGCGAACCGACAGAAATGCAAATGGCAACTGCTGAGAGAGGATTAATGGTCATAGACGCAACAGTATATGGAGTAACAGGGCATGCTGCAAGAGATACAGGAGACAATGCAATATATAAAGCAATAGAAGATATTCATTGGATCAAAAACCATCAGCTAGAAAAACTTTGCCCTGTCTTGGGAGCCACAAAAATGACAGTCACTGTTATTGAAGCAGGAAAACAGCATAATGTAGTTCCAGATATTTGCAAATATGTGATAGATGTTCGTACTACTGCTGCTTATGATTACGAAGAACTTATCCAATTTCTTCAAAGTCATCTTCATGCACAAATCCAAGCACGTTCCACAAGGTTACAACCAAGTGTTATAGCCGATGAGCACCCAATTGTACAAGCTGCAAAAGAATTAAATATTCCTACATTTGGTTCGGCTACACTTTCAGATCAGGCATTATTAAAAATTCCATCCATCAAAATGGGACCAGGTAAATCTGAGCGTTCACATACTGCAGATGAATATATCTTCATACAAGAACTAGAGGAAGGGTTAAATATTTATATTCAATTAATTAAAAAACTGTCATGTTTAAAAGTAAAAAAATAACACTTGCATTATTTATATTTTTCCTCATTTTTCTGATAGGAACTTTTGTCAAAAGATATCTCATCGCACCAGAACTCGATTTAAAAGAAATAATAGTAGAATCCTCAGAGGGAGAAAAAATAGATTTAAGTCAATTTAAAGGAAAAGTAATTGTTCTTAATTTTTGGGCGACATGGTGTCCTCCGTGTGTGCAGGAAATGCCGATGTTTGAAAACGTCTATCAAGAATTGAAAAATCAAGAGATTGCATTTGTTTTAGCATCAGATGAAAGCAAAAATAGAATAGAAGCATTTAAGAGTAAACATCAATTATCTGTTCCTATTTATCTACTACATACAGAAATGAAAAAGCTAGGAATATATACCATTCCTATTACATTTATCTTTGACAAAAAAGGTAATCTTGTAGCCAAAAAGATGGGTGCATTTGAGTCTGCTGGTGAACTCATGCTTTATATTCAGCCTTATCTCAATTAAAAATTTTAAACCCTATTTGAATTTAGATTTACATTTTTAAATAAATATTATATCTTCATCCATATACATTTAAAATGTCTAATACCCCAAAAACTAAATCTTCCCAAAAGAAAAATAATCATTCAAATACAAAATATTGGATACTATTATTGCTCTTTTCTACCCTATTTATGGGAGGTGCTGGATACTTATTAAAAGAAACCAAAGGGAAGTTTCATCACTCAAGACATAAAATAAATAATTCCAAATATGAAACAAAGCGTATCAATGGAATTCTTGACCACCACTCAGACAAAATATTGGGAATAGATATTTCTCATTATCAATCAAAAGATAAAATCAAATGGGAGAATTTTACGATTGGCGATAATAATGCAGAAATCAAATTTATCGTCATGAGAGCCACTATGGGCAAAAATGGAAAAGACAAGCATTTCAATGAATATTGGGAAAAAGCTAAAGATGTAAATCTGATTCGTGGTGCTTATCATTATTACCGTCCTCATGAAGATCCTGAAAAACAAGCTAAATGGTTTTTAAAAAATATTGACCTTCAACAAGGCGACCTCCATCCTATTTTGGACATAGAAAAATATCCTAGAGGAAAGTCAAAAGAAGATTTTCATAAAGATTTGAAAATTTGGCTTAAAATAGTTGAAGAAGCTTATGGCAAGCAACCTATTATTTATAGCTATTATTCATTTTATAATGATTATCTAAGAGGAGAGTTTGAGGAATATCCATTGTGGATGGCCAATTATAGAGATGTATTAGTTCCATCAAAAATAGACAATTGGGCATTTTGGCAGTTTACAGAAAAAGGTATCGTTTCCAATATCAAAACCAAAGTAGATGTCAATATTTTTAATGGAAAACTTTCCCAATTGAAAAAATACACAATCTAGAATTTCACTAGACATAAATCCACATCAGCACTGGTTTAGAGCTATGTCTGAGCATCGGATCTATTGTGCGAAAAGCATCATTAGAAACAGCTGGACAACCCCATCCTTCTGAGACACCTCTTGGATATACTTCTCTATTTGGAATAATATCCCACGAATGAAAAACGATAGTTCGCCTCAATGCATTATTATTGGATGGCTCAAGTCCATGCATGAGATATTTGACATTAATTCCCCAATTACTATAACCTCGTTCACCGATTTTATATTTCCCCAATGAAGTAAGGTGACTACCATCGGAATTACTAAACATTGGATTCTCTCTCGAAAAATCCAAACCCCAAGGGCTTTCACCACAACCATGACTCACCAAAAAGCTATACATTATTGATTCGTTATTAAAATCCCAGATATAAAATCTTTTTAAGCCAGAATGCTCGCCCATATTAATCAATATGCAAAAGTCAGTATTATATCCCTTAGTTTTACAAAATCTCAACGCTTCATTTCCTTTATTCTGAAGAGCTTCTATTTTAGCTGCTTGAATACGTTTTTCTTCCAAAATACTTTCTTCCGAGGTACAACTACCTATAAACAGACTACTAGTCAAAAGTAAAAAAATAAAAAATGGAGATATTTTAAAACAGTATTTATTCATTTTCTTTAGTGGAAGTTTAATACTCGTAAGATAAGAATTGATTGAGAATATTTCATTAAATAATAGATATATACATTCAAGAACTACAAACGAATTAATATTTATTAATATTTTTTTTAATGCATTGTGTAAAAAATACAGTGGTTCAACATCTTCACACTTTCTCATTAATTCATTATCAAGCTATTACACAAAAGACACGAAGAAGGCACAAAAAACACTAAGAAAATACTTTGTGAAATTCTGGACTACTTTGTGAAACTTAGCGTAAAACTTAGTGACCTTTGCGGTTAAATTCTGGATAGTATCAGCTATTTCTTCAAAACTCGACTTCGTCTCAAACAGTTGAAGAAGTTACGCTTTCTTCATATAGTGGATGCCTAGCTTCAAAATCTATGGTGCAGGACGCATTCGCAACGTGTAATACTATCTATCACTCTGTGAACTTTGTGTAGAATCTTTGTGTGCTTTGTGGTAAAAAACACTATCGTCCTAAACTCATTTCAAGATCTCTTTTAACAGAACAAAATAAGGGTGAACTTTACAATTCACCCTTCAATTAAATATTGTTGAAAAATCTAAATTTTACTTATTTGAAGAAATCAAAAAAGCTACCGCTTCCTTTCTTTTCTTTCACAGTTCCTGGATTAAAATTTGGAGACTCTCTTAATTTTTCCAACAAACTTTCTTCTTCAGATGTCAATTCTGTAGGTGTAAATACTTTAACTTCAATGATTTCGTCACCTCTACCATATCCATTAATATTTGGAAAACCTTTACCTTGTAATCTAAATAACTTTCCACTCTGTGTACCTTTAGGCACTTTTATTTTTGCTTTACCTGATATAGTAGGGACTTCCACAGATGTACCTAAGGCAGCATCAGCGATATTGAGATATAATTCATGGACAACATCAATACCTTCACGTCTTAATTCTGGATGCTCAATTTCATCAACTGTAATCAATAAATCTCCAGCATAACCTCCACGAACTCCAGCATTTCCTTTGCCATTCATAGATAACTGAATCCCTTCTGTCACACCAGCTGGAATATCTATCGTAACAACATCTTCGCTATAGATACGTCCTTCACCTCTACATTTTGTACATTTTGCAGTGATAATTTTCCCTTCACCTTCACAAGTAGGACATGCTTGAGTTGTTGCCATTTGTCCTAAAAAGGTATTAGTCACTTTACGCACAGAACCTTGACCATGACATGTCGTACAAGTTTGATAGCTACTACTATCTTTAGCACCTGAACCATGACAAGCATCGCAAGTAACATGTTTCTTAACTTTTATCTTTTTCTGAACACCATTGGCAATTTCTTCAAAATTAAGTTTGACTTTCACACGAATATTGCTCCCACGTTGTCCTCTACCTCTTTCTGTTCTACGACCTCCGCCACCAAAAAATCCTTCAAAAGGACTTCCTTGACCAAAAATATCTCCAAATTGGGAAAAAATATCGTCCATATTCATTCCGCCACCGCCACCGAATCCTCCAGAAGCACCCATACCTGCATGTCCAAACCTATCATATTGAGCACGTTTTTGTTCGTTGCTCAATACATCATAAGCTTCAGCAGCTTCTTTAAATTTCTCCTCAGCTTCTTTATCATCAGGATTCTTATCAGGATGATATTGCATCGCTAATTTTCTATATGCCTTTTTCATTTCATCAGCAGTCGCAGATTTGCTGACTCCTAATACTTCATAGTAATCTCTTTTTGACATTTTTATTTACTTACAACTACTTTAGGAAATCTTATTATCTTATCGTTTAAGACATAACCTTTTTCAGCCACATCAAAAACTTTCCCTTTATGTTCTTCAGAAGGTGCAGGAAATTCAGCTACTGCTTCATGCTTATCTGCATCAAATATTTCACCTAATACTTCCATTTCTTTCAATCCTTTAGAAGATAAATTCCTAACCAATTTCTCTTTTATCAATGTGAAACCTTCTTTTACAGCTTCAACATCTGAAGCATTTTGAACAGCCTTCTCTGCTCTATCCAAATCATCTAAAACTGGCAATAAATCTTGCAAAATATCTTGCCCCGCAACTAATCTTGCTTCGATTTTTTCTTTTGCAATTCTTTTGCGATAATTATCAAACTCAGCCACCAAACGAATATATTTATCATTGACTTCGTTTAATGTTGCTTGAATTTTATCCATTGTATTCTCTTCTGCCTCTTTGTCAGTATCAATATCATTAGGAATAGTATCTGTATCCAGATTATCAGTCCCAATATTCACATTTTCTTGTTCTAGGCTATCTTCGATATTATTTTTCACTGTATTCTCCTTGTGTGCCATCACCTTAAAATTTATCAGATGATAGTTTCAAATGTCTTGCCAATAGCATATTATGGACAAAATGACACGATTACAGCTATTATTTAGACAATCTTTCCTCTAAAAACGCATTAACTGCATCTGTTGAAGGATTAATCATCAAAATATTCCCATCTGGGTCTAGCAAAATAGTCGTAGGAATGGCTCTCACTCCATAATCACTAGTAGCCTGACCATTCCAAAATTTCAAGTCGCTGGTATGATTGGACCACTCCAATTGGTCATTGGCAATGGCATCTACCCATGCTTCTTTATATCTATCCAATGAATAACTATAAATAGTAAATCCATTTTTGTTGTTGTCAAATTTCTTGTCTTTATATGTTCTATATATCCTCACTAATTCAGGATTTTTTCTTCTGCAAGGACCACACCATGATGCCCAAAAATCCAAAAGTACATAATTACCTTTCAGTTCTGAAAGCTTAATCACCTTGCCTTCAGGTGATGGGAAAGCTATCTCTGGTGCTGGCGAACCCAATTTTACACCACGACTTTGAGCATGTAAAAAGCTAGCACTTAACGTAGTACCACAAATAAGAATTATAGCAAAAAATAATTTATTCATTCTGTTTATTTTCAATGTTTTTCAGTCAACTAATCTACAATTATTTATTTTTTTGAGAAACAGCAGTCTTCTTTTTCTTTTTAATTTCATAGTGATATTCAATCTCAAAAGTATGTCCATTCTCAGGTTTTTTCTTATTCCATTCATGTTGATAATAATAACCGATAGCGAAAGTGTGTCTCTTTTTTAGCTCATAATCCAAATTTGTGCCATATCTCATACTATAGAAACGAGAATCACCTTTTTCTAGTTTTAAAAAATTCTCGGTATAGGCAGAAACATCCCATTGTTTGGAGATGCGATATTCGTACTTCAATTTATTTCGCCACACCCATGAAGGGTCTTCAACTTTCCAATAATCTATATCCAGATAGTCAGAAGTAAAATTAAAAGAAGATTTCCATTGATATTGATGCTTCTTATTGGTCGTATTTTTCTTGGCTGACCAACCCCAAGCCCAACGATGTGAATCTTTTTTATATGAAGTTCTGAAGCGGTATTCCAAATTCAATTTCAACCATTTCAACACATCATAATCCACTCCTAATGTAAAATTACTTTTACTAAAGGTGCTCATGTTTTGGTCTAAATCCAATCTGTAAGAAGTATAAAGCCCTAAAGTTTTTATAGGAGAATAGGAAACGCCAATACTCGGTCTTAATCTAGTATCAGTTTCTTGTGCTGTTACTGAAAAACCAAAAAATAAAAAACCGAAAAGCAATATTATCCATCTGTTACTCATCTTCATTTCCTAGAATTTAATCATCTGCACCTCCGCTTACTGTCTTATTTTCATTTTCTAGTGCATAATAAAAAACATAAATATTAGCAGTGTCTCTTAAAAAGTTAATACTTGTAATTTCTATTCTATGAATAGGCAAACCTGTCCTCAATTTTAAATCTGCTAGCATTTCAACTCTCCTCTCAGGAACAATCAAATCTATCCGTTCATACACGACTTCTTTCATATTTTCATGTGAAAGGTGCATGAATTTATCCAAAAGCAAGGTCGCTCCTATCACCAGTATATTGCAAAAAATAATAATGGCGAAAAACTTTCCAGGAACTGCCAATGCATTGATAATACCTAAAGTTAATGATGCAAACAAATACCCCATCTCTTTAATGGGTACAGTTACTGTCCTATATCTAATGAAACTGAATATGGCAAATAACCCGAAAGCAAACCCCATTTCAATTGTTGCAGTAGTCAACAATGCACATATTAAAAATATCAACAAATTGAATAACGCAAATGTGAAAAGGAAATCTTTATTCTTATGGGTATTGTAATAAATTAATCTTACTAATATAAAGGAAGCTAATATATCAATTATCAATCTCAAAATCAACACTTGATTGTCCCAATCGAATAATTCTGTTAAATCTAAATTCATGCTATTTTTAAAAACTACTTATGAATAAATGGGTTGGTAATCTTTTACTTTTAATATCTGAGGTTTAAAAAGATTTTTTTTAGGATGCAAATCTAATAAAACAACTCCCATCACATACTTACTAAAACTACTTGGGTAAACTCTCATTTTCTTGAGCAGTTGAACTATCGGACTCAATACATTGTATTTTGGTTGCTTCAATTCTAATATCACTAATTCGGATAAATTTACACTTTTAAGCTCAGTATTCAATTGGATATTAAAATCAATAGTTACCCGTTCATTTAAAGCAATATTTGCCAATGTAATACGACTAAATGTATTGACCAATTTCTTTTCCAATGGCATACCTTCCAGCTTGGGATAAGTGACCTTTTTGTATTCTTCTGTTGAGAGATATTCATCCATTTGTTGAATTCCCCATCTTGCCTTATCGGTTTGCTGTCCAGCTAGCTTCTTTTTCACTTCATAGAATTTCACTCCAGTATTTAGATATTCTCTTTTGCGAACTTTCATTCTATGTGTATATCCATTGTGATGATCTAAATAAAATTGAAAATTGGGCGTATCAAAATATACTGTGTAATATTCAAAAATACGTTTCCCATTGATTTCCAATATCTGATAATCAGAAAATATATTTGACAATAAAAACTCTAATTGGTGTATGCTGAGAATAAATTTTGTATCATATCTCTTAATCAGCGCCACCTTATCCAGCTCTTTCAATGACAAAGCCTCAAAATCATTTATCAAATGAGAAATAGACATTTATTAAATATTTATTTCAAAAACAGGCAATTCAACCTTTGATTTCTTTCCACTAATATTTACTTCTTGAATAACGGCTTCCACGCCATTGGGACAAGCTTTACAATCTGAATATACCCACACTTCATAATCTCCTTTTCTCAATTGACTGAATTGAAAAGAACCATCATAAATTGTCCTTATTCTATCAATGATTTCTTTATCATCTTTCGCTTTAATATATACTTCAATATCACCAGCATATCCTTCAGATAATAAATCTCCAGAATTGCTATAATCATGAGCATATACACGTCCCGAAACACTCGCCAAACCACCATATCCTTCTTCTTTTTCACAGGATATGAGTGTCAATAATACAGCTAAGCCAACAACAGAAGAAAACCTTTTAATCACAATAACATTTATAAAAATTAAAAAAGGAAGCTATAAAAATAACTTCCTTTTAAAAATATATATTTTTTGGGAAATTTAGTATTAAAAAGAAATTTACTTCCCAAATCTTTCTTACTCGGCTGGATATTCGTGAGGCAAATCAATATTTACTGCTTCTTGCCAAGGTAAACCATATTTGCCAATTTGTGCCATAAATGGATCTGGGTCCATCTCTTCGCAATTATATACTCCAGCTTGGTTCCATACTCCTTCCATCATCAATTTTGCTCCCAACATTGCAGGAACGCCTGTTGTATAAGATACTCCCTGCGCTTTTGCATCTTTATAAGCATCTTGATGCAAACAATTATTCCAAATATAGTAGGTTTTTTCTTGACCGTTTTTAATTCCTTTTATATGAATACCAATAGAAGTTTCACCTGTATAATTTTCTCCTAAGCTACCAGGTTCAGGCAATAAAGCTTTCAAAAACTCCAATGGAATAATATCTTGTCCTTGAAATTTAATCGGTTCGATACTTGTCATGCCCACATTTTGAAGTACTTGAAGATGAGTAATATATTGCTGACCAAAAGTCATCCAAAATCTTGCTCTCTTGATAGTAGGGAAATTTTTTACTAAAGATTCCAATTCTTCATGGTACAATAAATAAGATTCTTTAGGACCGATATTTGGATAGTCGATAGGTTTATGAATAGACATAGGGTCGATTTCTACCCATTCTCCATTTTCCCAATATTTTCCTTTCTGAGTAATCTCTCTGATATTGATTTCGGGGTTGAAGTTGGTAGCAAATGCTTGTCCGTGATCTCCAGCATTACAATCAACAATATCTATATAATGAATTTCATCAAAATGATGTTTGGCAGCATGAGCAACATAAATCTGTGTCTGTCCAGGATCAAAACCACAACCCAAAAGTGCCATTATTCCTTTTTCCTTAAATCTTTCTTGATATGCCCATTGCCAGCTATACTCAAATTTAGCTACTTCTTTAGGTTCATAGTTGGCAGTATCCAAATAATTGACACCTGTTTCCAAACAAGCATCCATAATCGGCAAATCCTGATAAGGAAGAGCAACATTTATCACTAGTTCGGGCTGGAAACTTCTAATCAAATCAGCTACTTGTTTGGCATCATCAGCATCTACTTGTGCCGTCTTGATATTTGCACCTGGAATATCATTGGCAATAGCATCACACTTTGACTTCGTACGACTAGCCAACAAAATTTCTGAAAAAACTTCCGGTATTGCTGCGCATTTACGTACAACAACATTTCCTACGCCACCGGCACCGATAATGAGTACTTTTCCCATTCTAAAAATTTAGTTTTACAAAATGAACTACAAAAGTACATGATTTTTTATCTATTGGTCAATAGTAAAAATTAAAATGTATTAAATCGATAAAATCTCTTGACTTCCAATTTATCCCTCCTGACATTCAGAGCATATACCTTGTACCAATAAATTAACTTGATGAATTGTAAAACCTTTCAATACAGGCAAGTGTGGGATTTCCATATCATGAAAACAAATCACTTTGGAGCAAACTTCACATTTGAAATGTATGTGATTGTCATTATGCTGATGCTCATTGCAATTGTGCTTACATAATGCAAATTTTGCCACTCCTGAATCATCAAATACCTTGTGAAGTAATCCTTTTTCAAGAAAGCTGTTCAATGTACGATAGATTGTCACTCTATCATATTCTTTTGTTAATCGAGCTTCAATATCTGCATGTGACCAGGCTACATCTTTTTCAACAAAACAGTACAATACCTTTTTTCTCACATCTGTGATACGTAAACTGTGTTTTTTTAAAAGATTTTCTACCATTTCTAAATAATTTTTCATTTAAAATATGCAACACTGTTGCAAATTTAATATTTTTGCATCTGAAATCATTATCATGAGCAAATCTAACCATAATCATTCGCATAAAATAGGTAAAATCAGTACTGTCTTATCTATATTATGTGCTATACATTGTGCTGCCACTCCTATTCTAGTCATCTTTCTTCCGTTTTTAGGAAGTCATGGCTCTGATTGGTTTGAGATTGCTATGATAATATTTATTATCATTTTGGGAGGGTCTTCATTACAACATAGTTATAAAGGTCATCACCAAAACATATTTCCAGCTATTTATTTTGGCATAGGAGTCACATTAATGGTGATAGGCTTATTTTTACATTCAGATGAATTGACTACAATACATACTATCGTAATGGTAACAGGTGGAATTTTTAGTGCTATCGGTCAGATATACAATTTAAAACTCAGTCATTTTTAATGATGGTCAATCACTTCACCACTCAAAATTCTATTCCTCGCTCGTGCATAAAAAAGTTGTTTATATTTATAACATAAGTCGAAAGTATAAATTCCACGAAAAGGAAGGTGCTTATTTTATCAGCTTTGCTGTAATCGCTTGGATAGATGTATTTACAAGAATAGACTACTTTTCTATTTTGATTGAACCCTAGATGATTGCAAAAAAATAAAGGATTGATCATTTTTGCATATTGTATCATGACGAGTTATGTCCATTTGATTTTTTGTTCATCAATTTGACAAGTTAGCACGAGCGAGACGCTTGCGCAAACGGGGAGAAAACCCAGTTAAGTCTGGATTTGTAGTAGCATCATATGAATAAAAGTATAGTAATGCCAGAAATTATATTGATGGGATGGGAACCTATCTAGAAATCAACATTATTTAATAGGTTAATGCACGAGCGAGACGCTCGCGCAAACGGGCTGTTGTTTTTTTATTCATTAAGTCTGATTTTCAAGTCCATTCGTTCGTGCAATATTCTTGTTATCTCAATTGGTCTTTCATTCAGCTTTCGATAAAAAATTATGTGTCGGTTTACTTTTAGTCCGAAAAGTTCATCTCTAATTCCGTCATATTTTTTTCCGATGTTTGGATCATCTGCAATACGTCGGCAATTTTCAAGCAACATTTCATAATATTTGTCAGCTTGTTTTTCCGACCATTTATCAAACGTATAATCCCAAATTTTCGTCAAATCTTCAACAGCTTCATTGGTCAATTTATATTTTACCATTACTTCGTTTTATCTCTTTTAATTGTTGAAGATGTTTTTCAGGGTCAAAATCGTGAGCAATCCCGCTGTCAATTCCTTTCTGAATTGCAGCTTTTAGAGCAATAACTTTACTTTCTTCTTCTTCCAAAAGTCGCAATCCTGCCCGAACTACTTCACTAACATTCTTATAGCGTCCTGCTGATACTTGGTTACTTACAAACTGGTCAAAATAATCTCCAAGTGATATTGATGTATTTTTCATACTTAATCTTTTTCCTAAAGTTACCAAAAATTGGTAATTATAAAAATTGTTTAGTCAGAAATATTCAAGTTTGCTTTTTGAAATTTATCTAAGGGAGAGTTTTAGCAAAATTGTCCCCATGTTGGCTCAAGCGTCTCGCTCGTGCATAAAAAAGTTGTTTATATTTATAACATAAGTCGAAAGTATAAATTCCACGAAAAGGAAGGAGCTTATTTTATGAGCTTTGCTGTAATCGATTAGATAGATGTATTTACAAGAATAGACTACTTTTCTATTTTGATTGAATCACTGGATGATTGCAGAAAAAATTAAGGAATGATCATTTTTGCATATTGTATCATGCCGAGTCATGTCCGTTTGAATTTTCATTCATCAATTTGACAGGTTAGCACGAGCGAGACGCTCACACAAATGGGGGTTTTACACTTTTTTGTGTAAACCTATTTCAGGGATAGACATAAAGCAATAAGCACCGTAACCCAATCGCTACCTGACAATTTTGATACTCTTTAAAAAAGATTAATATTCACAGGTTAGCACGAGCGAGACGCTCGCACAAACGGGGAGATACTCTTTAAAAAAGCTTAATATTCAACTGATATAGCTTTTTCCTGAAAACTTTAAAATATAAAAAATCATTTCATTCACTACCTTTGTAAATATGGAGTTTCCTTCAAAATTGATAGAAAATGGAGTATCTGCTTTTGCCAGCCTTCCGGGTATTGGAAAAAAAACAGCTTTACGTTTAGTGATTCATCTTTTACAAGAAGATGAAGAATTGGCAAAAAACATTTCAGAATCTATCTATAAGTTACGAACAGAAGTCAAATATTGTCAAAAATGTGGCAATATCTCTGATGACGAAATTTGTAGTATTTGTAGTAATGCTTCTAGAAAACATGACTTAATCTGTGTAGTTGAAAATTTCAGAGATATACTAGCTATTGAAAACACAGGTCAATATCGAGGTGTATATCATATATTGGGAGGATTGATTTCACCATTGGACGGTATTGGACCAGAAAAACTTAACATCTCAAGTCTGATTCAAAGAATACAGACACAAAATATTCAAGAAGTGATCATGGCGCTCAATCCGACTATTGAAGGTGATACGACATTGTTTTATCTTTCCAAACAGCTATCTGCTTTTCCAGTAACAGTTACTACATTAGCGAGAGGTGTTGCATTTGGAGGAGAATTGGAATACGTAGATGAAGTGACATTAGCACGTTCTATTCATAGTAGAAGACCGTTTGAAAATTATATTTCTGGGCAAAACTCATGAAGTTATCTGTCGTCATAGTCAATTATAATGTAAAGCACTTTCTCTTTCAGGCTTTAACTTCAGTATTCAAATCTGTTACAAATTTTGATTACGAAGTTTTTGTAGTTGATAATGCGTCTTCTGATGGTTCTATTGAAATGATTGCTCAACATTTCCCTCAAGTGGAATTGATTGCTAGCACTGAAAACTTAGGATTTTCCAAAGGCAATAATTTGGCTATCAGGAAGAGTAATGCTACATACATTTTATTGCTCAATCCAGACACCATAGTCAGAGAAGACACCTTTCAACAAGTCGTTGACTTCATGGACAAACATGCGGATGCTGGTGCTTTGGGAGTAAAAATGTTCGATGGACAAGGTATCTTTTTACCCGAATCCAAAAGAGGATTTCCTACGCCGAAAGTTGCATTTTTTAAGATGTCAGGATTGTCGAGGATATTTCCAAAGTCAAAAATTTTCAACCAATACCATTTAGGCTATCTAGACAAAGATGAGGTGCATGAGGTAGATGTTCTTTCTGGAGCATTTATGTTACTAAGAAAATCAGTTTTGGACAAAGTAGGTTTATTAGATGAAGATTATTTCATGTATGGTGAAGACATTGATTTATCATACAGAATACAGAAAGCTGGATACAAAAATTATTATTATCCCCATGCTCCAATTATCCATTTTAAAGGAGAAAGCACAAAAAAGGGTTCATTGAACTATGTGAAAATATTTTACAAAGCAATGATCATTTTTGCTCAAAAACATCTTCAACGTAGAGGAAAAACAGGATATGTTTTGTTGCTGACCATCGCCATCTATTTTCGAGCAGCATTGGCTCTATTCAATCGGGCAAGTGCAATTATTGGGAAGCAAATAGCAGATATTACTTTACTTATCAGCACATTTATCGGCATATCTTGGGTATGGGAACATTGGGTAAGACAAGCAGATAATTTAAAATTAATCAACCAACATTATCTAGTTAACTTACCAATATATGTATCTATTTGGCTATTTATCAATTACTTATCAGGAATTTATGAGAAAAACTCTAAACTATTCCATTTATGGATTAGCATGCTCATTGGTACTGCTCTCATTGGCACACTCTATGGATTTTTTCCCAATAATTTAAGAACATCAAGAGGAATTATCCTATTGACATTCCTTATCGCTACAAGTTTAATGGCAATATATCGCTTAATATTGGCATGGGCTAAAGGTTCTTACAAACAATTGTTCTACAATATTCAAAAAATGGCAATTGTAGGTTCGTATTCTGAAAGCAAAAGAGTCAACGAGCTACTCAATGAAATTGGTATCAAAAGGAATTACTTAGGATTCATCTCTCCCAATAGTCAAGACTTCAGTCAGCCTCTATGTATCGGAACATTGAAAGATTTTAAAAACATCATCGATTCTAATGATATCAATGAGGTTATTTTCTGTGCAAAAGATATTTCTTCTAGTGAAATGATTAAACAAATTACTTCACTCAGAAATGAGGTTCAATTTAAGATGATAGCCCCCCAAAGTGAAGCTATTATAGGAAGTCACTCCAAAAGTTCTCCTGGTGAATTATTGACTTATGATATAGGATTTAAAATCAATAAAACTTATTTGAGGCGTCTGAAAAGATTTAGCGACTTCTCATTTTCGCTCCTGTTTCTTACATTAAGCCCAATATTAATATGGATTCAAAAAAGCAAATTGTGTTTTATCAAAAATATATTTAGCACGCTCATAGGAAAAACCACTTGGGTAGCTTATGATAAAAATGGTAGCCCGAATATGAATATTCCTAAACTACCCACAGGGATTTTAAGTCCTATCAATAATTTTTTTATTCAAGACGAACAATTGAACACAGAATTTATAGATCGACAAAATTACCTATATGCTAAAGATTATCACATCATTACAGATTTACAAACCATCTTCAACTCCCTCAACAAATTGGGAGGCGGCAAAAAGATAAAATAATAATTTTTTTGTAATATTTTTCATTACACTACAAAGTAACTAACTGTTTTTGGTTAGATTTTAATACTTTCACATAATGAAAAGTCTAAAGTGTATAATTCTAATCATTATCATTGCATCAATTGCGTGTAAAAAAGAAGAAAAAACAATACAAAAACTTCAAATTCCTTCTATTTCAACACCTTGGATGTCTCAATTAATGGAGGAAAGTCCCAATGAAGAAATATATTTTTCCGATATTTTTATACCAGCAGCTCATGATGCAGGAATGTATATTTTAAGAAAATGTAACTTAGGTGCGAATAGTTGCAATACACAGACACAAAAATATGATATCAAAACACAATTGGAAGTTGGGTATAGAATGTTTGACATACGACCAGCAAAAGTTGGAGATAAATATTATGCTCAACATACGACTAGTTGTGGAGGGCTGGGTTGTCAGGGAGATTTTTTAAAGAATATCCTTCAATACACTAATGATTATTTAGAAAATAATAATGAAGTTGTCATTTTCGTTTTAAGTCATTTCTGTAGAATTCAAGCTACAGATACTATTTTCACCAATATGCTTCAAGATATTTTGGGCGGTAAAATTTATAAAGAAATAGATAATGAGCCTTATTTTGCCAATTGGTCGCTCAATAAAATTCTTGGAGAAAATCCTACTCATGGAAAAATCATCTTAATGTTTGATGAAGGATATGAGGACAATTTAAGCAATAGAAGAAATGGTTATTTTTCGAGTGAAATTATGCAATTGGTTGGAGGATGGTCCAACAAAAGTAGTTATGAAGAATTAAAAAATGACCAGCTTTCAAAATTTAAAAACTACCAACCCACACCAACTTCTATTTTTCAATTTTCCTATCAATTAACACAAAACGAAACCTTAGCTGTATCCTGCGCTTTAGGACAGCAAGGAAATTCAATTTATGCACTATCACAACAAAGCAATCCTGATTTTCCTATTGTAATTAATCGGCTAATAGAAAGCCATGAAATTCTTCCCCAAAAAATACCTAATATATTTTGGTGTGATTATGGCGACAAATGGATGATAGATATTGCACTCCAAGTATCAAAAATAGGATTGAGTAAATAATCAGCAGAGAACTATCTTTCAATTATTGAAATCTTAAAAGGATTTTTAAACTATAAATCCAGTGAAAATCTAAAAATGAAATAAAAAATCTTTAAATCCTATTGAAAAGTTTATGGATTAAGCAAAATAATTTAGATTTGTATCGTCCATGAATAATCGTATCATCATAGATCAACAGCTTATGAAGCTCATGTTAGAGCGATTCAGCAACCAGCTCATTGAGAACTATGGTGATTTTTCAGATGCCGCTATTATAGGTGTCCAGCCTAGAGGAGTACTATTTTCAGATAAATTAATCCAACATCTGGAAGGCATTACAAATACACATATCCTTTATGGGAAATTGGACATTACCTTTTACAGAGACGATTTTAAAAGTAAAGGTTTACAATTAGAAGCCAAAACTACTGATATTGATTTTTCTTTGGACAACAAACGCATCATTCTAATAGATGACGTATTATATACGGGAAGAACTATCAGAGCGGCTTTAGATGCACTTCTCGCACATGGAAGACCATCAGAAGTCAAATTACTCACTTTAATTAATAGAAGATTTAATAGAGAATTGCCAATACAACCGGATTTTATTGGAAAGACCGTTGACACACAGATGGGAGAAGTCGTATCTGTTCAATGGGACACACCAAAAGACGGAAGTCATGTCATCTTGTTAAAAGAAAATATATGAGCCATCTTAGTACAAAGCATTTGATAGGAATCAAAGACATCACAAAGTCTGATATTGAATTGATTTTACAAACAGCAAGTACTTTTAAAGAAGTCATCAATCGTCCTATTAAGAAAGTTCCCACACTTAGAGATTTGACAATCGCCAATCTGTTTTTTGAAAATTCCACAAGAACGAGAACTTCTTTTGAACTTGCACAGAAAAGGCTTTCAGCAGATATCGTCAACTTTACATCATCTTCTTCGTCAGTCAAAAAAGGAGAAACCTTATTAGATACTGTCAATAATATTTTGGCAATGAAAGTAGATATGGTCGTCATGAGGCATCCTAGCCCAGGCGCACCAAACTTTTTAGCCAATCATATCGAAGCCAATATTCTCAATGCAGGAGATGGTACTCACGAACACCCAACACAGGCTCTTTTAGACGCATATTCTATGCAAGAAAAAATAGGAGATTTGAAGGGTAAAAATATTTTAATAATAGGCGATATTATGCACTCCAGAGTTGCTCTTTCTAATATTTATTGCCTTACAAAATTAGGTGCAAACGTAAAACTTTGCGGACCTCCAACTCTTATCCCAAAATACATCACAGAATTGGGTGTCACAATAGAATATAATATCCAAAAAGCTTTAGAATGGTGTGATGTCGCCAACGTACTTAGAATTCAATTAGAACGTCAGAATATTAAACTATTCCCTTCTATCAGAGAATATGCTTTATACTTTGGTGTCAATAAAAAAAGATTAGAATCTCTCAATAAGCCAATTGTCATCATGCACCCTGGACCTATCAATAGAGGTGTGGAACTTACTTCAGATGTAGCAGATTCAGAACATTCTATCATCTTAGACCAAGTTGAAAATGGTGTAGCTGTGAGAATGGCATGCATGTATCTTCTCGCTGGGAAAGCCTAATATCAAGCACCTAGAACTTTAAATAAAAATCTTTAGTCAGATTTTTGTACGCCTCAGTATAAGTTCTATCTGGATGATAAATAACAAGATGTTCGTCATAGCAAACTGAACTTTCCTTAGCAAACTCGACCATCATTCTCACTGGCAATTGACCTTCTGTACTATAAACAAAACATTTTCTTGCTGGAAACCAATGATATTGCGCTGCAAATTCAATAGCTATTTGCATTTCACTAAAAGGTAAAATAAGGGCTAATCTTCCTTCTTTATTCAATAAACTTGTTGCCTTTTTAACTAAGCTATCCATGGTTAAATACACTTGATGCCTTGCCCTATTCTTATCGTCCCTATCAGATAATAAAGCAGAGGAAAAATATGGAGGATTACTGATAATTGCATCTGGCAATTTTTCTAAGACAATTGACTCAAAATCCTTACAAGCAAAATCTAAATGGTGATTTAAAGGAAAATTAGATTTGTTATATAAAGCATCTTGAATACTTCCTTCATGAATATCTATACCTAAAATATCAGCATCTCCAAATCGCTGAGCCAACATCAAAGCAATTAATCCAGATCCAGTTCCCACATCAACAATATACTTAGGACTCACATCTTTAAATGCCCATGCACCTATAAGTGTACCATCAGTCCCTACTTTCATAGTGGCATTTTGATGATAGACACTAAACTTTTTAAAATGAAATTGTGATTTATCTTTTGACATTTAGATATAGGCTTTCAATCACTTTTTTAGCAGCAAGATTGGGAGAAATAATACGCATAGCTGCTTCTCTTTTCATTTTTTCATAAAATTCAAAAACCATTTTATCCTTACGAATAAATTGCAACAACTGCTCTTCAACACTTTCTTCAAACCATAAGCTCCATTCTTGTTCTCGCTTTTTCATCAAATACCCATTAGTATATGTATGATGAAAATAAGATTCAATTTTTTCATGAACAATATCTATTCCCATTGGAGGTTCTGAAGAAGCTGTCAATACACATGGTGTCCAAGCACTTTCAGAAGGTGCAAATAAATGCAATGCTCTTTTATAATCAATAGATGCGATTTTGGCTTTCTTCTCATTCTCTCCATCAGCTTTGTGAACCACCAAAATATCTGCTAACTCCATAATTCCTCTCTTTATTCCTTGAAGTTCATCTCCTGCTCCTGGTAACATTAACAACAAAAACAAATCCGTCATTTGATGCACGAAGGTTTCTGACTGTCCCACTCCTACTGTTTCCACTAATATTCTATCAAATCCAGCTGCCTCACACAAAAGAATTACCTCTCTAGTTTTATGAGCCACACCACCCAATTGTCTGCCTGAAGGACTTGGACGAATAAAAACATCAGGATGTGAAAAAATATCTTTCATACGGGTTTTATCACCCAAAATACTCCCCCCAGATTGCTGGCTTGATGGATCTACAGCTAAGATGGCTACAGACATACCCTTTTGCACCAATAGCTGAGTATAAGCATTAATAAAAGTACTTTTCCCCACTCCTGGGACTCCAGTCACTCCAATTTTCAAACATTTATCGGCAATATGCTGCGAAGCTTTTTGTATCAACTCATCAGCCACTATTTGATGCATTTCTGATTGACTTTCAATAATAGAAATGGCTTGCCCCAAAGCAACTTTATCTTTATTCTGAATTTTCAACCACAGCTCTTCTGAGGAAATTGCATTCCTCTTAAGTCTGCTTAAAGCAGCCTCTTTACTCTTTGAAAGCTGGCTCATGCTATAAATTTAGCATAAAATACTTTCAAATTTCATTGAAGCAACTTAGATAATGGTGGAATTAAAATTTGATACCCACTGAAACAATGAAATTGCTCCTATTGAACTTGGAAGTTAATACATCAGAAGGTGCTAAAGATACATTGTAAGGCACTATAAAAGCGTCACTCAATTGATGAACATAAGCCACATCTGTATAAAAGCTTTTTCCTCTATAACCCAATCCTCCAGAAATCGCCATCTGATTATTTTTGGCAAGATGATTTACTGCATCTTGGTCTGAATATGCAGAGCTACGATATTGAAAACCCACTCTAGCTCTATACTGCTCAGCGATAATACCTTCCAATCCCACTTTGACTGTGTGTACTGATTTGTATTTGTTTTTGATAGATTCATTCAAACGCTCTTCAGCATCTTTAGAATTATACATATCATCAGTGAAGACATACTTATTTTTTGCAGGATTGGTATATTCATATTCTACAGTAGCAAAACCCAAATTAGAATTGACATAAGATAAGCCTGTATTCAATTTCAGTGGAGAAATATATTTATAATCAAAATACCCTTCGGCAGGCTTATTAAAATTATCTAAAGTATAAGTTTCAAAATCTGCTCTAAAATAAGTAGCATACAAATCTTTCAAACTATATCTTGTCGGAGTAGTAAAGGAAGCTCCTATTCTTAAATCAGGAGTAGGAATGAACAATACTCCTATTTTAGCATTGATTCCGTTGCCTTCAGTTCTATATTTATCCCTTTTGTCCCAATAATTAATTTCTCCGCTTATATTGGTTTCATCTGTTTCTCTGACATAAAATTCTTCTTCATAGTTGATAAATGGAATGCCAATATTCATTCCTACCATGAATTGGTCATTAATCGCAACACCCGTTCCAAAAGAGAAATCACTAAGACTGCCAGACCTTTTAATTTCAAATCTTTGTGTTAATGGAAGCTCCAAAATTGAAAAGAAAAAATTATCATCTGTCCTACCAATCACTCCTGATTCAAAAGCCAAGCTAGCTCCAAATGGATAATTATTCATCGCTCTACTACTGTCAGCCCCATCACCGTTCAGCTGTTCTGCATATATATCACTATAAGAGCTATGATCATTAATTCCCTTAGCAGAAATACTTTGATTAAAATTTTCTTGTCGGTTGTATGATGCAGCAAGAGTAATATTCTTTATACCTTTAAAATTTCTTTTGGGAACATATACCATTCCAAAATTATTCAATTGAAAAGCTGCCTTTTGAACATCTGTGGAACTACCCAAATAATTATTAGCACTTTTATTTACATTAAATCCTCCAGAAAAAGATACTTCTGATAATCCCATTTGACCTAAGCCAGCAGGATTAGAATTTAATGTAGAAATATCTCCACCCAAACCAGCAGTCGCATTACCTATCGCTGCCGATCTTGCAGTACCCAAAGAGAGTGGAGTACTATATCTCAACGCATCTATATCTGTTTGCGCAGTTACAATTGTCCAACTTCCCAAAAAAGAAAGTACAGCGAGAAAAATTTTTGAATTACTCAAACTCAATTTATTTAAAATTTTAAAAGTAGTTTACTTATTTGTTCTTTGCATAGAACCTCCACTCCTCTGTGGAGATTGATTTTGACTTCCTTTCCCAGTCGAACCATTACCTTGAGATCCACCAAAACTTCCTCCTCTATTAGGTGTAGCGTTATTCTCTG
This sequence comes from Chitinophagales bacterium, assembly GCA_023957245.1. Lineage (GTDB taxonomy): Bacteria > Bacteroidota > Bacteroidia > Chitinophagales > JADIYW01 > JAMLHH01. The sequence continues at coordinate 54,003 of JAMLHJ010000014.1, forward strand.
GTCGATTATATCTATCAGGAACAGCATTTTTATACCTATCAGGCACATTATTCGGTTTGGACTGATATTTATCTTTTCCACCTTGATTAATATTGGGAGACGGAGTATTAGACGGTGCAGTATTTTTAGGAGTGTATTTGAAATTTCCACTTCCATTATTTGGATTCACAGAAGGGTTGGAATTATTTTGTGGACCACGATTGATGCCTGTTTTTCCACCATCATACTGAGAACCATTGTAATAAGAATTATTATAGCTACTACCTCTTGGACCGTAATACATGTTATTTTGATATGGTTTATAATCATTATGATGATGATGATTGTTATTGCCACCCCAACCCCAATAAGGATTCCAAGTATTATAATACGGACTATACCAATTGCCCCAACCCCAATTATTGTAAGAATAAAACGGGTCAAAATAAGTAGGCGTAAACCATGTATTGAAACCTATATTCCATGAAGGTCTTCCCCAGCCAAAATATATAGATGAGCTATAAAAAGGATTCCAAAATGAAGAACCATAACTACCATAATTAGAATATCCAAAACCAGTTCCTATTCCAATTCCATAGTTAAGTCCCGAATTGAAACCTGTATAAAATGGGCTATAATAATCAAAGCCATAATTAGAACTATTAAACCTTCTTATTCTTTCTGTATATGTACCATAACCAGAAGAATATTCATCATCTACATACAATCTGCTATTACTATTATCTTCATAGCTATTAGGAGATGTATAGTTTGATGAAGAAGAAGGTTGATACGATGGGCGATCATCTGTATATCCCACAGTCCTTCTTTTCTCCTGCGAATACGATGGACGATTGTTATAAACATCGTCAAAATAAGTATAACCCGATCTGCTAGAGCTACAAGAAGCAGCGATTAAACTACCAAGTCCTATAATGAGCAATATTTTTTTCATGTTCATAAATTTATAAAACCAGCGCAAAGTATAAAATATTATCTTTACGCTCTTATCAATATAATCAATTTTCGAGATTAAAAGTTCAAAAAACATACCAATTTTAAGATGAGCAAGGAATTAACAAGTAGAAGCGAGGATTATTCACAGTGGTACAATGATTTAGTCCTTAAAGGAGGCTTAGCTGACTATTCTGCAGTAAGAGGCTGCATGGTGATAAAACCTTATGGATACACACTTTGGGAAAACATCAGAGATGTACTGGACAAAATGTTCAAAGACACGGGACACGTCAACGCTTATTTTCCACTCTTTATTCCTAAGAGCTTTTTGAGTAAAGAAGCTGATCACGTTGAGGGATTTGCAAAAGAATGTGCTGTCGTCACACATTATAGACTAAAAAACGACCCTGATGGTGGAGGAGTTGTCGTAGATCCAGATGCTAAATTGGAAGAAGAATTGATTGTTCGCCCTACATCTGAAACCATCATTTGGAATACATATAAAAATTGGATACAATCTTGGAGAGATTTACCTATTCTTGTTAATCAATGGGCAAATGTCGTCCGTTGGGAAATGCGAACCAGATTATTTTTGCGTACAGCTGAATTTTTATGGCAGGAAGGTCACACAGCACACGCCACAGCACAAGAGGCTATCGAGGAAGCAGAAAGAATGCTAGAAGTATATGCCACATTTGCAGAAGACTATTTGGCATTGCCAGTAGTGAGAGGTGTAAAATCTCCTAACGAAAGATTTGCTGGAGCGATTGATACATATTGTATAGAGGCATTAATGCAAGATGGAAAAGCCCTGCAAGCAGGAACTTCACACTTTTTAGGTCAAAATTTTGCAAAGGCATTCGATGTAAAATTCATGAACAAAGAAGGTAGAGAAGAATTGGTATGGGCAACATCTTGGGGCGTATCTACTCGTCTGATTGGGGCATTAATCATGGCTCACTCTGATGACAATGGGTTAGTTCTACCACCAAGATTAGCACCTTTCCAAGTCGTAATCATTCCATTTATCTCAAAAAATCCTGATGAAACAGCTGCATTGAAAGATAAAGCTGATGAAATAAAAGCTGCATTAAAGTCCAAAGGAATACGTGTGCAAGTAGATGATGATGAAACCAAGCGACCAGGATTCAAATTTGCTGAATATGAGATGAAAGGATATCCAGTTCGTATTGTTATAGGCCCTCGTGATTTGGCCAATGGAGTTGTAGAAGTGGCTAGAAGAGATACTAAAGAAAAGCAAAGTATGGCTTTAGAAGGCTTGGAAAATTCTATCGAAAATTTACTCAAAGAAATTCAGGATAATATGTACAATAAAGCACTCAATTATAGAGATGAACATATTACTCCAGCAAATACTTGGGAGGAATTTATTGACATATTGGACAATAAAGCAGGATTTGTATCGGCACATTGGGACGGAACTCCAGAAACTGAAGATAAAATCAAAGAACTTTCCAAAGCAACGATAAGATGTATTCCTATCAACAATCCTTTAGAAGAAGGAAAATGTATTCTTACAGGAAAAGTATCTACACAGAGAGTATTGTTTGCAAGAGCTTATTAATGAATAATTCTGTATCTTTCAAGGTCTGATTAATCACATTAAAAATTGACCAACAAATGGATATAGATATTCAATCCACCTTCTTAGAATTCCTAAATTAACCTTAGGTCTTCTAAGAAGCTATTAGATACATTGGGAAATGAAACACAACATTATTATTATCTAAGAAAGAAAAAGTATATCGGCAACCCTACCCTATCAACTCCTTGGATCAGATTTCAATGGCATTTTGGCACAACGATACACTTCTATACTCGGAAAATCATACTCAACCACACATTTACCCTCTAAAAGGTACAAACCTTTCCCTTTTAAAGGATAGGCCTGAATACTTTTAGAAAAATGTACTGTTTCAAAATAATTGCCATCTACGTCACAAAATGTTCCAAATTTCATTAACAAGCCTTTTGAGGTGCGAATCGTCTTCCAAGTCAACAATTGGGCAACAATTCTGACGATTTGACCTTGAGCAGCTTTCAGATTTTCAACTTTTATATTTCCTCTATAATCTGATTTTGCCAAATCAAACAAAGTCCCAGATATAGGAAATCCCAAATATTGAATCTCATCATACAAATGTTCCAAATACTGAGTTTGAAATTTAGGTAGGGAAGCTATTTCCAATGGACTTTCAAAAAGGCACCATCTATCTGAAATCACATCTCGTTGTTGATTGGCAACAATATGAGCTGTCCACAGAAGTTCTTTCTTATCTATTTCTAAAAAGCGAAATGCACCACAATGTATCAGAATCAGTATTTGTTCCAAATTTGCACTAGTACGAAAATAAAAATCTTCTACACTTAAAAAAATACCATTTCTCAATCGCTCTTCCTCAATCAAATGAGCTAGGCACTCCTCCATATTTAAGATTCCATCAAAACCCAAATAGACTTTATTGCCATCTATTGATGTACAAAAATAACTGTGATTAACACAAGGAAGACAGACTTCTCCACCAGCTTTTTTCACCTCTTGCACATATACTTCTCTGGAATAAAATCCTCCATAATTATTCAGTACAGCCACAATAAACTCCAATGGAAAGTACGTTTTCAGATATAGACTCTGATAACTTTCTACAGCAAAAGATGCACTATGTGCTTTACTAAAACTATATCCAGCAAAAGATTCAATCTGTCTCCAAACTTCTTTAGCAACACTATCAGCATATCCTTGATGGCGACAATGAGTAAAATACTTGTCCTCTATTTCTTCTAAATATTTCTTATTGCGATATTTCCCACTCATCATCCGCCTCAGTACATCGGCATCTGCTAAGTCAAGACCTCCAAAAAAACAACCAATTTTCATCACATCTTCTTGATAGACCATCACACCATAAGTCTCTGCCAATTGTTCTTGAAACACAGGGTGAGGATATTTTACAGATTCGGGATGAAGATGCCTATCAATATACGCTTGCATCATACCAGACGAAGCAACTCCTGGTCGAATAATCGAACTAGCTGCCACTAAAGTCAGATAATTATCACATTTGAGCTTTCGCAATAACTGGCGCATTGCTGGGCTTTCTATATAAAAACAACCTATTGTATTACCATTTTGAAGTTGAGATGCAATTTTTGAATCTTCAAACAACTGCTGCGTGAGAGGTATATTTATCGGAGTGCCTCTATTTGCCCGTACCAATTCCTTACAATCTTTAATATGCCCAATTCCCCGTTGTGAAAGGATATCAAATTTTTCAAACCCAATATTTTCTGCAGCATACATATCATATTGCACTGTAGGCAAGCCTTTAGGTGGAAAATCCAATGCCGAGTAATAAGTCAAAGGCTCTTCGGATATCAGCACTCCTGACGAATGAATTGTTCTTTTATTGGGAAAATCCATCATCTGATGATAACTTCCCAATACCGTTTTTGCAATTGTATTATCATTCAATTGATGCTGAGGTTCAAATATTAAACGATCTATTTCGGACTTGGAGAGTCCATAAACTTTGCCTAATTCCCTAATAACAGAGCGATCCTGAAATGTACTCATCGCTCCCATCAAGGCTGTATGTTGATGCTGGTATCTTTTAAAAATATAATCATACATTTCATCTCTCTCCTTCCAAGAGAAATCTACATCAAAATCTGGCGGGCTTTGTCTTTTGGGATTTAGAAAACGTTCAAAATACAAATCTAATTCTATAGGGCAGACCTCTGTTATTTCTAAACAATATGCCACAATACTATTTGCCCCACTCCCTCTACCCACATAATGAAAATTTCGATTTCGAGCATAACGGCAGATATCATCTGTAATCAAAAAATAACTAGAAAAATGAAGTTGGTCAATGATGGCTAGTTCCTTTTCAATTCGTTCCTTGGCTATCTTGTGATGCTTGCCATATCTTTTTTGCCATCCATCTAGCGCATATTTCTGTAATAAAAGTTTGTCATCATAAGCATTGCCTGTAAAAAATCTTTTATTCTTAGACGTATGAAAAGTAAACGCTATATTACAGGACATCAACAACTGTTCAGTGTTTTTTAGCAACAATGGCATTTCTTCAAAAGCATGAATCAACTCATTCTTATGAATGAAAATTTCATGCTCACTCCCTTTTTGTTCTGCTTCTAATCGAGAAATGAGCACATTGTTATCAATAGCTCTCAATTGATGATGCAACAAATAGTCTTGCACCAGATAAGATACTGTATGTAAAATAACATAATGTTCTAACTCTTTTTTAGACTGCCAAGACACTTTGTTCAATTCTGATATCCTTATTCCTACCCTCTCATATTCTCTCAAGCGATTAACTTCTATAGCACCATAAGGGTATATCACAAATACATTTTCAAATGCTGGCGCAGGAAAATCAAAATTATTATTATTTCTATTTGCTTGTGTCAAATAATCATTCAACTCTTTAAATCCTTCTATATTTTGAGCTATACCGAAATAAAGCAATCTCCCTTGATTTCTAAACTCAATACCGACTACTCCTTTTATCCCAGCATTATTGCATGTATTCACAAATTCTAATGCCGCCGTAGAATTATTGATATCTGTCAACACACCAATATCATATCCATGACTAATCAATCCTTCTACCAACTGAGCTATACTCAGCGTACCATATCTAAGACTATAATAGCTGTGCAAATTGAGTATCATAAAAAACGATATAAGCAGATATTAAAAGGTAGAGCCACGCATTACGGAGCGATACCCGTACCTCATGCGGACACGATCCATCGCCTCTGAAAGATGTAAATCTGACAAAGTATCTTCAAACAAATCTGTCTGATAATTACCCGAAGTAATATCACTAAATCTAATCCCCACCAAGCGAATCAACATCCTTCTACTATAAAGCTTTTGAAACAGTGATAGCACTTTGGGAGCAATAACTCTCTCTGATGAAGTAAAAGATATTTTACTCTGCATCGTGTGAGTATCAAAATTGCTATATCTAATTTTTAGCGTTATACAAGAAGTCAATTTACCTGCCTGCCTCAAATCAAAAGTCAATTCATCTACCATCGTCAGCAATAAGCGTTTCAGCAAGACCATATCTATTGTATCCACTTCCAAAGTCGTCTCCTTACTCATGCTCTTCTGTTCACTAAAAGGCAATACGGGAGTATCATCCAAACTATTGGCTTTATTCCAAATCGCTACACCATTCTTTCCCAACACTTTACGCAATGCGAATACATCCATCTGTTGTAAAGTAGCAATATGAGAAATTCCCATATTTCGAAGCAGTAAATAAGTCTTCTCTCCTATTCCTGGTATTTTACGAATAGATAAGGGAGCAAGAAAAGGAATTTCATTACCACTATCCACTTTTAATTCACCACTAGGCTTAGCTTCTCCTGTAGCAATTTTGCTGACAGTCTTATTGGAAGAAAGACCAAAAGATATTGGGAGCCCCGTCTCTTTAATAATATACTGGCGCAATTCTCTTGTCAATTTCCAAGTACCATAAAAACGCTCCATGTCTGTCATGTCTAAATAATGCTCATCTATAGACGCTTTCTCAACAACAGGAATTCGCTCTTGAATGATTTCTGTCACTATGCGAGAATATCGGCTATACACATCAAAATCTCCACGGACAATTATTGCTTCTGGACACAACTGGCGAGCCATTTTCATAGGCATAGCAGAATGTACACCAAGCCGACGAGCTTCATAGCTACAAGATGCGACTACCCCTCTATCTGAATCACCTCCTACTAAAACAGGCTGCCCTATCAGATTGCTATTCAACAATCTCTCTACAGAAACAAAAAACGTATCCAAATCACAGTGAACTATTACCCGTTGCATATAATGATGATATTACAGAACAATATTAATACAAATTGTAGCAACAACTTCCTATAATAATGATACAAATTATAGCAATATCAAAAAGAAAAATAAGACAATTTCATCTTAATTATCTAAAAAGATAGGTTGAGAAAATAATTTTAGACACTAAAAATATTTATAATGTAAAAAAAAGGTATCTTTTTTAGCAAAAACACATCAAAATCGCACTTTTTTTTACTTATTATAAAAATTTAACCTAAAAATTACAAATCCATTTGCAAAAGAAATAATTTTAATTCTATTTTTGAGGAATAGTTCACCATTAAAATAGAAGTCAATTGGAAGCTCAAGAATATAGCACAATAGAGGATAAGTTTCCTGGATTAATTCTGCCAGAAGCATATCAACCACGTATGGATACGCTAGCTACATCATACGCATTTCAACAATTAAAGAACTTCCTTGGAATCAACTTTGAGACCGAAATGCATTTACATTGGATCAATGCTCCATTATTTGTACAAAAAGGAACAGGAGTTAATGATGATTTAAACGGCACGGAATGTCCTGTAAGCTTTCCAATTCGTGAAGTGAATAATATTCAAGCTGAAGTCGTACAATCTCTAGCAAAGTGGAAAAGAATGGCATTGGCAAAATATAATATTCCAATGCACCAAGGCATCTATACAGATATGCACGCTATCCGTCCTGATGAAAGGCCAGATAATCTACATTCTATATTTGTAGATCAATGGGATTGGGAACTTAAAATAAGCGCAGAAGATCGCAATATTGAATTCCTGAAGAAAATTGTAAAAAAATTACACTTCATTTTCCGTAGAGCAGAAGCTTTTATGCATAAACAATACGGCATACAACCAGCATTACCAGAAAAAATTCACTTCATACATTCTGAAGAACTATTACAACGTTATCCTCACTTGAGCCCTCCAGAAAGAGAACAAGCTATAACAAAGGAGTATGGTGCAGTATTTATCATCGGCATCGGTGGAGCACTCTCAGATGGCAAACAACATGATGGTCGCTCTCCTGACTATGACGACTGGAGCACCCCTAATTCCAGTGGCTTCTCTGGACTCAATGGAGACTATTTATTGTGGCATCCAGTTCTCAATAGAGCTGTAGAAATCTCTTCAATGGGTATCCGTGTGGACAAAGAAAGTTTAATTAAACAACTAGAAATCAAAGGAGAAAATAGAAGAAAAGATTTATTGTACCACAAAATGCTCCTCAATAACGAACTACCTTTGACTATTGGTGGAGGTATCGGGCAATCTAGAGCAGGGATGTATTTCTTAAGAAAAGTACATGTCGGCGAAATCAGTGTAGGATTGTGGCCAGAAGAAATGATTCAACTCTGTAAAGAGCACAATATTAACTTGCTGTAAGATAAATTACCGTTGTAAATATCTAAAAGCCCATAGTTCCAACTATGGGCTTTTAGATATATTTCATATAGCGATTAAAAAGAAAAAACCTCACAAGGCAAAATTTTGCATAGTTATAATTTTCAAAAAATAATTGTATCTTTGCGCACGTTTACAAACCCTGTTCATGCTATTGATAGCCAAGCAGGCATTAAAAAACAAAAAACATTTTTAAAATGGCAACAAAAATTCGTTTACAAAGACACGGTAAAAAGGGAAAACCTTTTTACAAAATCGTTGCTGCAGACAGCAGAGCGAAGAGAGATGGTAAATTCATCGAAATTTTAGGATCTTACAATCCAACAACCGTACCTGCTACTATCGAGCTAGATGTGGATAGAGCTGTGTATTGGCTACAAACAGGTGCTGAACCTACTGACACTGTAAAATCTATTTTACAATTCAAAGGTGCTTTATACAAAAAGCATTTATTGAGAGGTGTTGCTAAAGAAGCTATGACTTTAGAAGAAGCTGAAGCTAAATTTGAAGCATGGATTGCATCTAAAAACACTGTTATTGAATCTGCTCAAGAAAACGCTAAAAACAAAAAATTAGAGTTTTATAAAGCATCTGTTCAAGCTGGTAAAGAAAGAGCTGAAGCAAGAATCGCTGCAAAACAAGTTGTAGAGGAAGTTGCTGCTGAAGAGCCTGCTACTGAAGAAGCTGCTGAAGCTGAAGAAAACAGCGCAGAATAAAATAAAAAAATAACAAAAAAGTTCTTTGAAATTCTTTACTCGTCAAAATGAGTGATTTATTGGTATCAATAGGCAGTATATATAAAGCTCATGGATTTAAAGGCATGATGAAAATCAGAGTTACACCTGAATATATGGATGATCTACTTCAATTAGATGCTATATTTATTCAGACTCAGACTAGTACATTGCCTTATTTCATCAGCTCTATCGAAGATATTGCCGACGATATGGCACTCCTCCAACTGGAGGAAATTACCTCTAAAGAGGAAATCACTCCTTTAATCAAATGTCCTATTCTCGCAAGAGAAGAAGACCTCGAAGGTGAAGTGGAAGAATGGGAATCATTAGTTGGATATTTTATTTCCGATAAAAACATTGGAGAAATTGGAGAAATTTTCGATGTGATAGAAATGCCACATCAAGAAATAGCTCAAGTGAAATACCAAGATAGAGAAGTACTCATTCCTATTCATGAAGATTTGATTATTGAAATTGACGAAGAAAAGAAGAAGATTTATATGGATTTACCAGAAGGTTTTTTTGAAGTATTCTAAATAGACACTATGCGTATAGATATTCTTTCAGCTGTTCCAGAGTTACTTAGTGGCCCATTTTCACATTCTATATTGAAAAGAGCTGCCAACAAAGGGATATTTGAAGTCTATGTGCATAATATCAGAGACTTTTCTACTCATCCTCATCAACAGATTGACGATTATCAATTTGGAGGAGGAGCAGGAATGGTGATGATGATAGAACCTATTTTGCGTTGTATAGAATCTCTCATTGCAGAAAGAAAATATGACGAAATAATATTTCTGACACCCGATGGTGAATTATTAAATCAAAGTATTGCGAACCAACTTTCATTGAAAGAAAACCTCATTTTAGTCTGTGGTCATTACAAAGGAATAGACGAAAGATTGAGAGAGCATGTGATTACCAAAGAAATATCTATTGGCAATTATGTTCTTTCAGGAGGTGAGCTTCCAGCAGCAGTATTAGTAGATAGTATTGTGAGATTAATACCTGGAGTGCTCAATGATGAGACATCAGCTTTGTCTGACTCCTTTCAAGATGATTTATTATCTGCCCCCGTCTATACAAGACCAGCAGATTATAATGGTTGGAAAGTTCCAGATATCCTTCTTAGCGGACATAAAGCTAAAATAGATACTTGGAGACATGAAAAAGCAATAGAAAGAACTTTAGAAAGAAGACCTGAATTATTAAAAAACAAACAAAATTAAGGTACAAATAAATTATTTGATTTGTAATAAATTTGTACTAACTTTGCACACCGATTTAAAGATAGAGAAATGGACATCATTAAAACTCTCGAAAAAGACCTCATACCAGAAAGATCTTTCCCTGACTTCAAAGCAGGAGACAATATTAGCGTTCACTACAGAATCATTGAAGGCGCAAAAGAGCGTATTCAGATTTTCCGTGGTGATGTCATCCAAAGAAAAGGCAGCGGTCTTACCCAAACTTTTACAATTAGAAAAATTTCTAACGGCATTGGCGTTGAAAGAATTTTCCCTTTCTACTCTCCAAATATTGCAGAAGTAGAATTACACAAAAGAGGTAAAGTACGTCGTGCACGTATCTACTATCTACGTGACTTGAAAGGTAAAGCTGCTAGAATTAAAGAATTAAGAAAAGGGTAATTCCTTTTATCTTATAAGTAAAAGAAGGCTGTCTAATTTAGGCAGCCTTTTTTATTGGCATCTTCCAATCTATACAAAATTCCATTTCGTCTAAATTCATCCCAAAACCAAGTATCAATTAACTTTCTTAACAATTTTTAGAATGTCAAATGATTTATTTATCAGACTTTTGCAAAATATTATAATTTCTATATGCGCATTTTAGTTTTAGGTCTAATTACACTTTTAAATTTACACATCTTAGCTGCTCAAGCACCAACTGGAAGAGTTTTTGGTTCAGTACATGATGAATCTGACAAGACTCCTTTGGATTATGCTTCTGTTATTCTTAAAAATAAAAAAGACCAAACTTCAATTGGAGGTTTGACTGACGATAAAGGTAAGTTCAATATTGACCAAATTAAACCTGGAGTCTATACGCTTGAAGTTTCATACATTGGATATACCAGCTATATACAAGAAGAATTTAAAATCACCCCACCGAATTTATCTATCAATTTAGGAGAAATAAAACTCAAAAGCTCTGCCACTCAACTAGATGCAGTAGAAGTAGTTGCAGAGAAAAGCATGTTCCAATTGGGAGGAGAAAAGAAAATATTTAATGTGGACAAAAATGCTATTTCCGCAGGTGGCAATGCAGTAGATGCAATGAAGCAAATACCCACACTAGATGTAAGCATGGATGGAAATATCTCTTTGAGAGGTTCAGAAAATATCATGATTTATGTCAATGGCAGACCAACAGGTATGACCGCCGATAGTAAAAAAGCTATTTTAGAATCTCTTCCTGCTAATAGTATAGAAAGTATCGAAATTATTACCAATCCATCTTCAAAATATGATGCTGATGGCTCAACTGGTATTATCAATATTGTTCTTAAAAAGAATTACAACAAAGGACTAAATGGCACTGTCAATGTTGGTTACGGCACCAAGTTCAAGAACAATGCTGGAGTAATATTGAATTTTAAAAAAAATCGCATCAATTTCACTTCTGGATTTAATTACAGATTATATGAATCCTTTCATAATGGAGATGATAATAGAAAAAATATTTTTGGGTCAGATATCAACTATTTTAAGCAATCTGATGAATCTACATTCAAAAATTATAGTGGTAACATCAATCTAGGATTGGATATTGAAATTACCGACAAAGCGACCTTATCTTTTGGCAATATTATTACTGCCAATGGTGGACCTAATAATGGGATAGTTACAAATAATTTTTCTGATGCTAATGATATTTTTTACGGTGGCTATGCTCGTACAAGTGAGGCTTCAAGAAAGGGTTATAATAACACAGCAAATATCAATTACTTTCAAAAATTAAAAAATCAAGGGCAGACTTTAAATACTTCTGTTTCTGTTGAAAGTGGTGCAGGTAGAAACCCTAAAGAATTTTTCCAAGTCAACTATGATGAGAATAACTACCCTACAGATTTAGTACCAGCTAAAGATTTTAACAGAACAAACAACAACAATATCACAAGCATATTCCAAACAGACTACACGCATCCATTTAAAAAGCATGGAGAATTGGAAGCTGGTGCAAAAGTGACTTATAGAAGATTTCTTAATGATTTCTATGCAGACTCTTTAAATAGAGCCACACAAGAAACTATCATTAATGAAGATGTCAGCAATGGATTTTTATATAATGAAGTTGTCAATGCTGCCTATGCTACTTTCGGAGGCAAATACAAAAACTTCAATTACAAATTGGGGGTCAGAACAGAGCAATCTAATATTATTATTGAAAACAATAAAGTTGAAGGAAAATTCACTAATCATTACGTTGATTTCTTTCCATCAGTATTTTTCAGCCAAAGACTTCCTAAAAATCACGAACTTCAACTATCATACACCTATAGAATCAACCGTCCCAATCCATGGATGCTCAATCCGTTTGCAGACTATGACAATCCTCTAAACATCCGTGTAGGAAATCCTTATTTAAAACCGGAATATATCAACTCAGTTGAATTGACTTATTTGAAAAACTGGAAATCTACATTCTTGACTTCAAGTGTTTATTATAGATACAAAAGCAATAGTTTTACCAGATTAAAAACTATCGACCCTGAAACTTCTGTTTCGACTACGTCATGGGACAATTTGGATATCACTCAAAATACTGGAGCTGAAATTATATTTAGATCTCCTATTACCAAATGGTGGAATATCATGCTTAATGGTAATTTTTTCTATAATACTAGTAAAGGAAAAATACCAGGAGAAGAGCAGGACAATAGTGTAGATAATTTCCAGTGGAATGGTCGTGCAATGACAGGTTTTAAGTTTTGGAAAACAGCCGAATTCCAACTATCTTATCGCTATAATAGCAAAATGGTCTATATCCAAGGATATATTAAACCTATGCACAGTTTAGATATTGGGCTTAAAAAGGACTTCCTAAAAAACAATAAAGCTACAATATCACTTAACGCTCAAGACATCTTTAACACAAGAAAGTTTTTTGTACATAGCAGTGGAGCAAACTTTGAATCTGATGTAACAAGAAAATGGCAGTCTAGAGTGTTCACTATCAATTTCTCTTATAAGTTTGGTAAACCACAATCTGGCACGACACCTAAGAGAAAAAATGATAATCAAATGAACGACAGTAATCAAATGATGGATTTTTAGAATAATTGACTCTGAAAAACCTTTTTACTGCTATTCCTTTTGGGAAACAAACAGCTTGTTATGCTTTAAAATAGATGTAATAAAAAATCTAGTAAAAAGCAGATAGAAATATCCTTTGAATATTGAAGAATATAAAGTTTCTTCCTTACATTTGAATATGGCTGATATTGCATTTTTTATCAACAAAAACATAAAAAAATGGGAGAAGACGGTATTTGATATCAAAGAAGTCTTTTCAGATTTTAATATTGGCTTTTTCTACACAGAATATTCAGGACATTTACCCGATTTAGTTCAATCTGCTATTCAACAAGGTTATCATAGCCTTATTGTATCTGGAGGAGATGGGTCCATCAATGAGCTACTTAATGGCTTGATAGGAGCTTATTCAGATTCATCAAGAACAGATTGGGATAAAATAGCAGAACATACGTTGGGGATTATCCCTTCTGGCACAGGCAATGACTTTTGCAAATCGCTGAAATGCCCTATGGATTTGACTGGCCTAAAAGAGAAAATCAATCAACAAAAAAGAAAGTTGATTGATATTGGGTTAGCTGAATTTAAAGATAAAAATCAATTGGATTCCAAAAGATATTATGTCAATATCACAGATGTAGGTATGGGTGGAGATGTCGTAGCCAAACTTGAAAAAGAACGAAAAGTATTGCCCAAAGCATTGAGATATCAGACTGTTATTCTGAAGACTTTTTTCACTTATCAAAAATCACAAGTTAAAATCACAAGTGGAGATTTTAGTTTTGAGGGAAAAATCATGAATGTAGTAGTAGCCAATGGCAAATATTTTGGCAATGGATTGGGCGTTGCTCCTACTGCCGAGCTACAAGATGGACTCATGGATATCGTCGTACTTGGAGATTTGGGAATATGGGATTATTTGACACATTTGGGACAAGTAAAAAACTGCGAAGTATTGAATCATCGACATGTCAAATATCACAAATCCAAAGAAGTAGTGATTACATCTTCCGACAATAGGCAATTGCCTGTCGATATGGATGGGGAATTTATTGGTTATGCACCTTTAAAAATTATTAACTTATCTCAACGGATATACTTTTACAGCTAAAAGTCTGTAAATTGTTACCCAACAATTATGAGCAATCAATTTAGTAGAAGTTTTTGGTTTCCATTAGTATTTGCAATTATTCTTTCTAGTGGAATCTATTTAGGTTATAATATACAAGAATCTAGATCATTTTATCGTCATCTCACTCCAGGAAAAAACTCCAATCCAATTGAAGAAACGCTGAAACTCATTCAGGCCAATTATGTCGAAGATCCTGAACTGAATAAAAATTATGACCAGATTATCGAAGGTATTTTAAGCGATTTGGATCCTCACTCCTACTTTATCCCTGCCAAAGATATGCAAAGTGTCAATGAGGAAATGGCTGGCAATTTTGAAGGTATAGGTATTGAATTTTTCATTGTAAATGATACAATACAAGTTGTAACACCTATTCCCGGAGGGCCATCAGCCCAATTGGGTGTTCTTTCTGGTGACCGAATTATCAAAGTCAATGACACATTAGTAGCTGGTGTAGGTATTAGTAATGAGAATGTTGTAAAAAAATTAAAAGGCCCGAAAGGCACAAAAGTAAAAGTAGGTATTCAACGAAATGGGCAAAAAGAATTGATTGACTTCACAATTCAAAGAGATAAAATTCCATTATATAGTATTGATGCAAATTTCAAAATTGATGCAAATACTGGATATATCAAGATAGGTAGATTTAGTGGACAGACTTATAACGAATTCAAAGAAAAACTAACTGCTTTAAAAGAGCAAAACATCAATCAGCTTATCATTGACTTACGACAAAACCCAGGTGGATTTTTGGAAGAAGCAGTACAAATTATTAGTGAGTTTTTAGGTGACAAAGATGAAATCGTATATATCGAAGGGCGCAATGTTCCTAAAGAATCTTATAAATCTTTAAGTGGCGGTAGTTTTCTCAAAGGGAAAGTTGCAGTTTTAATAGATGAAGGTTCTGCATCTGCAAGTGAAATTTTAGCTGGAGCCATTCAAGATTGGGATAGAGGAGTTATTATCGGAAGAAGATCATTTGGGAAAGGGCTTGTTCAACAACAATTTCCGCTTTCCAACGGTTCCGCTATCAGGCTGACTATTGCCAAATACTATACTCCTTGTGGTAGATCTATCCAGCGACCTTATGTAAAAGGACATGGCGAAGAATACAATCATGAAATAGAAGACAGATATACCAATGGAGAATTATTTACAGCAGATGACAACCTAGCATTAGCACAGCAAGACACTGCCAATGAATATTTCACTAAAGTCCTTCATCGCCCAGTCTTTGGAGGAGGAGGAATAGCTCCAGATCATTTCATACCTTTTGACACTTCATATATCAATGCATTCAGCATGCAAGTATTTGCCGGAGGATGGGTACAAGAATTTATTTACGATTATTTCAATAAACACACTTCCCAACTGAATCAATATAAATCCTTTGAACAATTTGAAAATCAATTTCAAATCTCCAATGAACTGTATCAAAATTTTATATCTTTTTGTATTCAGACTAAAAAAGCTCAAAAGGCTCATCTAGCCAATGACCGTGTGAAAAAAGAAATTATTTTCAGATTGAAAGTTGCACTTGCCAAACAATTATTTAATTCAAATGGAGCTAATTATGTCATTACAAAACATGATGAAGCTGTCAAAAAAGCAATAGAAGTTTTTAACTCCAAGAGTTATCCTTTTAGTAAATAATATCTTTTCATTTAATTACAACTATGTTTTCAGGACATAAAACGGCGTTTAAAGTTCATCAACATAATTTACAACTAGCTACCTTTCTTTCTTTTGTGGCAGGGATGGTTAATGTGGGAAGTATCTTGAGCATTCAGAGGTTCACTACCAATGTAACAGGGCATTTTGCTGTATTTATTGAAGAGCTATTAAGACCAGATTACACATTAGCCGTTACATTTTCATTATTCGTATTGTGCTTCTTTCTAGGTTCATTCTCTTCCAATTTAATGGTAGAAATCATTAAAAGATATAATTTCACCTATCAATATACGCTTCCTGTAGTCATTGAAACAATACTCGTATTTATCGCTGGCTCTGCTTATACCTTCTACACACCTTCCAATCCTGATTATATTGGATTTATCTTATTATACGCCATGGGGCTTCAAAATTCCTTAGTCACTAAGGTGTCCAAATCAGTAGTTCGAACAAGCCACTTAACAGGCTTATTTACAGATTTGGGTATAGAGGTTTCCAATTTATTTTTCATCAAGAATAAATATAGACGAACAAAAATCAAACTCTCTATTCAATTACGACTTCGAATTATCATCTGCTTTTTCTTAGGTGGATTGACATGTGGAATAATATACAGTCACTTACAACTCAAAACATTATGGATAGCTTCTACTATCTTGGTGGTCACAATTATTTTTGATGTTATAAAGAAAAGAGTTTTCAAATTCAAACAATGGGTTAGCACCCAAACCAAAAAGATAGAATTTTAAAAGCAATAATTTTCCTCGTACTGTTGCCAACAGAAAATTATCAATTTATTTACTATCCTAATTTTGAGAAAGAATCAATTGATATATTTCAATTTTAGTTATTCTGATGACAAATCTTATTTGAGAATAGAATAATAGTACGTAAAATCTTATAACTTAGCTTAATATTCTATCATTTTCAATATGCTTGAACCCGTCATTCCAAATATTCAAGATTGGCCGATAGCCAGAATTGCCAGACATCAAGATGAAATCATTGAAGATGTTTCTGAAGAAAGTTTGAGTCAAATCATCCATCTTTCTGAGCACTCAAAAAGTATCAGAGACCTTATTGCTCAAGCTGTATATTTAGAGAGAATAAGAATAAAAGATGATTCATGGGATGTCGATCCAGAAGATGAGCCTGATTTTTGGGCTAAAATTAAAAAGCGATTAAGTAGTTACGACCCTATTTTAACGGATAAGAATGAAGTTGTTAAAATAGAAAATGACCTTTTAAAGAAAATTGTAAAAAGATACACAGAAGAAATCATTGGCAACTTTGACCCCAAGCTATATTGGTTTGCACAACAGACACTTCCTATTTTCTTCGGCAGATTACTCAGTGCATCAAATGGAGGAATAAAATCTCTATTCAAACCCAAAATGGCTCTCAAAGACCGTTTATTTCTAACTGGTCCTATTGAAAAAATTCGGCAACTTTCCACTAAAGGAACTGTCATTTTAGTACCCACTCACTTTAGCAATCTTGACTCCATCATCATTGGATATGGAATGACGACTATCGGTTTGCCAGCGTTTCAATATGGAGCAGGTCTCAATTTATTCAATAGTAGAATATTGGGTTATTTCATGGGCAATCTAGGTGCATATAAATTAGATAGACGTAAAAAAAATCTGATTTATATTGAAACTCTGAAAGCTTACTCCAGAATCAATGTCTATAAAGGAGCTCATACTATTTTCTTTCCAGGAGGCACACGTTCCAGAGCTGGGAATATTGAAAAAGATTTAAAACTAGGATTAGTAGGTACAGTTATCGAAGCTCAGAGGATGCACTTTGAAAAAGAAGACAACAATAGTGCCCACAAAATATTTATTTTGCCACTTACTGTAAGTTATCATTTTGTCTTGGAAGCCTCATCGCTTATCTCAGAACATCTTAAAAGGACAGGCAAAGAACAATTTATCATATCAGACGACCCTTTCCAAAGTGCTAGGGCAATATTTAAGTTTTTCTGGGAGTTATTCTCTGCTTCTTCAGATATTACACTTTCATTCAGTGAGCCGATGGATATTTTCGGTAATCAAGTAGATGATGATGGCAATAGCATCGATAAGTTTGGAAATAAAATCGATATCAAGAACTATTTTTCTATCAATGGGAAAATCACCAAAGACCCTCAACGAGAACAAGTTTATACAAAAATGCTAGGAGATAAAATCTTAGAGAAGTTCATGACTGCCAATACTGTATATTCTTCACACATGGTGGCTTTTGTCGCATTTGAAATATTGAAAAAGAAATTTAAAGATACAGACATATTTACCATATTACGTTTACCAGAAGAAGATCGAGAAATAGCTTGGGATGATTTTGTATTCACTTGTAATAGAGTACGTGATGAGCTATATCATCTCAACAATCATAATAAGGTCAAACTAGCTCCACACATGACATTAGAAATGGAAGATATCATTGAGCATGGTATTCGCAACGTAGGATTGTATCACACACTAAATCCCATCTTCCGGACTAAAGAAGGAAATATTTCTAGTGAAGATTTGAAGCTATTATATTTTTATCACAATAGATTAGAAGGCTATGGATTACAAAAATGTATCTAAAAAAACGCCTGTCGGAGTCATAGGTGCTGGAAGCTTCGGTACTGCAGTTGCAAATTTATTAGCAGAGAACAATTCTGTTATCTTATATTCTAGAAGAGCAGATCGTGCAGAGGAAATCAATAAATCAAAAACCAGCTCAGGACAATCTATACATCCTCGGATTATAGCCACCAATGATATTGAATATATCTGTAAAGAGTGTTATTTAATTTTTCCGAGTATTCCATCTCAAGGATTTAGAGAAATGCTTAGAGATTTTGCACCATTTCTAAGACCAGACCACATTCTCGTCCATACAACAAAAGGGCTAGATGTCAATCTGAAAACGTCTGAAAATATTTTTGATAAAGAACTTTCATTTGAACCATCGGAAATATTAACGATGAGTCAAGTCATTTTACAGGAAACAAATGTCAAGCGAGTAGGCTGTATGTCTGGACCTAATCTTGCAAAAGAATTAGCACAACATCAACCAGCTGCGACTGTAATTGCCAGTCGATTTGATGAGGTGATTGATGAAGCTAAAAGAGCTATCAAAAGCCCAAGGTTTCAAGTATATGCTAGTCATGATATATTTGGAGTAGAACTAGCGGGTGTCTTAAAAAACACAATGGCTATTGCCGCTGGAATACTGAATGGCATGGGCTACGGTCAAAATACTATGGCATTTATGCTTTCTAGAGGTATTCGAGAAATGATAATTATTGGTACTGCTTTGGGAGCAGAAAGGTCAGCGTTCTTGGGATTAGCTGGCATAGGAGACCTCATCGCAACAGCATCTTCTCCATTAAGTCGCAATTACACAGTAGGATACAGATTGGCACAAGGAGAATCTTTAGATTATATCATATCTACTTCATCAGAGGTAGCTGAAGGATTGAGGACAGTAAATATTTGCAATCATATCAGTAATAAATTGCGATTAGATACACCAATTATCAAAACGGCATATAGTGTCTTATTTGAAGAAATGGAACTATCTGAAGCACTCAATTATTTAATGAGTTACCAAAGCAAAAAAGATGTAGATTACGTCTAACTCAATATGCAAGAACATTCACTAAATATCACTCGTACAGCGAGAATATATACATTAGGTGAGTTAAGTTCTAGCACTGAATACATTTGGATTGTTCTTCATGGATATGGAATGTTGGCAAAATATTTTATACAGAAATTTGACCAATTAGATTTGAATAAAAATTTTATTGTCGCTCCAGAAGGCTTATCTAGGTTTTATAACAGTGATATGAGTGGCCGTGTTGGTGCATCTTGGATGACAAGTGAAGACAGAATTAATGAAATTGAGAATTATATTCAATATCTAGACATTGCATTTCAAAACATTATTCCAGCTACTTTTCAAAATAAGAAAATAATAGGGTTGGGATTTTCTCAAGGAGTTTCTACCCTTTTCAGATGGGCCAATCAAAGCTCAATTTATTTTCATCAACTTATCGCTTGGGCAGGATCTATTCCAATCGAAACAATAGAAAATTATCAATTAAAATCTTCTCCTCTGAAAATATATTATAGCCAAGAAGATACTTTTATTTCCATTGAACAGATTAATAAGTACTTATCACTTTTGAAAAATAATAATATCGCTTTTACTTATCATGAATATGTCGGAGGCCATAAGCTGATTAAAGAAGAAATTTGTCATTTAATTGATTTTTAAAATGGCTTTAGTGGCATTTTGGACAAAATTTTAAATTTTAACCAACTTGTTTAACAACGCATTAACAATTTTAAGAAAATCTTGACTTTATCCTTCTTTCATGTGTCCGTATCTTTGGATATACACAAAAAGAAAAGATGAAACTATTAAAAATCTTACTGTTCTTACTGGTAGCAAATACGCTATCTGTCGAAGCACGGGACAATTTTGAAGGCACAGCTTCTTTTTATGCAGACAAATTTGAAGGTAGAAGAACTGCAAACGGAGATACTTATTTGCACAAATATTATACTTGTGCACACAAGACATTGCCATTCGGAACTAAGTTAAAAGTCACCAATCTCGCTAACAACGAAAGTGTAATTGTAACAGTAAATGACAGAGGCCCTTATGTAGGCAATCGTTCAATCGATTTATCAAAAGCTGCCGCTCAAAAAATTAAAATGGTCAACCAAGGAATAGCAAAAGTATCTATCCAAATTATAGGAAATGATGATGATGCAAAAGAAGCTCCAGAAGAGTTTGAATTTCCTATTGAAGAAGCAATCGTTCAACTTTCAGACTTAATGAACTTCTAAAATAAATTTTAAAAATATCACCCATCCCGACTCCAAAAGGTCGGGATTTTTTATTGTGATTACTCAAATACACCCTTAGTATAACTCTACAAATTCACTAAAAAAAGATACAAATAATACCAAAAATAAGTATTTTTATAGCTACAAATTATAGCTATGTCATTTTTATCTGACAATATCAGATACTTGAGAATACAACTTGACAATTCTCAACAGAAAACTGCCGATGACCTGAGTATCACGCGAGGAAGATATGCCAAATATGAAGACGGAGCATCTGAGCCTCCTTTAGAAATACTTATTAAGATATCTAGATACTTTAATGTCAGTATAGATTTATTAGTATCCGTTGATCTAAGAAAAATATCTTTGAAAGAAATTTTGACTCTGGCAGATAATCGTATTTTACTTCCCATTCAGGTTAATCATTTAGGCGAAACCACTATAGAGATTGTTCCACTCAAAGCCTCTATGGGTTATCTCAATGGATATAGTGACCCTGAGTATATCGAGAACTTAGATACAATGTCCCTACCCTTCCTTAGTATTGGCAAATATCGAGCTTTCCCTGCTATCGGAGACTCTATGCCTCCACATAAAGACGGTTCGTATATTATTGGAAGATATATTGAAGACACTCGTGAACTGAAAGCCAATAAGAGTTACATCTTTATCACTCGTAATGAAGGAATTACCTACAAAAGATTATCAAAAATTTTAGAAGAATCAATCATAGTCAAAGCTGACAATCCTATTTATGAGGCATACTCCATCGTGCATTCAGATATTTTTGAAATTTGGGAATATGCATGTAGTATTGCCACAAAAGAGTTTACTCAAGATGATTTCCAATTGGACAATCAGATCATCATCAATATGTTCAAAGAGTTGAAAGATCGTATTAGTGAGTTGCACCAACAACAATAAGACAACTTCTTTCTGTTATTACAAATCTTTTTTATCAAATTTTCTTACAGAAAAATATAAAGGCAATACCATCCACAACAAGAGTACAACAAACGAGATTATCGAACCGATATTACCTGCAAAACTCTGCTTAAAAACAGCACTAGTAGCTCCCATCAATGCAGATACATCCATCTTCAAAAGCGAGATTATCCTCACCAAATCTATTGGATTTAAAATACTCAATCCAATAATTAATTTTTCAAGCGGGTACTCCAAAAGTTGAAATAAAACGAACAGCACAACTCCATCAAACAATAAGGAGAAATACAACCAAATCAATAGTGCAACACCGATTCCTTTTGTTTTATCTTTGATATATACAGAGGAAAACATAGATACGGACACAAAAATCACCGAGAGTAATAGCCCAGTTATTATCATTGTTATTCCTACACTATTGGCAGAAAACAACAAAATAGGGATACCACATCCAATAAAAAATGCGATTGCCAAAGCAGAAGCAAGTCCAATAAAAAAACTCAGCCATAAAGATTTTCTTCGAATAGGTTGAGCTGCTAGAAGCTCAATAAATTCAGACGAATTATAAATATAAATCGTAGAAAACATGACACTAATTAACGGAACTAATATTAAGTTCAAAGTCAATAAGCTCATTAAACTTTTCTCTGGTACTTCTTCCATCAAAAATAAACCCATTGAAAAAACAAATAAAAACAGCATATAAGCTATCACTATCTTATTTCTCAAAATATCAAAAGCTACATATTTTACAACCTTTTTCATTCGTTATCCTCTTTTATCGACATTCATAATTGCAGCGATTGCTTCAGTCAATTTCTCTTTACCCGTATCAGCTTTCACTTGTGCAAGTGGCTTGTTAAAAATAATTTTACCTTCCTCCATGTACACTATTTGATTGACAATATCATCTAGTTCACTCAAAATATGAGATGTAATTAAAATGATTTTACCTTTCTGCTTTTCTTTAATAATTTTCTCTCTCAAAATTAAAGCTGACAAAGGATCTAAGCCAGCTGTAGGTTCATCTAAGACCAAGACTTGTGGATGAAATAAAAAAGCCAAATAAGCACTCACCTTCTGCCTTGTTCCTCCAGATAAAGCACCCATCCTTTTGTAGAGAATATCTTTTAACTTATAACTTTCATAGAGTTCTCTATCTAAATCTTTATGAGCAACATTACGCAAATCTTCAATCATTCCTATCACTTGACCGACAGTCATATTCTCAGGATATTTTCCTATTTGCGGCATATATCCAATATAATTTCTATAATTCCAGTCATTTTTAATAGATTTCCCTTGATAAAAAATCTCACCAGAATCTGGAATTACCATTCCTAATAAAGTCTTAATTAATGTCGTCTTACCACAAGCATTAGGGCCGATTAGCGCAATAATATTGCCCTCTTCAAATTGAAGTTCAATATTATTCAAGACCTTAAATTGGTCAAACTGTTTATTGATATTTGAAAACTGTATCATTTACCGAATGCTTTATTTTTCTCATGATTGGAGCTGTGTCTTTCAAATTTTCTGGCGTCAAACTAGGAAAGACACTTTCTGCCTTATCCATTAATTTAACAAAAAAACTTCTAAATAACATCAATGCACCAGGATTGCGTTCTATGATTAAGGAATAAAATGTAATAGGTCGGTACGGAACATCTCCTACTCCGTCTTTATTCAAATCGTAACCTTCATATTTATCCCAATAGTTGCCATCCATTGATTTCATAACCAAATTTCCATTGGTTGCCAAGTCAAATGTATTGGCTATAAAATTATTTTTATTCAATTCTACATCTGAACAACTTGCCTGAATCTTCAATGCCCAACCATTTTTTGTAAATTGATTATTGAATATCTGGATTCTATTGGCACCATCAGCAAGTATAGCAATTGTATTTTCTTGAAAGATATTATTTTCAATTTTACTATCATCAATTTCCTTTAAAAGAACACCATAGGCTGCATTGCCCCAATTCTCAGCAAAAAGATTATTAATCATGTGTACACGTTTGCTATACATCACAGCAACTCCAGCACCATTTCCTCTAAATTCATTTTTCTTATATAGGTTGTCATGTGAGAACATGAAATGAAGACCATATCTTTTATTTCCCACACTATGATTATTTTCAATTGTAGATTGAGTGACAAACTCAAAATATATTCCATCACGATGACCTTTTACAGTGTTATTTTTAAGTGTAAGGTGATTACTCTTCCAACAATGAATACCATTAGAGGAAGGTTTACCTTTGGTCATTCCAGAAATTAATTCGTTATTGAGATACGATATATAACTAGAATTTATCGTGTGAATACCAAAAAAATTATTTTCAAACACACAGTTTTCAATCACTATATTCTTTGAGTTTTTAATCTTTAAAGCAGCTATATCTGTAAAACTTGAGCTACCAGAATTTTTAAAGACTATGCCTTGAATTCTTACATTGTCATGTTCGACTAAAAGATTTTCAAACTTATTCTGTCCATCTATCACTGGAGTTCCTTCACCAATAATAGTGATACCCTTTTTGAGAATCATAGCTCCTTCTTGATAAACACCAGATTGAACAATCAGAGTATCTCCATTTTGAGCTATTTCAAATGCATTAGAAATTACCTTTTCTTGACCTTTAGGCGACACCACTATTGTAGCAGCATTTCCCAATGATACTATCAAGAATAAAAATGATAATAATAAACCTATTTTGAATTCAAAAACTCTTCCCATTGTATTTCATTCCCCAAAGATGTCGAACGATAAGATTCCAAACTGTCTTTCACACCAAATGATGCTATATTAGATCCCATAGGGCTTTGAATTTGGTCATTGTGAAGGAAAAAAGAACTTTTGATTTCTATTAACTTTTCAGGAATAGAAAAATCTATTGCCCATAAAGAATGAATATCTTTCGATTCAACTATATTTTCTTCCATAAAACCTTTGATACAATGTAGGTCATCAAACTTATAAACTCTACCCTTATTTGTCACCAATTCTGCACCATATCTATTATCACTAATCGTCATTTTGCAATAATCGCAATCTTCTTCATCGAAATGAATAGCGTGAGGCTTGGGTTGGCATGCACTCAACAAGAAAAAAACAGATACAAATAAAAACAAACTAAGCCCTCTCATAAAACAATACTATGATTTTTTTGATGCCAAAAATTCACTTACAAAAACTGCTGCCATCATCACTCCTACTCCTGCCATCAACCATCCGCCAATATCAGGGATAGAATAAGCTCCAAAATTTAGCAACTGTTTGAACCCAATCAATGGTGGCTGATATGTCATACCCGGCACTTGAATGGGTGCTTTTGGGTCAAGATTATGTCCATAATCATAAAGCCATTTATAGAAATCTACCATTGACAAAACTCCAAATAAAACAAATCCTATTAACCAAGAATAAAAGAACCATCTTTTATTTACAAATGCTACCAATAATGCCCAAATTGCAAAAAAACCTAAGATATACGGCAGAACAGTAAACTCAATAAAATTCTCAGCATGTAATTCTTGCATACCAATATAATGATTAAGACCATTAATAATCTCAACATCTCCAGCCAATTTATTGGCATGAATATACATTTCTAATCCCTCTGGATATTGCGGAGCATCTAACTCTATTCTCCATATCGGGATAATTATTACTATCGCTAAGGCTATTCCAGAAATAACAGCTGCTATTCTAGTAATACCTCTTAAAGCAGATTGACTAGACAAACTCATAAATAAATTTTTATTTAATAATGGGCTACTCTATGCGAGTAGCCCACTCAATTTACAATAAATATCTTATTTTTTTGCTCCTGGAGCAGTATCTCCTGTACCATAAGCCAATGGCACGTTGCTACCAGCAGGAGAAACTCTTACATACCCTTGCATTTCTTGGTGTAATGCACTACAGAAGTCAGTACAATAGAATGGAATAATACCTACTCTATTTGGCACCCATTTCAAAGTTTTTGTTTCACCAGGAAGGATAAGCAATTCAGCGTTATTATTACCTTTTACAGAAAATCCGTGAGGTAAATCCCAGTCTTGCTCTAAATTAGTAATATGGAAATATACTTCATCACCGATTTTGATTCCTTCAATATTATCAGGAGTGATATGAGTTCTTACTAATGTCATATAGACATGAACTTTATTTCCTTCTCTGACAATTTTAGTTTTGTCTTCACCTTTAGCTACATATTTATGACTGTTCTTATTGATATCATAAATACGTTTTTGTTTGTCTTTAATCAAACTAGCAGGAATAATCTGTGCATAGTGTGGTTCTCCAATAGTAGGGAAATCCAATAATAATTGCATTTTTTCACCACTAATATCAAATAATTGAGCACTTTGAGTCAATTCTGGACCAGTAGGTAAATAACGGTCTTTAGTAATTTTATTCCAAGCCACTAAATATTTACCAAAAGGTTTTTTAGTATCTCCACCAGCAACAGTCAAGTGACCAGTAGAATAATAAGTAGGTTGTCTATCAATCACTTGTAATGTTTTCACATTCCATTTTACAACTTCAGAAGACACGAAGAAAGAGGTATAAGCATTTCCATTATTATCAAATTCTGTATGCAATGGACCTAGACCTGGTTTCTGAACTTCACCATGTAATGCAGCTTCGTAATTAATTACAGGAATACCATCAAAATCACCATCAAATTTCTTGTCTTGAATTGCTTTTTGAATTTTTGAGAAAGAGAATACAGGAATCAAAGATGCCAATTTTCCACTACCTACAATATACTCTCCTGTAGGGTCAACGTCTGTTCCGTGAGGAGATTTAGGACATGGGATATAATAGCATACACCTTCTAAATCCAAGATATCTAAAACAGTCACTTCGTTAATAGTTGTAGATGTAGCAGTATGCGTATTCTCATCCATTACGTTGTGTACATAGTTAGTTTTTACTTTTCTACCCTTTCCAGCTTTGAGATATTCTTCAGCTTTTTTCCAGTTTACTGCTAAAATAAAGTCCTTATCTCTTTGAGATGCATTCACCTCTAATAAAGTGTGAGCTTTCTCAGTATTATAAGAAGAGAAGAAAAACCAACCACTACTAGGGCCTTTACCTGTATGGCTCAAGTCATAATTAACGGCAGGAGTCTTCAACTGAAACTCAATATTCATTCTACCTGTTTCAGGATTGACTTTAATAAATG
Organism: Chitinophagales bacterium; assembly: GCA_023957245.1. Lineage (GTDB taxonomy): Bacteria > Bacteroidota > Bacteroidia > Chitinophagales > JADIYW01 > JAMLHH01. The sequence goes on from JAMLHJ010000014.1 coordinate 81,060, forward strand.
TAATCGCACCATTAAATTTCTCTGCATAAGAGTTAATTGGAATATCTCCATTCTCATCGTCAAAAGGAACACTAAAACGAGTACCAGCAACAACATACTCTGTATTCTCAGTGATGAACGGAGAAGAGTGGTTACCAGCAGAGTTAGGAATTTCGATAATCTCAGAAGTAGTAAATGTAGTCAAGTCCAATCTCGCTACTCTAGGAGTGTTGTTTTCATTGGCAAATAGCCATCTTCCATCAGATTCACCATTGGTTTGGGAAACTGCCAAGTGATGTTGGTCACCCCAAGGAACAAAACCATAAGATGTATTTAACATCGGCTTACTCTCTTCACTATATCCATATCCAGTTTCTGGGTCCACAGAGAATACAGGCAACACCTTAAATAGTCTTCCTGAAGGAATACCATAAACAGATACTTGTCCACTGAATCCTCCTGACGTGAAGGAATAAAACTCGTCGTGCTCACCAGGAGCAACGTACACTTTTTGAGCTGCATCACCTGACACTGCAGAGCCTGCGGTCTTTGGTTTGCAACTGTTCAGCCCTATCAACGTTGATAATGAGAAAATCCCAATGGCTGCAATTCTAAATTTTGATTGAATTTTAGTCATAAGTAATGGTTTAATTGGTAAAAAATAAATTCATTTTCTTGTTAAAAACATACCTTTCAATTATTATAGATACATTTTCTAGTACAAAATTAAATTCAAGAATCTTGTTTTAATGTGATTAAAATCAAAGTCTTAAAATATTTTCGCCTTTCCTAATTTAATAAATTAAAAATAATGATTTGTTTTAAAATTTACGAAATGTACAATTCCGAAATAGTTGGTTCGGAAATGAAGATTGTAAATATTTTTTATTGTTGAAAATTTTTAAAGTGGAGAGTTTAAAGTTTAAGTAGCATACGCTAGCCTTAGGGTGCGTTGGCTTAATTTGCATATTGTTAAAGGAGAATTCAAAGTTTAAAGTTCTTTCTTCACTTAATGTTGAATTCAGCAGTTCTACCTATTATCCTTGTAATATTTATTTATAGAACTACGAATCTTTTCTGTTGATATAATTCTTCTATCTAAAATTTTTAATACCTAATAGGATTAATACCTTTACAAGAGTAACTGAGTATGCTTATATCCATTAAAACTATCTTGAGAGGCATCGGGCAAATTATGCTTCAAGAAAACGCCATGACTGGTTTGTTATTTCTAATTGGAATTTTCTGGGGTTCAACAAATATGGGTATTGCTACCCTCCTATCTGTTATTATAGCAACTTTGACTGCCAAATTATTCAAATGGAATGAAGATGAAATCCAACAAGGACTGTATGGTTTTAGTGCGGCTTTGGTCGGTGTGGCGATGGTTCTTTTCTTTGAAGTGACATGGCTCACATGGCTAGGTATAATGATAGGTTCAATCATTGCTGCATGGATACAATATATATTTATACGCAAAAAGATTCCTGTTTATACTTTACCATTTATTTTAGTCACTTGGGTACTAATATTTATTTTTAGAAAAATCATTCCTATTGATGCTGCAAGTTCAGCTACATCGCCTATTGTAGAAAATTTTGCATTTATTTTTAGAGGATATGGTCAAGTGATATTTCAGGACAATTATATGATAGGTATCCTATTTTTTATTGGCGTATTGATTCATTCACCACTAGCAGCATTGTTTGGGTTGATGGGTGCGGTATTTGCCAGTTTATTTGCTTATTTCTTGAATTTACCCATGTCCGAAATCGAAATGGGGCTACATAGTTACAATGCGGTCTTATGTGCAATCGCTTTAACAGGTCAAAGTAAAAAAGATATTTTATATATAACGATTGCTGTCATCGCATCAGTATGGATAGGACAATTAATGAATTTCTTCCACTTCATACCTTTGACCTTTCCTTTTGTTGCAGCAACTTGGTTATGTTTAATTATCAAAAAAATGTTTTCTTCGATTCAATAGTAAAAGAATAAGAACCATTATCTTCAAGTAATATGACATTAAAAAATGAAACAAGACATTATAAATAGAGAAGATATTATTTTGTTAGTAGATACTTTTTATGAAAAAGTAAAAAGCAATGCCATTTTAGGATATATATTTGATGATATAGCAAAAATAAATTGGAGTACCCATCTTCCTAAAATGTATTCTTTCTGGGCTAGTTTGTTGATAGATGAACATAGTTATACAGGCAATCCCATGAAGATACATGTTGACCTTAAAAATATTGCACCTATGAGGGAAATCGAATTTGAGGAATGGATAATCGTATTCAATCAGACAATTGACGAGTTATTTGAAGGCGATACAGCAGAATTTGCTAAAGCAAGAGCAGAAAATATTGCAAGAATCATGTTGAACAAAATAAACGCTTCATATTAATTGAACAATTTGAGTTTTATTTAATTCTATCTAAAGAATAAGACTGTTTTTTCAATTATTAAACATACACTCATGGATGACATAATACACAATATAAATATTATCAAAGAAAGAATTACAAAAGCTTGTCATCATTCTAATAGAAATCCTGATAGTGTCAAATTACTCTTAGCTACTAAGACTGTCGCTCCTGAAAGAATAAAAATTGCTTTAAATCATGGAGAAATTTTAATTGCTGAAAATAAAATTCAAGAGTTAAAAGAAAAATATGAAGCACTTCAAGACACACCTCATATCAATCATTTTATAGGACACTTACAAACCAATAAGATTAAAGATATCCTCAAACATGATGTCCAATGCATCGAATCCGTTGACAGGTGGGAACTTGCTCAAAAATTACACCAGAGATTGTTATTAGAAAATAAAACTATTGATATTTTAATTCAAGTCAATACTTCATTTGAAGAAAGCAAATTTGGTGTTAGTCCAGAAAATGCAATAGAATTAGTACAACAAATCTCTACTTTAAGTTCTCTCAAAATAAAAGGACTGATGACGATAGGAATTTTCAGTGCAGAAACAGAAAAAGTCAGAAAATGCTTTCAATTACTCAAATCTATTCAAGAAAAAATTATCAATTTAAACCTTACTGGAGTAGAAATGAATGAACTATCCATGGGAATGAGTGGAGATTTGGAAACAGCTATCGAAGAAGGAGCCACTATTGTCAGAGTAGGAACTGCTATATTTGGCACTAGAGTTTATCCTGATAGTTATTATTGGAATGAAAATGCAAAATAAGCTCAATTTTACAATGTTTGTCATACACTAATAGCATCTTTTTAGCCATTCAATTAAGTATAAATAAATACCTCCATACAAATCTGAATATCAATCATTTAAAATCATTTATCAGCTATCTATTTTCAGCCATCTAAATAATATAAAAAATACAAAAAAAATACTTAGGCAAGAAGAAATCAAATAATAATTAATTTTACTGTTATTATTCTATCTGAAAGCCTATGAATAAATATTTTTACAAGTCATCTATTCACACATACTTCATACTATTGGTATTACTCGCTCCTCTTGTAGCTTTTGCTAAAAGCGAGTACGTTCAAGATCAAGTCAGAGATATCAATGATTCCTATTTGTACAATCCAGATAGAGGAATTGCTAAGAGTACTGAACTCTTGGATTATGGCATTCAAAATCAAGATCAAGAAGCCATTGCATACGCTTATTGTCAATTGGGAATAGGATATTTTTTAACCGAGAAAATTCGTATTTCAAGTGAATATTTTAAAAAATCTCTTGCTAATCCATATACATCTTCCGATGTTAGCTTAAAAGGAAGGAACATCAAAGGGTTGGGTATTAATTACGACTTTATGGGCAATCCTGAGTTATCACTCAAATCCTACCAAGAAGCTTTAAAATTATTTGAAAGTGTCAATGATAGTACAGAAATAGCATGGACATGGAATGTGATGGGGCTTTTAGATAGTAAACTCTTACAGTTTGACAAAGCTGAGGTTTTATTAAACAAATCGCTAGATTACTTTGAAAGAGTCCAGTTGGGGAAAGAAAGAAATATTGTTTTTCAAAACCTTGCAACATTATATGCTCTACAAAAAAAATATGACAAGGCATTTGCATATTTAGAGAAATCCAAGCAAATGATGATACGACAAGGAAATAAAATTGGAGAGATACAGAACCTCATCAATACATCAGGTGTATATCTTCAAATGAATCGTACTGACTCAGCAATAATATACTTGGAAAATGCACTTCTAGAAGCACGTAAAATAAAAGTAGATAATCTAATTGCAGATATTTTATTAAAAATTGCCATACTGAAAAATAACAACCCAAGCGTTAGAGATCAATATTTCGCTGATGCAATAAGTACATTTGAAAAAAATGGCAATTACAAAAGAATTGAAGAAGCATATTTCATGCAAATGGATAATTATGCTAAAACAGGAGATGCAGAAAATTATATTAAAACTTTAGAAAAATTCAAACAAGTACAATTAAAAGTAAGTAATCAAGAGCATGTTGAAGTATATGAAAATTTAAGAACACTTTATGAACTAGATAAAAAGGAAAACACAATCGCACTTCAAAAAGCAAAAATCAAGAATAGAAACTCTTGGCTCATCTTCTTAGCCATCGGAATCATTATACTCAGTTCTTCCTCTTATATTTTTTACAGAATGTATCGACAAATAAGAGAGTATGCCAAATCGCTATATCAAATCAACCAAGAGTTGAAAGCTAAAGGTGTCCTTGTCTTACCCAAAGATAAAGAAGAAAATCATGAAGAAATTGAGAACATAACCAACAATCTTCACAATTCTATTCATACTACTGAAGAAATAGAAGGCAACGAATCTATTGAAAATATCAACACTAATAATGTCAAGATTAAAGAGATATACGATGCTATTATTTCTTTACTTGATAATGATAAAATATTCACACAACATGACTTATCTATTTCTGATTTAAGTAGAAAATTAAATACTAACGATAAATATATTTCGCAAGCTATTAACACCTATAAGGAAAGTAATTTTGCGACATTGATTAATGCATATCGAATATCAGAAGCACAAAATCTAATAGAGCAATACGGAAATAGTATTCCTATTAAAGAATTGGCAAGTTTGGCAGGTTATGGCAATTTGAATACGTTCTATAAGAAATTTAAAGAATCTACAGGATTGACACCATCTGTGTATATTGAGATGGCAGTTTCAGAAAAAAAGCAATTGGTTTCTTAGAATAAGCACCCAAAAACTGCGACAGACATTCACAATCTTATTGCCTCATTCATTTAGTGAATATTTGCACTTCTTCATGCTATTAGGAGTAAGAAAATCCAAATCGTCATCCTAAACTCAATTCAGGTTCTCGTTTACAACAATACCCTTAAGATGCTGAAATATTGTTTGGCAAGTTCACTATCTATGGCTAAGAAATTATGGATTCAATTTATAAAGGCGAGTAGGACGATACTTATTAGAAACCGTCATTTTCTTCTTTATATCTCCATTTGTATCAATAGCATAAAAGCCATTGAATTTTCCCTTTTCAACATTAGGAACTGCAATAAAAAGTTGATTATCCACTATGCTAAAAACATTCATTCTCGATGATGAATTTGAGCTTGGAATATCTAACTTCTTGGGAGAGTTGGGAAAATTTGGATCAAATTCATAGTAAGACATTTCCATTTTATCTGAAGGTTTGTCAGCATCGCCAAAAGGGAATGCTCTATCAGATACATGGAGATAAATTTTATTATTAAACGATATCATAGATTGCGCCATTCTACCCTCACCAAATATGCTTTCTATATCTATCAACCAATCCTTATCAAAATCAGTTTCACCAGATTTAATTCTAAATACTTTGGATGGATTGCCTTTATTGAATTGATTCCAACCCCATGAACAGAAATAGATATTACCATCCAAATCTTTGGTAGTCGCTTTATTTTCTGAAACAAAGAAACCGACAGTTTTGACACCTTCAAAAGCAATAATCTTTTCTACTTGATTGGACGGAATATCGATAACTGCCATATAAACATGGTTGACGCTATCTGCTACTAAATTATAACCAGCCGACTCCATAAACACAATACTAGCATATAATTTACCTTGATTGGCTTCTAAAACAGTTGAGCCAATACGAACTAAATTATTATAGGATTCATCTACCCATTTGGTGTCTAGGAAAAGTTGGCTAATAGCAGGTTTTATATCTATCGAACCTTTCAACACCATTGAAGTCGGGTCAAAAATTTGTAATCCCTGAGCCAATTTGGCTTCATCATAAAAATAGCCCAAATGTTCATCTACAATACATAATTGCCTTGCAGGAAAAAGATTATTCTTTGCAATATGAAGATTGTCAGCGATATACATTCTGTTATTGGTATTCAATGTCAATTTGTACAAGCCAGGAGTTGAAGAATATCCTTTTTTGTCTTTAGCCATCGAAAAAATATACTGACCCATTGATAAATGTCCAGAGGAAGTAGAAGGATTGGAATTGGTAAAAACCCCTACTCTATCTATCAAATCATAACTTTCATCAGGATTAATATCATCAAAATTAAATGAAAAGAAAGTAGTAATATCAACATCTGACGCATCTTCTGTCGCCATTACATAATTAAAACGACTAAAATCTTCTTTAGGAATTTGAGTATCATTCAGATTTTCCACTTTGCAAGCCAACAAAAAGAAAACAGAAACTATAGCGGTAATATACTTCAACACAATATTGATATTTAAAATTCCACAGTCAATTTAAGCGAATAATTTCTACCAGCACTTTGCATTTTAAAATTATTATAAACGTCTTGATTAAAAATATTATTCAACTCAGTTGCAACAGCCACTTTTTGGATATTAGTAATATCAAATGACCATATCAATCCAGCTGAATGTACTTGTTGAACAGGAATTATTCGATTGGTATATATTTTACTATTGCCAAATATTCCCAAAAATCCATCTGGCTCAAATTGTTTTTCAATATAATCTAGATAAAATTGATGAACATAAGAATATGTCCAGTACAATTTCAATTTGCTACGTTGATCAAAAACCTTGTCAAAAAGATAGCTGACATTTGCATTGCCAAAATAAAAAGGCATGTTGCTGACACGAGCATTTACAAAATGTTCATTTTGAGATATATTGGAGTTTGAACCTTTAAAACGAAATTCATTATAAGTCAAATTACCAGAAATTTCAAAATTTTTAACTGGAAAAACTGCTGCTTCTAATTCAACTCCATAACCTCTCACATGCTCTAGATTGATATAAGCTGCTTGTAATTGAGTAATCTCTTTGAGCTTAATCATATCTCTAATATTTCTGTAATAGCTATTGACTTCGATGCTACCTACACCCTTTTTCTTATATCTCACACCCAAATTGACATTAAAACTCTTCTCTGGCTGCAAAGATATATTGGGTAAAACATGCACATTATCACCAAAAATCTCCATTTGATCAGGCAATCTATATGAATTCTCTGTCGAAGCACGAATCAACCAACCAGAATAAGAATCATATTTCAATGATTGAGAAAAACTCCATCCACTATTTTGAACAGGTTCTTCTTTCTTCAATGTCGCTTGATTGATGAGTTCTCCATCGGTATGTGAAAGCAAATACTTCAATTGCGTCAAGCCTTGTAATCTTGAATCTAAAAAATGATAACTATAGCCAGCACCTACAATCAATCTGTTATAATCAATTGTAGAACGAGTATGATACTTATTCATGTCGTCAGATTCACGAGAAACGTAATTCTCTACAATATTTAAAATCAATTTATGATCATCATTTAATTGATAAGAAAACAGTCCTCTATAAATGATATTATTGACATCTGTATAAATAATAGACTGCTTCAAATTGGAAAAATCATTACCAGTTTCCGAACTGCTTGAAGCTTCATATTTTTGTCCCAACCAATCATAATATGCATTCTTCAATGTATCTGCAAACTGAAAATTAATCCTACTGAATACAAAAAACTGTGATAGCTTTAGTTTTCCATCAACAAAACTCTTTTTATACAATACAGAAGGAACAATGTATGCTTTTTCCTTTCTAAATACTTCACCATAAGCTTTGTCACGAGAAGCAAAATCATTCTGAATATCTTTTTTGATAGTAAAAGCATTCAATTTGATTTCCAACAAATCAGTCCACTTTCTTTTTTCAATATTCAAATACATATCTGCACTGAATTGTCGGTATCCATTGTGAAAAAGAGGTGCACGAATATATTTTGTCTTACCAGTTTGTTCATCAGAAACAGGTAAATGATCCACTTTGAAATCATTTTTAGAATAATTAAAAAATGCATCTACACCATAAGACAATTTTGGTGAATGTCTTACAAAGGAGTTTACTCCTACTTTATGCGTATGAAACGAACCTAATTCATAACTCAATCTATAACCAGTCTTATCTGGTCTTCTTGTAACAATATTGACCGCTGCTCCCAAAGCATCTACACCTATCTCTGTAGGTAAAACACCTTTATACACTTCTACATAATCTGCCATATTGATGGGCATTTTAGTAATACCCATACTCGAACCCAAATAATCTATCGGGATACCGTCTATCAAAAACTTAACCGATTTGCCAGAGAATCCTCCAACAACAATATCTGCATCAGAACCTAATCCACCAGAATTTCTTACACGTATTCCTGATGCTCTATTCATCAATTGTTCAACAGATACAGATGATAAAGATTGCTTACTCAAATCAACAATCTCAGTCTTAATAGATATATTGCTTCTACGCTCAGCTATCCTTTCTGCAACAACACTAACAGTATCAGTAGATAATATCTCAATATTAAAATTGACATTATTGGTATCTTTTTTAAGAGAGATAAATTGCACTTCAGACATAAAGCCGTCAGTATTTGCTGCAAGAATATATTCTCCTAAAGGAAGATTGCGAAAACAATATTGACCAATTTTGTCGGTTGCTACTGAGTCATCTATTCCCAAAATAGACACCCAAGATTGCCCCTTAATCTGTTGATTGACAGTAACTTTTCCACATATAGAATATTGTGCATATCCAAATGAATGAAGCAGTAGAAAACTGTAAGCTAAAGCGAAAATTCTCTTCATAAAGAAATCGGAGTACAAAAAAACAAATCAAAAGGCAGTAAAGAAAATATTCCCTTTTACTATTCTATTAATTGATTGAAATCATATTAATGCTTTAGCAACCTGCCTTTTGACTATTTATACTCAAAATTTAACTACAAGATTTGAAAATTTATGGTAACCTATTAAATGGTTCTCCTTGAATGAAAACAACCATATCATCACCTGCATTTCCTCTTTCCATTGTAATCTCAACAGGCAATACAACGTATGTATCTTTCTCTCCTCCAATTTTTGCAGATCTTACTTTTGTTTGGAAAGTGATAATATTAGGATTGTTAGCATCAATCACTACATTGTCTGTAGTCATATCAAATGCCACAGAAGGGAATCCTGGAGCTATAGAGCTGATTTTGAACCCTTTATTATCATCAGTATAATTCCAATACCAGACATCCATACTTGCAGGGTGAGGGTGAAACTGAGATTCCTTATGATTATTTACATAATTCATTTTTCTCCCTAAAAAATTGTCTCCAGATTTAATTTCCTTAGCTAAAAATTGCATTCCACTCATAGGAATAAACATATAAGGTGCATAATTTCTCAAATTGGCACTTGTATATGGAATTGAATCATTCCACTTCGCAGCTTCTGTTAAGAAATTAACTTTCTTAAACACCCAATTTCCTTCCACCTTAAATTCTACTTCTGAAGTATCATCTTTACTACAACCTGTTAGGCTCAGCATCAAGCCCGTCAATAACACTAATAAATAAAAGTTTTTTCTCATTGCCTCTTAGTTTTAATTTAATTGAGTGCAAAGCTAAATCACTAGTTTTTAAAAAAATAAGCCCAAGAAGCCATTTGACAATAGTATTACAATTAGCTATAAGAATGTGGATAGATAATAATGATGCAGCTTCTAGTACAAAATGCCTTCTATAGATTCAGAAATAAATTCAGAACGTGATTGGAAGGATATGGATAAAACATAAGTAAATTGCAATTAACCTTTACAAATAATTTACAAAAACAAAAAATCACCCAGTAAATTTCAAAAAGTAAGGCTTTTACCAGTAGCTAACAGCTATCTTGTCTGCTAAGAAGATGCCATATTTTGAAGTTTCACAATAAAACCTAAGGTATTTGCCATAATTTTTAACATTTAGTATTTTTACAATATGGCATTCATTTTTATTCTAATCACCTTTTTCATTGCTAGTACTGCACTTGGTGTGATATATTTATTTGCCAGAGAATATTTTATCACTTTTTATCCAATAGGATACCGTTTTTACATATTAACTGGCGGAATACTCTTTTTTTTATTCTTACCAATCGAATGGTGGATTCGCTTAGTTTTTGTTCTTTACTCGATTTCAATCGCATCCTCTTATATCAAAGAAAAGAAGCAAGGGTAAGCTTTGGATACCTAATTGCTTCAAATCCAGCTTATATACAAAGACATCAATAAAGCGAACTTCATTGTCATTTTTCATATGACTCTCCAAGCTGAAAAATGTGATTTGATGGCGATCAACACCAATTATTGAAGACATTATTTATTTTGTATTTAATATTTTAAAATACAAAAATAGTATATATTTGGAAGGGTTTGGGAAAGATTTTTTTCACAGACTGATGTTAGCGGAGCTGATCCAAAGGCTGTTTAGTTGTAAATTAAAAGCAAAGGATTAGTTTAAAAATTGTCAAGCCATTTTTGTTATCTTTAAAAGATAATTTCAGAGAAGATGAGTAAAGAAAACGCCATAAAGATTTTTGAACAAAACCAGGTTCGGACTCATTGGGATGAAGAAAAAGAAAAATGGTATTTTTCAGTTATAGATGTAATTGAAGTTTTGACAGGAAGCAGTATTCCTAAAAGATATTGGTCTGACCTAAAAAAGAAGCTAACTAAAGAAGGAAGTCAGTTGTACGAAAAAATCGTACAACTGAAATTCAAAGCTGCGGACGGCAAAAAATATGCTACGGATTGTTTAGACACACAGGATATATTACGTCTTATTCAATCAATCCCATCAAACAAAGCAGAGCCATTTAAGCAATGGTTGGCAAAAGTTGGCTACGAGCGTATGCAAGAAATAGCTGACCCTGAACAAAGTTTGGATAGAGCAAGAGAAAATTGGCAAAAACTTGGCAGAAGCGAAAAGTGGATACAGCAACGAATGTCGGGGCAAGAAACCCGAAACAAACTGACCGATTATTGGAAAGAAAGCGGAGTAGAAAAATCGGACGAATTTGCTTTGCTCACAAATATCATTCATCAGGAATGGACAGGTTTGACAGTAAAGAAGCATAAAGACTTGAAAGGTCTAAAAACTCAAAATCTTCGTGACCATATGAGTGAAGCTGAACTTATTTTTACAGCATTGGCAGAACTCTCAACCCGACAAATTGCAGAAGCAGAAAAAGCAGAAGGCATTCAACAAAACGCAATTGCAGGTAAAAAAGGTGGAACGGTTGCAAAAAACGCAAGAAACGAGCTTGAGAGCAAAACAGGACAAAAAGTAATTACTTCCGACAACTTTTTACCCCCTACAACAGAAAAAAAGAAACTAAATAAAAAGGAATAGAAAGCCAATCCTTAACATTATGACAAATAGAAAAAGCCATGAATACAACTATCCAATACTGAGACGGTGAGGCTTTTTGCTATTCATTGTACTTTGTCAGGCTCAATAGTAATACAATTATTGAAGGCATTATTTATTCTGCATTTATAGATTTAAATACAAAACATTAACTATATTTGAAAGAGTATGTGAAGGATTTTTTTACAGACTGGCGATATAGACGACATCACTATAGCCATCGGAGTACGAGCGAGATGCTCGCGCAAACTGGGAGGTCTGATATTAAACGAATTCAACCTATTTTAGAAGAACACATTTAAACTTAAAAAATATAGCTATGAAAACTGCATTACTTTATCTCTTGTTTATCGCTTTTTGTATTTATATGATTATTTATACAACTAAAAAGAAGAACAAACTCAAAAAAGAAGTCGATTCCGATGTTCACGAAACGACTGCATACCAACTTTATTCAAATTGGTGTAAAAAATATGAACTCACTCCTGTTCAAGAAGATGAGTTTAATAAATTAAAAAACAAAAATGGGAGCGTCAACATCTCGGATATGATAGCTCTACATCCCGAATTTCAAGTAAAGTTTTCTTTAAGACAAAAAGAAACTGATGCTAAAGAAAAACAAAAAGAAGAAGAGCAGAAAAAGGCAGGTCAACAATTTGGGGATTCTGCTGTCATTGGATATTTGACTGATTCTACAGTTGCAGGAACGCTTTTGGGCGGCAGTTTGCTTGGTGGAATGCTAGGAAGTCATCTATCTAAAAAGGAAAAGAAATAAGTCAGCCATTAACAAGTCGTTTGGAAAGAGAGCGAATAAATGCTTCGATTAAAAGATTTTTGCTAAATTTGAATTTCGTGCTTCGTGCTTGGGTTCAAATTGCTCCCTCGCCAATACGTAAAC